>NZ_PXWG01000085.1 GCF_003011965.1 Streptosporangium nondiastaticum
GGTCCGACGACCGGGCCCCCTCGTGTCCCCCCAAAACCGGCTTCCTCCGAATCCCCCCGGATCCCTCCCCAGGAAGCCCGATGCCTTGTACGACCCGCCTCGGCCGCAAAGGGTTGCAACGCTTTCAAGGAGTTATCTTTCCGTTACCCTATGTGCGATTTCAGCGTTGGCGGCTACCCCGGGTCGAGCGAGGACATACCGACGGTAACGCTCCAGGGTCTCGGTGAGGACTTCCGCTCCGTCCCTGGCCCACAGCCGCGTGCTGAAGATTTCGGCCTCCACCGGCCCCCGGTAGCCCGCCGCGGTGGCCTGTTCGAAGAACCAGCGGAGGTCGACGCAGCCGTCGCCGAGCTGGCCGCGGCCGAGCAGCGCCCCTTCCGGCAGCGGCGTGACCCAGTCGGCGAGCTGGAGGGCCGCGATCCGGCCGCCCTCCCCCGCCCGCGCGAGCTGTCCGGCCACGGTGTCGTCCCACCACAGGTGGTAGCTGTCGACCACGACGCCGACCCGGTCGGCGGGGAACCGCTCGGCCAGGTCCAGGGCCTGACGCAGCGTCGTGACGACGCTGCGGTCGGAGGCGTACATGGGGTGCAGCGGCTCGATCGCGAGCCGCACGCCGTGCCCGGCCGCGTACGGGGCGAGCACGTCGATCGCCTCCGCCACCAGCTCGCGCGCGCCCTCCAGGCCGCCCGTCCCCGGCGGCAGTCCGCCCACGACGAGGACGAGGACGGGCGCCCCCGCCTCGGCGGCCTCCTGGACGGCCGCCCGGTTGTCCGCGAGGGCGGCCGCCCGGGCCGCGGGCTCGGGGGAGGTCAGGAAGCCTCCGCGGCACAGGCTGCTGACGGACAGTCCGTGCGCCCGCACGAGCCGACCGGCGGCGGCCGCCCCGTACTCCTGCACGGGCCCGCGCCACAGCCCCACGTGCCGCACCCCCGCCGCCGCGCACCCCGCCGCCAGCTCCGGCAGGGACCACTGCCGCACGGTCTGCTGGTTGAGGCTGAAGCGCGCGAGGCCGGTCACGGCTCCACCCCGTGGACGGCCAGCAGCCGGCGCATCCGGGCCTCGGCGAGGCCGGGATCGGGGAACAGCCCGAGGCCGTCGGCCAGCCGGTACGCGCGCGCGAGGTGCGGCAGGGAGCGCGCCGCGTGCCCGCCTCCCGCCATGGTGAAGTGGTCCTGGTGCCCGGAGAGCCACGCGAGCAGCACGATCCCCGTCTTGTAGCAGTGCGTCGGCGGTGCGAAGAGGTGGCGGGCGAGCGCGACGGTGGGGTCCAGGAGGGAGCGGAAGCGGTCCCGGTCGCCCCGGTCGAGCGCCCGCACCGCATGGGCGGCGAGGGGCGCCAGCGGGTCGAAGACGCCCAGCAGGGCGTCGCTGTGGCCGTCCTCGCCGCCCTCGATGAGCTCCGGGTAGTGGAAGTCGTCGCCCGTGTAGCAGCGCACCCCGGCGGGCAGCCGGCGGCGCAGGTCGCGCTCGCGCTCAGCGTCCAGCAGGGACACCTTGACGCCGTCGACCTTGTCCGGCCGGGCGGCGACGACGGCCAGGAGAGTGCCCGCGGCGGCGTCCGGGCCGGTGCCGCCCCAGTAGCCCTCCAGCGCGGGGTCGAAGGCCGGACCCAGCCAGTGCAGGATCACGGGCCGCGCGCTCTGCCGCAGCAGGCTGTCGTAGACGTCCCGGTAGTCGTCCGGGCCCGTCGCGACGGCGGCGAGGGCCCGCGAGGCCAGCAGGACGGCCTGGCCGCCCGCCTCCTCCACGAGGGCCAGCTGTTCCTCGTAGGCGGCGGTGACGGCCGCCAGGGTGCCGTACGGGGGCGTGAGCTGGTCGGTGCCGGCCCCGCAGACGATGCGGCCGCCGGCGGCCTTCGCCTCCGCCGCGGAGCGCCGGATCAGCTCGGCCGCGGCCGGCCAGTCGAGGCCCGCGCCGCGCTGGGCCGTGTCCATCGCCTCGGCGACGCCGAGGCCGTGCGCCCACAGATGGCGGCGGAAGGCCAGGGTGGCGTCCCAGTCGAGCGTGGCCGGGCCGTACGGGGTGGTGTTCCCCAGCGGGTCGGCGACGACGTGGGCGGCGGCGAGGACGGCGCGGGAGACGGGCGGCGGTCCGGGCGCGAGGTCCAGGGACCGCCCGGAGGGCTCGTACGGGTGCAGCCGCCCGCCGGCGCCGGGCAGCCGGATCACGTGGCGCTCCAGGCCATCCGGCGGCCCTCCCGGGCCGATGTCCGGGCCAGCGTCGCGAGCCGGACGCCGCGGGCGCCCGCACGCAGGTCGTAGGGCCAGGGCTCGTCCAGGACGACGTGCCGCAGGAACAGCTCCCACTGGACCTTGAAGGCGTTGCCGAAGGCTTCGTTGCCGGGGACCTCCTGCCACTGCGCGCGGAAGTCGTCGTCCGCGGGGACGTCGGGGTCCCAGACGGGCTTGGGGGTGGCGGAGCGGTGCTGGGCGCGGCAGCGGCGCAGCCCGGCGACGGCCGAGCCCTCGGTGCCGTCGACCTGGAACTCCAGCAGCTCGTCGCGGTGGACGCGCACCGTCCAGGAGGAGTTGAGCTGGGCGACGACGCCGCCCTCCAGCTCCATGATCGCGTAGGCGGCGTCGTCGGCGGCCGCGCGGTAGGGCTTGCCGCTCTCGTCCCAGCGGTGCGGGATGTGGGTGGTGACGTGGGCCTGGACGCTCCGCACGGGGCCGAAGAGCTCCCGCAGGACGTACTCCCAGTGGGGGAACATGTCGGCGGTGATGCCGGCGTCCGGGTCGCGGTAGTTCCAGGACGGGCGCTGGGCGGGCTGCCAGTCGCCTTCGAAGACCCAGTAGCCGAACTCGCCCCGTACGGACAGGACGCGGCCGAAGAAGCCGCCGTCGAGGAGCCGCTTGAGCTTGCGGATGCCGGGGAGGAAGAGCTTGTCCTGGACGACACCGTTCTTCACTCCGGCCGCCGCGGCGCGGCCGGCGAGGTCCAGCGCCCCGCCCCAGTCGCAGGCGACCGGCTTCTCGCAGTACACGTGCTTGCCCGCGGCTATGGCCTTGCGCAGGGCGGGTTCGCGGGCGGAGGTGGCCTGGGCGTCGAAGTAGACGTCCACGGAGGGGTCGGACAGGACGGTGTCGAGTGCGGTGGTCCACCGGTCGAGGCCGTAGCGTCCGGCGAGCTCCTTCAGGCGGTCCTCGCTGCGGCCGACGAGGACGGGCTCCGGCCACAGGCGCGTGCCGTCGCCGAGGTCGAGGCCGCCCTGCTCCCGCAGGGCGAGGACCGAGCGGACCAGGTGCTGGCGGTGCCCCATGCGGCCCGTGACGCCGTTCATGGCGATGCGCAGGGTTCTGCGTGCGCTCATCGTGCGTGCCCCCTTCTGCCGTACGGGGAGCATTTCCCGCCCGCCCCGGGGGAACGCGTTCCCCATGAAGCTCGCGTTCTCCACGCTCGGAGTGCCCGGACTGCCCCTGTGGGAGGTGGTGCGGCTGGCCCGCGCGCACGGCTGGGACGGCGTGGAGCTGCGGGCGCACCCGGAGGAGCCCGTGCACCCCGGGCGCGGGCCGCGGGAGCGGGAGGCGGCGGTCGCGGAGTTCGCCGGCTCGGGCGTGGAGATCCTTGCGGTGGCGGGTTACGCGCGGGTGGCCGCCGCCGGTGACGACGCGGCCGTGCTGGGCGAGCTGAGCGGGCTCGTCCATCTGGCGGCCGATCTGGGGGCCCGCTACGTCCGGGTGTTCCCCGGCGGGGGCGGCCTGCCCGCGGAGGAGGCGGACGCGCTGGCTGCCCGGCGGCTGGGGGCGGTGGCGCCCCTGGCCGCGGACCGGGGCGTCCACGTGCTGCTGGAGACGCACGACTCGCACCGCCGGGCGGCGGACGCAGCAAGGGTCCTGGGGCCCGTGGGGCACTCCCACGTCGGCGCCCTGTGGGACGTGCTGCACACCTGGCTGGGCGGCGAGTCCCCCGCGGTGAGCCTCCCGGTGCTCGCCCCGCACCTGGGCTACGTCCAGGTGAAGGACGTCGCCTCGGCGGAGGACCTGGCACCGCTGCCGCTGGGGGCGGGGGTGCTGCCGCTGGGCGACTGCGTCCGGGCGCTCACCGCGTCGGGCTGGGACGGCTGGCTGTGCTGGGAGTACGAGAAGCGCTGGCATCCGCAAGCGGCAGACTTCGGGCAACTGGCAGGGCCGGGCGCGGAGTACCTGCGCGGGCTGCTCGCCGCCGCCCGCCCAGCGCCGTGACGCCCACCCCGGACACCAACAGCACCGCGGCGGCCCAGCGCAGCGGGCTCACGCCCTCACCGAGGAAGAGCGCCGCCGAGGACATGCCGAAGACGGGCACCAGGAGGCTGAAGGGCGCGACGGCCGAGGCGTCGTAGGTGCGCAGCAGGAAGCCCCAGGCGCCGAAGCCGAGGACGGTGGAGACCCAGGCGACGAAGAGGATCGCCCCGGCGCCGCTCCAGTCGAGGGAGCGCAGCGCCTCGGCGTCCGCCTCCGGGCCCTCGAAGAGGAGCGAGAGCAGCAGGAGGGGCAGGACGGGGACGGTGCTCACCCACACCATGAAGTTCAGCGCGTCGGGCGGCGCCGCCTTGCGGGTGACGATGTTCGACACGCCCCACAGGGCCGCCGCGGTCACGACGAGGGCGAAGCCGAGGACCGGCCCGGACGTGCCTTCGTCGACGGCCGCCACGGCGATGCCCGCGACGGCGGTGCCCATGCCCAGCAGCCGGGTCCGGCCGAGGCGTTCGCCGAGCACGGCCGTGGCGAACAGGGCGGTGAAGACGGCCTGAGCCTGCAGGACGAGCGAGGACAGGCCGGCCGGCATCCCCAGGTGCATCCCGGTGAACAGGAGCCCGAACTTGCCGACGCCCAGGACGAGCCCGACGGCGGCGATCCAGCGCCACCGCACCTGGGGCCGGCCGACGAGGAGGACGGCCGGGACGGCTGCCGCGAGGAAGCGCAGGGCGGAGAAGAGCAGCGGCGGGAAGTGGGCGAGGCCGAAGTCGATGACGACGAAGTTGACGCCCCAGACGGCGGCGACGAGAACGGCGAGGGAGAGGTGCAGGGGACGCATGCGGCAAGCCTCGCCGCCCCGACCCTGTAGCACCAGCACAGGTTCCTTCATGATGGGATTCAGCAACGCTGAAACGAGAGGGGGGCGTTCGGTGCTGGACCTGGCACGCCTGCGGGCGCTGCACGCCGTGTCGGTGCACGGTTCGGTGAGTGCCGCGGCGGTGGCCCTGGGCTACACCCCGTCGGCCGTCTCGCAGGCCGTCACCAAGCTGGAGCGGGAGACGCGGACGACCCTGCTGGAACGGCGCGGGCGGGGCGTGGCGCTGACCGACGAGGGGCGGCACCTGGCGTCGACGGCCCGGCAGTTGCTGGCACTGGTCGAGCGGGCGGAGACGGAGCTGGAGGAACGGCGCGGGCAGCCGGCGGGCCGGCTGGTCGTCGGGGCCTTCCCGTCGGCGGCGCGCGGCCTGATGCCGGGCGTGCTCGCCCGCCTCACGCGCGACCACCCGGCGCTGGACGCCCGCCTGCTGGAGGTCGATCCCCACCTCTCGGTCGACCTGGTCTCCCAGGGCGTCATCGACGTCGCCGTCGTCCACGACTGGGACATCGCCCCGCTGGCCCCTCCGGAGGGCCTGGAGCAGGTGCTGATCGGCGAGGACCGGTGCGACGTCCTGGTGCCGGAGGGGCACCCGCTGGCCGGGCGGGCCATGCTCGACCGGAGCGACCTGCCGCACCACCGCTGGATCTGCCAGCCGCCGGGCACCGTCTGCCACGACTGGCTGGTGCGCACGCTGCGCGCCGCCGGGCACGAGCCGGACCTCGCCTACCAGGCGGCCGAGAACCACACCCACATCGCGCTGGTCGCCGCGGGCCTCGGCATCGCCCTCATGCCGCGCCTGGGGCGGGGCCCGCTGCCGGAGGGCGTGCGGGCCGTGCCGCTGGACCCGGTCCCGGTGCGGCGGCTCTCCGCCCTGTGGCGCAGCGGCGCAGCCCGCCGGCCGGCGATCACCGAAACCATCCGCACGCTGCGCGAACAGTGGCCCCTGAGGACGTTCTGAACCTTTGCATCACTCGTTTAAATCGTATGATGCAGCCTCGGCGAGAGGGCTGCACACATGACGG
Source organism: Streptosporangium nondiastaticum (assembly GCF_003011965.1). GTDB lineage: Bacteria > Actinomycetota > Actinomycetes > Streptomycetales > Streptomycetaceae > Streptomyces > Streptomyces nondiastaticus. The sequence continues at coordinate 6,075 of NZ_PXWG01000085.1, forward strand.
TGGACACCAAGGAACGGCTGATCCGTGCTGCGGACACCGTGCTGCGGACGCAGGGCTACGCCAAGTCCAGCGCGCGGACGATCGCCAAGGAGGCGGGCGTCAACTCGGCGCTGGTCTTCTATCACTTCGGGGGCGTCGACCCGCTGCTGTTCGCCGCGCTCGACCGCTCCTCCGCCGAGCGCATGGAGCTGCTCGCCGAGGCCGTCGCGGGCGCCCGCACGCTGGAGGACCTGGTGGACGCGGGCACCCGCGTCTACCGCAGCGACCTCGACGGCGGGCACCTGACGCTGTTCTCCGAGCTCGTCGCCGCGGCCGTCGCCAAGCCGGAGCTGCGCGAGGAGATACGGGTCCGGGCGGAGCCGTGGATCTCCTTCGTCGAGCAGACCCTGGAGCGGGTCATCGGCGGGACGCCGCTCGCCCGCCTCACCCCGCCGCGCGACCTCGCCAACGCCGCGATCACCTTCTACCTCGGGGTCAACCTCTTCACCGTCCTCGACAGCGACCGCTCGCGCACGGAGTCGGTGTTCGCGATGGCCCGGCGGCTCGCGCCGCGCGCGCGGCTGCTGACCCGCCGGCTGCCCGGTCTCGGCGCGAAACGGCGCGCGCACGACTGACGCGCGCCCCGGTGCGGAACCGCTCCGGGGCGCCGCCCGTCCAAGGGCCGTGCTGCCGTCGTACCCCCCGCAGAGCGGTGTCGGCCCGCGCCGCCGGCCGGTTGCTGACCTCCCTCTCCGCCGCCTGCGGCGGGCAGCACGCCGTCGTCGGCGCGCCCCCTGTTCCATCTGCGCCGGCGGCGGGCGGGGCCGCGGGAGAAACCTCCGCCGGGGCGCGTCCGAGGCGCGCGCACCCCGGCGTGCGCCCGGCGGAACGCGCCCGCACACACATCGTTTCCACCGGTGTCGCGCGCCCCGCACGTCTGGTGTGCGCCGGGCCCGGGGAGCCAGGCTGGAGCGCATCGGGGGGGGACGGGGGTCATCATGCGGCCACGCGCGCCGCGGGCGGCGCTGCTCGCGCTCGTGCTCACCGCCGCCTGCACGGCGGGGGCGCTGACCGGCTGCCGCACGGGCCGGCAGCCCGCCGCTGCCGCCGAGGCCGCCGGGGCCCACGCCCGCCCCGGGCACGATCCGGCGTTCCTGGCCCGCGGGGAGTGCGCGGGGCGCGCCGCGGGTTCGTTCACCGAGGTGTCCTGCCGGAGCGCGGAGGCCGCCGCCCGGGTCCTCGCCCGCTACAACGGCCCCCGTTCCGGCGGCCCGCGCTGCCCCGCCGAGACGGACTTCGTCCTGCACATCAACGCCCTCGACCAGGGCACCTCGGAGGAGAGCAGTGCGCCCGAGGGCTACGCCTGCATGCGCAACCTCCAGCCGCCCCACCCGGGCGACCCGGGCATGGGCGGCGGGCCCCTGACGGTGACCGGAGACTGCCTCTACGCCCAGCGGGACGGGGTGGTGAAGGAGACCGCCTGCGACGGCTCGGGGCCCCGCGCCCCCGAGTACCGCGTCACGACGGAGGTCGGCGCGCGCCGGGAGTGCCCGCCCTCGACGGACCTGTACGTACAAGTGGGCGGCGGGGCACCCGTCGGGTGCGCCCGCCGCCTGTCCTGACCCGCCGGCCGCGGCGGGTCACCCCGCCACGGCCGGTGTCCTTAAGGCCGCAGGCCCTTCCGCGGCTCGACGACCGGCTTGTCGAGCTTCGCGTCGTACGTGGCGAGCGGCTTGGCGTGCGAGGCGTCCTCCGCCACCGCCGCCGGGGCGACGCCCGCCCACTGCAGGACCTTGGCCGTGGCCGTGGCCCGCTCGTCGGCGACCAGCTGGGAGATGTTGGAGCCGTGGTTGCCGCCGGGCGCGTAGAAGCGGTAGTCGTCACGGGCGGCCGCGTTCCTGCCGAGGCGGAACGGCTCGCTGCTCCACGGGTCGTTCTGCCCGTAGACGAAGAGCATCCGCTTGCTGTCCTCGCGCACCCAGCGGTCGATGTCCGCCATCGCGTTGCGCTTGAACTTCATCGGGATGTCCCGCGGCACGTAGGCGCGCGGCTGGACGGCGTCCGGGTACCGCAACAGGCCCTTGAGGTGCGGGTACTTCACGGTGGGCGCGCCGAGCTCGGTGCCCGCCTGGTAGTAGTACGGAGTGAAGCGCTCCATGCCCTGGTCGGTGTAGCCGTCGAAGCCCGAGATGGTGTCGATGAACTTGTACAGCTCGTCGGTGGAGGCGTTCGTGGCGGGCACGGTCGCGCAGTCGCTCTGCAGGTGGTACTGCCAGAACGAGTACACCAGGTCGAGGACGACGTTCTCGTAGGCCCGGTCGGCGTTGCCGATGACCTTGAACGTCTTGCCGTTCTCGTCGGCCCACTTCTGGTAGCGGGTGACGATCTCGCCGCGGCGCAGCAGCGCCTGTCGCTGCACCGAGTTCAGCTGGTTGCGGCAGGCCTGGTCGCCGACGTTCGCGAAGAACCGGTCGTAGGCCGAGTCGTCGTCGTTGTCGACGTCGTTGGGCGCGACGTAGGCGACGGTGCCGTTCATGTCGTTCGGGTAGAAGCGGCGGTAGTACGTGGCGGTCATGCCGCCCTTACTGCCGCCGGTGGCCAGCCAGTTCTTGCCGTAGAGCGGCTTGAGGGCGGCATAGAGGCGGTGCTGGTCGCTGGCCGCCTGGTAGATGTCCAGCTTCGACCAGTCGGCGGGCGACGGCCGCGACGGGGTGAAGAACCGGTACTCCATCGACACCTGGTTGCCGTCGACGATGCGGGTCGGCTCGCTGCGGCCCGGGCTGGTGTTGACGTTGTAGCCGGAGGTGAAGAAGACGGTGGGCCGGTCGGTCGACTTGTGCAGCAGCGTGAAGCGCTGCTGGAACGTTCCCTTGGCCGGATTCCGGTGGTCGACGGGCTGGTCATAGGTCAGGACGAGGTAGCGGTAGCCCTCGTAGGGCTTCTCCTCGACCAGCTTCATCCCCGGAATCTTGAGGACGCGTTCCTTGATGTCCGGCTCGGTGCCCGACGCTGCTGTCGCGGTGCCGCCGGCGCCGACGGTGCCCGCGAGCACCGTCAGGGCCAGCAGCCATCTGAATGCCTTACGCACTCACCCTCCCCTGGGTTCGCAAAGTCCGCCGCGAACCTACCGGGGGGCCGACCGGCGCACCAGCCCCTTTCCGTCAGCCGAGCGTCAGGACCACCTTGCCGCGCGTGCGTCCCGTCTCCACCAGCGCGTGGGCCTCCGCCGCCGCGGCGAGCGGGAGTTCGGCCGACACCTCCACCCTCAGCTCCCCGGACTCCACCAGGGCGGTGATCGCCTCCAGGGCCGCGCGGTCGGGCTCCACGAGGATGCCCGTGGCCCGGACGCCCCGCTCCCCGGCCAGCCGGGCCGCCTCCGGGTCCACGCCCGAGGGGACCGCGACCAGCAGGCCGCCGGGCCGCAGGGCGGCCAGTGAGCGGAGCTGGTGGGCGGGGGTGCCGATCGAGTCCACCACCAGGTCCGCGTCGCGCACGTGGTCCTCGAAGCGGACGGCGGTGTGGTCGAGGACCTCGTCGGCGCCGAGGGAGCGGACGAAGTCCGCCTTCGCGGGGCCGGACGTGCCGATCACGTACGCGCCGCGGGACTTGGCGATCTGCACGGCGAGGTGGCCGACGCCGCCCGCCGCCGCGTGCACCAGCACCCGCTGTCCCGGCCGCACGTCCGCCGTGTCGACGAGGATCTGCCAGGCGGTCAGCGCGGCCAGCGGCAGCGCCGCGGCCTCCGCGTGGGACAGGCCCGCCGGCTTGCGCGCGAAGTGCCGGGACGGCGCGGTGACGTACTCGGCGAAGGCCGCGCCCACGTGCGGGAAGCGCGGCATGCCGTACACCTCGTCCCCCGGCCGGAACAGCGTGGCGCCGAAGCCCACCGCCTCCACCACCCCGGAGACGTCCCAGCCGAGCGTGAACGGCGGGTCGCCGAGCCAGCCGGCGATGCCCTCGCCGGCCCGCGTCTTGACGTCCACCGGGTTGACGCCCGCGGCGCGCACCCGGACGAGGATCTCCGTCGGGCCCGGTTCGGGGCGCTCGACCTCGGCGAGGCGCAGGACCTCGGGGCCGCCGAAGCGGTCCTGGACGACTGCCCGCATACGGGCCGGGGGCGTGGACATGTGCTGCTCCTGTGCAGGGGGAGGTGACGACGACTGTTGGCGGCTGCTCGGCCGCCGAACCATGCTGTGCGCCGCTCCCGGCACCGGCCAGACGGAACTTCCAGGTAACCGCCCCGGGGGCTGCCGCGTGACCGCCCCGCGGACTGCCGCGTCACCGGCCCGGGAATACGCCCCGGCCCCGGCCGGTTGCCTCCTCCGTGGAAGATCTGTGCCCCTGCCGCCCCCTCCTCGACCGGCTCGGCGACCGCTGGTCGGCCCTCACGCTCAGCCTGCTCGACGGCGGCCCGGCCTACTTCGGCGAGCTGGAGCGCCGGATGCGCCCGGTGAGCCGCAAGGTGCTGACGCAGACGCTGCGCGGGCTGGAGCGGGACGGGCTCGTGCACCGGACGGTCGAGGACGAACAGCCCGTCGTGCGCGTGGCCTACGGGCTGACCGAGCTCGGGCGGAGCCTCACCGGGCCGCTCGCCGCCATCGAGGGCTGGCACGAGCGCCACCAGGAGACCGTGGAGCGGGCCCGGGCCGCCTACGACGCCGCGCGGCCCGGGCCGGGAGTGACCGCCCTGCGGGAGCGGGCCGCGCTCAGCCGGTGCGCTTGACGTACGTCACCATGACGACGCCGTTGCCGAACGTGCGGGTCCCCTTGAGCTCGTAGAGCTCCGGGGCGAACTCCGACGCGAAGAGGGGGATGCCCTTCCCCGCCACGAACGGGTTGATCTTGAGGACGATCTCGTCGATCTCCTCGCGCAGCTGTCCCGCGAGGCTCGCCCCGCCGCACAGCCAGATCCCCTTGCCCTCCTCCCGCTTGAGGCCGCGGACCAGCTCCACCACGTCGCCGGCGTAGACGGTGACCGCGGGGTCGGGGCTGCTCGTGAGGGACTTCGAGACGACGTACTGCCGCAGGTGCGGGTACGGGCTGGTCATGCCGATCGACAGGCCGGGCTCGTAGGTGTTGCGGCCCATCAGCACGGTGTCGAAGTCCCGGTTGTCCGGGCCGAGTCCGACGGCCTCGCGGCCGCGCGCGGAGACCGTGTCGGGGTAGCTCTCGACCAGCGCGGCGACGTACGCGTCGTCCAGGATCGACATCATGAACCCGAACTCGTCGCCCGGGCCGGCGATGAAGCCGTCGATGGTGGTGGCGATGAAGTACGTGAGCTTGCGCATGGGGTCCCCCGCTCGGTACGAAGCGCCTTGCCCGAGGCCTTTCGGCGCCAACGTACCGGGCGGGGAGCCCCCGTGGCCTACGCCGGCACCGCTTCGCCCGTGAACGTCCGCCACAGCTCCGCGTAGCGGCCCTCCCGGGCCAGCAGCTCGGCGTGGGTGCCGTCCTCGGCGACGCGGCCGTGGTCGAGGACCACCACGCGGTCCGCGCGGGCCGCCGTGGTCAGCCGGTGGGCGACCACGAGCGTCGTGCGGCGCCCGGCCAGCCGCTCCGTGGCCTGGTTGACCAGCGCCTCCGTGGCGAGGTCGAGCGCGGCCGTGGCCTCGTCGAGCAGCAGGACGTCCGGGTCGACGAGCTCGGCGCGGGCCAGGGCGATCAGCTGGCGCTGGCCGGCGGAGAGGTTGCGGCCGCGCTCGGTGACCTCGTGCAGATAGCCGCCGTCGAGCGTGGCGACCATGTCGTGCGCGCCGACCGCCCGCGCCGCGGCCTCCACCTCGGCGTCGGTGGCGTCCGGGCGGCCGTAGGCGATGGCGTCGCGCACCGTGCCGGGGAAGAGGTACGGCTCCTGCGGGACGACGCCGAGCCGGTGCCGGTAGCCGGTGGGGTCGAGCTCGCGCAGGTCGTGCCCGTCCACGAGGACGGCGCCGCTCGTCGGGTCGTAGAACCGCGCCACCAGCTTGACCAGGGTCGACTTGCCGGCGCCGGTCTCGCCGACGAACGCGACGGTCTGGCCGGCCGGGATCGTCAGCCGGACGCCGGACAGGGCGTGCTCGCCGTCGCCGTAGTGGAAGGCGACGTCGTCGAAGACGATCTCGCCGCTGAGCTCCCGCACCTCGCGCGGCCGCTCCGCCACGGGCGTGGTCGTCGGCTCGCGCAGCAGGCCCTGCACCCGGCCCAGCGAGACGGTGGCCTGCTGGTAGCCGTCGAAGACCTGCGACAGCTGCTGGACGGGGGCGAAGAACAGGTCGATGTAGAGCAGGTAGGCCACCAGCGCGCCCGCGGTCAGCGTGCCGTCGCCCACCCGGCCGGCGCCCACGATCAGGACCGCGGCGGCGGCCACGGACGACAGCAGCTGCACGAACGGGAAGTAGACCGATATCAGCCACTGGCCGCGCACCCGCGCCTGCCGGTAGGACCGGCTGCGCTCCGCGAACCGCCGGGCGCCCGCCTCCTCGCGCCGGAACGCCTGCACGATGCGCAGGCCCGCGACGCTCTCCTGCAGGTCGGCGTTGACGAGCCCGACGCGCTCGCGCGCCAGCTCGTACGCCTTGACGCTCTGCCGGCGGAAGACGACGGTGCCGGCGACCAGCAGCGGCAGCGTCGCGAAGACCACGAGGGCCAGTTCGACGTCGATGACGAGGAGGGCGACGAGGATGCCGAAGAAGGTGAGGACGGAGACGACGGCGGTGACCAGGCCGGTCTGCAGGAACGTCGACAGGGCGTCCACGTCCGTCGTCATCCGCGTCATGATCTTGCCGGTGAGCTCGCGCTCGTAGTAGTCGAGTCCCAGCCGCTGCAGCTGGGCGAAGATCTTCACGCGCAGCGCGTAGAGGATGCGCTCGCCCGTGCGGCCGGTCAGCCGGGTCTCCGCGACCTGGGCGGCCCACTGGACCACGACGACGAGCAGGGCCAGCCCCGAGGCCGCCCAGACGGCTCCCAGGGCGAGCTGCTGGACGCCCTTGTCGATGCCGTGCCGGATCAGGACGGGCAGCAGCAGGCCGGCGACGGCGTCGACGGCCACGAGCAGCAGGCTGAGGACGAGCGGCGCGCCGAAGCCGCGCAGGAGCTGCCGCAGCCCGTACGCCTCCTCGGGGCGCGCGGCCCGCTCCTCGTCCACGTCCGGGGTGTCGTCCGCGGGCGGCAGCGCGGCCACCTTGGCGAGCAGTTCGGGGGTGGCGGGCATGCCGGTGACGCCGTCGGCGGGGCCGGAGGGCTCGTCCTTGCGCACCCACAGGGCGGGAGTGACGCCGTTGACCACAGGGTGCGGGTGGCTTGCGGTCAGGCGGGAGGGCGCGGCCGCGGCGGGCGCCCCCTCCTCCGTGTGCGGCGCCTGGCCGGCCGGGTCCTTCACGACGCCCGCGAGCTCTCCGGGATCGGTCAGCAGCGCGCGGTACCGCTCGCAGCGCTCCTCCAGCTCCTCCGCCGTGCCGACGTCCACCAGCCGGCCGCCGTCCAGCACGGCGATCCGGTCGGCGAGCGCCAGCGTCGACGCGCGGTGGGCGATGAGCAGGGTCGTGCGGCCCGCCATGACGCCGCGCAGCGCCTCGTGGATCTCGTGTTCCACGCGCGCGTCGACCGCGGACGTCGCGTCGTCCAGGAGGAGCAGGCGCGGGTCGGTGAGGATCGCGCGGGCGAGGGCGACGCGCTGGCGCTGGCCGCCGGAGAGGGTCAGGCCCTGCTCGCCGACGGCGGTGTCGTAGCCGTCGGGGAGTTCGCTGATGAAGCCGTCCGCCTGGGCGGCCCGCGCGGCGGCGCGGATCTGCTCGTCGGTGGCGTCCGGGTGCCCGTAGGCGATGTTCTCGCGGATGGTGTCGGAGAACAGGAAGCTGTCCTCGGGCACGAGGCCGATGGCGGCGCGCAGGGAGGTCAGGGTGAGGTCGCGGACGTCGTGGCCGCCGACGCGCACGGTGCCGCCGGTGACGTCGTAGAAGCGCGGCAGCAGCAGGGAGACGGTGGACTTGCCGCTGCCGGAGGCGCCGACGACGGCCACGGTCTCGCCGGGCTCGATGCGCAGGGAGAAGCCGTCGAGGACGGACCGGGCGGGATCGTAGCCGAAGGAGACCTTGTCGAACTCGACCGTGGCGGGGGCGTCCGCGGGCAGCTCATGGGCGTCCGGGCGCTCCTGGACGACCGGCTCGGTGTCGACGAGTTCGAGGACGCGCTCGACGCCGGCGCGGGCCTGCTGGCCGACGGTGAGGACCATGGTGAGCATCCGCACGGGGCCGACGAGCTGCGCGAGGTAGGTCGAGAAGGCGACGAACGTGCCGAGGGTGATCTGGCCGCGGGTGGCCATCCAGCCGCCGAGGGCGAGCATGGCGACCTGGCCGAGGGCGGGGACGGCCTGGAGGGCCGGGGTGTAGCGGGAGTTGAGGCGCACGGTGCGCAGGCGGCCGGCGAAGAGCCTGCGGCTCACCTCGCGGAGCTTGGCGGTCTCCTGCTCCTCCTGGCCGAAGCCCTTGACGACGCGCACGCCGGTGACGGCGCCGTCCACGACTCCCGCGACGGCCGCGGCCTGCCCCTGGGCGTACCAGGTGGCGGGGAAGAGCCGGGTGCGGCTGTGCTTGGCGAGGATCCACAGCGCGGGGGCGACGGCCAGGGCGACGACGGTCAGGAGCGGGGAGAGGGCCACCATCACGACGAGCGAGATGGCGAAGAGCATGAGGTTGCCGATCATCATCGGCAGCATGAAGAGCAGGCTCTGGATGAGCTGGAGGTCGCTGGTGGCGCGGCCGACGACCTGTCCGGTGGACAGCTCGTCCTGGCGGCGCCCGTCGAGCCGGGTGATCGCGGCGTGCATCTCGGTCCGCAGGTCGTGCTGGACGTCGAGGGCGAGCCGGCCGCCGTAGTAGCGGCGGACGTACGTCAGGCCGTAGACGACTACGGCGGCGGCTATGAGGAGCGCGGCCCAGGGGGCCAGGGGGCGCTGGTGGGAGCCGATCACGTCGTCGATGATCAGCTTGGGTATGAGGGGCACGAGCGCCATGACGGCCATGCCGGCGAGCGAGGAGCCGAGGGCGAGGAGCACCGCGGTGCGGTAGCGCCAGCAGTAGCCGGCGAGCCGCCTGGCCCATCCTTGACCTGTCGTGTCCTTCGCCGCTGCCACCCGAGCCTCCTGCGCTGCCGCTCTCGTCCTGCTGACGGAGGGCCCAACGCCCTGGGCTGCGGATTTCATCCCGCCGCAACAAGGGACGGGCGGGAGGCCGGGGTGTGCGCCCGCCCTACGGCCGCGGCAGGCGCACTGTGAGCGAGTAGAGGCGGGTGATCTGCGCAGGGTTCTGGTTGTCGTCGCTCACCAGCAGCAGACGGAGGGCCCCTCCGGTCCGCTTCGTGACGACGAGGCCCTCGATGTTGTCGAGGAGGGGGTTCCGCTGGGGCTGCCGCGCGGTCGCGCCGAGGGACGGGCACGCGCCGAGGTCGGCGAGGAGCGTCTTGCCGGCGGGCCGGGTGCCGGCACCGCCCGGCAGGTTCGTGACGGCGGTGACGTCGCTCGCGCGGCGCGGGTCCGCGAGGTAGAGCCGTACGGTGTTGCCGACGCCCGCCGTGAAGCCGCGCTCCAGGACGAGGAGGCGGCCGTCGCCCGCCGCGGTGATCTCGGCGACGCCGAGGCCCTTGTCGACCGGGTAAGCGTACTGCGGGCCGAGGGCGAACTCCTGCCGGCCGTGCCGCTGCCAGCTCTGCAGGCGCACCAGCGGTCTGCCGGCGGCGTCCGGCCCGTCACCGGTCAGGGACTGCTCCATGGAGGCGATCAGCGTGCGCCCGCCGGGCTGCAGCGTCAGCCCCTCGAAGGTCTGGTTGGCCGTGGCGCGCCCGGCCGGGGCCACCTGCAGCGCGGCGGGCACCGGGAGCCGGCCCAGCAGCTTGCCGTCCTTGTCGTAGCGGCGCACGGAGGGCTCGGTCTCGGAGGTCACCAGGCGGGTGCCGTCGCGGTCGACGACCAGGCCCTCGGAGTCGAGCGGGCCGCCCTTCTCGTCGGCGAGGTCCACGACCCGCACGGGCGTCGCGGACGGGGCCCCGAGGCCCTTCTGCCGCACGTCGAGGGAGAACATCTGGGAGCGGTCGGAGAGCGCGGCGACGGTGCCGTCCCCGTCGGCCGCGAGCGCCGAGAGGTTGCCCACGAACGCCCCCTGGAACGTCGTCTTGTCCAGGGCGTCGGAGAAGCCGTCGATCCGCACGGAGGGCGAGCACGCCCGCGCGGGCGCGTGCTCGTACGGCTGCCGGGGCGCCGCGGCGGCGGTCGCCGGGGTCAGGCACGTGGCCGCGGCCAGCGCGGCAGCGGCGGCGGCGAGCGCGGATCGGGTACGCACGGGGCGGGCCTCCTGAGGCGGCGGTGAACGACGGCTGCGCCCACCGTAGATCGCCCGGGGCGGTGGGGAAATTGATTCGCGCGAACGTACGGGGAATACGGGGAAACGCAGAAACGGAGAAACGCCGTACGACGGCTCCGCCCGCCCGTCACAGGCCCGGCATGAACTGCAGCAGCAGGTCGATGAGTTTGATGCCGGCGAAGGGCGCGATCAGTCCGCCCATCCCGTACAGGCCGAGGTTGCGGCGCAGCAGGGCGTGGGCGCTGGAGGGGGCGTAGCGGACGCCGCGCAGGGCGAGGGGGATCAGGGCGATGATGACCAGGGCGTTGAAGATGATCGCGGAGGCGATGGCCGAGGTCGGGCTGTGCAGGCCCATGACGTTGAGCTTCTCCAGGCCCTCGTAGCCGGCCACGCCGCCGAACATGGCCGGGACGATCGCGAAGTACTTGGCGACGTCGTTGCAGATGGAGAAGGTGGTGAGCGCGCCGCGGGTGATGAGCAGCTGCTTGCCGATCTCGACGATCTCGATGAGCTTGGTGGGGTTGGAGTCCAGGTCCACCATGTTCCCGGCCTCCTTGGCGGCCGAGGTGCCGGTGTTCATGGCCACGCCCACGTCCGCCTGCGCCAGCGCCGGGGCGTCGTTCGTGCCGTCGCCCGTCATCGCCACGAGCTTGCCGCCGGCCTGCTCCTCGCGGATGCGGGCGAGCTTGTGCTCGGGGGTCGCCTCGGCGATGTAGTCGTCCACGCCCGCCTCGGCGGCGATGGCCTTGGCGGTGAGCGGGTTGTCGCCGGTGACCATGACGGTCCTGATGCCCATGGCGCGCAGTTCGGCGAAGCGCTCGGCGATGCCGGGCTTGACGACGTCCTTGAGGTGGACGGCGCCGAGGACCCGGCAGCCGTCGGCGTCCTCCAGGGCGACGAGCAGCGGGGTGCCGCCGCCGGCCGCGATGGACTCCGCGATCCAGGAGGCCTCGGCGGGGACCTCGCCGCCGCGCCGGGTCACCCACTGCGCGATCGCGCTGCCGGCGCCCTTGCGGATGCGGCAGAACTCCCCGTCGTAGGCGAAGTCCGCCCCGCTCATCCGCGTCTGCGCGGAGAACGGCACGAAGCGGCCGTGCGCGAACTCCCCGTCGCCGTGATGGATCCCGTACTGCCGGGCGAGGTCGACGATGGAGCGGCCCTCGGGCGTCTCGTCGGCCAGGGAGGCGAGCTGGGCGGCGTCGGCCAGCAGCTCGTGCGGGATGCCCTTGACGGGCACGAAGGCGGCCGCCCGGCGATTGCCCAGGGTGATGGTCCCGGTCTTGTCCAGGAGGAGCGTGTTGACGTCCCCGGCGGCCTCCACGGCACGCCCGGACAGGGCGAGGACGTTGCGCTGCACGAGGCGGTCCATGCCCGCGATGCCGATCGCCGACAGGAGGGCGCCGATGGTCGTGGGGATGAGAGTGACGAGAAGTGCGACGAGGACGGTGATGGTCTGCGGGGCGCCGGCCCAGCCCGCCATGGGCTGCAGCGACACCACCGCCAGGATGAAGATCACCGTCAGGGAGGCGAGCAGGATGTTGAGGGCAAGCTCGTTGGGCGTCTTCTGCCGGCTGGTGCCCTCGACCAGGGCGATCATGCGGTCGAGGAAGGTGTGGCCGGGGCGCGAGGTGATGCGGACGACGATCCGGTCGGAGAGCACCGTCGTCCCGCCGGTGACGCCCGAGCGGTCGCCGCCGGCCTCGCGGATGACCGGTGCGGACTCGCCGGTGATGGCCGACTCGTCCACCGAGGCGACGCCCTCGACGACCTCGCCGTCGCCCGGGACGGTCCCGCCCGCCTCCACGACGACGAAGTCCTGCGGGCGCAGGTCCGCGGCGACGACGCGCTCCTCGTACCAGTCGCGCCGGTCCATGCCGACCCGCCACGAGCGCAGCCGGCGGGCGACGGTGGTGTCGCGGGTGCGGCGCAGCGTCTCGGCCTGGGCCTTGCCGCGGCCCTCGGCGACGGCCTCGGCCAGGTTGGCGAAGAGCACGGTCAGCCACAGCCAGACGCTGATGAGCCAGGTGAAGGCGGACGGGTCGAGGACCGCGGAGAGGGTGGTGAGGACGGAGCCGGCCTCGACCACGAACAGCACCGGGTGCTTGACCATGACCCGGGGGTGCAATTTGCGGAAGGCGTCCGGGACGGAGGCCGCCAGCTGGCGGAGGTCGACGGCGCCGCCGGCCACCCGCCGGTGCCGTTTCCGCCCGGGCGCGGGCGGGGCGGGGCTGGGGGCGGCGACGTCCTGTTCGGGGAGCAGGTGCAGCGACAACGGGGTGGCCTTCGACGGAGGTGGGCGGTCGGGAAGGTGATCAGCTCGTGATCACCCCAGCCAACCGTCCGGGCACGGCCCGTCACCGGATCCTTACGCGGCCTTGTCGGGCGGCGGGGCCGGGCTGACGCACCTTTGACGCGGCCGTACGCGGGGCCCGTACCCGGCCGGCCCCCGGAACGCGGAAGCGCCGGGCGGGCCGGTCTCCCGGCCCGCCCGGCGCTCCGGGAAGGGGTGGCGTCAGCCGCGCGAGGCGGCGATCTGCCGCGACATGATCGTCGTCAGCTCGTACGCCGCGTGGGACGCGGCCACCGACGTGATCTCGGCGTGGTCGTAGGCCGGGGCGACCTCGACCAGGTCCGCGGAGACCAGGTTGCAGGACGACAGGCCGCGGATGATCTCCAGCAGCTCGCGGGAGGTCAGGCCGCCGGCCTCCGGGGTGCCGGTGCCGGGGGCGTGGGCCGGGTCCAGGACGTCGATGTCGATGGAGATGTACAGCGGGCGGTCGCCGACGCGCTGGCGCAGCTGGTCGGCGATCTCGTCGACGCCGCGGCGCATGACGTCGGCCGAGGTGACGATGCCGAAGCCCATCTTCTCGTCGTCCGTCAGGTCCTTCTTGCCGTACAGCGGGCCGCGCGTGCCGACGTGGGACAGCGCCTCGGTGTCGAGGATGCCCTCCTCGACGGCCCGGCGGAACGGCGTGCCGTGGGTGTACTCGGCGCCGAAGTACGTGTCCCAGGTGTCGAGGTGCGCGTCGAAGTGCAGCAGGGCGACGGGGCCGTGCTTCTTGGCGACCGAGCGCAGCAGGGGCAGGGCGATGGTGTGGTCGCCGCCCAGGGTCATCATGCGGGCGCCGGTGCCGAGGAGGTCGTCCGCGGCGCCCTCGATCGTCTCGACGGCCTCGTCGATGTTGAACGGGTTCGCGGCGATGTCGCCGGCGTCGGCGACCTGCGCGAGGGCGAAGGGCGAGGCGTCCTGCGCCGGGTTGTACGGGCGCAGCAGGCGGGAGGCCTCGCGGATGGCGTTGCCGCCGAAGCGGGCGCCCGGCCGGTAGGAGACGCCGGTGTCGAAGGGCACGCCGACGACGGCCACGTCCGCCGTGCCGACCTCGTCCAGGCGCGGCAGGCGCGCGAAGGTCGCGGGGCCCGCGTAGCGCGGGATGCGGGAGGAGTCGACGGGGCCGCGCGGTTCACGGGGGGCGGGGGTGCTCATGCTGGGAGCCTCTCGAATCACGGACGCGTTACGGTCGAACCAACGTCGGGGCGGCTGCGGTGGACGTACCCGAGGGTAGGCAGGGCGGCGGAATCCGCACATGTACGTATCAGTGGATCCGGGCCCTCCATATGGACACCGCGTCCAGCACCGCAGTGATCGGGGGAGACAATGATCGGCATGCCGACACCGACCCGCAGCGAACTGATCGACCACCTCGTCCGTACGCGCATCGCCGGCGCCGTGGCGACCCCGCGCGAGAACAACCTCGACCACTACCGCAAGCTCGCGAACGGTGACCGCCGCTACTGGCTCGGCCTGGAGCTGGGCAACCGCTGGACGGACGAGCAGGACGTCCTCGCCGTCATGGCGGAGCGCTGCGGCGTCAGCGACGACCTCAACCACCGGGCCGGCCAGGACCACATCGACCCCGAGCTGACCGCCGACGCCCTGGACCGCATGGCGAACGTGCTGCGCAAGGCGGCGGAGAGCCGGCAGCGGGTGCTCTTCGCGACCGGCCACCCGGGCGCCCTGCTGGACGTGCACCGCGCGACCGCCGCGGCGATGCGCGCCGCGGGCTGCGAGGTCGTCCGGATCCCGGGCGGGCTGGGCGCGGACGAGGGCTGCGTGGTGCAGTTCGCGGACGTGGCGGTGTACGAGGGCGGGGCGACGCTCTGGCACACGCACTCCCCCAACCCGATGGCCGCCATCCTCGACGGCCTGCTGCGGGAGGGCCGCCCGCTGCCGGACCTGGTCGTCGCCGACCACGGCTGGGCGGGCTGCGCGGCGCAGCGCGGCATCGACGCGGTGGGCTACGCGGACTCCAACGACCCGGCGCTGTTCCTCGCGGAGGCGGAGGGCACGCTGCAGGTGGCGGTCCCGATGGACGACCACGTGGTGGATCCGCGCTACTACGAGCCGATGACGGCGTACCTGCTGGCCGCGGCGGGGCTCTCCACGGAGGCCTGAGCGGGCCCCGCGGCGCCGTTGCGGCGTGGGCCCGCCCAGGGGGGCGCTAGCCCTCCGCGGGGGCGGGTCCGCCGTTCCATCCCCGCACGCAGAGCCACGCACCGCCCCAGAGCAGGGCGGCCTCCGTCCCGCGGAAGACGACGAAGCCCACCAGCTCGGGCACGCCCGTCGCTTCGACGATCGGGCTGTGCCAGAGGACGGCCACGAGGATGCCGAGGACGACACTCACGGCGCCTCCGGCCATCAGCAGGATCCTCGGCGCCGTTCCCATCCGTGCGGCCGCGCGTGCCATCCGGGCCCCTTCCTTCACACCGGTTAGGTCAACTCACCGATGTTACCGGCCGGTCGAGCGCGGCCGCGGGACTCGGATCACGCCCTCCTGGATCACCGACACCGCCAACTGGCCGCCTTCGGTGAAGATGCGGCCCCTGGCCAGGCCGCGGCCGCTCTGGGACGTCGGGCTCTCCTGGTCGTAGAGCAGCCATTCGTCCGCGCGGAACGGGCGGTGGAACCACATCGCGTGGTCCAGGCTCGCGCCGACGACGTCGCCGACGGCCCAGCCGCCGCGGCCGTGGGCCAGGAGGACGGAGTCGAGGAGCGTCATGTCGGAGACGTACGTGGCGAGGCAGATGTGGAGCAGCGGATCGTCCGCCAGTTTGCCGTTGGTGCGGAACCAAACCTGCGACTTCGGCTCGCGCGGCTCCCCCACGCTGCCGAACGGCGGCTCGTCCGCGTACCGCAGGTCGACCGCGGAGCGGGCGTCCAGGATGCGGTCCACGACGTCCGGCCCGCCGAGGAGCGGGGCGTAGCGGCGGAGCGTCTCCACGGCTGTGGGGAGGGTCTCCGGGGCGGGCGCGGCCGGCATGTCCTCCTGGTGCTCCAGGCCCTCCTCGTGCCGCTGGAAGGACGCGGAGAGGTGGAAGATCGGCTGCCCGTGCTGGACGGCCACCACGCGGCGCGTGGTGAAGGAGCCGCCGTCGCGGATGCGGTCGACGGTGTAGACGATGGGCACGGCGGGGTCGCCGGGCCGCAGGAAGTAGGAGTGCAGGGAGTGCGGCGGCCGGTCGGCGGGGACGGTGCGGCCGGCGGCGACGAGGGCCTGCGCGGCGACCTGGCCGCCGAAGACGCGCGGCACGAGGACGGCGCGGCCGGTGCGGCCCCGGAAGATGTCCTCCTCGATGGGTTCGAGGTCGAGGAGGGCGAGGAGCTCGTCCAGCGGCGCGTGCGGGCCGGCCGCCGGTGTGGACGGGGTGACGGACTGGTTCATTGGGGTTCCGGTCTTGCCGGCCTTACAGGCCCATGGACTTGGCGATGATGGTGCGCATGACCTCGCTGGTGCCGCCGTAGATGCGGCTGACGCGGGTGTCCGCGTAGAGGCGGGCGATGGGGTACTCCATCATGTACCCGTAACCGCCGTGGAGCTGGAGGCACTTGTCGATGACGACGGCGGCCCGCTCGGTGGTGAAGAGCTTGGCGGAGGCGGCGTCGGCGGCGGACAGCCCGCCCGTCTCGTGGGCGTCCAGGGCGCGGTCCACGACCGCTTCCATGGCGTCGACGTCGGCCTTGCAGTCGGCGAGCACGAACTTGGTGTTCTGGAAGGACGCGACGGACGTGCCGAAGACCGTGCGGTCCTGCACGTAGTCCTTGGCGAACGCGACGGCCGCGGAGGCCTGGGCGTAGGCGGCGACGGCGATGCCGAGCCGCTCCTGCGGCAGGTTCTGCCCCAGGTAGCCGAAGGCCTTGCCCTCCTCTCCGAGGAGGTCCCCGACGGGCACCTTGACGTCGGTGAAGGACAGTTCGGCGGTGTCGGAGGTCTTCAGGCCGAGCTTCTCCAGCTTGCGGCCGACCGCGTACCCCTCGGAGGTGGTGTCGACGGCGAGGATGGAGATGCCGGCGCGCCGGTCCTCGGGGGTGGGCGGGGCGGTGCGGGCGCAGACGAGGACCCGGTCGGCCTGGACGCCGCCGGTGATGAAGGTCTTGGCGCCGTTGAGGACGTAGTGCGTGCCGTCCTCGGACAGCTTCGCCGTGGTCTTCATGCCGGCGAGGTCGGAGCCGGTGCCGGGCTCGGTCATGGCGATGGCGGTCATCATGTCGCCGGAGACGAAGGGCGGCAGCCAGCGCCGCTTCTGCTCCTCGGTGGCGTACTTGAGGAGGTAGGGCAGGCACAGCGCGGTGTGCACGCTGCTGCCGCCGAAGCTGACGCCCGCGCGGGCGCACTCCTCGGTGATGACGGCGTGGAACTTGAAGCCGCCGCCTTCGCCCGCGCCGCCGTACTCCTCGGGGACCTCGATGCCGAAGACGCCGAGGTCGCCGAGCTTCTTGTAGAACTCGCGCGGGACGGCGCCGGCCTCCCGCCACTCGTCGTAGACGGGGACGACCTCGGTGGCGATGAAGTCGCGGATCGTTCCGCGGAAGGCTTCGTGGTCCTCGTTGTACACCGTGCGACGCATTGGCTGCCATTCCCCTCGTGCGGGCCCGGGGACCCCGGGCTCATGCCTGGCCAAGCGCTTGCTCAGGCGAAGCTACCGGGGAGTCACCAGGGCTGTCCAGAGCCGGCTGGGCCGTACGGGTGACGCCGCCCCGGCCGCGTCGGCGGCGGGCGTCCGGGCTACGCCTCCGGCCGCGGCCCGCCGTCCGACAGCGCCGCGAACGCCCCGTGGGCGAGCCTGCGCAGCAGGGCGGCGGTGGCCTCGCGGCCGGGGAGGGCGCCGGGCCGGCCGAGGTGCGGGGTGGAGTTGAGCAGGCCGAAGACGGCGTGGACGGCGGCGCGGACCTCCGCCTCGTACGGGTCGGGGTGGAGCCGGCGGACGACGTCGACCCACAGCTCCACGTACTGCCGCTGGAGCGAGCGCACCTGCTTGCGGTCGCTGTCGCGCAGCTGGCCCAGCTCGCGGTCGTGGAGGGTGATCAGCGCCCGGTCGTCCAGGGCGAAGTCGATGTGGCCGTCGATGAGGGAGCCGAGGACGGCGGCCGGGCCCCCGCCCGCCGAGGTGGCCTCGATGACGCGGCGGCGCCCGCCCGCGAAGAGCCGCTCACTGATCCCGACGAGGAGCTCGGCGAGCATCGCGTCCTTGCCGGCGAAGTGCCGGTAGAGGCCGGGGCCGCTGATCCCGACGGCGGCCCCTATCTCGTCGACGCCCACGCCGTGGAAGCCGCGCTCGGCGAAGAGCCGGGCCGCCTCGCTGAGGATCTGCTCGCGGCGGGTGGGGGCGGCCTGGGCCGGGGTGCGGGTTGGTGCGTCGTTCACGAAAGTGATTCTAGACAGCGGCGTTAGTGGTCGTTAACCTGAAGGAAAAGTGTTAACGCTCATTAACCGAGCGGGATCACGGGCCGAGCACGATGGGCCGAGCAAGGGAGCTCGAGTACATGCAGCAGGCACCGGCGCTGGGGAGCGCCGCAGATCCGGCGTCCGACGCCTGGCGGGTGAACGAGGCGGCGCACCGCGAGCTGTCCGCGGAGCTGCGGGAGCGGCTGGCCGCGGCCCGGCTGGGCGGCGGCGCGCGGGCCAGGGAGCGGCACACGGCCCGCGGCAAGCTCCTGCCGCGCGACCGGGTGGACGCCCTGCTGGACCCCGGCTCGCCGTTCCTGGAGCTCGCTCCGCTGGCCGCCGAGGGGATGTACGGCGGGGCCGCCCCGGCGGCGGGCGTGATCGCGGGCATCGGTCGGGTCTCCGGCCGCGAGACGGTGATCGTCGCCAACGACGCCACGGTCAAGGGCGGCACGTACTACCCGATGACGGTCAAGAAGCACCTGCGCGCCCAGGAGATCGCCCTGGAGAACAGGCTGCCGTGCCTGTATCTGGTGGACTCGGGCGGCGCCTTCCTGCCCATGCAGGACGAGGTCTTCCCCGACCGCGACCACTTCGGCCGGATCTTCTACAACCAGGCCCGGATGTCCGGCGCGGGCATCCCGCAGATCGCCGCGGTCCTCGGCTCCTGCACCGCCGGCGGCGCCTACGTCCCCGCCATGAGCGACGAGGCCGTGATCGTCCGCGGCCAGGGCACGATCTTCCTGGGCGGCCCGCCGCTGGTGAAGGCCGCGACGGGCGAGGTCGTCACCGCCGAGGAGCTCGGCGGCGGCGAGGTCCACTCGAAGGTGTCGGGCGTCACCGACCACCTCGCCGAGGACGACGCCCACGCCCTGCGCATCGTCCGCACGATCGTGTCCACCCTGCCCGCGCGGGGCGCGCTCCCCTGGAAGGCCGAGCCGGCCGAGGAGCCCGCCGTCGACCCCGCGGGGCTCTACGGCGCCGTGCCGGTGGACTCCCGCACCCCTTACGACGTGCGCGAGGTCATCGCCCGCGTCGTCGACGGCTCGCGGTTCGCCGAGTTCAAGGCGGAGTTCGGGCAGACGCTGGTGACCGGCTTCGCCCGGATCCACGGCCACCCCGTCGGCATCGTCGCCAACAACGGCATCCTCTTCTCCGAATCCGCCCAGAAGGGCGCGCACTTCATCGAGCTGTGCGACCAGCGCGGCATCCCCCTGGTCTTCCTGCAGAACATCTCCGGCTTCATGGTCGGCCGGCAGTACGAGGCGGGCGGCATCGCCAAGCACGGCGCGAAGATGGTCACGGCCGTGGCCTGCGCCCGCGTCCCCAAGCTCACCGTCGTCATCGGCGGCTCCTACGGCGCGGGCAACTACTCGATGTGCGGCCGCGCCTATTCGCCGCGCTTCCTGTGGATGTGGCCCAACGCCAAGATCTCCGTCATGGGCGGCGAGCAGGCCGCCTCCGTCCTCGCCACCGTCAAGCGCGATCAGCTGGAGGCCCGCGGCGAGAGCTGGAGCGCCGAGGAGGAGGACGCGTTCCGCGCGCCCGTCCGCGAGCAGTACGAGACCCAGGGCAGCGCCTACTACGCCACCGCGCGGCTGTGGGACGACGGCGTCATCGACCCCCTGGAGACCCGGCAGGTGCTGGGCCTGGCGCTGACGGCCTGCGCCAACGCCCCCCTGCCCGAGAAGGACCCCACCGCGCCCGGCTACGGCGTCTTCCGGATGTGAGGCGGAGCATGTTCGAGACTGTCCTTGTCGCCAACCGGGGCGAGATCGCCGTACGGGTCATCCGTACGCTGCGCGCGCTCGGCATCCGCTCGGTCGCCGTGTTCAGCGACGCCGATGCGGAGGCCCGCCACGTCCGCGAGGCCGACACCGCCGTGCGGATCGGCCCGGCCGCCGCCGCGGAGAGCTATCTGTCGATACCGCGCCTGCTGGAGGCCGCCGCACGCACCGGCGCCCGGGCCGTCCACCCCGGCTACGGCTTCCTCGCCGAGAACGCCGCCTTCGCCCGGGCCTGCACCGACGCCGGCCTCGCCTTCATTGGGCCGCCCGCCGGCGCGATCGAGCTGATGGGCGACAAGATCCGCGCCAAGGAGACCGTGCAGGCCGCGGGCGTGCCCGTCGTGCCCGGCTCCTCCGGCAGCGGCCTGACCGACGCGGAGCTCGCGGCCGCCGCCCTCGGCATCGGCATGCCCGTCCTGCTCAAGCCCTCCGCGGGCGGCGGCGGCAAGGGCATGCGCCTCGTCCGCGACGCCTCGCTGCTCGGCGAGGAGATCGCCGCCGCCCGGCGCGAGGCCCGCGGCTCCTTCGGCGACGACACCCTGCTCGTCGAGCGCTGGGTCGACCGGCCCCGCCACATCGAGATCCAGGTCCTGGCCGACGGCCACGGCCACGTGATCCACCTGGGCGAGCGCGAGTGCTCCCTGCAGCGCCGCCACCAGAAGATCATCGAGGAGGCGCCGTCGCCGTTCCTCGACGAGGCCACGCGCGCCGCCATGGGCGAGGCGGCCGTCCAGGCGGCCCGCTCCTGCGGCTACGCGGGCGCGGGCACGGTCGAGTTCATCGTGCCCGGCGACGACCCCTCCTCCTACTACTTCATGGAGATGAACACCCGCCTCCAGGTCGAGCACCCCGTCACCGAGCTGATCACCGGCCTGGATCTCGTCGAGTGGCAGCTCCGCGTCGCCGCCGGCGAGGAGCTGACCGTGCGCCAGGAGGACGTGACCCTAACCGGCCACGCCGTCGAGGCCCGCATCTGCGCCGAGACCGCGCGCGTGAGCGGTGACGGCGCCCGCGTCGACTTCCTGCCGTCCGCGGGCACCGTGCGGCTGCTGCGCGAGCCCGCGGGCGAGGGCGTCCGCGTCGACTCGGGCCTGTCGGAGGGCACGGACGTCGGCACGTCCTACGACCCCATGCTCGCCAAGGTCATCGCCCACGGCCCCGACCGGGCGACGGCCCTGCGCCGCCTGCGCACCGCCCTCGCGGACACGGCCGTCCTGGGCGTCGACACCAACGCGGGCTTCCTGCGGCGCCTGCTGGCCCACCCGGACGTGGTGGCGGGCCGGCTGGACACGGGCCTGGTCGACCGGGACGCGGCCTCGCTCGTACGGCCCTCCGTCCCGGACGAGGTGTACGCGGCGGGGGCACTGCTGAGCCAGGCGGCCCTGGAACCGCCGCGCGACGGCTGGGTCGACCCGTTCTCGGTCCCGCACGGCTGGCGCCTCGGCGGGCAGCCCGCCTGGACGGCGCACCACTTCCGGGCGCCGGGCGAGGATCCGGTGACGGTCCGCGTCCGGGGTGCCGTCTCCGGTGCGCAGGTCCTGCTGCCGTCTCCGCCCGCGGACGCCGCGGCCCCGGCGGGCGGCAGCGGCGAGCCGGGAGGCGCCGCCGGGGCGAGCGGCCCGGCATCGT
>NZ_PXWG01000086.1 GCF_003011965.1 Streptosporangium nondiastaticum
AGCCGGGACGGCCGCGCCGCCCCGGCGACGGCGGCGACGGCGGACCGGGCGGGAACGGCAACGGCCGCCGCCCCCGCCGCACCGGCTGGCGCCGCCTCCTGCCCACCTGGCGCATGGTGGTCGGCGGCATCCTGCTCGTCGTCCTGCTCATCGCCGCCGGCCTCATCGCCGGCTACATGCTCGTGCAGATCCCCGCCGCCAACCAGGCCGCGGTCGCCGAGAGCAACGTCTTCCTCTACGCCGACGGCAGCCAGCTGGCCCGCGACGGCGAGGTCAACCGCGAGAGCGTGCCGCTCAGCAAGGTGCCCCGGGACGTGCAGCACGCCGTGCTCGCCGCCGAGGACCGCGACTTCTACTCCGAGTCCGCCGTCAACCCCGAGGCGATGCTGCGCGCCGCCTGGAACACCGTCACCGGAAAGGGCAAGCAGTCCGGCTCCACCATCACCCAGCAGTACGTCAAGAACTACTACCTGGGGCAGGAGCAGACGATCAGCCGCAAGGTGAAGGAGTTCTTCATCGCCATCAAGCTGGACCGCGAGGAGAGCAAGGACGACATCCTCGAAGGCTATTTGAACACCAGCTACTTCGGCCGCAACGCCTACGGCATCCAGGCCGCCTCACAGGCCTACTACGGCAAGGACTCCGACAAGCTGAACACCGCCGAGGGCGCCTACCTGGCCACGCTCCTCAACGCCCCCAGCCTCTACGACGTCGGCGCCCACCCCGAGAACCAGGCGCGCGCCACCGCCCGCTGGAACTACGTCCTCGACGGCATGGTCAAGAAGAAGTGGCTCAGCCAGGCCGACCGCAGCGCCATGAAGTTCCCCGCGCCCGGCAAGGCGAGGGCCCGGCTCGGCATGTCCGGCCAGCGCGGCTATCTGGTGGAGGCGGTCAAGGACTACCTCACCAGCAACAAGATCGTCGACGAGCAGACGCTCGCCCGCGGCGGCTACCGCATCACCACCACCGTCGAGAAGAAGAAGCAGGACGCGTTCGTCAGCGCCGTGCAGAAACAGCTGATGGACGAGCTCAGCGACGACCGCACCGTCGACCGGTACGTACGGGCCGGCGGGGCCTCCGTCGACCCGCGGACGGGCCGGGTCGTCGCCCTCTACGGCGGCATCGACTACACCAAGCAGTTCGTCAACAACGCGACCCGCCGCGACTTCCAGGTCGGCTCCACCTTCAAGCCGTTCGTCTTCACGTCCGCGGTCGCCAACGACGCCTCCACCCAGGACGGGCGCACCATCACCCCGTTCACCCTCTACGACGGCACCAACAAGCGCCCCGTGCAGGGCCCGAACGGGCCCGTCGGCTACGCCCCCGCCAACGAGGACGACCGCTCGTACGGGCAGATCACCGTCACCAAGGCCACCGACCTGTCCGTCAACGCCGTCTACGCGCAGATGGCCCAGGACGTCGGCCCCGCCAAGGTCAAGGACACCGCCGTCGCCCTCGGCATCCCGTCGAACACCCCCGACCTCAACGCCAACCCGTCCATCGCCCTCGGCGTCGCCAACGCCAGCGTCCTGGACATGGCCCAGGCGTACGCCACGCTCGCCAACCACGGGCGGCACGGCGCGTACACCCTCGTCGACAGGGTCACCAAGGGCGCCGAGGTCGTCCCGCTGCCGGGCCAGGACGTCAAGCAGGCCGTCACGCGCACCGCCGCCGACACCACCACCTCCATCCTGGAGAGCGTCGTCGACAACGGCACCGGGCGGGGCGCGCAGGCCGCGGGGCGGCCCGCGGCCGGCAAGACGGGCACCGCGGAGGACGACAAGGCGGCGTGGTTCGCGGGCTACACCCCCGACCTCGCGACCGTCGTCGCCGTGATGGGCCAGGACTCCGAGACCGGCGAGCACAAGTCGCTGTACGGCGCGGCCGGGCAGGCGCGCATCAACGGCGGCGGGTTCCCCGCCGACATCTGGGCCGCTTACACGGCGGCCGCGCTCTCCGGCACCTCCGTCAAGGACTTCGACCTGGAGCTGGAGAGCGGGGCCCGGATGCCCACCATGGAGCCGACGATCCCGGCGCCGCCGACGACCTCCGCGCCGCCGTCGATCCCGGCGCCGCCGACGCCGCCCACGCCGTCGTTCCCGCCACTGCCGCCGACCGGGCCGCCCACGGGCTTCCCGACCCGGCCGCCGACGGGGCCGCCGTCGATCCCGGGGCTCCCCACGTTCATCCCGAACGAGCCGAAGGGAGGAGGCGGGCTGGACGGGGGGCTGCTGGGCGACTACTGACGGGTCACGAACGGCCCGGACGGGCCGTTGGAGGGCTCAGTGCCCCGAGGTCGCCTTCAAACCCACCACCGCCACCAGCAGCAGCACAATGAAGAAGATCCGCGCCGCCGTGGCCGGCTCGCCCAGGACCAGCATGCCCAGGACCGCCGCGCCGGCCGCGCCGATGCCCACCCACACCCCGTAGGCCGTACCGATGGGCAAGGATTTCGCCGCCTGTGACAGCAGCACCATGCTGGCGGCGATACCCGCGATGGTGAACACGCTCGGCCACAGCCGCGTGAACCCGTCGGTGAACTTCATGCCGATCGACCAGCCGACTTCAAGCAGACCGGCGACGGCGAGCAGGACCCATGCCATGACGGCACCTCCGTGGAGAAAGAGCTTCCAGGGGTGCGTCGTCTTGTCCTGACCCGGTACGGCGCGTCTCGTCGGGTACCTACGACCGTAGCAAACCCGGAGGAGACCAGCTCGGAGGAGACGAGCTCAGAGGTAGAGCCCCGTGGAGTCCTCGGACCCCTCCAGCCGCTCCGCCGCCACCGCGTGCAGGTCGCGCTCGCGCATCAGCACGTACGCCACGCCCCGGACCTCGACCTCCGCGCGGTCCTCGGGGTCGTACAGCACCCGGTCGCCCGGCTCCACCGTCCGTACGCTCTGCCCGACCGCCACGACCTCGGCCCAGGCCAGCCGGCGGCCCACCGCCGCCGTCGCGGGAATGACGATGCCGCCGGAGGACCGGCGCTCGCCCTCCGGGATGTCGGTCCGGACCAGCACGCGGTCGTGCAGCATCCGGATGGGCAGCTTGTCGTGGGTGGTGTTCGTACTCACGCAGACGACCGTACCCGCCCGCACGCGGCACCGCGGCCACAGATCGCGGATCCGCGGATGTGACCTACGCCCCGGACGCGCTCCGGCTACGTCCCGCCTACGCTCCGCCCGGGCACCCGCCCGGGTCTCCGCCCGCTTCCCGGGCCTGCTTCCCGCCGCCTACTTCTCGTGCTTGCGCGAGGACACCGCGATCAGGCCGATCACGCCCACCGCGACCATCGCCACCGGCACGATCCGCTCCAGCCGCGGCGCGCCGTCCTCCGTCGTGAGGCGCGCCTTCACGTCCGAGACCAGCCGGTGCGCCGTGGCGCAGGCGCGGCCCGCGGTGTGGTCCACCTTCGCGGCGACCTTCGCCTTGGCGTCGCCCATGATCGTGGCCGGGTGCATGCGCACGCCGATCTCGTCGAGCGTCACGGCGAGCTCGCTCCGCCTGCGGGCGATGTCCGCCTCGATCTGCGCAGGGGTCCTGGCATCCGACACCGCGCTGCCTCCGTCGTCTCGATAAGAGTGATGATGAGTGATGACGACAGTCTGTCAGCTCACCGGACGCCGTGCCCCGCGGCACCCCCGATCGGGCCGGTGGCTACGCTCGGGACGCAGGCCCACGACCCGAGGAGAGCCATGAGCGAGCGACTGCAGCCCGGCGACACCGCCCCCGCCTTCACCCTTCCCGACGCCGACGGCAACCCGGTCTCGCTCGCGGACCGCAAGGGCCGCAAGGTGATCGTCTACTTCTACCCCGCCGCGCTCACCCCCGGCTGCACCAAGCAGGCCTGCGACTTCACCGACAACCTCGACTTCCTCGCCGGCCACGGCTACGACGTGATCGGCGTCTCCCCCGACAAGCCGGAGAAGCTCGCGAAGTTCCGCGAGAAGGAGGACCTCAAGGTCACGCTCGTCGGCGACCCCGAGAAGAAGGTCCTGGAGGCGTACGGCGCGTTCGGCGAGAAGAAGCTGTACGGGAAGACGGTGACCGGTGTCATCCGCTCGACGGTGATCGTCGACGAGGAGGGCAAGGTCGAGCGGGCGCTGTACAACGTGAAGGCCACGGGGCACGTAGCGAAGATCATCAAGGACCTGGGCCTGTAGGGACCGACCGACCCGGGGTTCCACCCCGGCCCTCAATCGCCGGACGGCTCGGGTCTTGCTGAGCCCAGCAAAAAATCCAGCCCGTCCGGCGTTTGAGGACGCCCGCCGCAGGCGCAACGAGCCCGCACCGCATACGCCATCACTCGCCCTCCGCAGGAGCCCCCGCCTCCGCCTCCGGAAGATCCAGAACCGCCCGCGCCCCGCCGCCCTCCGCCGTGCCGAACTCCAGCCGCGCCCCCAGCACCACCGCCTGGCCGACGGCGATCGTCAGCCCCAGGCCGTGCCCCGTGCCCCGCTCCGGCGCCGCCGTGCGGAAGCGGCGCGGGCCCTGGTCCACCAGGTCCGGCGGATAGCCGTCACCGTGGTCGCGCACGACGATCCGGGTGCCCTCCACCGTGACCTCGATCGGCGGCTTCCCGTGCTTGGCCGCGTTGGCCAGGATGTTCACGAGGATGCGCTCCACGCGGCGGGCGTCCGTCGCCACGATCCGGCCCTCGCCGACCACCTCGACCGCCACGTCGTCCACGCCGCGCTGGCCCTGCGCCCGCTTGACGATCCCGCGCACCAGCGACGGCAGCTCCACCGCGTCGAGCTGGGCGCGCTCCCGGCCGGCGTCCAGCCGGGACACCTCCAGCAGGTCCTCCACGAGCACCCGCATCGTCTGCGCGCGCTCGCGCACCATCTCCACGGCGCGCGGGTGCGGCAGCAGCTCCGCCGAGGCCACGAGCCCGGCCACCGGCGTGCGCAGCTCGTGCGCCACGT
This sequence comes from Streptosporangium nondiastaticum, assembly GCF_003011965.1. Classification (GTDB taxonomy): domain Bacteria; phylum Actinomycetota; class Actinomycetes; order Streptomycetales; family Streptomycetaceae; genus Streptomyces; species Streptomyces nondiastaticus. The sequence goes on from NZ_PXWG01000086.1 coordinate 4,923, forward strand.
CCGCCGTGAACTCGCGCTCCGCCTCCACACGCGCCGCCAGCGACGTCGCCATGTGGTGGACCGAGCGGCCCAGCTCCGCGACCTCGTCCCGGCCGCCCGCCGCCAGCGCCTCCGCGTCCGGCGGCTCGCCCGCGGCGATCCGGCGGGCCGCGGCCGCGCTGTGCCGCAGCCGCCGCGACAGGCTCTGCGCCACGAACCAGGCGACCACCGCCATCAGCGCCACCGTCGCCGCGCCCGCCACCAGCAGCGCCTTGTCCAGCGCCGTCATCAGGGGATCGCGGTCCGGGTACGGGGCGGAGACCGAGAGCACCTTGTCGCCGCCGACGGCCGTGGCCGCCCACACCCGCGGGTCCTCACCGCCGCTGATGTACGTGCCCGAGCGGCCCCGCGCCACGGCCTTGGCCAGCGGGAACGGCAGTGCGGCGTCGTCCAGTTGGGCGCCCAGGGCGAGGGTGCTGTCGCGCTGGTAGATCTGCAGGGCCGAGCTCAGCAGGTCGTCCTGGTAGGCCTGGGCCTGCCGGTCGCGCTCCGCCGCGGAGATGTGGTGCACGGCCAGTCCCAGCACCACGACGGCGAGCGCTGTGACGAAGGAGATCGCGAGGGCGATCCGGCCACGGATACCCATCACGCGATCGTGTACACCTCTTTCGCCTTCGCATGGGGGGTGGCGCCCGTATAGCTGACCTCGATGCCCGTGAAGGCCATCATGCCGTCGACCTTCGTGACGTCGTAGAGCCGCAGCCGCGCCGGGAAGGAGGCGGGCGAACCGCTGCCCGTGGCGCCCGAGACGAGCACCGTGCCGTAGCCGTCGGCACCGTCGGCACCGAACGAGCTCCACTTGATGTCACTGGCCACCACGCCGGCGTTCGAGCAGTTCAGCGTGATGATCTTCGGCTCGACGACCGGCTTGCCGACCCCGCACTCGCGCACGCCCGGCAGCTCCTGCGGCGCCGGAGTGTCCTCGGCCGTCGACGCCTCCGGACCGTGCGGCGGGTGCGACTTCTGCGCGGCCGCCGTCTTGGGGGCATCGGCCACCGCGTCCGACCGGTCACCGGCCGCGCTCACCCACAGGCCGCCGATGGCCGGCACCGTCACCACCGCGAAGATCGCCAGGGCGGTGCGCATGCCGGGCCGGCGGAGCGCCACACGGTCGGCCATCGGCCTCTCTCTCTGGTGTCTTGCGGGTCTTCCGGGGTCCGGCTGTGCGGCCCCGCTGTGAGGGACGGTGAAATCGGGCCGCGCGTTCCCTTCATGCCTATATCAGCTTCCGCCGCACCCCGCCCCGCGGGCGGGCCGCCGGGCGTGACCAATCTCCCTCTCGGGGGGCGCACCGGTTTGAGCGGCGGCGCAGCGTGCAGACGCAGGCGCGTACGTAGTCACCGCCGAAGCGTGAGGGGGCCGAGCCGTGCCCAACGGCAGCAGCACCGAAGCCGAGACCGGAAACGGGAACGGGAACGGCAACGGGCACACGAACGGACATGGCAACGGCCACGACCCGGCCGCGGTCAGACGCCACCCGGCCCTCTTCCGGGCCGTCGCCCGCCGCCGCAACCCCCGGCTGCGGCGCACGGACATCACCGTCACGGACGAGCGGACCGTGAGACGCGCCGTCAAGGCGGCCGCGCTCGGCAACGCCATGGAGTGGTTCGACTTCGGCATCTACAGCTACCTCGCCGTCACCCTCGGGGACGTCTTCTTCCCGTCGGGCGACGACACGGTGCGCCTGCTGTCGTCCCTCGCGACCTTCGCCGTGGCGTTCCTCGTCCGGCCGCTGGGCGGCATGTTCTTCGGGCCGCTCGGCGACCGGGTGGGGCGCAAGCGCGTCCTGGCCCTGACGATGGTGCTGATGGCCTCCGGCACCTTCGCCATCGGCCTGATCCCCTCGTACGCGGCGATCGGCTTCTGGTCGCCGGTGCTGCTGATCTGCTTCCGGATGCTGCAGGGCTTCTCGACGGGCGGCGAGTACGGGGGCGCGGCGACGTTCATCGCCGAGTACGCGCCCGACAAGCGCCGCGGCTACTTCGGCAGCTTCCTCGAATGCGGCACCCTCGCGGGCTACATCGGCGCGGCGGGCCTCGTCACGGCCATGACGTCGGCGCTCGGCGGGGCGGCGATGACGGACTGGGGCTGGCGGATCCCCTTCCTCGTCGCGGGGCCGCTCGGGCTCGTGGGCCTCTACCTGCGGCTGCGGCTGGAGGACACCCCGGCGTTCCAGAAGCTGGCGGAAGAGGAACCGGCGGGCGGCGGCACCGAGCTCAAGCAGATCTTCACCACCCAGTGGGCGCGGCTGCTGCTCTGCGTGGTCCTGGCCGGGGCGTACGGCATCACGGACTACATGCTGCTGTCGTACATGCCGACGTACCTGACCGACCAGCTCGGCTACGACGACACGCACGGCCTGCTGATCCTCATCGCGACGATGGCGCTGCTGATGACGGTCATCACGTGCGTGGGGCGGCTGAGCGACCGCATCGGGCGCAAGCCGCTGCTGATGGCGGGCATGGGCGGCTTCGTCGTCCTGTCGGTCCCGGCGTTCCTGCTGCTGAAGCAGGGCGGCCTGGCCGCGGTGTCCGGCGGCATGCTGATGCTGGGCCTGCCCCTGGTGTGCCTCCTGGGCACCATGTCCGCCGCCCTCCCCGCCCTCTTCCCCACCCCGGTCCGCTACGGCTCCCTCGCCATCGGCTACAACCTCTCCACGTCCCTCTTCGGCGGCACGACCCCGCTGGTGATCACGGCCCTGATCCACGCCACGGGCAGCGACATGGCGCCCGCGGTCTACACGGCGGGAGCGGCCCTCGTCGGCATGGTCGCGGTCGCCTTCATGCGCGAGACGGCGCGCCGGCCGCTGGAGGGGTCACCACCGGCGGTGGCGACGAAGGAGGAGGCGGAAGAGATCGTCACTTCCCGGGCTCCCGACCCGAAGTTCTGATGTTTCGCACATTTGGCGTAACTGTCGGGTGGGTGTGTCGTTGATGGGTTCGAGATCGCGAACGGATACGCGGTCGCGCACGTCGCATCGACAAGGGGGAGGGCGCCATGCCTGTCAGCCCGTACACACGCGAGGTTCTGGCGGAGGCGGCGGGGACGTCACGGACGTTATCGGAGGCGCTGGAGAGGCTGGGGGTGGATCCCAAGGGATCGCGGAGGGCCTACCTGCGCGACCGCATGAAGAAGCTGGGAGTGGACACGTCGCACTTCGAGCGCGAGGGGATTTGCTGGACGAGGGAGACCCTTGAGGCGGCGGTGGCCGCGTCATCCAACATGTGCGAGGTGCTGCGGCACCTCGGCATCGACGTCGTCGGTGGTCACCACACTCACATCAGCCGCCGCATCCGGTGCCTGGGTATCGATACGTCGCACTTCAGGGCCCCAGCCTCCGGGGGCAGGAAACGGAAGCGCTCTCCAGAGGATCTGCTCACCGTGCAGACCTCGCCCAAGGCGCGCCGTGAGCAGAACTGCCGCCTGAAGGCAGCCATGCTGGCACTCGGAGTGGTCGACCGCTGCGCGATGTGCGGCATCGAGGCCACCTGGCAGGGCTACCCCCTGCCGCTGGAGGTCGACCACATCGACGGAGACTGGCGCAACAACCGCATCGAGAACCTGCGGCTGGTCTGCCCCAACTGCCACTCGACGACGGATACCTACCGCGGCCGCGGGACGGCTCGACACGCCGGTGCCCGCCGTGCAGCGGGCACCGGCGGTGAGAACGGATGAGCAGCGGCACGCAGTACACGCGTGAGCGGCTGGTCGAGGCCGCTCGAACATGCACCACCATCAATGAGGTCATAGCCTTCTTCGGCAGTCGGCCCTATCGCCACCTGCCTCAGTACCTCTACCGGCGATTCAAACACTACGGAATCGACGTCTCGCACTTTCCTCGTCGGCCGTACCGCAGAGGCAGACCGCGCCCCGAAACCCTCCGCGACGCGGTGTCACAGTCCGTGTCCCTCGCTGAGACGCTGAGACGGCTGGGCCGGAAGGACACCGCCGGTCAACGTTCCCGAGTGCGTCAGTGGATAGCCGAGGACGGCCTCACCACTTCTCACTTTCTCGGTCAAGCCCACCAGCGCGGCAAGCCCGGCCCGACTCCCAGAAAGACCCCGGAGGAACTGCTCGTCAAACACAACGGCGAGCGCCGAACCAAGACGGCGCTGCTCCGCCGAGCACTGCGGGAGATCGGCGTGCCTGAGGAGTGTGCACGCTGCGGAACCGGCCCTGTGTGGCAGAGCAAGCCCATGACGCTGGAGATCGATCACATCAACGGCGACTGGAGCGACGACCGCCGAGAGAACCTCCGGCTGCTCTGCCCCAACTGTCACGCGATCACAAGCACCTGGTGCCGCGGAGGGCGTCAGCGACGCCCAGCCCCTCCCGCTGGCACTGACAGCAGCAGGACCAGTAATCTAGCCGTGGGGCCGTAGCCCAACTGGCCAGGAGGCGCCACTTTTAGGTAGTGGACAGTGCGAGTTCGAATCTCGTCGGCCCTACATCCGGTGTGTGGCACCCGCAGTGCGGGTGCCACACACCGTCTCAGCCCAGCAGCTCCCGCACCACCGGCACCAGCGCCCGGAACGCCTTCCCCCGGTGGCTGATCGCGTTCTTCTCGTCCGCCGTCAGTTCCGCGCACGTGCGGGTCTCGCCGAGCGGCTGCAGGATCGGGTCGTAGCCGAAGCCGCCGCCGCCCGCGGGCTCGTGGCGCAGCGTGCCTTCCAGGCGGCCCTCGACGACGCGCTCCGTGCCGTCCGGGAGGGCCAGGGCCGCGGCGCAGGCGAAGTGGGCGCCGCGGTGTTCGTCGGCGATGTCGCCGAGCTGGGCGAGGAGGAGGTCCAGGTTGGCCTTGTCGTTGCCGTGGGCGCCGGCCCAGCGGGCGGAGAAGATGCCGGGGGCGCCGCCGAGGACGTCGACGCACAGGCCCGAGTCGTCGGCGACGGCGGGGAGGCCGGTGGCGCGGGCGAGGGCGTGGGCCTTGAGGAGGGCGTTCTCGGCGAAGGTGACGCCGGTCTCCTTGACGTCCGGAATGTCGGGGTAGGCGTCGGCGCCGACCAGCTCGACGCCGAGGCCGGCGGCCTCCAGGATGGCGCGGAGCTCGGTGACCTTGTTGGCGTTGCGGGTGGCGAGGATCAGGCGCTTCATGGGGCGATTATCCCGGGCCGCTCCCGGTCTACTTCGACGTGCACACCTTGGAGAGCTCTCCCGCCGCGTCGGTGACCGGCGTCAGGTCCGGGGTCTTGTCGTCGCGCAGGGCGTCGCGAACGTTCCCGACGGCCTTCTGGAGGTGGTCGAGGGCCTTGCCGACGTCGACGTTGCTGCTCTTGTCCTTGAGCTTCTTCGTGTCTTTCTCAAGGTTGTCGAGGATCTTGTTCGCGTTGTCGGTGTCGCTCGCCGTGTCGGTGACGCTGCGCTGGAGGTCGTCGACGTCGTCGGATATCTCGATGCCGAGGCGGGCGCAGTCCACGGCCTTCTGGGCGGTGGAGCAGCCGGCCGCGAGCGGCACGGCGACGAGTGCTGCGGCGGCCAGTGCCAGTGCTGTCTTGCGTGCGGGCATGAGGGCCCCTCCCCTGTGGGTACGGCTACGGGCGTACGGCCCGGATGTTCCGGCCGTACGCCCGTAGGAACGCCGGTGATCCCTCCGGCGGTTGCTTTACACGCCTGCTTTACAGCGTCGCCGCGAGGGCCTCGCGCTGGGCCGCGTCGAGCGCGGTGCAGCCGGTGACGGCGAGGTCGAGGAGGGCGTTGAGCTCGTCGCGGGCGAAGGGCTCGGCCTCGGCGGTGCCCTGGACCTCGACGAAGCGGCCGTCGCCGGTGCAGACGACGTTCATGTCGGTCTCGGCGCGGACGTCCTCCTCGTAGCAGAGGTCGAGGAGCGGGACGCCGTCGACGATGCCGACGCTGACCGCGCTGACGGTGCCGGTGAGCGGCTGCCGGCCGTGCTTGATGAGCTTCTTGCCCTGGGCCCAGGTGATGGCGTCGGCGAGGGCGACGTAGGCGCCGGTGATGGCGGCGGTGCGGGTGCCGCCGTCGGCCTGGAGGACGTCGCAGTCGAGGACGATGGTGTTCTCGCCGAGGGCCTTGAAGTCGATCACGGCGCGCAGGGAGCGGCCGATGAGGCGGGAGATCTCGTGGGTGCGGCCGCCGATCTTGCCGCGGACGGACTCGCGGTCGCCGCGGGTGTTGGTGGAGCGGGGCAGCATCGAGTACTCGGCGGTGACCCAGCCCTCGCCGCTGCCCTTGCGCCAGCGCGGGACGCCCTCGGTGACGCTGGCGGTGCAGAAGACCTTGGTGTCGCCGAAGGAGATGAGGACGGAGCCCTCGGCGTGCTTGCTCCAGCCGCGCTGGATGGTCACGGGGCGGAGCTGGTCGGGCGTGCGGCCGTCGATGCGAGACATGGTGATGAGCCTACTGGCATCGGGGCAAGGCGAAGGGCCCCGTTCCGGATGGCGGTGCGTATGTCACGTATGCACGTATTCCGGGCGGGGCCCCTGGCGGTGGGCCGCAGGGCCGGGTGAGCCTCAGCGGCTCACATCATGTCTTCGATCTCCGCGGCGATCGGGTCGGCGTCGGTGCCGATGACGACCTGGATGGCGGTGCCCATCTTGACGACGCCGTGGGCGCCGGCGGCCTTGAGGGCCGCCTCGTCGACGAGCTCGGGGTCGTTCACCTCGGTGCGGAGCCGGGTGATGCAGCCCTCGATCTCCTCGATGTTGTCGATGCCGCCGAGGCCGGCGACGATCTTCTCAGCCTTGCTGGCCATGTGCACTCCTGGTTGTCTTCGGCCCTTCGGCGGTACCACCGAGCGGCTTCCCCACGGTAAACCACGTTCAGCCCAACTACGCGAGCGAAATGTCCGCCATCCGGCAAATGATGGCGACACCCGCAAGCGCGCATAAGTGGTCTACACCAGTATGCGGCAAGCACCGAGTGGACCGTCGCCGGGGCGGCGGCCGGAAGGACGCAGATGAGCACGGACGCCGCGGCCGCCCCGCGTCAGAGCCGGTGGCGCGAGCGCTGGCAGACCCTCTTCTCGAACCTGCAGAAGATGGGCCGCAGCCTGCAGCTCCCCATCGCGGTGCTCCCGGCCGCGGGCATCCTGAACCGGCTCGGCCAGCCGGACGTCTTCGGCAAGGACGGGCTCGGCTGGACGGACGTGGCGAAGGTCTTCGCGGGCGCGGGCGGCGCGCTGCTGGACTCGGCGCTCGGCCTGCCGCTGCTGTTCTGCGTGGGCGTGGCCATCGGCATGGCGAAGAAGGCGGACGGCTCGACGGCGCTGGCGGCCGTGGTGGCCTTCCTCGTCTACTTCTCCGTGCTGCACCAGTTCCCGGAGGACTGCCCGCACGAGTCGAAGTTCGGCGGGGCCGGGCTGTGGAGCGGGGTGTGCGTCTCCATGGGCGGGCAGGCGTCCCCTGCGAGCTTCCAGAACCCCGGGGTCTTCGGCGGCATCGTGATCGGCCTGCTGAGCGCGTGGTTCTGGATGCGCTTCCACCGGGTGCGGCTGGTGGACTGGCTGGGCTTCTTCAACGGCCGCCGGCTCGTGCCGATCCTGATGTCCTTCGTCGCGCTGGCCTTCGCGGTCGTCTGCCTCTTCGTCTGGCCGCCGGTCGGCGACGCGCTGACGAGCTTCAGCAAGTGGCTGTCGGACCTGGGCTCGGCGGGGGCGGGCGTCTTCGGCGTCGCGAACCGGGCGCTGCTGGTGGTGGGGCTCCACCAGTTCCTCAACACCTTCATGTGGTTCCAGTTCGGCGACTACACGAAGCCGGACGGCACGGTGGTGCACGGCGACATCAACCGCTTCCTGGCGGGCGACCCGCACGCGGGCCAGTTCACGACGGGCTTCTTCCCGATCATGATGTTCGCGCTGCCGGCGGCGGCGCTGGCCATCGCGCACTGCGCGAAGCCGCACCGGCGCAAGGCGGTCGCGGGCATGATGCTCTCGGTGGGCCTGACCTCCTTCGTCACGGGCATCACGGAGCCCATCGAGTACTCGTTCCTCTTCATCGCGCCGGCGCTGTACGTGGTGCACGCGCTGCTCACGGGCGTGTCGATGGCGGTGAGCTGGGGGCTGGGGGTGCACGACGGCTTCAGCTTCTCGGCGGGCCTGATCGACTACGTGATCAACTGGGGGCTGGCGACCAGGCCGTGGCTGATCATTCCGATCGGGCTGTGCTTCGCGATCGTCTACTACGCGATTTTCCGGTTCGCGATTACGAAGTTCGACCTGCCGACTCCGGGGCGTGAACCGGAAGAGCTGGCGGAGGAGATCGAGCGCGGCAACGTCAAGGACTAGCTGCACTGTGAAGGGGTAATCGCTCCCCGTCACGAGCCCCCGGAGGCGCGCCGCCGGGGGCTTTCCGCTGTGTCGGAAGCCACCGGGAAGCACGGATTCCTTTATCCCGGACTCACGTGCTACAACATGGTCTAAACCACTGAGTGGTGTAGACCAAAAGCGGGCCACCCCCCTTCCCCCGAGCGCCCGCCTCACCTGGAGGAATCCGATGAGTAAGAGCGCCAAGGCGGCAAAGGCGGCGCCTGACGACGCCGCTTCGCCGGAGAAGAAGGCCGCGGAGAAGCCCTCGGACAACACCCCGGCGGACGAGAAGCCGACGGACAAGAAGCCGGCGGACAAGAAGCCCGCGAAGAAGAAGGACGCGGCCCCGGCCGAGAAGAAGAAGTTCGGCGCCGGCGCCATGGCCGTCGCCCAGCGCATCGGCCGCAGCCTCATGCTGCCCGTCGCCGTGCTCCCCGCCGCGGCGCTGATGGTCCGCCTCGGCCAGGGCGACATGCTGGGCAAGGAGTCGTTCCCGGCGTTCCTCAACAAGATCGCCGAATTTATGTCCGCGGGCGGCGGCGCGATCCTCGACAACATGGCGCTGCTGTTCGCCGTGGGTGTCGCGATCGGCTTCGCCAAGAAGTCGGACGGCTCCACGGCCCTGGCCGCCGTGGCCGGTTACCTGGTCTTCTCCAAGGTGCTCGGCACCTTCACCGACGGCAGCCTCCCCAAGAAGGAGGCCGTGGTCGACCACAAGGTCGTCATGGTGGAGCAGGCCGTCGACGCCAAGGTCCTCGGCGGCGTCGTGATGGGCCTCGTGGTCGCGCTCATATACCAGCGCTTCTACCGCACGAAGCTGCCGGACTGGGCGGGCTTCTTCGGCGGCCGCCGCCTGGTGCCGATCCTCTCCTCCTTCGCGGGTCTGCTCATCGGCGTCGTCTTCGGCTACATCTGGCCGGTGCTCGGCACGGGTCTGCACAACTTCGGTGAGTGGCTGGTCGGCTCGGGCGCGGTCGGCGCGGGCATCTTCGGCGTCGCCAACCGCGGTCTGATCCCGGTCGGCATGCACCACCTGCTGAACTCCTTCCCGTGGTTCCAGGCCGGCTCGTACGACGGCCCCAAGGGCACCGTCAACGGCGACATCGCCCGCTTCCTCGCCGGCGACCCGAACGCCGGCCAGTTCATGACCGGCTTCTTCCCGATCATGATGTTCGCGCTGCCGGCCGCGTGCCTCGCGATCGTGCACTGCGCCCGCCCCGAGAACCGCAAGGTCGTCGGCGGCATGATGTTCTCCCTCGCGCTCACCGCGTTCGTCACCGGCGTGACCGAGCCGATCGAGTTCACGTTCATGTTCGTCGCGCCGGTGCTCTACGCGATCCACGCGGTCCTGACCGGTGTCTCGATGGCCCTGACCTGGGCACTCGGCATGAAGGACGGCTTCGGCTTCTCGGCCGGCGTCATCGACTTCCTGCTGAACCTGGGCATCGCCTCGAAGCCGTGGCTGCTGGTCCTCGTGGGCCTGTGCTTCGCCGCGATCTACTATGTGGTCTTCCGCTTCGCCATCCTGAAGTTCGACCTCAAGACGCCCGGCCGTGAATCCGAGGAGGAGTCGGCCGAATTGAAGGCCTGACGCCTCGCCTGAACACCGCAGGTAAATGCCCCCGAAATCCCATGGATTTCGGGGGCATTTGCGTATGTGTTTATGGAATGCAAAAGAACGGAAGAGGTCAGATCTCGTACACCGCGCCCGCGCGGGCGAGTTCGACCGGCCCGTCGTAGACGGCGCGCGCGTCGCGGAGGTTGGTCAGCGGGTCCGTCCACGGCGGGATGTGGGTGAGGACGAGCCGCCCCGCCCCGGCCCGCGCGGCGTGCTCGCCGGCCTCGCGGCCGTTGAGGTGGAGGTCGGGGATGTCCTCCTTGCCGTGGGTGAACGACGCCTCGCACAGCAGCAGGTCGGCGCCGGCGGCCAGCTCGTGGAGCTCCTCGCAGGGGCCGGTGTCGCCGGAGTAGACGAGGGCGCTGCCGTCGTGCTCGACGCGGAAGGCGAAGGCCTCCACGGGGTGGCGCACCCGGTCCGTGCGGACGGTGAGCGGGCCCACGGAGAAGGTGCCCGGGGCGAGGGTGCGGAAGTCGAACACCTCGCGCATGCAGGACTCGTCGGGCACGTCCCCGTACGCGGTGGCCAGCCGCTGCTCGGTGTCGCTCGGTCCGTAGACGGGGATGGCCTCGGCCCGGCCGCCCTCGTGCCGGTAGTAGCGGGCCACGAAGTAGCCGCACATGTCGATGCAGTGGTCGGGGTGCAGGTGCGAGAGCAGGATGGCGTCGAGGTCGTAGAGACCGATGTGGCGCTGCAGCTCGCCGAGGGCTCCGTTGCCCATGTCGAGGAGCAGCCGGAAGCCGTCGGCCTCGACGAGGTAGCTCGAACAGGCCGATTCCGTGGACGGGAACGACCCCGAGCATCCGACGACGGTGAGCTTCATGCGGGCCTGAACCTCCGTTGACTCGTGACGGGGGGCCATGCGGTCCGTCGAGCGTAAGGCGCGAAGGGGACGCCCGCTCCTCCACGAGGTGGGGTTGTGGCTGAAGTCACCGGTACGGACGCGTGGCCGCCGGGCGGCCCTCCGCGGGCCGCCGAGGGCCGCCCGGCGCCCGTCACGTGCCGGTCAGGCCCACAGCTGGCCCTGCAGTGCTTCGACGGCCGCTTCCGTCGTGGGGGCCGTGTAGATGCCCGTCGAGAGGTACTTCCAGCCGCCGTCCGCCACGACGAAGGCGATGTCGGCGCTCTCCCCCGCCCGTTCGGCCTTGCGGGCCACGCCCAGGGCGGCGTGGAGGACGGCGCCGGTGGAGACGCCCGCGAAGATGCCCTCCTCGGTCAGGAGCTCGCGGGTGCGGCGGACCGCGTCCTGTGAGCCGACCGAGAAGCGGGTGGTGAGGACGGAGGCGTCGTAGAGCTCGGGGACGAAGCCCTCGTCGAGGTTGCGCAGGCCGTAGACGAGGTCGTCGTAGCGCGGCTCGGCGGCGACGATGCTCACGCCGGGCTTGTGCTCGCGCAGGTAGCGGCCGACGCCCATGAGGGTGCCGGTGGTGCCGAGGCCGGCCACGAAGTGGGTGATCTCGGGGAGGTCGGCGAGGATCTCGGGGCCGGTGGTGGCGTAGTGCGCGCCCGCGTTGTCGGGGTTGCCGTACTGGTAGAGCATCACCCAGTCGGTGTGCTCGGCGGCGAGCTCCTTGGCGACGCGGACGGCGGTGTTGGAGCCGCCCGCCGCGGGCGAGGAGATGATCTCCGCGCCCCACATGGCGAGCAGCTGCCGCCGCTCCTCGCTGGTGTTCTCGGGCATGACGCACACGATGCGGTAGCCCTTGAGCCGGGCGGCCATGGCGAGCGAGATGCCGGTGTTGCCGGAGGTGGGCTCCAGGATGGTGCAGCCCGGGGTCAGCCGCCCGGCCCGCTCCGCCTGCTCGATCATGTGCAGGGCGGGGCGGTCCTTGACCGAGCCGGTGGGGTTGCGGTCCTCCAGCTTGGCCCAGATCCGGACCGACCCGGACGGGGAGAGCCTGGGCAGCCGCACCAGCGGGGTGTTGCCGACCGAGGCCAGGTGGCTGTCGTAGCGCATGCGCGGGCCGCTCAGGCCATTCCGCCGGCGACGGCCGGGAGGATGGTGACGCTGTCGCCGTCGCCGAGCTCGGTGCCGATGCCGGCGAGGAAGCGGACGTCCTCGTCGTTGAGGTAGACGTTGACGAAGCGGCGGAGCTCGCCGGACTCGTCGACGAGGCGCTCGCGGATGCCCGCGTGCCGGGTCTCCAGGTCCTTGAAGAGCTCGTCGAGCGTGGCGCCGTTGCCTTCGACGGCCTTCTGCCCGTCGGTGTAGGTGCGGAGGATGGTCGGAATGCGGACCTCGATGGCCATGATGCGGCTCCTGTCGGCGTGCGGGTGGGGCACCTGGGGCAGATCGTATCGATTCCGTGTGCGGCCGCCGGACGTTCGTACCGGCATGCGGACAGCCGCGGCCCGCCGGGGGCCGGAGCTCAGTAGGCAGGCACTACGGTGACGTCCTCTTCGGTCACCCGGCCGTCCACTATGCGGAACGAGCGGAACTGGAAGGGGCCCGCGCCGTCGGTGTCGGCGGTGGACACCAGCACGTAGTGGGCGCCGGGCTCGCCCGCGTACGAGATGTCCGTGCGGGACGGGTAGGCCTCGGTGGCCGTGTGCGAGTGGTAGATGACCACGGGCTCCTCGTCGCGGTCGTCCAGCTCGCGGTAGAGCTTCAGCAGGTCCGCGGAGTCGAACTCGTAGAACGTGGGCGACCGGGCGGCGTTGAGCATGGGGACGAACCGCTCGGGGCGGTCGCTGCCGGCCGGTCCGGCGACCACGCCGCAGGCCTCGTCGGGGTGGTCCGCGCGGGCGTGCGCGACGATCCGGTCGTACAGGTCCTGCGTGATGGTCAGCATGCGCCCCAGGATAGGCATGGGGGAATCGCCCGGGTAAAGGGAAGGGCCCTCCCGTACCAAGGGCTGGTACGGGAGGGCCCGGATGCCGGACGGGTCCGGCGGGTGCCTTACGCGGCCTCAGGCTGCCTTACGCGGCCTCGGGCTGCGTCACGCGGCCTGGTCGACCTTGACGGCCTCGACGGCGGCCTGCGAGTAGTCCTTGCGCTCGAACGCCTGCGGGTTGCGGCGCTTCAGCACGAGGTAGGACACCCACATGATCGCGGCCCAGACCGGGGCGCAGTACAGGGAGACCCGCGCGTCCGCGTCGATGCCCATCATCACGATGACCATGAAGATGAAGGCGAGCGCGAAGAGGCTGGTCCACGGGGCGCCGGGGGCGCGGAACGCGGACGGCGGGAGCTCGCCGCGGTCCGCCTTGCGGCGGTAGCGCAGCTGGGCGACGAGGATCACGATCCACGCCCACATGCCGGAGATGGTCGCGAAGGAGACGACGTAGTCGAACGCCTTGCCCGGCCACTGGTAGTTGATCCAGACGCCGACGAGCATCAGCGCGGCGGAGAAGGTGGTGCCGCGCAGCGGCAGGCCGCGCTTGGTCAGCTCGCCGAAGAACTTCGGGCCCTGGCCGTTGAGCGACAGGTCGCGCAGCATGCGGCCGGTGGAGTACATGCCCGAGTTGCAGGACGACAGCGCCGCCGTGAGGACGACGAAGTTGACGATGCCCGCACCGGCCGGCAGGCCGATCTTCTGGAAGGCGGCGACGAACGGGCTGACGCCCGGCATGAACTCGCCCCACGGGACCACGGCCAGGATGATGATCAGCGCGCCGATGTAGAAGACGGCGATGCGCCACGGCACGGTGTTGATCGCCTTGGGGAGCGTCTTCTCCGGGTCCTTGGCCTCGCCCGCGGTGACGCCGACCAGCTCGACGGCGAGGAAGGCGAACATCACGATCTGCAGGGTCATCAGGGTGTTGCCGATGCCGTGCGGGAAGAAGCCGCCGTCGTTCCAGAGGTTGCTGACGGTGGCGGTGTCACCGGCGTCGGAGAAGCCGATGGTCAGCACGCCGACACCGATCAGGATCATGCCGATGATGGCGGTGACCTTGACCATGGAGAACCAGAACTCCAGCTCACCGAAGAGCTTCACGGAGATCAGGTTGGCGAAGTACAGCAGGATGGTGAAGCCCAGCGCGGAGACCCATTGCGGAATGGAATGGTTCCAGTACTGCACATAGGAGGCCGCGGCGGTCACCTCGACGATTCCGGTGACGACCCAGAAGAGCCAGTACGTCCATCCGGTCACATAGCCCCAGAAGGGGCCGAGGAACTCCCGGGCGTAGTCCGAGAAGGAGCCCGACACCGGGCGGTACATGAGCAGCTCGCCGAGCGCTCGCATGATGAAGAAGATGACCAGACCGGCTATGGCATAAGCCAGGATCAGGCTGGGTCCGGCCTTGGAAATGGCCTTCCCCGCGCCGAGGAAGAGGCCGGTGCCGATGGCGCCACCAATGGCGATCATCTGAATCTGGCGGTTACCGAGTCCCCGCTCGTAACCCTCGGAAGCCGTCTTGCCGCTTCCCTTGTGGCCCGGTTCCGCGACTGCGTCCGCGGTACGGGCCGCGACCTGCTCAGAGGTCATGGTGGTGCGCCTTTCTCCATACCGATCCGGTTGCTCCGGATCGGGTTCCGATCCCCCCGGATGGAGTCCTGCGAGTGCCGACGGTCGGCCGGCTCAGCGCTCCCGCCGTGAACATGGGTGGCGTCACGGAGGCAGGTCGGCAAGGTGTATCACGAGTGGCCGGTAGATCGTCTGAATGCCGATCATGGACCAGTGACGCAGACCACAAAGAAATGCGGACAATAAGGAAAAGAAGCGTTAATAGGCACCGTTACGGTGATCCGATCGTTATCCGGACTTGATTGTTCCCTGAGCGGACGGCCCGGACGCTTTGATCGATCATCCCATCAGTGCATCTACCAGCGTTTCCTGTAGTCCGCCAAGCCAGAGGTGAGCCATCACCATCGGCTTGCGCGCGTCGTCGTCCGGCAGCCGGAGCAACGCTTCACTGTCGTCCTCATGGGTGATTTCCAGCCGCGCCCCGATGGTCAGCCGGAGGTCGTTGAGCGTGCCCAGCCAGCGGCGGCACTCCTCGGGCGTGAGGCGCAGGACGGCCACGTCGTTTCCGGCGTCGCCGGCCACCGAGAGACCGTCCAGCGAGCGGACGACGGCGAGGGCGTCCTCGCGCTTGCGGTCGCGCAGGTCGTTCTCGGTGTAGCGGCGGAATTCGGCGGCGTACGCGCGCTGCTGCGCGTCCTGCCCGGCCTCCGGGTCGCCGTAGGCGTCGGGGAAGAGCCGGGCGAGCGCGGGGTCGGACGGCGGCTCGCTGGGACCCTCGGCGAAGAGCCGCGCGAGCGGGTCGGCACCCTCGGGGCCCGCGGCGTCGCCCGGGCCGATCAGCTCCAGCAGCTGGACCGTCAGGCTGCGCAGGATGGAGACCTCGACCTCGTCCAGGGCCACGGCGGCCCCGCCGCCGGGCAGCGGCTCGAAGTGGCCGGCCATCAACGGTCCTGCGACAGCGTCGCCCACAGCCCGTAGCCGTGCATCGCCTGCACGTCGCGCTCCATCTCCTCGCGGCTGCCGCTGGAAACGGTGGCGCGCCCCTTGTGGTGGACGTCGAGCATCAGCTTGTGGGCCTTGTCCTTGGAGTAGCCGAAGTACGCCTGGAAGACATACGTCACATAACTCATGAGGTTGATGGGGTCGTTGTGAACCAGCGTGACCCAGGGAACGTCGGGCTCGGCCACCGCGTACGGGGCTTCGCTCGACTCGGTGCGTTCGATCTCGACCGGTGCAACACTCACGTTTCCCATGCTGCCACTCGGGGGCTTGCGATGCACAAAGGGGGGTGCCCCCGGGCCCGCGCGTCGAGCGGGGGCGGGGTGCGCGCCGACCGGGTCGCGGACGGGTGCCGGGCCTCACAGGCTTCCCGGCGTAGAAATCGTCAGTCTGACGAGTATTGGGGGTAGCATCTGGTTCCATGAACGCTGCGGACTTGAGGCTGCCGGTGGACGTTCCGTCGACGGCCCTCTTCACCGACCGGTACGAACTCACGATGCTGCAGGCCGCGCTGCGCTCCGGCACCGCCGACCGCCGCTCGGTCTTCGAGGTCTTCACCCGCCGGCTGCCCGAGGGGCGCCGCTACGGCGTCGTGGCGGGCACCGGCCGCGTCCTGGACGCCGTGGAGAACTTCCGCTTCGACAGCGGCGTGCTGGACTTCCTCGCCGCCCAGCGGATCGTCGACGAGCCGACGCTCGCGTGGCTCGCGGACTACCGCTTCCGCGGCGACATCTGGGGCTACCCCGAGGGCGAGGTCTACTTCCCGGGCTCGCCGATCCTCCGCGTCGAGGGCACCTTCGCCGAGGCGGTGCTGCTGGAGACCGTGATCCTGTCGATCCTCAACCACGACTCGGCCGTCGCCGCCGCGGCCTCCCGGATGGCCGTGGCCGCCGGTGACCGCCCGCTGATCGAGATGGGCGCCCGGCGCACCCACGAGCTCGCGGCCGTCGCCGCCGCCCGCGCCGCCTACGTGGGCGGCTTCACCTCCACCTCCGACCTCGCGGCCGGCTTCCGCTACAGCATTCCGACCGTCGGCACCAGTGCGCACGCCTTCACGCTGCTGCACGACAGCGAGCGCGACGCCTTCACCGCCCAGGTCGACTCGCTCGGCGGGGGCACGACCCTGCTCGTCGACACCTACGACGTGACCGAGGCCGTCCGCACGGCCGTGGAGATCGCGGGCCCGGAGCTCGGCGCCGTCCGCATCGACTCCGGCGACCTGCTGCTGCTCGCGCACCGCGTGCGGCAGCAGCTGGACGACCTGGGCGCGACCAAGACGAAGATCGTCGTCACCAGCGACCTCGACGAGTACGCCATCGCCTCGCTCGCCGCGGCGCCCGTCGACGCGTACGGGGTCGGCACCCAGCTCGTCACCGGCAGCGGGCACCCCACCTGCTCGATGGTCTACAAGCTCGTGGCCCGCGCGGACGAGGCCGGCCCGGACGCCCCGCTGCGGCCCGTCGCCAAGAAGTCCATGGGCGGCAAGACCTCCCTCGGCGGCCGCAAGTGGGCCGCGCGCCGGCCCGACGCGGCCGGGGTCGCCGAGGCCGAGGTCGTCGGCACCGGGCCGGTGCCGCCGGAGCTCGCGGACCACCAGCTGATCACGGAGCTCGTCCGCGGCGGCGAGGTCGTCGCCCGCGAGCCCCTGGACGCCGTGCGGGACCGGCACGCCGCGGCCCGGGCCGGGCTCCCGCTCTCCGCGACCCAGCTCTCGCGCGGTGAGCCGGTACTCCCCACCGAGTACCTCTGACGCTCCCCGCGCGCCCGGTGGGCCTGCCCCGCTCCGGGTCCCTCTCCCATTGCGCAACGGAAGTCACTACCCTCGGTCACAGAGAGGCGATCCGTACAGTCGTGATCCGCACTGTCGGCCGAGGGCCCTTCCACAAAGGATCCGCACTATGCAGCGTGCACTGATCATCGTCGACGTGCAGAACGACTTCTGCGAGGGCGGCAGCCTCGCGGTCGCGGGCGGGGCGGACGTGGCCGCGGCCATCACCGACCTCGTCGGCGAGGCCACCGCCGGGTACCGGCACATCGTCGCCACGCGCGACCACCACATAGACCCCGGCGCGCACTTCTCCGCCGAGCCGGACTACGAGACCACCTGGCCGCCGCACTGCGTCGCCGGCACGGAGGGGTCCGGGTTCCACCCGAACTTCGCTCCGGTCATCGCCTCCGGGGCGATAGACGCCGTCTTCGACAAGGGGGCGTACGCGGCCGCGTACAGCGGGTTCGAGGGCACCGACGAGAACGGGGTGTCCCTGGCGGACTGGCTGCGGGAGCGGGGCGTCACGGAGGTCGACGTCGTCGGCATCGCGACGGACCACTGCGTCCGCGCGACCGCGCTGGACGCGGCGCGGGAGGGTTTCTCGACGCAGGTGCTGCTCGACCTGACGGCGGGGGTCGCTCCGCACACGACGGAGAAGGCGCTCGGGGAGCTCCGCGAGGCGGGCGTCGAGCTGTCCGGCAAGCCGGTGGTTGCGACGGGGTGAGCTCCGGCCGAGCGGGGTTCGGCACCGCCGGACCGCGCCGCGGTGGCTGCTCGCCGCTGCGGCGGAGGGATGCCCCGGTCCCGCCCTTTCACCGTTTCCTGGGGGCAAGCCCCCAGCCCCCCCCTGGCCCGGGGCGGAGCCCCGGAAATCAGCCACCGCGCACATGACCGGCGGTGCCGGACCGGCCGCAAGCCGTACGTGGCAGGCAAAGGCCTACGCCGCCGGAGCCCCGCGCAGCAGGCTCCGTATCGGGTGCCACGACTCCGTGTCGTCGTCCGGCGCCGCGCGCCAGACCAGCCCGTCCGGATGGTGGAGGACCGCGGTTATCTCGTCCGGCGTCGGCGGCTCCGTGTTGCCGCGCAGGTAGACCGCGCGCAGGCCGAGGTTCCGCAGGCGGGTGAGTGCCCGCGCGCGGTTCGCCGCGTGCACGAGCACCCGTACGCGCGAACCGGGCGCCGCGGCCCCGCCGGGCGGCCCGGGAAGGTAGAGGGCCACCACCACGCTGCCGCCCGGCAGCTTGCAGAAACCACCGCCTGCCATGCCCGCGTCACCTCTCCCCGGGCCGGGGTGTCAATAACAGCGTCACGCCAGTCATCTAAACGCGATCGGCCGCCGCCCGCTAGAGGGCGACGGCCGACACTGCGCTGACCTGCACAAACGCAGGTCCTGCGGGATTTACTTGCCCGACGGGCTCACCTGGACGGTCATCGAAGAGCCGCTCGGCGCCTGCCAGAGGATCTTGATCCGGGTGTTGGTGTCAGTAACCTGCACACCGCCGGTCGGGTTGTCCTTGCTCCAGTACGTGCCCTTGCGGTCGTCGAAGACCGGCGCGCCGAGCTTGCCCTTCACGCGGGCCGCGACGCCGTCCTGGTGGACGGTGTAGCCGTCGCTCGGGAACCAGCTGAAGGGCGAGTCGTACGCCTGGAAGCGGTTGCGCATGACCGTGCCGTCGGCCCACTTCTCGATCTGCGGGTGCGCGTCGACCGGCAGGATGCGGCCGACACCGGGGTGCACGCCGACGTTGTTGTCGGCCTGCGAGGTGTCCCACTTCCAGATGAGGAGACCGTTCTGGTAGGGGTAGTGCTCGACCCAGCCCGGACGGTCCTTCTTCCAGCCGAAGTTGTACGGGCCGGTCTTGAGGGTCGTGTCGTACGAGACGTACTGGCGGTTCTCGGCGATGTAGTACTGCGCGTACTCCTTGGTGAAGGACTCGCCGATGCGCGAGAAGCCCTTCGCCGTCCAGCCGTTGTCGTCGCCCTCGGCGCCGTCGGTGAAGAGGGTGGCGCCGTCGGCGGTGAGGCTGATGGCGTCGGCGGTGAAGCCCTTGCCGGTGGTGCCGCCGTCCGTGCTGTAGCGGAAGCGCAGGTCGATCTTCTTGCCGGCGTACGCGTCGAGCGGGAACGACAGCTTCTTGTACGCGCCGGACTGGCCGGTCAGCGCGGGCTTGTCGCCGCCGTCGCGCGGGATGGACTTGCCGTCGGCCGTGCCGTCGACCGGGGTCCAGTTCTTGCCGCCGTCCGTGGAGACCTCGACGTAGGCGTAGTCGTAGTTGGCCTCGATGTCCCACCAGCCGGAGAAGTCCAGGCTCGCCTTGGCCTTGCCGGTGAGGTCGACCGGGCGGGAGAGGGTGTTCTTCAGGTCGTCGGCCTGACCGCCCCACCACTGCTTGCCGCCCTCGGCGGGCTTCACGACGTCGGTCTTGACCGCCTTGTTGGGCAGGTCGACGACGACCGCCTGCTTGTCCTTGGTGTTGTACTCGGCCACGCCCAGCTTGTGCGTCGACTTCGTCGCCGCCTTCGCCTTGTCGTAGTTGAGCCAGCCGAGCTGCAGCTTGTCCCAGGCGCTCATGTCGCCGGGCAGGTCACCGATGGTGTCCTTGCCGCGGCCCAGCCAGGAACCGGAGGACATCAGCGACCAGTAGGCGACGGAGGACTCACCGGTGCCGGTGGTGTCGTACTCGTCGGGCAGGCCCAGGTCGTGGCCGTACTCGTGGGCGAAGACGCCGAGGCCGCCGTTCTCGGGCTGCATCGTGTAGTCGCCGACCCAGATGCCGGTGTCACCGATCTGCGTGCCGCCGGCCTTGTTGTTCGCGGGGCCGGTCTTGCCGGCGTCCGAGCCGTAGGCGTACCAGCGGTGGGCCCAGATGGCGTCGGTCTTCTGCGCGCCGCCGCCGGCGGACTCGTCCTCGCCGGCGTGCACGATCTGGAAGTGGTCGATGTAGCCGTCGGGCTCGTTGAAGTTGCCGTTGCCGTTGTAGTCGTTGCGGTCCCACTGGTCGTAGGTGGCCAGCTGCGCCTTGATGTCGGCGTCGCTGCGGCCGGCCGCCTTCTGGTCCTTCACCCACTGGTTGACGCCGTCGCGCACCAGGTCCCAGGCGGCGGGGCAGTTGGTGGAGCCGCAGTAGTTGGAACCGTAACGGGCCTCGTTCCAGGGGACCCTGACCCAGTCGGTGACCGTGCCGTCGACCGTGTAGCGGCCCGAGGACTGCTTCTCGTAGTACTTCGCCAGGGACTCCTTGTCCTTGTCGTGCGAGAAGTACAGGTCCTGGAAGTGCTCCCGGTTGTAGTCCTTCTGCCAGGCCGTGCTGTTGTCGTTCTTGCGGTCCGGCTGCTTGATCTGGTTGTGCGCCGGACCCGGCTGCCCGCCGTACTTCTTCACGGGCGGCTTGG
Source organism: Streptosporangium nondiastaticum (assembly GCF_003011965.1). Lineage (GTDB taxonomy): Bacteria > Actinomycetota > Actinomycetes > Streptomycetales > Streptomycetaceae > Streptomyces > Streptomyces nondiastaticus. Next base: position 25,412 of record NZ_PXWG01000086.1, read on the forward strand.
GCCCGTCCGGCCCGTCCGGGTCGTACATCGTGGTGTCGTCGACCTTGTCGCCGAAGTCCACGAGGATCGTGAAGATGCGGTCGGTCTTCTCCCGGGCGAGCTCGACGTACTTCCCCTTGCCGAGCTGGACGACCTTCGACGCGCCGCGCTGCTCCACGCGGGCGTCGCCGGATATGACCTTGTCGAGGGCAGCCTTGCGCTGCGCCTCCTGCTTCTTCGCGTACGGGCCCTTGAGGTCGTGCTCGACGCCCTTCCCGGCCTGCTCCGGGTCGTGGCGCTCGATGCTCGACGGCGTGCCGGCAGTGGTGGCCGCCTGCGCGATCCCGGCCGTGGTCCCCGTCGCCAGGGCCGTCGCGGCGAGCACGACGGTCGTGGCCACGGCGGCGGATCTGGCGAGCCTCCGTTGGCTGCTCTTCACTTGTGAATGTCCTCCCCAGTGACAACTGTGGAGGTATTTGACCGGAGTGACGCCGGAAAAGACAGACCTTGACTACAAGCGGAAGAGCAAGTACGTTATCCGACCTTTATGTTGCGGATTTCGGACACGAACGGGCGCGCTCGGCTGACGGCTTGAACCGGCGGATGACTCCGTGCGCCCCCTGTGCTCCGGCACCGTGTGTTAGGTCACGCTTACCGGCAGTTCCGCTCGGGCAGACAGGACCGTAGAGTCGTTTTGGTGTACACCATTGCTGTACGCACGCTCTTCGCACCAGCCGGCTCCGCACCCACACCTTTGCTCCGAGGACGGATCCCGCCATGCCGCGTCCGACCCCCGCACAGATAACCTACGGATCGGCCACCGTCGTCTTCTCGACCCTCGCCATGCTGCTGCTCTCGCAGACGAGTTCGGGGGTCGGGATCGCGGTCATCGCCGTCGCAGCGCTCGCGCTCGGCCTGTTCGTCGCCGTCGCCTTCCCCATGCCGCGCGCCGGCTCCCGCAGGCCACGGGTGCCCCGGCAGCGCGCTCCCCTGCCCACCGAACCGAGACTGAGCGAGCACTCGCTGCATGGCTGAGCACTCGCCGCATAGCTGAGCACTCACCGCACGGCCGGGCACTCACCGCACGGCCGGGCATTCACTGAACAGTTGAGACCACCACCGTTTTGGCCGCCTTGTCGTGGATGCACTGGTGGAACGGCATGTCCCACGTACACCAGAGCACGTTGACCAGCCAGAAGAGGACGCCGCAGCAGGGCACCACCTGCGGCAGGTTGTACACGGCGGCGCGCGTCCAGCCCGGGCTCCCCTGGGGGATCGCGCCGTTCTCCAGCATCGCCACCCGGATGCTCATCACCATCTTGCCGACGGTCTGCCCCCGATGGGTGAGCATCAGCCCCTCGTAGACGAAGTAGACGACGGCGATGATGATGCCGAGGCTCGTGGACCGGCCGTCGTTCCAGTTCGCCGGATCCCAGTCCCACATCGCGGCCTTGAAGACCGCGGTGACCGGGACCGACACGAGCAGCGCGTCGATGATGCGGGCGACGAGCCTCTTGAACCGGTTCGCGAGCGGGGGCATGCCCGCGAGCGGGTCGGCGGCGCCGAACTGATCGCCGTAGGGATTGCCGGGGCCGCCGCCCGGGCCGGGGGGCGGGGCTCCGTACGGGCCACCGCCGTACGGGGGCACCTCCGCGCCGGGCGGCCGGCCGCCGCCGGCGTACGCACCGCCTTCCGGGGACGTGCCGGGGCCCGGCGGGGGCGGGGGCGGGG
>NZ_PXWG01000087.1 GCF_003011965.1 Streptosporangium nondiastaticum
CCCACAAATACACGTCAGCGCCCCGGACCCCCACCCCTGCGCCCCCGGCCCCCTCCCGCACGCTGTGGTGCCCCCATCCGCACCCGGTGGTACCGGCTCGCCCCGGTTCTTCACAGGCGGGTCGAGTAGCCCTACCGCGCCGCGGCGGGTGCGTAGGCGACGAAGGCCAGCCAGGTGCTGGGAGCTATGGCGAGGTGGGGACCGTCTTTGCGCTTGGAGTCGCGTATTCGTATGGCTTGGGGGAGGACGGCGACTTCGACGCAAGTGCTGCCCTCGGACCCGCTGTAGCTGGACTTGAACCAGGCCGGTCCGGCGCTCATAGCTCTTCTGCCACCCCTCTGATGAATCGAGCCGATTCCACTTCGTTGAGAGCGTGCATACGGATCATGGCATGTCGCTTCATGAGGGCACTCACCCGCTCCGGGTCGGCATGCAGCATGCTGCTCACCTGCGTCTCCCCGTAGCAGTACTGCTTGTGCTCGGCGGTCTCCAACAAGACGAACGCGCCTTGCAGCCCGGGTGTGGCCCCCAGACCATTAGGCAGCACCTGGATGGACACATTGCGCAACTCGCCTACCTCCACGAGGTGATTGAGCTGCCGCTTCATCACCTCCGGGCCGCCCACCAAGCTCCTCAGCGCCGCCTCATGAATCACGAAGCTGAACAGCGTGGTGGTCTTCTTCAGCAGTTCCTGGCGCTCCAGTCGGGCTACGACTCGTGTCTCAACCGTCTCATCGCTAACGGGAGGGCAGTGGTTGGCCATGAGCACCCGTGCGTACTCCTCGGTCTGAAGCAGACCAGGGATGAGCAGCACTTCGTACCAGTGCATGGCGATGGCTTCGGCCTCAAGGGCCATGTACTCCGCGGTGCGCACAAGGGCACGGTCCGGCTCTAGGTACTGATGGGTCGACTCCAGCTTCCCGCCCGCACCGAACATGCTGTCCGCTACCTGCAACAGGTGCTGACTCGGCCTCCGTCGGCCCATTTCCATGGAGCGGACGGCCTCCACCCCGTACCCCGCCTCCGCCGCCAGCTCCTCACGGCTGACGCCCGCGGCCTGGCGCCACAGCTTGATCTGGTTTCCGCACAGCCGCCAGGCCATCGGCGCGTCGGGTCGTGCTTCCATCCGGCATCCCGCCCTTCCTGCCTACCTCCGTCGGTAGCAACGGACGCTAAGGCGGGCAAGCCGCAAACACGCCGGACTCGAAGAACTACTCCCCGAACGGGTGAACGGGGGAACCTACAGCCACTGCTGGCCAGAGCCCTGATTGGGCATCTGCCCAGGAGTCGGCGGGGGCAGCTTGTTCAGCTTCGACCGCACCGTCATGTTCCAGATCAGCGTGAACGGGGTGAACAGCGCCAGCGACAACGGGCTCCACCAGCCCTGCCACAGCGTCTTGCCCGTCATCTCACGCTCGACCGCGAGTCCGCAGTTCCGGCAGAACGGCCCCTTCAAGTGCATGAAGGTCATCCTGATGAGGATTGCCTGGTGCTGCCGGACCGTCGCCTCGACGGCCGGGAACCCGCCGCACATGCGGCACGTGAGCCCCATAGGCATCGGGCCGGGCGCAGGCGCATGGCCCGGCGCGGCGTAGCCGTACGGGGGCTGCCCCTGGCCGTACGGGGGCTGCCCCTGGCCGTACGGATTCTGTCCCTGACCGTACGGGTTCTGCTGCTGGCCGTACGGGTTCTGCTGCTGATAAGGCGGCGGTGGAGTCGCCATGGTGAAACCCCCGATTCAGGCGCCCCCTCGGGGCGCGGAATCGCAGAGCCTAACCGACAGTGATCGTCGCCCCGGGCACCGGGCCCGACGCCACCCGGACCGTCCGGCACGTGCCGGACTCCCGCAGCGCCTCCGCGACCTTCTCCGCCTCCGCCTCGTCGCTCACCAGGAACGCCGTCGTCGGGCCGGAGCCCGACACCATCGCCGCCAGCGCGCCCGCCTCCGTGCCCGCCGTCAGCGTCTCCGCCAGCGAAGGCCGCAGCGAGACCGCCGCCGCCTGCAGGTCGTTGCTCACCGCACCCGCCAGCGCCACGGCGTCCCCCGCCCGCAGCGCCTCCATCAGCTCGGGCGACGGATCCGGCGCAGGCACGAACGAGTCACCCCGCAGACGGTCGCACTCCCCGTACACCGCGGGGGTCGACAAACCACCATCCGCAACCGCAAACACCCACCAGAAGCTCCCACCGGTCTCGACCGGCGTCAGGAGCTCGCCCCTCCCCCGCCCCAGAGCCGCGCCACCCACCAGACTGAACGGCACGTCGCTGCCGAGCTCGGCGCAGATCTCCAGGAGCTCCTCGCGCGAAGCCCCCGTGCCCCACAGCTCGTCGCACGCGACCAGTGCCGCCGCGCCGTCCGCGCTGCCGCCCGCCATGCCGCCCGCGACCGGGATGTCCTTCTCAATATGGATGTGGACGTTCGCCTCGCGCCCATGCCGTGCAGCCAGCGCGGCCGCCGCCCTCGCCGCGAGGTTCGACGGGTCCAGCGGCACCTTGTCCGCATCCGGACCCGAGCACGTCACCCGCAGCTCATCGGCCGGCGTCACCGTCACCACGTCGTACAGGCCGACCGCCAGGAAGACGTTGGCCAGGTCGTGGAAGCCATCGGGCCGCAGCGGGCCCACCGCGAGCTGGACGTTGACCTTGGCGGGGACGCGAACGGTCACGGACACGGAGCGGGCTCCTCGGGTCGTACGGGACAGGGGCACGCCCGATCGTACGGGGGATCCGAGCGTTCGCCGGAAGACGGCGGGAGGGGGCGGGGGCGCAGGGGTGGGGGTCCGGGGCGCTGACGTGTATTTGTGGGCCCAATACCGGGGCGCCCTCGACGTCTGCGGCAACGGGCCCGTAAATATACGGCCCCGGACCCCCACCCCGGAGCCCCCGGCACCGGCACCCAAACGGGCCCGCACCCGCACGCACCGCCGCCCCCGCTACTACTCCGGCTTGTTCTCCGCGATCGCCGCGAACTCGTACACCGTCAGCGCCTCGCCCCGCGCCTGCGGCGACACGCCCGCGGCCACCAGCGCCGCCTCCGCCGCCGCAGCGGACCCGGCCCAGCCCGCCAGCGCCGCCCGCAGCGTCTTCCGCCGCTGCGCGAACGCCGCGTCCACGACCGCGAACACCTCTTCCTTCGTCGCCGTCGTCTCGATCGGCTTGTCCCGCCGCACGAGCGACACGAGCCCCGAGTCGACATTCGGCGCGGGCCAGAAGACATTCCGCCCGATCGCCCCGGCCCGCTTGACCTCCGCGTACCAGTTGGCCTTCACGGACGGCACGCCGTAGACCTTGTTCCCGGGACGGGCGGCGAGCCGGTCGGCGACCTCGGCCTGAACCATCACCAGCGTGCGCTCGATGCTGGGGAAACGGTCCAGCATGTGCAGCAGCACCGGCACGGCGACGTTGTACGGCAGGTTGGCGACAAGCGCCGTAGGAGCGGGCCCCGGCAGCTCCTGCACGTGCATGGCGTCGCTGTGGACGAGCGAGAAGCGGTCCGCCCGCCCGGGCAGACGCGCGGCGACCGTCGACGGCAGGGCCGCCGCCAGCACGTCGTCGATCTCGACGGCGACGACCCGGTCGGCGGCCTCCAGCAGGGCGAGGGTCAGCGACCCCAGGCCGGGGCCGACCTCGACGACGACGTCGTCGGGCCGGACCTCGGCGGTGCGGACGATGCGCCGGACCGTGTTCGCGTCGATCACGAAGTTCTGGCCGCGCTGCTTCGTGGGACGCACCCCGAGGGCTGCGGCCAGCTCGCGGATGTCGGCGGGGCCGAGCAGGGAGCCGGACTCGTCTGCGCTGGGGCGGGGGCTGGGGCTGGAGCTCACCCGTGAAGTTTACGGCCGCACACGGGCCAGGGGCTCGCCCCCCGGCTGACGTACAGCTTCTTGGCCCGCAGGGTCTGCTCGGAGGCGGGCGCGTCCTGCGGCCGGCCGCTGCCTCCGAGGGACTTCCAGGTGTGGACGTCGAACTGGTAGAGGCCGCCGTACGTGCCGGACGGGTCGACGGCGTCGGGGCGCCCGCCGGCCTCGCACTGGGCGAGCCCTTCCCAGTTGAGGCCGTCCCCGCCGCCGCTCTGGACGGAGACGGGCCGGGCCTTGGTGCCGACGCGGACGATCTGGGTGCGGGGCTCCCGCACGGTCTCGGACGCGATGCGGCGCGGCTTCTGCTTGACGCCGTTGACGGTGCGCAGCGCGTACGTGATGCGCTGCACGCCTTTCTCGCCGCGCTGGGAGACGACCTCGGTGCCTTTGAAGAGGTCGGGGTCGTCGTGGCGCTCGGTGGTGAAGTCGATGGGTTCCTCGCGGACCTCCTCGCTGCCGGTGATGCGCATGACGGAGATCGTCTGGCCTTCGCGGGGGAAGCTGTCGGGGTCGACGGAGGTGGTGTCCTCGCCGTGGAGGGAGATGCCGGCCTGCTCGACGGCTTCGTGGACGGTGGCGGCGTTGGTCCGGATGGTGCGTTCGCGGCCGTCGGCCATGAAGGTGACGGTGCGCTCGGTGCGGACGGCGAGGTCGAGGCCCTCGCGGCCGATGGGCGCGGCCCGGTCTGCCGACAGGTAGGCGCCCTCGGCGCGGACGCCGAGCTGCCGCAGGGCGTCGTCGACGGTGCGGGCGGTGGTCCACATGCGGTGGTGCTCGCCGTCGAGGGTCAGGGCGAGGGGGCGGCCGTAGCGGACGGTGATCTCGTCGCCGCGGGCGAGGTCGTGGCCGTGGCCGGGCGAGACGGCGTCGTGCTCGCCGAGGTCCATGCCCTGGTCGGCGAGGAGCTCGTCGACGTCGTCGGCGAAGGTGTGCAGGACGCGCTCGTGGCCGTCGACGGTGAGGCGGACGGTCTTGTCGTCGGCGACGAACGCGGACGTGCCGCCGGCCAGGAAGGCGACGACGAGGGCCTGCGGGAGCAGCTTGCGCAGGGCGTCGGGGCGGTCGCCCGGACGCTTGCGGCCGCGTCCGCCGGAGCGGCGGTCGGGGGCGGGGCGGGGCGCGGCGGGGGCGACGGCGTCGACGACGGCGGTCCCGCCCGCGAAACCCTCTCGGGCCGGCGACTCCGTCGGCGCGTCCTCCGCGACGACCTCTCCCGCGACGACGGTCTCCCCCGCCGCGTACGCCTCCCTGGTGAACGGCTGGCGCGGCAGGTGCGGGGCCTCGTACGGGGCGGGCGCAGGCGCCTCGGAGCCGGCGCCCGCCTCGCGGGGCTCGGGCAGGAACTCGCGGGGCTCGGGCAGGAAGGGGTCGTACGGGCCGGAGCCCGGGCCCGCGGGGGCCGGGACGGGGTCGTATATCGGGTAGGGCCCGACGGGGGCGACGTAGGCGGCGTAGAGGCCGTAACGGCTGCTGTCGTAGCCGCTCCCCCCGCCTCCACCGCCGTCGTAACGGCCGGCGAAGTACGGATCGTGCGGGTCGTACGGATCGTGCGCGGCATACGCGTCGTGCGCCGCGTACGGGTTGTAGGGGTCAAACGGGTCGTACGGCGGTGCTTCCGCCGCACCGCTGCGTGCGGCGCGGGGGCTGCCCTGTGCATGACGAGTCACGTGACGCTCCCCTGGGTCGGGCTTCGGCCCGGGACTGTAGCGGAGGGGAAGTCACTCTCCAAAGTCGGATCATCACACGGTGTCGCGGGGTGCGGGAGCGCGGAGGGGGCGCGCGGCGGCTCCCGGACACCGCTCCGGCATCCGTCCGGCATCCGCTCCGGCGGCCTGATTCAGTAGCCGAAGGCCCGCGCCGTGTTCGCCGCGACGGCGGCGGCCAGCTCGTCCTCGCCGATCTCCTTGCAGCCCGCCATGGCGCGCAACGTGACCGGAATGAGGTACGGCGCGTTGGGCCGTCCGCGATAGGGGGCGGGGGTCAGGAAGGGCGCGTCGGTCTCGACGAGGATCAGGTCGAGGGGGGCGACGGCGAGGGCGTCGCGCAGCGGCTGGGCGTTCTTGAAGGTGACGTTGCCGGCGAACGACATGTAGTAGCCGTTGTCGGCGCAGACCTTCGCCATCCCGGCGTCGCCGGAGTAGCAGTGGAAGACGACGGCGTCCGGCGCGCCCTCCTCCTCCAGGACGCGCAGGACGTCGGCGTGGGCCTCGCGGTCGTGGATGACGAGGGCCTTGCCGTGGCGCTTGGCGATGTCGATGTGGCGGCGGAAGGAGTACTCCTGGGCCTCCATGCCCTCCGGGCCGGTGCGGAAGAAGTCCAGGCCGGTCTCGCCGACGCCCTTGACCTGCGGGAGCGCGGCCAGGGCGTCGATCTCGGCGAGGGCGGCGTCGAGGGCCTCCCGGCCGCCGGCGGGGCGGGTGCCCTGGCGCGACCAGCCGTCGGGGTCGCCGTGGACGATGCGGGGCGCCTCGTTGGGGTGCAGGGCCACGGTGGCCCAGACGGCGTCGTGCGCGGCGGCCGTCTCCGCGGCCCAGCGGGAACCGGCCACGTCGCACCCCACCTGGACGACCGTCGTCACGCCGACGGACGCGGCCTTGGCCAGGGCCTCGGCGACAGGGGTGTCACCCTGCATGTCCAAGTGGGTGTGCGAGTCGGCAACGGGAACGCCGAGCGGGGCCGGGAGCGGCGGAGGGGCGTCCTTGTCGTTCCTGCCGCTGCCGGTCCTGCCACTGCCGTTCGATGCGTTCGATGCTGTTGCCGCCATGCGAGCGATTCTAGGCAGGCGGGCAGGCGGGCACGCCTGCTAGCGCTGGTGCTCGCGGTGGGTCCGGAACGGGTGCAGGAGGTCCGAGAGGTGCCAGTGGTGCGCCTTCTCCGGCTCCTCCCCGGGGCTCTCCGGCCGCCGCTGCCGGTGCCACGGCTCGGGGCCGCCGGCGTGGAGCGGGCCCGCGGGGGCCTGCTGGGTGGCCGGGACCTCGTGGGCGGGGCGGTGCAGGACGTCCGCGATCAGCGAGACACGGCCGGAGCGCATGATGCGCACGACGTGCTCACCGCAGTTCACGCAGGTGGGGCGGGTCAGCGGGGACGGCACGCGCTCGCCGTCCGCGTAGTAGATGACGAAGGGCCGACCCTCGGCGTCCGTGTGGTGCTTGATCTCGTACGACTGCTCCCAGCCGTGGCCGCACCGCATGCAGGCGAAGGAGTACGACTCGTGTGCCGTCTCCGTCTCCACCACGGCCGGGGGTGCGGCGGCGAATGTGCTGCGCTCGGGGACCGGCTGCGCGCCGGCTATCGAGTGGACACCGTTCGAGGTTCCTGCGATCTCGCTCATGGCAGCTCCTCTTGTCCTGAGGACAAGTCTCTCCGGGACCGGACGTCCCACAACCAGGGAACGCCCATCCCGGCGACGGCGCAGCAGCCTATCCCCCGAATTGGGGCAAACTTGGCGTCGACCTGCCCAAAGGCCCAGGCTGCGAGGCCTAAGCTTTGCTTTTCAGATTATCCCTTTACTCTCCGATGGGCCCTGTTATGGCGCATTCTTTGCTGCCACGACGGCATCGAAGACCTCGCGCTTGGGTAGGCCTGCTTCCGCAGCCACGGCCGCGATGGCCTCCTTGCGGCGCTCGCCGGCCTCCTCGCGCACCCTCACACGGCGCACGAGCTCCTCGGCGTCCAGCTCCTGGGGGCCGGGCTCGGGGGCGCCCTCCACGACGATCGTGATCTCGCCGCGCACGCCCTCGGCCGCCCAGGCCGCGAGGTCCTTCAGCGGGCCCCGCTTGACCTCCTCGTAGGTCTTCGTCAGCTCGCGGCAGACCGCGGCGCGGCGGTCCGCGCCGAAGGCCTCCGCCATCGCGGCGAGGGTGTCGTCCAGGCGGTGCGGGGCCTCGAAGTAGACGAGCGTGCGGCGCTCGGCGGCCACGTCGCGGAGGCGGGCGAGGCGCTCGCCGGCCTTGCGGGGCAGAAAGCCCTCGAAGCAGAAGCGGTCCACGGGGAGGCCGCTCACGGCCAGGGCCGTCAGCACGGCGGACGGCCCCGGGACGGCCGTCACCTTGATGTCCCGCTCCACCGCGGCGGCGACCAGGCGGTATCCCGGGTCCGAGACGGACGGCATGCCGGCGTCGGTGACCAGCAGCACGCGGGCGCCGCCGGCCAGGGCCTCCACCAGCTCGGGCGTGCGGGCGGACTCGTTCCCCTCGAAGTACGACACGACCCGGCCGGTCGTGTGCACGCCGAGCGCCTGGGTCAGCCTGCGCAGCCGGCGCGTGTCCTCCGCGGCGATCACCTCGGCGGCGGCGAGCTCGGCGGCGAGGCGGGGAGGGGCGTCGGCGACGTCCCCGATGGGAGTACCAGCAAGTACGAGCGTTCCAGTCACGTGCCCATCCTCCCAGGCGTGGGCGCGGGCGTGCGCCCGGCGCGGGGCGCCTCGCGGCGGGGCGAGCCGCGCGGACGGCGGTCCGGCACCGCCGGGCACCTCCGGTGGGGGTTGCGCGCCGTTGCGGCGGGCTTTTCTTGCCTGCCGGCAAGAGGGCGTGCCCGGCCATGGGACGGCGGGTAAAGCCCGCGCCCGTCTTCTTGCCGCGGGCGAGGAAGACCCGCCGCGGCGGGAAGCACTCACCGGCGCCGAGCGGGCGCCCCGCTTTCTTGCCGCAGGCAAGAAAAAGCCGCCGCAGCGGTGATCAGCCACCACGGTGGATTCCGGCGGCGCCGGACAAGCCCCGGCCGCGGCCGGCACGGCACCGCCGGACAGCCCGGCGGGGGCCGAGCGCCGCCGCGGCGGGGGATCTTTGCCCGGCACCGCCGGACAACCCGGCGGGGGCCGGTCGCCATCGCGGCGGAAGGTTGCTGCCCGGCACCGAACGAGCACCCGCCCCCTTGCCGCAGGCAAGAAGAAACCGCCGCGACGGCGACCAGCCACCGCGGCCGCATCCGACGGCGCCGGACAAGCCCCGGCCGCGGCCGGCACGGCACCGCCGGACAGCCCGGCGGGGGCTGATTACCGTCGCGGCGGGAATTGCCTGCCGGGCGCGGCCATCGCCGGAAACCCGCGCCGAGAGGCGCTCACCGTGCCCCCCGGACGGCAAAGGCGGACCCTGGAAGGGGCCGGGGCCGGTACGGAGGAGAGGTGAGGGCGCCATGCCCAAGGTTTCCAGGGACAGTGCCGCGCAGGTCAGCACGGACGGGCCCGTCGTCGACCGGCACGAGGACATCGACGGGTACACCGTCGACTTCGTGACCTTCACCGAGGACGTCGACGGCACCGGCCTCTTCCGGGGCCTTCCCGGCGACGCCTGCAGCTGCCCGCACTGGGGCTACGTCCTCAAGGGGCGGCTGAGCTACCGGTTCCCGGACGACGGGGGCCGTGAGGAGGTCTTCGAGGAGGGGGACGCCTTCTACCTGCCCCGCGGGCACGTGCCCTTCGCCGCCGCCGGGAGCGAGGTCGTTCAGTTCAGCCCCACGGCGGAGCTCCGCGTCGCCGAGGAGGCGATGCGGGCGAACATGCCCGGGCGGTGATCCGCCGAGCCACAGGCTGGTTCCCTACGATGGCGCGGTGACCAGTGACACCGCGACGCACGCCTCGCAAGGCCGGACGGCAGCCGAGCAACCGCCACCGTGGCAGCTCAGACTCCGCCGGTTCGGCTACGCGGCCCGGCCGCAGCCGGACGTGCGGGAGCGGCTCGTGCCCCCGTTCCCGGAGCCGGGGACGCGCGTGTGGTCGCTGCTGGGCATGCGGACGGAGGCCGCGCAGCGGCTCGCCCGCTGGTCGGGCTGGACGGGCCCGCTGCTCGTCACGCTCTTCGCCGGTCTCGTCCGCTTCTGGCACCTCGGCAGCCCCAAGGCCGTCATATTCGACGAGACGTACTACGCCAAGGACGCGTGGGCGCTGTGGAAGTACGGCTACGAGGCGAAGTGGCCGGACGACATCAACGACAAGGTCATCCGCGGCTGGAGCGACGTCCCGGACGCCCCGGGGTACGTGGTGCACCCGCCGGTCGGCAAGTGGGTCATCGGCCTCGGGGAGTGGCTCTTCGGGCTGAACCCCGTCGGCTGGCGCTTCATGGTGGCGCTGCTCGGCACGCTGTCCGTCCTGATGCTGTGCCGCATCGGCCGCCGCCTCTTCCGCTCCACGTTCCTCGGCTGCCTCGCGGGCGCCCTGATGGCCGTGGACGGCCTGCACTTCGTCATGAGCCGCACGTCGCTGCTCGACTCGGTGCTGATGTTCTTCGTGCTGGCCGCGTTCGGCTGCGTCCTGATCGACCGGGACCGCTCGCGGGCCCGGCTGGCCGCCGCGCTGCCGGTCGGCGAGGACGGCACGGCCCGCCCCGACGACGCGGTCGGTGACGGCCTGCGGCTGGGCCTGCGCCCGTGGCGGATCGCGGCGGGCGTCTTCCTGGGCCTGGCCTGCGCCACGAAGTGGAACGGCGCGGTGTTCCTGGCCGCGTTCGGCCTGATGATCATCCTGTGGGACGCGGCGGCGCGGCGGACGGCGGGCGCGCGCCGCCCGTTCGTGTCGGCGCTGCGCCGCGACGTGCCGTGGGCGTTCCTGTCGACGGTGCCGGTGGCGGTCGCGGTGTATCTGGCGTCGTGGACGGGCTGGTTCGCGAACAGCGGCACGTACAGCGAGACGAACGGCTGGCAGCACAGCGGCTACTACCGGCACTGGGCCGAGAACGACGGCGGCTACGCCACGGACGGCTTCCTCTCCGGGGTCCTCAACCCGCTGCGCAGCCTGTGGAAGTACGAGCAGGAGGTGTGGCACTTCAACACCACGCTCTCCTCGCCGCACACGTACCAGTCCAACCCGTGGAGCTGGCTCGTCCAGGCGCGCCCGGTCTCGTACTTCTACGAGTCGCCGAAGCCGGGCGAGGACGGCTGCCCGGTGGACGCGGCGGACAAGTGCGCGCGCGAGGTGCTCGCGCTGGGCACCCCGCTGCTGTGGTGGGCGGCGTGCTTCGCGCTGGCGTACCTGCTCTACCGGTGGGCGCTGCGGCGCGACTGGCGGGCGGGCGCGGTGCTGTGCGGGGTCGCGGCCGGCTATCTGCCGTGGTTCCTGTGGCAGGAGCGCACCATCTTCGTCTTCTACGCGGTGGTGTTCCTGCCGTTCCTGTGCCTGGCGCTGGCCATGATGATCGGGGCGATCCTGGGGCCGCCGGGGTCGTCGGAGCGGCGGCGGGTGGCGGGCGCGGTCGGTGCGGGCACGCTGGTGCTGCTGATCGCGTGGAACTTCATCTACTTCTGGCCGATCTACACCGGCCATGCGATCCCGATAGAGGCGTGGCGCAACCGCATGTGGTTCGACTCGTGGATCTGACAGTCCGGCTCGTGGATCTGACGGCAGTTCACCAGCCCCGAAGGCCGGTTCCCTCACCCTGAAGGATCGGTTCCGGCCATAGCCCCCTTGCGTGCTCCGGCCTTCCCGTACAGTGCCCACACAGAGGTTTTAATCGGATGATTAAACCGGTGGGGCGGGGAGGCCCGGACCGGGTCTGGAGGGGGAACACACATGCACAAGGGCGCGAAGATCGCGATCGGCGTCGTGGCGGCGGCGGTCGTGGGGGCGGCCGGCCTCGGCGCGTACAACCTCGTGGACGCCGTCGCGGGTGACGGCTCGACAGGCGCGCACGGGGAACCCGCCCCGCTGAGAACCGGGCCGCCGACGGCGGACGAGATCAAGAAGACCGCGCACGACTTCCTCGCCGCCTGGGAGTCCGGCGACACGGCCAAGGCCGCCGGGCTCACCGACAACGCCGGCGCGGCCACCACCGCCCTCAGCGGCTACCGCGAGGCCGCCCACGTCGAGAAGGTGTCCCTCAAGCCGGGCACGCCCCAGGGCGCCAAGGTGCCGTTCTCCGTGAGCGCCGAGGTCTCCTACGGTTCGCAGCGCTCGACCTGGACGTACGACTCCTCGCTCGACGTCGTCCGCGGCCGCAGCACCGGGCAGGCGCTCGTCGACTGGCAGCCCGCCGTCGTCCACCCGCAGCTCGGGCGCGGCGAGACCCTGCGGACCACGGCCGGGGCGCCGCCGCAGGTCGACGCGCTCGACCGCAACGGCGCGAAGCTCGACGCCAAGGACTACCCTTCGCTCGCCTCCGTGCTGCCGCAGCTGCGCAAGCGGTTCGGGGAGAAGGCGGGCGGCGCGCCGGGGGTGGAAGTGCAGGCCGTGCCGGAGGGTGCGCCCGGGGGTGCCGCCGACGCGGCCGCCCCGAAGACCCTGCACGTCGTCTCCAAGGGCAGGCCCGCCCAGCTGAAGACCACGCTCGACGCCGGCGTCCAGCGGGCGGCCGAGGCGGCCGTGAACCTCCGCGACGACGCGTCCGTCGTCGCCCTCAAGGCGAGCACCGGCGAGATCCTCGCCGTCGCCAACTCCAAGAAGACCGAGTTCAACACCGCGCTCATGGGGCAGACCGCGCCCGGCTCCACGATGAAGATCATCACGTCGGCGATGCTGCTGGAGGCCGGCAAGGCCTCCCCCGGCAAGCCGCTGCCGTGTCCCAAGTACGCCACGTACGGGATGCGCTTCCACAACGTGGAGGAGAGCGAGAACCCCGGCGCGACCTTCGCCCAGGACTTCGCCGCCTCCTGCAACACCGCCTTCATCTCCCTGGCCGGCCAGGTCGGTGACGGGGCGCTCGCCGCCGAGGCGCGGGACGTCTTCGGGCTCGGCCTGGAGTGGAAGACGGGCGTCGCGACCTTCGACGGCAGCGTGCCCGCCGAGTCCGGGGCGGGCAAGGCGGCGGCGATGATCGGGCAGGGCAAGGTGCAGATGTCCGCGCTCAACGTCGCCTCCATGTCCGCGACCGTACGGGCCGGCTCCTTCCACCAGCCGTACGTCGTCGACCCGTCGCTCGACGACCGGCAGCTCGCGCGGGCGCCGCGGGCCCTGCCCGGCGGTGTCGCCGAGCAGCTGCGGGGCATGATGCGGCTCACCGCCGCGTCCGGCACGGGCGCCCGCGCCATGTCCGGGCTCGGCCCCGACACCGGCGCGAAGACCGGCTCCGCGGAGGTCGACGGCCAGCCGCAGCCGAACGGCTGGTTCACCGCGTACCGCGGCGACGTCGCGGCGGCCGCGGTGGTCCCCCGGGGCGGTCACGGCGGCGACTCGGCCGGCCCGATCGTGGCGTCGGTACTGCGGGCGTCCTGACGGCACCGGGGTACTCAGGCCCGATCTGAGTACCCCGGCGGTGGTGGCCGCCCGCGCCCGCGGGCGATCGTGGCGCTCATGGGAACCAAGATGAGCGCGCGGGAGATCGCCGCGGCTACGCCCGGCGCGCGTGACCGCGTCATCGACCTCTTGCGCGTGGCCTCCCTCGGGACCGTCGTGCTCGGGCACTGGCTCATGGCCGCCGTCACCGTGGGCGCGGACGGCCGCCCCGCCGTCGGCAACCTGCTCGCGGTCGAGCCGAAGCTGCAGCTGCTGACCTGGTTCCTGCAGGTCATGCCGGTGTTCTTCTTCGTCGGCGGCTTCTCGCACGCCCTCTCGTACCGCTCCCTCACCCGCCGCACCGGCGCCCCCGCCTACGCGCTGTTCCTGCGCGCCCGGCTCCAGCGGCTCCTGCGCCCCACGATGCTGTTCGTCGCCGTGTGGGGCGCGGGCGCGCTCGCCGTGCAACTGTTGGGCGGGAACGGGGCCCTGACGGACGTCGCCGCCCGGCTCGTCGCCCAGCCGCTCTGGTTCATCGGCATCTACCTGGCCATGGTGGCCTTCACCCCGCCCCTCCTGCGCCTCCACGAGCGCTACGGCTGGGGCGCGTTCGCCGCGCTCGCGGCCGCGGCGGCAGCCGTCGACGTGCTGCGCTTCGCCGCCGGCGTCCCGTACGTGGAGTTCCTCAACTTCGCCTTCGTCTGGCTGGCCGTCCACCAGCTGGGCTTCCTCCGCGCGGACGGGCGCCTGCGCCGGCCCGCGGTCCTCGCCGCGGCCGGTCTCGCCGGGGCCGTCGCGCTCGTGGCCTTCGGCCCGTACCCGCTGTCCATGGTGGGCATGCCGGGCGAGAAGATCAGCAACATGGCGCCGCCCACCGCCGCCCTGCTCTGCCACGGCATGTGGCTGATCGGCGCGGTCGAGCTGCTGCGCGGCCCCATGGCCCGCGCGGTGGCCCGTCCCCGCGTGTGGCGCACGGTCGTCGCCGCGAACGGCGTCGCGATGACGGCGTTCCTGTGGCACCTCACGGCGATGCTGGGCGTGTACGGGGCGATGCTCGCCGCGCACGTGTCCCTGCCCGCGCCCGCGAGCACGGCCTGGTGGCTGCAGGTCCCGCTCCGCATCGCGGCCGCGGCGGCCGTCACGGCGCTCCTCGTCGCGGTCTTCCGCCGGGCCGAGCAGCCGCCGGCGCCCGCCCCGGCGGGGACGGCCGCCGCCCGCCGCGGCTCCGCGCCCGCCGCCGCGCTCGGCGTCACGCTCGCCCTCTTCGGTGTGCTCGGGCTGTCCATGGTGGGCTTCGCCGGGCTCCTGGAGGGGCACTCCGCCGTGCTCGTCGCGGTGCGGGTCACCGCCCCCGTGACCGTCCTCATGTGCGCGGCCGGCTGGCTGCTCGTGGAGACGGCCGGAAGGACCGCGCGGCCCGTGTGACATGCGACATCGCGTGCGCCCTACGGGCGGCGCTAGCGTCCTGGACCATGACGCCTCTGGTCGCCACGGCCGTCCTCATAGCCGCCATCACGCACGCCAGTTGGAACGCCGTCGCGCACGGCATCAAGGACCAGCTCCTCGCCTTCACCCTCGTCGGGGGCGGCGGGGCGCTGTGCGGGGCGGCAGCGGCGGGCTTCGTCCCCCTGCCGGCAGCGGCGGCCTGGCCGTACCTGGTGGGCTCCGCGGTCCTGCACATCGTCTACCAGCTGCTGCTCATGCGGTCGTTCACCCTCGGCGACTTCGGGCAGATGTACCCGATCGCCCGCGGCACGGCCCCGCTCGCGGTCACCGTCCTGGCCGCCGCCTTCGCCGGCGAGACGCCCGGCGGCTGGCAGGCGGCGGGCGTCCTCGTGGCCTCGGCCGGACTGGTCGGGCTCGCGGTCTGGGGGATCCGGGGCTCGGGCGCGCGTCCGCACTGGGCGGCGATCGCCGCGGCCGCGGCCACGGGCCTCTCGATCGCCGCGTACACGGTCGTGGACGGCCTCGGCGTCCGCACCGCCGGGACGCCGCTCGGCTACATCGCGTGGCTGATGATCCTGGAGGGTTCCGTGATCCCGGTGTACGCGATGGTGACGCGGCGGGGCCGGTTCGTGGCGGAGATCAGGCCGTACGCGGTGCGGGGGCTGCTGGGCGGGGTGCTGTCCGTGGCCGCGTACGGGCTGGTGCTGTGGGCGCAGACGCGCGCGGACCTCGCGCCCATCTCGGCGCTGCGGGAGTCGTCGATCCTCGTGGGGGCGGCGATCGGGGCGGTGTTCTTCAAGGAGCGGTTCGGGGCGCCGCGGGTGGCGGCGGCGGGGCTGATGGTCGCGGGCATCGGGATGATGCTGCACGCGGGGTGAGCCGGTTCGCCGCCGTTCGGCGAGCCCGGTTCAGCGCCTTCTGAGGATCTCTTTCAGGCCCGTGTTGCCGATGAGGATGCCGCCGTCCACGGGGAGGGTCACCCCCGTGATCCACGCGGCGTCGCGCGAGGCGAGGAAGGCGACGGCCGCCGCGATGTCCTCCGGCTCGCCGACCCTCCCCAGCGGGTACTGCCCCGCCGCCCGTTCCAGCGCGTCCTCCCGGCCGTCCCAGCCGGGCGTGCGGACCGTGCCGGGGGCGACGAGGTTGACCCGTACGCCGCGCGGCGCGCACTGCCCGGCCAGGGTGCGGGTCAGGCCCGCGAGGCCGGCCTTGGCGGCGCTGTAGGCGTGGGCGCCGTAGTCCTGCTCGCCGTTGACGGAGCCGACGCTGACGACGGCGCCGCGGCCGTCCGGGGCCGCGGCCAGGTGCGGCAGGGCCGCCCGCACGCAGCGGAACGCGCCGGTCAGGGTGATGTCGAGGTCCCGGGACCAGGCGTCGTCGGTGACGTCCTCGACGAGCGGGGGGTCGGCGTGGAACGAGTACGCGTTGTTGACCAGGACGTCCAGCCCGCCGAACCGCTCGACGGCGCGCGCCACCGCCGCCTCGACGGCCGCCCGGTCGCCCACGTCGCACGCGTACGCCTCGGCGGTCAGGCCGTCCGCGCGGAGGCGGGCCGCGGTGCGGTCGGCCCGGGCAACGTCGGCGTCCGTGACGAGGACGCGGGCGCCCTCGGCGGCGAGGCGGTGCGCGGTGGCGGCGCCGATGCCGCGGCCGGCGCCGGTGACGAGGGCGGTGTAACCGTCGAAGCGGTGCGGTGCCTGCTGCGGTGCCTGCATGGACCGATACCGTAGGGATCCGCCGCCGACAGGGAAAGAGGACAGGACCGACGTGGACCACAGCTCCGAAAGCACGCGCAGTGCGGTGCAGTTGTTTCTGACCCGCTTCGGCGAAGGCGATCCGGAGCGGACCGCGGAGCTGTTCGCGGAGACCGTGGACTGGATGATCGTCGGCGATCCGGCGGTCGTGCCGTGGGTGCGGGCGCGGTCCACGCGGGCCGACGCCGCCGCGCACTTCCGCGAGCTCGGCGAGAACGTGATCCAGGCGGACGGCTCACCGGCTGTCGACGGGGTCCTCGCGGACGGGCGGGACGCGGTGGTGACGGGCGTCCTGAACGCGACGATCCGCACGACGGGGCTGCCGTTCCGCACCCCCTTCGCCCTCCGCCTCACCGTCGAGGACGGGCTCCTGACGCGATTTCATCTCTACGAGGACAGTCTGGCGGTGGCACGGGCGGTTCAGCCTCCGGCGGGCGGTTGATCTCCCGCCCGGGGGCGGCCGGCACGACACCACCTCGCGGTGGGCCGGGCACCGCCGGGCCCGTCCGTACGGGCTGAGCGCCGCCGCGGCGGGAAGGGATGGCCAGGCCCCTCCCCCTGCCGAAGCCCGGCAGCAGATCCCCCGCGCGGGAGAGCGCAGCGCCCCGTGGGGCTGCTACGCGAGCGCTCGGGACAGAGCCCTGACCAACGCCTGCGCCCGGGGGTCCGCCGTGACGTTCTTCTGCATGCCGTTGGTGACGTAGCCGAAGGACACGCCCGATTCCGGGTCCGCGAACGCCAGTGAGCCGCCGCGGCCCGGGTGGCCGAAGGAGCCGGGGGCCAGGAGCGGGGAGGCCGGGCCGTGGAGCATGTAGCCGAGGCCGAAGCGGGTGTTGACGACGAGGACCTTGTCCGGCCCGGCCGACTCCTCCGTGCGGGCCAGCGTCAGCGTCGCGGGCGCGAAGAGACGCCGAACGCCGTCCACGTCCCCGATCAGGGACGCGTAGAAGCGGGCGAGCGCGTCCGCCGTCGCGATGCCCGCCGAGGCGGGCAGTTCGGCGGCGCGGTACGCCGGGTCGTTCTCGTCCGCCGCCGGGGAGATCGCCGCGAAGGCGCGCCGCGTCAGGGACTCCGGGTCGCCGTAGGCGTCCGTGACGGCCTGCTTGGGGCGGACCCGCAGCCCCGACGAGGGGGCCTCCGGCGCCTCGATGTCCGCGATGCGGCCGACCCGGCCCGCCTGCTCGGCCTCCGGCACGCCCATCCACAGGTCCAGGCCCAGCGGCCCCGCCATCTCCTGGGCCACCCAGCGCCCTATCGACCGCCCGGTGATCCGCTCGACCAGCTCGCCGAGCAGCCAGCTGTACGTCTGCGCGTGGTAGCCGTGCGCCGTGCCGGGCTCCCACGCGGGCGCCTGCGCGGCGACGGCCGCGGGGCCGCTGACGCCGTCGATCGCCTGCGCCGGGGTGAGGGGCACGTCGAGCGCGGGCAGGCCGGCGCGGTGCGAGAGGAGGTGCCGGACGAGGACGCGTTCCTTGCCGGCGGCCTTGAACTCGGGCCAGTACGTGCCGACGGGCGCGTCCAGGTCGACCTGGCCGCGCTGGTGCAGGAGCAGCAGGACGGCCGCGGCGACGCCCTTCGTGGCGGAGCGGACGATCTGCGCGGTGCCGTGCCGCCACGGCTCCTCGCCGCCGTCGGCGTCGCGCACGCCGCCCCACAGGTCCACGACCTTGCGCCCGTCGCGGTAGACGGCGACCGCCGCGCCCCGCTCGCCGCGCCGGGCGAAGTTCTCCGCGAAGGCGTCCCGGACCGGTTCGAAACCGTCCGTCACCGTGCCCTGGACGTCCACCACTGTTGCCTGCTCCTGTGCCGATTGCTGCGAATTCCTCCACCATGGTGCAACGTGTTCGTCAATGCGCGTAGACCGGGGTGGAGGGACCCGTCTCCTCCCGGCGCCGCGCGCGGCTAAGCGCCCACCGCGTTCGGCCGTGCGGTGCGCGGGTCGAAGCCGAACGGGAGCTCCAGGCGGTGCGCCCGCATGAGGTTCTCGTCACACAGCAGGTCGCGGGTCGGGCCGTCGGCCGTGATGACGCCCTCGCTGAGGACGACGGAGCGCTCGCACAGCTCCAGGGCGTACGGGAGGTCGTGCGTGACCATGAGCACGGTCACGTCCAGGGAGCGCAGGATGTCCGCGAGCTCGCGGCGGGAGGCCGGGTCGAGGTTGGAGGACGGCTCGTCCAGGACGAGGATCTCCGGCTCCATGGCGAGGACGGTCGCCACGGCGACGCGGCGGCGCTGCCCGAAGGAGAGGTGGTGCGGCGGGCGGTCCGCGTAGCCGGCCATGCCGACCTGCGCGAGGGCCTTGTCCACGCACGCCGCGAGTTCCGCGCCGCGCAGGCCCGCCGCGGCGGGGCCGAACGCGACGTCCTCGCGGACGGTCGGCATGAACAGCTGGTCGTCGGGGTCCTGGAAGACGATGCCGACGCGGCGGCGGATCTCGGCGAGGTTCCGCTTCTCGACGGGCAGGCCCGCGACGCGGACCGTGCCGAGGCCGCCGCCGAGGATGCCGTTGAGGTGCAGGACGAGGGTCGTCTTGCCGGCGCCGTTCGGGCCGAGGAGCGCGACGCGTTCGCCGCGGGCGACCCGCAGGTCGACGCCGAAGAGGGCCTGGTGGCCGTCGGGGTAGGCGTAGGCGAGGCCGGCCACGTCGAGGGAGGGGGTGGCGTGCGTACGGGACGAGGTCGCGGTCGTGTCGTGGTCGGCTGCGGTCATGTCAGGGTCCATCCGGTCAGGCAGACCGCGAGCGCGGCCAGCGGCAGTGCGGCGGCGTACGTCCACTGCGTACGGGTCGCGGGCGTGTCGTCGGTCACCGGCATCGTGCCGGTGTAGCCCCGGCTGACCATCGCCAGGTGGACGCGCTCGCCGCGCTCGTAGGAGCGGATGAACAGCGCGCCCGCGGACTTGGCCAGCACGCCCCAGTGGCGCACCCCGCGCGCCGTGAAGCCGCGGGACTCGCGGGCGATGCGCATGCGGCGCATCTCGTCGGTCACCACGTCGCCGTAGCGGATCATGAACGAGGCGATCTGGACGAGCAGCGGGGGCATGCGGAGGCGCTGCAGGCCCAGGAGCAGGGAGCGGAGCTCCGTCGTCGAGGCCAGCACGACGGAGGCGGCGACGCCGAGGGTGCCCTTGGCCAGGACGTTCCAGGCGCCCCAGAGGCCCGGGCCGCTGAGGGACAGCCCGAGGACGTGCACCTGCTCACCGGGCACGACGAACGGCATGAGCAGCGCGAACGCCACGAACGGGATCTCGATCAGCAGGCGCCGGAGGAGGAACGCGACGGGGATGCGGGCCGCGGCCGCCGCGGCGGCGATCAGCACGGCGTAGAGGGCGAACGCCCAGACCGCCTCGCGCGGGGTCGCCACGACGGTGAGGACGAACGCGAGGACGGCGGCGATCTTGCAGTGCGGGGGGAGGGCGTGCACGGGGGTGCGGGCGTGGCGGTAGAGCTTGTGGGCGTGGCCGGCGGACATGTCAGGGGGCTGCCGTCTCGGATTCGGTGCGGGCGGGGCGCCTCCGGCGGAGGACGACGAAGACGGCCGTGCCGGCGGCGAGGGTGGCGCCGACGCCGATCACTCCGGCCAGGCCGCCGGAGAGGCGCTCGTCGGAGACGTCCTTGACCTGGTAGTCGGCCAGGGGGGAGTCCTTCGCGGCGTGCGCTTCCTCCTTGCTGTCGATGCCCTTGTCGTGGGCGACCTTTTCGAGGCCGTCGGGGCTGGTGGAGGCGTAGTAGCTGAGCCCGCCGGCGCACACGAGGGCGGCGGCGACGCCGACGAGCCAGAGCCGCTTGGCGCTGCGGGGTGCGATCGCGTTCTTCGGCTCCGTGGCCGTCCCCGCGCCCGCAGACTCACTGACCGCCTCAGCAACCCCCTCCGCCGCGACGGCGGCCGGCCCACGCGAACCTGCCCGGCGGTGCCGATCCCCGCTCAGGCCGTCCGGCACCGCCGGATCGCGCCGCTCGGGCTGATCGCCGTCGCGGCGGGAAGAGAGCGCCGGGCTCGCCGGAAGCGTGACCGCGGCCGTGCGTAGTTCCAGGGGGCGCAGAAGATCCCGCGCGCCGTGGACCAGGTCCGGGCGGACCGCCGCCACCGCGCTCACCGTCAGGGCGGTGATCGCCGCCTCGCCGAGGCCGATCAGGACGTGGACGCCGGTCATGGCCGTGAACACCTGGCCCACCGGGACGTCCGTCGTCCCCCCGAGCGCGTAGATCAGGGTGAAGGCCGCCGCGGCCGCCGGCACGGAGATCAGGGCCGCCGCGAAGGACGCCACGCTCAGTCCCGTGCGCCCCCGCGGCAGCACCCGCACCAGCGCGCGGAAGACCGCGTACGCGACGACGGTCGTGACGACGCCCATGTCGGTGATGTTGACGCCGAGCGCGGTGAGCCCGCCGTCCGCGAAGAGGACGCCTTGCATGAGCAGGACGACGGATATGCAGAGCACCCCGGTGTACGGGCCGACGAGTATCGCCGCGAGCGCGCCGCCCAGCAGGTGTCCGCTGGTGCCGGCCGCGACGGGGAAGTTCAGCATCTGGACGGCGAAGACGAACGCGGCGACGAGGCCGGCGAGCGGCGCGGCCTTGTCGTCCAGTTCGCGCCGGGCGCCGCGCAGGCTCACGCCGACGGCGGCCGCGGCGACGGCTGCCGTGGCGGCGGAGACCGGCGCGTCGATGAATCCGTCGGGTACGTGCATGGGGCACCCCTCTCGCTTCCTGCCCGCAGTGGGCCGCTCGATGATAGGGGCTCTCTGCGAATCGTTCGCAAGAGCTTGCGACGCGCTGCTGCGCGCCCCTCGCCCCTCCGTGCGCCTCCCCCGGTGGCGGCCCCGGCACCCGCCCGACACGCTGGGCGTATGACCACGGCCGCACCCCCCGTGCTCAGCCGCCGCCGCACGAACCTGGTCTTCGTCACGATCGTGCTCGGCATGCTGCTCGCGGCCCTCGACCAGACGATCGTCTCGACCGCGCTGCCGACGATCGTCGCGGACCTCGGCGGCGGCGGGCACATGGCCTGGGTGGTCACGGCGTACCTGCTGGCGGAGACCGTGGCGACCGTCCTCGTCGGCAAGTTCGGCGACCTCTTCGGCCGGAAGGTCGTCTTCCAGCTCAGTGCGGTGGTCTTCACGGCCGGTTCGGTCTTCGCGGGCGCCGCCGGCTCCATGGCGATGCTGATCGCGGCGCGCGCCGTGCAGGGCGCGGGCGGCGGCGGGCTGATGGTCACCGCCATGGCGCTGATCGCGGACGTGATCCCGCTGCGCGAGCGCGGCAAGTACCAGGGCGCGCTGGGCGCGGTCTTCGGCGTGACGACGGTCGTCGGCCCGACTCTGGGCGGCGTCTTCACCGACCACGCGACGTGGCGCTGGTGCTTCTACGTCAACGTGCCCGTCGCCGTCGTCATGGTCGTCATGGCGGCCCGTACGATCCCGGTGGTCCGCTCGGCCGTGCGGCCCGTGATCGACTACCTGGGCATCGCCCTGGTCGCGGCCGGGTCCTCCGCGCTCGTCCTCGGCCTGGAGTGGGGCGGCAACACCTACGCGTGGAGCTCGGCGGTCATCGTCGGGCTCTTCGCGGGCGCGGTCGTCCTGCTGACCGCCTTCGTCCTGGTGGAGCTGCGGGCCGAGGAGCCCATGCTCCCCATGCACCTCTTCCGCAACCCCGTCTTCACCGTCTGCTCCCTCCTCAGCTTCATCGTCGGCTTCGCGATGCTGGGCGCGCTCACGTACCTGCCGACGTACCTGCAGTACGTGGACGGGGTGTCGGCGACGATGTCGGGCGTGCGGGCGCTGCCGATGGTCGCCGGGCTGCTGGGCGCGTCCATGGTCTCGGGCGTCGTCGTCAGCCGCACCGGCCGCTACCGGTGGTTCCCCGTCACCGGCATGGCCGTCATGGCGCTGGGGCTGTACCTGATGTCGACGATGGGGGCGTCGACCGGGGCGTGGCTGGAGTCCTTGTACATGTTCGTGCTGGGCGCCGGCATCGGGCTGGCCATGCAGGTGCTGACGATCGCCGTGCAGAACACCGTCCCGTACCACGAGCTGGGCACGGCCACCTCCGGCGTCACCTTCTTCCGCACGCTCGGCAGCTCCTTCGGCACGGCCATCTTCGGCACGCTCTACGCGGGCCGGCTGAAGCCGGAGCTGGCGGAGGCGCTGCTCCGCTCGCCCGGCGTGCCGCCGTCCGCCGTGGTCAGCCCGCAGCGGCTGGCCGCGCTGCCGCCCGCGCAGGCGCGACCGGTCGTCGACGCCTACGCGCAGACCGTGAACTACGTCTTCCTCTGGGTCGTACCGGTGGCGGTGGCGGGCTTCGTCGCGGCGTGGTTCCTCAAGGAGGTGCCGCTGCGCGACAGCGCGCGGGCCGGGGCCGCCGACATGGGCGAGGGCTTCGCGGCGCCGGACTCGGCGGAGGCGGAGCGGCAGCTGGAGCGGGCGGTGGCGAGTGTCATGCGCAGGGCCGGAGGGCCGGTGGGCCGGCAGCTGCTGGCGGAGTCGGGCAGTCCGCTCGATCCGGCGGAGGCGTGGACGCTGGGCCAGATCCACTGGCGGCTGCGCGTCCGCGGCGAGGCGACGCTGTCCTCGGTGGCGGCCGCGCACCGGATGCCGCCGGAGGCGCTGGAGCCGGTGTTCGCACGGACGGCGGGGGCCGGGTACGCGCGGGTGGAGGGCGACCTGCTGTCGCTCACGCCCGCGGGCGAGGCGGAGATCGAGCGGCTGGCCGCGACCTGGCGCTCGTGGCTGGCCGCCCGCCTGGGCGACTGGGACGCGGGCGACCCGGCGGACCGGGCCCGGCTCGACCGCGCGCTGGACGCGCTGGCGGCCCGGCTGCTGGAGGAGGCGGAGGAGGAAGAGGAACGGATCCCGGTGTGACGGATCCCGGTGTGACGGATCCCGGTGTGAGGGCCCCGCCGCCGCACAGGCGGTGAAGACCCGTGGCGCCGCCGCACAGGCGGTGAAGGCCCGTGGGTGAACAGGTGGCGGCCCCGGGAAAGGGGGATCCCCCCGGGGCCGCCCCCTCGGGTCGCCCGTGCAGGGGCGGTGACCCGGCCTGGAGGCGCGCACGCCGCCGCGTGCGCCGGACCCCGACGTGCACCCCCGTGGCGCATCGCGGTCCGAGCCGCTCGGTCCCCAGCCTCTTATGGAGGCGAATGCTCCACTAGTGGCATTTCCAGGGGCACGCGTGGCTAGATGGCTCCCGTGGAGACCGGAGATCTTGTCAGGGAGCTGCGCACGGCGCGCGGATGGAGCCAGGGCCGGCTCGCGGCGGAGGTCAACGCCGCGTGCGGCACCGCGCTGACCCGGGAGTACGTGAGCGGCTGGGAGCGGGGCAAGGTCCGGCCCGGCCCGTTCTACCTGCGCGCCCTCGCCGGGGTGTTCGACGTGCCGCAGGCCGCGCTCGACGCCGGTCGCGCCCCTGGCCGCGCCGGCGGGGCCGCCGCGGCGACGACCGCCGCGCTCGCCCCTTCCGTCACCTCCGACCTCCTCGGCCTGGGCTTCGCCGCCCGGCTGCGCGGCGGCCCCTCGGCCGACGACTGGGAGGCCCGGCTGGACGCGTACGGCACCGACTACATGTCCTCGCCCGCCGCCGACCTCCAGCGGCGGGTCGCCGAGGACCTCGTCGTCGTCCAGCAGCAGCTGGACGCCCCGGCGATGTGGTCGGCGGCGGCGCGGCTGATGACGGTGTACGCGACGACGTTCCCGCGGCAGGAGTCCGCGCGGAGCATCCAGTGGTTCCGGACGGCCGCCGAGGCGGCGGACCGCTCGGGGGACGTGGGCGTACGCGTGTGGGTGCGCGGCCGGGGCGCCCTCGCCCTCGGCTACGGCGGCACGGCCACGGGCCTCGCCGACCTGCTGGCCGACCAGGCGCTCGCCCTCACGGACAGGCCGTCCGTCGGCCTGCTGCACGCCACGCTCGGCAAGGCGTACGCGGCGGCCCTGCGCGGCGACCGGCCGGCGGCCCTGCACCTCGCCGACCGGGCGCGGCGGATCTTCGACGCCGCGTACGACCCGTCGGCGCGGCTCAGCGACTACAGCATTCCGGCGTGGCGCATGAACGGCTTCCTGTCGCTGCTGTCGGCGCGGCTGGGCGACGAGAAGCAGTCCGCGAAGGCCCGGGAGGCGGCCCTGTGCGAACTGCCGGAACGGCTGCCCCGCTTCGTCACGCACCTGGAGCTGCACAAGGGCCTCACTCTCGTCCGCGCGGGCGACCGCGAGGGCGGGCTGGCGTGTGCGCGGGCGGCGCTGGACGCGCTGCCGCAGGAGAGGTGGTGCGGGACGCTGCAGATGCTGATGGCGGAGATCGCGGCGTGACTGCGGCGTGAGCGCGCGGGCTTGCCCGGGGGGCTCGACACCCCTTACGGCCACCCTCTTACACAGATGGGTGAATTAGTCATAATATATGCAGTTTTAAACCTGTCACCGGTCAATTCTCCTCACGGCTACATCGGCCACATCGGCATCCGCAGCAGCCACGAGGAGATGCGTCATGCGCCGGTTCAGACGCCTGGGAATCGCCTTCGCCACCGCCGCCGTCCTTCCGGCGGCCCTGCCCGGCAGCGCGGCCCGGGCCACTCCCCCGCCGCCCGAACCCACCACACCGCAGGCCGGACTCCACCGGGCCCCGGTGGACTACGACGAGAACGAGTGCGAAGGGGCCACGGCGGAGGAGGGCGACGTCTACGCACCCCCCAAGACCGACACCACGACGGGCCCGGCCCCGCACCACCGCAGCCTCCCCGTGAAGTGGCCCCGGCACATCCCGGACGTCAAGGAAGCCGTGCGCATGCTGGACGAGCTGAAGGTCAGGCCGTTCAGCAGCAAGGGCTACAAGCGCAAGTACTTCGGCTCCACCTGCTGGGTCCGGCACGGCATCGACCAGTGCACCACCCGGGAGACCGCCCTCAAGCTCCAGTCCGTCGTCCCCGTGAGGCTCGAAGGCCGCTGCAAGGTCGTCGGCGGCCGCTGGCACAGCGAGTACGACAACCGGGACATGGCCGACCCGGCGCACGTCGACATCGACCACCTCGTGCCGCTGCGGCACGCGTGGGGATCCGGGGCGCGCCACTGGTCGGACCGGAAGCGGCGGGAGTTCGCCAACGACCTGACCGCCGCGCCGCAGCTGATCGCCGTGTCCACCTGGGCCAACCGGCGCAAGATGGACAACGGCCCGGACCGGTGGCTGCCGGTGGCCGGCGCCGAGTGCAACTACAGCGAGGCGTGGATCGGAGTGAAGGACTACTACGGGCTGTCCGTCACCTCCGCTGAGAAGGACAAGCTGCAGCAGGTCCTGTCCGGCTGCAAGTCCTGACCCCCGCAGGGCCTCCGGCCGGCGACCCCGGCCGGAGACCCGGCCGGAGACCCTGCCCGCACCGCTACAGCGCCGCCCGGCTCCCCGTGCTCACCGGCGACGTCGCCGTGGCCGCGCGCCGGGCCGCGTCCTCGACCTGCGTCGCCGTCAGGACGTAGCCCGTCTCCGCGTCGGACGTGGAGCGGGCGAACACGACGCCGTAGACCTGCCCCGAGGGGGTCAGGAGCGGGCCGCCCGAGTTGCCCGGCCGGATCGTGGACCGTACGGAGTACACCTGGCGGGTGGTCACGCCGTCGCCGTAGATGTCCTGGCCCTTCGCGCGGAGCTCGTTGGCGACCGTGGCCGCGCGGACGTCGAGGCCGCCGTTCTCCGGGAAGCCCGCGACGATCGCCGCGTCACCGCGCTTGGCGGCCTTGTCGAACGGCAGCACGGGGGCCCGCAGGCCCGGCACGTCCAGGACGGCGACGTCCGTGCGCGGGTCGAAGAGCACGACCTTCGCCTGGTACGCCTTGCCGACGCCGCCGACGCGCACGGTGGGGGTCCGCACCCCCGCCACGACGTGGGCGTTCGTCATCACGTGCTGCGCGGCGTAGACGAAGCCGCTGCCCTCCTGGCCGCGGCGGCCCTCGCCCGTGTCGGCGACGCCCTCGACCTTGACCACGCTCTCGCGGGCGACGCGCTTCGCGGCCGGCGTGACGATGTCACCGGACGGCTCCGGGACGCTCGTCGCCGGCTCGCTCTCGAACGGGTTGAACACCTGCGGGAAGCCCGCGCCGGTCAGGGCGTCCGTGGTGCGGCTGAACCAGGTGGGGGCCTGCTCCGGCATCGCCTTCTGCACGGCGCCCAGGAGGGTCGACTCCCTGATCTGGCGGGACAGGAGCGGAGAGTTCGCCGAGACGAGGACGCTCGCGGCGACCCAGCCCACGAGGAGCACGGCCAGGGAGTTCACGACGGCGCCGCCGATGCCGTCCACGCCCCGCACCGGGGCCCACGTGAGCCTGCGGCGCAGGCCGTACGCGAGGCGGCCGGCCAGGGCGTGCCCGATCCCGGCCGGGACGAGGACCACGACGACCGCGACCACGGCCGCGGTGGCCGTCCCCGCCTCGAACGGCTCCAGGGCGAACGGCAGCGCCCACACGCCGAGGACGGCTCCGCCGAGGAAACCGGCGAGCAGCACGACGCTCGCCACGAGGCCCCGGCGGAAGCCGGAGACGGCGTAGCCGAGCACGACGAGCAACAGCAGCAGATCGAGCAGGTTCAACGTGGAGCCCTTTCCTTCGCGCGCGCCCCCGACCGCGACCGCGGGTCACCGACCCGTGGACTTGAAGAAACGCGGTTCCGGCCGGGGGCGGTTCCCAATCCGGGCGAATTCATGGCGTACGACACGTTGCGGGGGCGCGCGGGGTACGTACGACGGGGGCGGGGTCCGGGGCAGCGCCCCGGTTTCGGGAAGGGGCGGGCCAGGGGCCCCTCCCTCCGCCGCCACGGCGATCAGCCGAAACGGCGCGGCCCGGCG
>NZ_PXWG01000088.1 GCF_003011965.1 Streptosporangium nondiastaticum
GCGGCCCGGCCGCCCCGCGGACGCCGGCCGCCCGCCCCAGGGCCGCCGGCCCCGGCCTCACCCGAACCGGCGGTACCGGCCGTGCAGTGATTCCTTCCGCGCGGGCGCGTTCGCTACGGTGGCCGTGCCCGGCGGACCCTGGAGGCAGATCGATGGCACCGCGTCAGGACCGGCCGCCCGCCGACTCCGGCCTGCGGGCGGGACGCGCGCCGGGAGCCCGGCCGCTGACGGGCCACCTGACGGCCCTGTACCGGACACCGCTGCCCTTCCTCGACGGCCTGCCGCGCCACGGGGACCTCGTCGAGATCCGCGTCGGCCGCCGACCGGTGTTCGTGCTCTGCCACCCCGCCCTCGTGCGCCGCGTCCTCACCGACGACCGCGTCTACGACCGCGACGGCGCCTCGTACGAGCGGTCCCGCCGCGCCATGGGCAACGGCCTCGCGACCTGCCCCCAGGCCGACCACCGGGCGCAGCGCCGGCTGATGCAGCCCGCCTTCCGCCCGGACCACCTGACCCGGTACGCCGCCGTGATGGAGCGGGCGATCGGCGAGACGGCGGACGGCTGGCGGCACGGCCGGGAGACCGACCTCGGCCGCGAGCTGTTCCTCCTCGCCACGAAGACCGCGATCCGCGCCCTCTTCGGCGCCGACCTGCCGCCCGCCGAGGCCCGGGAGCTGCACGACGCCCTGGACACCTTCCTCAAGGGCATCTACCGGCAGTCGCTCCTGCCGTGGGCCGCCCGGCTCCCCACCCCCGGCAACCGCCGCTACGCCCGGGCCCTGGCCTGCTGGCGGGCGCACACCACCCGTCTCATCGGCACCCACCGTGCGCACGCGGCCGAACAGACGGCCGGCCGGGCGGCAGCCCCCAGGAACGTCCTCTCCCACCTGCTGTCCGTCCGCACGCCCGACGGGACACCGGTCGCCGACTCCGCCGTCCACGACCAGTCCACCACCCTCGTCCTCGCCGGCATCGAGACCACCGCGGCCGCCCTCGCCTGGGCCTGCCACCTCCTGTCGCACCACCCCGGCGTCGAGGAGGAGCTGTACGCGGAGGCGCACGGCGTCCTCGGAGGGCGGGTCGCGACGCAGGACGACCTGCCCCGGCTGCCGCTGACGGCACGGGTCGTCACGGAGACCCTGCGCCTGTACCCGCCGGCGTGGCTCATCCCGCGCTCCACCACGGAGGAGACGGAGCTGGCGGGCCGGCGCCTCCCGGCCGGCAGCACGGTGGTGTTCAGCCCGTACGTCGTCCACCGCCGCGCCGACCTCTACCCCGAGCCCGCCCGGTTCCTGCCCGGACGCTGGGCCGCGGACGAGGCCTCGGGGGACGCGGACGACGCCGCCGGCTCCCTGCGGCAGCGCGCGTACGCCCCCTTCGGCCTCGGCGCCCACCGGTGCATCGGGGAGGCCTTCGCCCTCACCGAAGCGACGATGGTCCTCGCGACGCTGGCCGCCCGCTGGCGGCTGCGGCCCGTTCCCGGCGCCGTCGTCCGCCCGGCGGCCAGAGCCGTGCTCGCTCCCGAGCGCCTGCCCATGTACCTGTACGAGCGGTGAGCCGCTGTCAGGCCGTAGCGCCGGACGCGCTGCTCATTCGCCGGGGAACACCTTCGTGACCACCTCGCCGCCGGCGGTCAGATAGCCGTAGAGCATGCCCTCGCTGCTGTACGGGGCGGCGAGCACCCCCTGCGGATCGAGCGCTATCACGCCGCCGGTGCCGCCCAGGGCGGCCAGCCGCTCGTGCACGACCTCGCGGGCGGCCGAGGCCACGTCCCGGCCGCCGAACTCCATCAGGTGCGAGATCGTCGCCGTCGCGGCGCCCCGCAGGAACACCTCGCCGTGCCCGGTCGCGCTCGCCGCGACCGTGCCGTTCTTCGCGTACGTGCCCGCGCCGACGACGGGGGAGTCGCCCACCCGGCCCGCCATCTTGTTCGTCATCCCGCCCGTGGACGTCGCGGCCGCGAGGTCCCGCCCGCGGTCCACGGCGACGGCGCCGACCGTGCCCATGGCGGCCTCGCCGACCGCCTTCGCGCCCATGGCCGGCGTCCGCCCGCCCCCGCTGTGCCCCTTGGCCTCCATCAGGCTGTCCCAGCGCGCCTGCGTCCAGAAGTAGTCCTGGGTGACCGCCGGCAGGCCGTTGCGCACCGCGAAGTCGTCGGCGCCCTGGCCGGCCAGCAGCACGTGCGGGGTCCTCTCCATCACGAGCCGGGCCGCGGAGACGGGGTTGCGCACGTGCCGCACGCCGGCCACGGCCCCGGCTGCCTGGTCCGAGCCGCGCATGACCGACGCGTCCAGCTCGTGCCCCGCGTCCTCGGTGAACACCGCGCCCCGGCCCGCGTTGAACAGCGGGTCGTCCTCCAGGACCCGCACGGCCGCCTCGACCGCCGCCACGCTGCCGCCGCCGTCCCGCAGCACCTTCTGCCCGGCGCGCAGGGCACCGGCCAGCCCGTCGCGGTAGGCCTTCTCCGTACGGGCGCCGGTGTCCTCCCGCCGCAGCGCCGTCCCGGCCCCGCCGTGCACGGCCAGCACCACCCCGGTGGCCTCCGGCCGCGGCGGCGCCCCGCGGCCGGGCCGGACCGCCACGGACGTGGTGCCCGCGGGCTCCGCGGCCGGCTGCGAGAGCGCCGGGAGCGCCGCCACGACCGCCACCAGGGCGGCGAGTACCGGAACGATCCAGAGTCTCGAACGCACGCGCATGTGCCCTCTCCTCGCTCGCTCGGTGTCCCGCCCACCTTGCCGAGGAGAGCGCCGCGGCGGAACGGGATCCGGGGAAACGGCCGGGAACGACCGGGAACGGCCGCACGGGCTTGCAGGACTCGGTTCGGACGGGCGGGCAGGCCGCGGCTCAAACGGGCTTGCGGGCCTCGATGAGGAAGCGCGACGAGTGGGCCACGAACGGGCCGTCCGCCCGGATGCGCTCGTGCAGCTCGCGCAGGCGGTCGCGGTACTGCTCGACGGTGAAGCCGGGAACCATCCAGACCACCTTGCGAAGGAAATAGATCACCGCGCCGACGTCGAAGAACTCCATGCGCAGGGTCTCGGCGCGCAGGTCGACGACGCCGAGCCCCGCGGCCTCCGCCTCCCGCCGCTCGTCGTCGGGGTGGCGCCTGCGCCGGACCTCCTCCGGCTGCGGCCCCAGGAAGTACTCGACCAGCTCGAAGGCGCTGGCCGGGCCCACGTGCTGCGCGAGGTACGTGCCGCCGGGCCGCAGCACGCGGGCGATCTCCTCCCACCACACGGTCGCCGGGTGACGGCTGGTCACGAGGTCGAACGCCTCGTCGGCGAAGGGCAGCGGCGGCTCGTCGGGGTCCGCGACCACGACCGCCCCGAGGGGGTGCAGCAGCTTCGTCGCCTTCGCGACGTTGGGCGGCCAGGACTCCGTGGCCACCATCGTGCGGGGCAGCCGGCGCGCGCCGGCGAGGACCTCGCCGCCGCCCGTCTGGACGTCGAGGGCCGCGTCCACGTGGGCGAGGCGTTCGCTCATCGTGCGCTGATAGCCCCAGGAGGGCCGCTGTTCGGTGGCCCGGCCCTCCAGCCAGGAGAAGTCCCAGCCGGCCACGGGGACGGTCGCCGCCTCCGCGACCAGCTCGTCGAAGCTGCGCCGCACCTCAGGATTAACGGAAGGCTCGTCAGATGGCATATCAGAAGTAATACCCCAAAGGGCCTGAATGGCCCGGGAGGGCCGTCGCCGCCGGAGCCGGTCATTCACCTCTGGACGTGACGCCTTCACCTCTGGATGTGACACCTTCGCCTCTGGACGTGACAGCGGCTACGGGTGTGCGGCCCCGGCCCGTCCGGGCCGGGGCCGCACACCCGGGGGCCTACGACTCCACGTTCGTACGGGCGGCCTTGCCGTCGTGCGCGATCCAGTCCGTGAACGCGTCCTTGCCCGTACCGCGCAGCCGGGCGCTGCTGAGCCGGTTGTCCAGGCCCATGACGACGACGACCGGGTTGCCCTTGCCGTCCAGCGCGACGCCGGGGACACCGCGGTGCGGGATGCCCTCCTTGCCCCACGGGCCGGGCCGGCCCGAGCCGGCGGACAGCCGGATGCGGCCCTTGGCGTCGTGGTCCGTGAGGACGGTGGTGTTCCCGGCCTGGGCGACGGCGACCCGGCCGTGGCCGTGGAGCGGCTCGCACTGGGACGAGATCCGCCAGCCCTTGTCGTCGCCGAGTCGGTCGGCGACGAGCACGCGGGAGGTGTCCGGCTGGCGCACGGCCATGCGCATGCCGCCGTTCGCGAGGGGCACGAGGGACAGCGGGCCGGTGGTGGCGGGGAGCTTCGTGGGCTCGGTCATCTGCAGCGGGGCGCCGGGGCCCTGCGACATCCAGTGGTGCACGGTCTTCGTGTCGGCGGCCACGAGGTGGATCCGGCCCTGGCTGTCGAGGGCCGCGTCGAGCCCGTCCTCGGTCTTCACCGGCGGGCCGGACGTGGTCAGCGTCTCCCAGTCGGCGAAGTCCTTGCCGCCGGAGCCGCTGCGGAAGGCCACCTCGCCCTCGAAGGTGCGGACGAAGACGTGGACCGTGCCGTCCTTGCCGGCGGCGGCCACCGGGTAGCCCATCTCCATCGTGCGCTCGGGGTCCTGCTCGGGCGAGCCCAGCGACTCCCAGGGGCCGAAGGCCGGGGTGCCGCCGTTGCTGCCGGTCTGCAGGGCGGTGACGACCTCGCGCCGGTGCGGCTGGTCCTTCGCGGGCAGCACCGTGCGTATGGAGAACAGCTGGAGGGTGCCGTCCGCGTGGCTCAGCGCCTGTATCTGGCCCTCCAGCATCGAGCCGCCGACCGACGTGGGCGTGGACCAGATGCCGCTGCCCGCCTTCGCCTCGGTCCAGCACTGCGCGGCGCCGTCGAGGAGGCCGAACGCCGCGAGGCGGCCGTCGGGCAGGGGCTGCACCCAGCGCATCGTGCCGGGGGCGCGGTGGCGGCAGTTGCTCGACCAGCCGAGGTACTTGGTGTGCGAGGTCTTGCCGACCTTGCGGTCGCCGCAGCCCGCGTCGTCGTCGCAGTCCTTGCCGTCGGCCCACCCGTAGGTGTCGAGGAACTTGAGCTTGTGGTTCGTGGTGGCCTTGTCGAGGTTGGGCGGGAGGTGGGAGACCTCGTAGCCGACGTAGCTGTCCACGGCCGTCGGACGGGCGTGCTTGCGGCCCCAGTACTCGGAGAGCGCGGCCTGGGCGAAGAACGCCGACGTGGTGTGGTCCTGGTGGTCGTACTTGGCTATGCCGCGCAGGACGGGCGGGGCGTCCGGGAACTCCGGCGCCTTGGGCAGGTGCGTCGGGTTCGGGTCCAGGGTGCGGACCACCGTCGGCTGGTAGCGCTCGAAGATCGCGACGAGGGTGTCGATGACCTGCTGGCGGCCGTACTGGAAGGTGCGCTTGACCGGGCTGGCGGCCGGCAGCAGCGTCGTCAGCTTGGGCGTCGCCCCGAGCCACAGGCCGCGCAGGCTGTCCTTGCGCGGGTTGCGCAGGGTGCGGGCCTCGACCAGCTCCAGGAAGATCAACTGGACCTGGGGGGCGGCGCGCAGCGTGTGGAGCTCGACCTGGATGCCGGGCAGGAGGGACAGTGGCTCGACGGTCCAGGGGCTGAGCCAGTCGCCGGTGGCCATCTGGGCGGTGGCCTCGCGGAAGCCGTTGAGGCGGGCGCGGACGAATTCGCCGCGCTTCTCCGGGAGCTGCTTGTAGCCGCGGGCGTTCGACAGCTCGTTGCGGCCGTCGGACTCGCCGCCGGTGAGGCAGACCGTGACGGAGGGGCCGCCGCCGAGGATCGACTGCTCCAGCTCCGGGTTCATGAAGTAGAGGGAGTCGTCGGGGTGGGCGATGACGTGCACGAACGACTCTGCGGTCGTGGCCTTCGCGGGCCGCACCGGGGTGCCCTCGTGCCCCGGCTTCTTCTTCGCGTCGGGCGCGAGCCACTGCCAGGCCCCCACCGCGCCCGTTCCGAGGACGATGCCGCCGCCCGCGACCTGCAGCACGCGTCGGCGCGGTATGTGCCCTGGCACAGGTATTCCCCCAACTCTGCTGCGCTGGAAGCGCAGTGGAAAAGCGAAAGGGCGATTAGAACTAATCGCCCGTGGATCGTGAGTTCGATCTTATGAAACGCAACCTGCTGTTTCCCCGCTGTTTTGTAACAGCCGTACGTCGGCCGCATGTAGTTTCGTGCGCGGTTGCGCAACGCGGCCCGCCGTCCCGGGGCGGCGGTCACCCAGGGTGGCGTGGGGGTAGCAGAACGGCTTCCGGGGGCTGGAGCTTCCGGGGGCTGGAGAGGGTGCAGAGGGTGCGGGGCGGGCTCCGGAAGGGGTCTCCGGAGCCCGCCCCGGAGACCGGGAGAGGGGCCGGGGGCCCGCGGGTCGGCGGGCTTTTTCCCGGCGGCTTTTCCCCGCGGCGGGGCTCAGGCCTCCGTGTCGAGGCCACCCGCGTCGTGGACGAGCAGGGCGATCTGCACCCGGTTGTTGAGCCCGAGCTTGGTGAGGATGCGCGAGACGTGCGTCTTGACCGTGGCCACGCTCAGATAGAGCGAGCGGGCGATCTCCGCGTTGGACTGCCCGCGGCCCACCGCGACCGCGACCGCTCGCTCCCGGTCGTTGAGCAGGGCCAGCTGCCCCCGCGCCCGGTCGCCGCGGGTGTCCTGCTCCTGCGGCTGCTCGTGCCCGGTGACCCGGGCGATCAGCTGCTGCGTCACGGCGGGGGAGAGGACCGGCTCGCCCGCCGCGACCCGGCGCACCGCCGCGACGATCTCGGCCGGCGGGGTGTCCTTGAGGACGAAGCCCGCCGCCCCGGCGCGCAGCGCCCGCAGCACCTGCTCGTCGGCGTGGAACGTGGTCAGGACGATGACTTCCGGGGCCTGCTCGCGGCTGCGCAGCTCCTCGGTCGCGGCCAGGCCGTCCATGGCCGGCATGCGGATGTCCATCAGGATGACGTCGGGAGCGTGCTGCTCGACGAGCGAGGCGACCTCCGTGCCGTCGGCGGCCTCACCGACGATCCGGATGTCGGGCAGGCCGCCCAGCATGAACGACAGCCCGGCCCGCACGAGCGGGTCGTCGTCGACGAGCAGGAGCCGGATCGGCGGGGTCTGCGGCGAGCCGGGGCCGCTCGGGGCCGCCGGGTCCTGGGTGAGCCCGGGGCTGTGCGGGCGCTGCGGGGCGTTCATGGCCGCCACGGTAGCCAGCCGTGGATGCGGAAGCCGCCGTCAGGGGTGGGGCCGTGCGAGCAGCGGCCGCCGGCGAGGGCGGCACGCTCGGCCAGCCCGATGAGGCCCTGCCCGGATCCGGGCACCGCTGCGCCGCTCCGAGCGGTGGACCCGTCCGTCACGCCGGACCTGTCCGTCCCGCCGGGCTCGCCCGGCCCGCCGCCCGGCGGGTTGGCGACCTCGACCGTCAGGCCCGCCTCCGCGGAGCCCTCCACCCGGACGCTCACCTCGGCTCCTCCGGCGTGCTTACGGGCATTGGTCAGCGCCTCCTGCACGATCCGGTACACCGTGCGGCCCGTGGCCTCGGGCACCGAGGCGGCGTCAGCCACCCGCTGGTCGAGCACCACCTCCATGCCCGCCTGCCGGGACTCCTCCACCAGTTCCTCCAGCGCCGCCAGGGTGGGCTGCGGGCGGTCGCCGCCGCCGTCCGCGCCGGGGGCGCGGAGCACGCCGATCACCTCGCGCAGCTCCTCCAGGGCCTGGTGGGCGCTGTCACGGATCACCCCGGCCGCCCGGGCGACCTCCGCGGGCGGTGCGTCCGGCCGGAACTCCAGCGCGCCGGCGTGCACGCACAGCAGCGACAAACGGTGCGCGAGGACGTCGTGCATCTCGCGGGCGATGCGCTCTCTGGCCAGGCGCTGCGCCTGCTCCGCCCGCAGCCGCGCCTCCGTCTCGGCGCGCAGGGCGCGCTCGCGCAGCGACAGGACCAGCTGGCGCCGGGACCGGACGAACATGCCCCAGCCGATGACCGTGAGGACCAGCAGCACGCCCGTGGCCGTCGCCACGAGGAACGGCAGGTCGGGGTCGGGGCGCACGGCCGCCTGCACCGGCTCGCTGACCAGGGCCAGCCCGCCCACGGCGGCCACGGTCCGGAACGGCCGGTGCACCGCCACCGTGAACACCGCGACCAGCATGGCCCCGGAGGCCGGGGGCACGAACGTGCTGATCACGATCAAGGTCACGGCGAGGGGCACCGGCCACCGGCGGCGCGTCCACAGCGCGACGCAGGCGACGGCGCCCACGATCTGGTCGGCGGCGAGGAGCGCGGGCGAAACGTCCGGGTCCTTGCGCAGGGCCTCGGCGGCCAGTATTCCGATCACGGCCGCGAGCGCGAGGCAGAGGATGTCGACGACCCAGTCGCGCAAGCCGCGCGCCGCGCGCGGCCGCTCCTCCGTCATCGCTGCCCCTGCTGTCCCGTTCATGAACAGCCAATTTACTGAGCCGGCGGAGGGCGCGAGGGTCCGGGACGGCGGTCGTGTACCAAAGTCGCAGGGGCCGAGACTTTGGATGGTCCCGGGGCGCGGCGGAGGCTACTTCGGCCGGTGCCGCCGGAGCCTTCCGGGCGATGACCGGGGCCGGGTGGCGGCCGGAGCATGGCAGGCATGAAGAAGACGTTCGAAATCCTCGGCTTCATCCTCATGTTGCAGGGCCTGGCAGGCATCGTCCACGCCCTCACCGGCTGGTTCCGGTACGGGGTCGTGGTGCGCCACCTCGGCTTCCTCGACGGCTACGAGGTCTACGCGAGCATCGTGCTCGCCGTCCTCGGCGTGAGCATGCTCATAGCCTCCGACAAGGCCGACGCCTGGTCCGGAGCCGGAGGCGGGTCCGGGTCCGAGTCCGGGGGCGAGGGCGGGAAACGCATATGAGAGCGCTGTACGAGGGGAGGCCTTCCGGGAGGCTGCGTGGCCGGTTCGGGCTGCTGCGGCGGGGGAGCGGGCTTCCGTAGGCTCGTCGCGTAGGCGCGCATGTCCGGCAAGCGGTTCCAGGGGGTTGACGTGTTGTACGCATTCGGCTTCGAGCGGATCGGCGTCGTGGTGAGCGACCTCTACTTCGTCGACCCGGATCCGCTGCCCGGGCAGGCGTCCCCCGAGCGAGGGGTGCGCCTGGAGCTCCGGCTCTTCGAGCGCGGCGAGCCGTCCGGGTCCATCTACGCCGCGCGGCCGATCACGATCGCCCGCCCGCTGTGGCGCGTCGACCTGCTGCAGGACGCGGACGCCGCCCCGGGCACCTTCGACCGCACGCACCACCACCCGGACTTCGACGGCTGGATCCCCGGCCCGCGGGTCTTCGTCGAGGAGCTGTCCGCCGATCCACTGACCTGGCTGGCCGGGAAGCTCTCCGACGTTCCAGGTCTGCTGAAGGAGACCGGCATCTCCCCGGGCGAGCTCACCGAGGCCGATGCGGCCGGCCTGCGCGCGGCCGTGCCCGAGATCACGGACACCGTCCGCCGGCTGCTGGAGCGGGTCTGGGCCGGTGAGCTCGGCCGGCCGACGGACGGCTCGGGGCCGGTCACCAGCGCGCGGGTCAGCTGGCTGTAGCGGATCGGCTGGCTGTAGCGGATCGGCCGACGGGAGCCGATGGGTCGGGCCGATAGGCCGGCTGGAGCCGATGGGCTGGCCGGGACGGAGGGGCCGGCCGGGGTCGATCGGCCGGCTGGAGTCGACCGGCTCAGCCGCCGCTGCCGGCGGGCCACGTCGCCGGCAGCCCCCTACCCGGGCCCCACTGCCGGCAGCAGCCCCCTACCGGGGTATCACCCCAGGGTTGGCTCCCCGGGGTGACGTCGTCTCCGGCGTGCTCTTCCTAGCTTTCCCCCTGTCACCACACAGGGCGAGGGAGAGACGTTCATGGGCCGCTTCAAGCGCACGCTGGTCGCCGCCGCGCTGGCCACCACGGTCGTCGCGGGTACGGCGGGCTGGGCCGCCGGCAGCGAGCAGACGGCCGTCACCGGTCCGCCCGCGGGCGCGGCGGAGTGGCGCGCGGACCACTCCCTGCACCGCACGCTGCCGGACCCCGCGACGGCCACGCCGCGCACGGTCGCCGCGTTCTTCGCCGGCCTCACGGAGGACCAGCGCAAGGACCTGGCGGCCCGTCACGCCCTGATCGTCGGCAACCTCGACGGAGCCCCCGTCACCCTGCGGTACGAGGCCAACGCCCGGGCGATAGCCGCCGAGCGGGAGAAGGAGCTGGCCCGGGCCGGGAGCGCCGGCCTGTCGCGCGCCGTGCGCGAAGAGGCCCGGGAGCGGGCCGGCCGCTACGAGCGGCTCCTCGCACCCGGCCGGAGGATCCTGGCCTTCGACCCGCGGGGGCGCGGCCAGGTCGCCGAGGTGTTCGGCGACCTGGCGACGGCCCGGCACACCGCCGTCGTCGTACCGGGCTCGGACATTGACCTCGGCACCTTCGACCGCACGCACGACCGGTACGGCACTCCCGCCGGGATGGCCGGCGCGCTGAGGTCCGAGATGGAGCGCAGGGCGCCCGGCACCCCGACGGCCGTCATCGCCTGGGCCGGCTACACCACGCCCGTCGGCCTCGGCGTGGACGCCGCCACCGGCCGGCTCGCGCAGGCCGGGGCGGTCCGGCTGGAACGCCTGCTCGCCGGGCTGTCCGCCGCCGCGGCCTCGCCCGCGGCGCCGCCGCCCGCCGTGTTCTGCCACAGCTACGGCTCGGTCGTCTGCGGGCTGGCCGCGCCCTCCGTCGACCGCACCGAGGCGGCCGACCTCGTCGCGCTCGGCAGCCCCGGCATGCGGGCCGGTTCGGTGAAGGAGCTGCACACCGGTGCGCGCGTCTGGGCGGCCGCGCGCAACTCCTCGGACTGGATCGGCAACGTGCCCAACGTCGACCTCTTCGGCCTCGGCCACGGCACCGACCCGACCTCCGCGGAGTTCGGCGCCCGCATCGTCCCCACCCGTGGCGCCCACGGACACACCGGGTACTTCGCCCCCGGCACGGACTCCCTGCGCAACTTCGCGGACATCGCCCTCGGCGCGTACGCCTCGGTTCGCTGACCGCGCCGGGGGCTACGGCTCCCGCGGCGGGGGAGTGGCGCGCAGCACCGCGTCGAGCAGCCCGGGGAAGCGGGCGTCGAGGTCCTCCCGGCGCAGGGACACGGCCTTGGAACGGCCCGCCTTGTGCTCGCGCGTGATCCCGGACTCGCGCAGCACGCGCCAGTGGTGCGTGGCCGTGGCCTTGGTGATCTCCAGCGGAAGGCTGCCGCAGGTGCGCGCGCCGGGCGAGGCGTCGAGCTCGCGCACGATCCCCAGCCGCACCGGGTTGCCCAGAGCGGCCAGGACGTCCTCGACGAGGAGCTGCTCGGGGTCGGGGTGATAGGTGGCCATGAGGACGATCGTACGACGCATTTCGTACCGACAGGGAAATGAAGGTACGGTGATTTACGTACAGTCGTACCGAAGTCAGATCCTCAGCCGAACCCTGGGAAGTTCCCCATGTCTGCCGCCTCCGCCCCCGTCGCGATCGTCACCGCCGCAGCCTCCGGCATCGGTCGCGGCATGGCGTCCGAGCTCGCCGCCGCGGGCCATCGCCTCGTCCTCCTCGACATCGACGAGAGCGTCCACGACCTCGCCCGCGACCTGGGCGGCAGCGCGGTGACCGGTTCGCTCACCGACCCCGCCGGCCTCGCCCGGCTCGTCGACCACGCCCTGGAGCGCCACGGCCGCATCGACGCGGTCGTCAACGGTGCCGGCCACGCCAGGAACGGCGCGCTGCTGGACGTCACCGACGAGGAATGGCACGACGGCCTCGACATGCTGCTGCTCAGCGTCGTCCGGCTGGCCCGGCTCGTCACCCCGCACATGGAGCGCGCCGGGCGCGGGGCCTTCGTCAACCTCTCCTCGTACACCGCCTTCGAGCCGCTCGGCATGATCCCGGTCAACTCCGCCCTGCGGGCCGCACTCACGAGCTTCACCAAGCTCTACGCCGACCAGTACGCGCCCAAGGGCATCAGGATGAACAGCATCATGCCGGGCTACGTGGACAGCTGGCCCGAGCGGCCCGAGTTCCTCGCGAGGATCCCCGCGGGCCGGTACGCGACGGTGGCGGAGGTCGGCAAGCTGGCCGCGTTCCTCGTCTCGGACGCCGCCGCGTACATCAACGGCGAGTCCATCCGCATCGACGGCGGCGCCGGCCGGTCGCTGTGACGCCCGGCGGCAGCGCCCGGCAGCGCGCCGCCGCAGGGCTCGCCGGCCGCGATTGCCAAGGTTTCTTTGCAAAGAAACCTTGGCGGTCTAGCCTGGGGCCATGACCGATGTGATCCTCGACGCCAAGGGACTGCGCGCCCTGGCCCATCCCGTACGGGTGCAGCTCGTCGGGCTGTTGCGGGTGTACGGACCCTCGACCGCGACCCGGCTCGCCGAGCGGCTCGGCATCGCCTCCGGGGCGACCAGCTACCACCTGCGGCAGCTCGCCGACGCGGGCTTCGTCGTGGAGGACACCGGCCGGGGCAACGCCCGTGAGCGCTGGTGGCGCGCCGTCCACCAGGTCACCCGGATCGAGGGCGAAGACCTCGCCGGGCAGGAGCCCGAGGTCGCCCTCGGCTTCCTGCAGGGCGTCGCGGCCGGCCAGACCCTCCGCGCCCAGCTCGCCACCGCCGCGTACCCCGGCCTGCCGCGCCCCTGGCGCGAAGCGTTCGACATGAGCGACTGGATGCTCCGGCTCACCCCGCAGGAGGCCGTCGAACTCGGCGGCGAACTCCGGGCCGTCATCGAGCGGTACCGGCAGCACGCACCCGGCGCGGACGCCCCCGAGGGCACCGAGCGCGTCTCCCTGATCCTGCAGCTCCTGCCCGACCCGGGCGCGGCGGACGACCCCGAGGATCTACCGAGCGATGCCGACGGCCTACCGGGTAACGCCGAGGATCTACCGAGCGACGCCGAGGGCACACGAAGAGACGCTGGAAACGCGCCGGGGAGCGGCGCATGACCGGGTCCGTTCCGTCGCCTCCGTCGCCGCCCGGCCCGATACCCGGGCGCAGCATCCGCCCCCTCGCCGGCGTCCTCGCCGCGACCGCCGTCTCCCTGACCGGCACCCGCGTATCGGCGATCGCCCTGCCGTGGTTCGTCCTCGTCGCCACCGGCAGCGCCGCGCAGACGGGGCTCGTGGCCTTCTGCGAGATGACCCCGTACGTGCTGGTGAAGATGTTCACCGGCCCGCTGGTGGACCGGGTCGGGCCGCGCGTCATCTCGTGGTCGGCCGACTCCCTCAGCGCCGTCGCCGCCGCGCTGATCCCCGCGCTCCACGCCTTCGGCCTGCTGCCCTTCTGGCTCCTGCTCGCCCTCGTCGCCGTGATCGGCGCCGTGCGCGGGCCCGGTGACCTGGCCAAGGAGATCATGGTCCCGGAGGCGGCCGAGCGCAGCAGGGTCCCGCTGGAGCGGGCGACCGGCCTCTCCGGCGTCACCGAACGCCTCGCCTCCACCGTCGGCCCGGCGGCCGGCGGCGCGCTCGTGGCCCTCCTCGGCCCCATGGCCGGCATCGTCGTCAACGCCGTCTCCTTCGCCCTGGGTTCGCTCGTCATCGCGCTCGTCCTGCCCCGCGGCATGGGCGGCGCCGTACCGCCCGGAAGCGAGCCACGGGAAAGCGGCGAGGACAGTGCCCCCGCCGGCGAACCGGCAGGCTACTGGCGCCGCTTCGGCGAGGGCTTCACGTTCCTGCGCGGCGAGCCCCTGCTGCTCACCGTCATCGTCATGGTCGGCATCACCAACCTCCTCGAAGCGGGCTTCGCGGCCGTTCTCGTTCCCGTGTGGGCCGAGCGGTCCGGGGACGGTCCGGCCGTCATCGGGCTCACGAGCAGCGCCGCGGGCATCG
Organism: Streptosporangium nondiastaticum; assembly: GCF_003011965.1. Taxonomy (GTDB): domain Bacteria; phylum Actinomycetota; class Actinomycetes; order Streptomycetales; family Streptomycetaceae; genus Streptomyces; species Streptomyces nondiastaticus. Next base: position 13,774 of record NZ_PXWG01000088.1, read on the forward strand.
CCGCGGTCTGCGGCAGTCTCGTCGCCGCCGCGCTCGCCCACCGGATGCGCCGCAGGCCCGTGTTCTTCGCCGGGTTCCTGGTCGCGGGCGCGCCGAAGTTCGTGGTCCTCGCCTGCGGCGCGCCGTTGTGGGCCGTGCTCGTCGTCTTCGCCGTCAGCGGCTTCGGCGGCGGCTTCCTCAACCCCATCCTCGGAGCCGTCTCCTTCGAGCGGGTGCCGCGCGCCCTCCTGGGCCGGGTGCGGGCGCTCGGTGACTCCCTGGCCTGGGCGGGCATCCCCCTGGGCGGCCTGCTCGCCGGGCTCGCCGTCACTTCCGCCGGGCTCGCGCCCGTCCTCCTGGCGGGCGGCGCGCTGTACTTCCTCACCACCAACCTGGCCGGCCTGCGCCCGGAATGGCGTGAGATGGACCGCGGGCGCGGGCGCGGCGCGAGGGATTCCGGGGCGGCGCAGTCCGCGGAGACCGCTCCGGCTGATCATCTCCGACCTGAGGCCGATGCCCGGGCCGGGGAGGGCCGCATAGCTTAATGATCATGATGTGGACATCGCGGAAGACATCGCGGCGGGCCTTCGTGGCCGCCGCACTTCTCACGACCCTCGCCGTCCCCCAGATCCCGGCCGTCGCCGCGGCGGCGTCCGGCCCGGCCGCGGTCCCGGCGGAGCGCGCCGGGACCGTGGCGGCGCCGGACCGGATCCCGGCGCCCACCGGCAAGGAGCCGGTCGGCACGAAGACCCTGCACCTCGTCGACACCTCGCGGCCCGACCCCTGGAAGCCCGCCGCCGGCAAGCGGGAGCTCATGGTCACGCTCTGGTACCCGGCGCGGCACCAGGGCGACCGGAACGCCCCGTACATGTCGAAGGAGTTGTCCAAGGCGTGGATCGGCAAGGAAGACCTGGCCGGCATGCGCACCAACTCCACCGTCGACGCCCGGCCGGCCGGCAAGCGTCGGCCGCTGGTCGTCCTCTCCCCGGGCTTCGGGATGAGCCGTGCGTCGCTCACCGGCCTCGGTGAGGACCTGGCGTCCCGCGGCTACGCCGTCGCCGCGGTCGACCACACCTACGAGGCTCCGGTCGAGTTCCCCGGCGGGCGCATCGAGAGTTGCGAGCTCTGCCGGAAGAACGAGGCCCTCCCCGCGGTCGCGCCGAACCGGTCCAAGGACATCCGGTTCCTGCTCGACCAGCTGACCGGCCCCCGCAGCCCCCTCGCCGTCGACGCCCGCCGGATCGCGGTCGCCGGCCACTCCATCGGGGGGGCGAGCGCGGTCCAGGCCCTCCACGACGACCCGCGCGTGGACGCCGCCGTCAACCTCGACGGCAACTTCTTCGGGGAGTTCGCCGGCGGGGTGAACAAGCCGGTGCTGCTGCTGGGCGCGCGGCGCGGCCAGGTCATCGACCCCGGGTCGGCCGAAGACCCCAGGGTGAACTGGGACCGGAGCTGGAAGCAGCTCACGGGCTGGAAGCGCTGGCTCGACGTCCCCGAGGGCGGGCACATGACCTTCACCGACGCGCCCTGGCTCGCCGACCGGTTCGGCCTGCCCGCCGGCACGCCGCCGGATGCCGTCACGAAGGGATACGGCACCTTGCACGGTCCCCGCTCGACAGCCCTCACCCGCGCCTACGTGGGCGCGTTCCTCGACCGGCACCTGCGCGGGGCCCCGAGCCCGTTGCTCGACCGGCCGTCCCCGGCCTATCGGGAAGTCACCTTCTTGAAGAGCCTGAAGAAGTAGCCGCGGGGCCCGGGTGGTACCAGTACCACCCCGGGAACGGATACCAGAGGGATCGTCCGCGGCCCCGCCGCCCGGGAACATCGAACCGTCAAGAAAAGCCCAGGAGGTTCGATGTTCGAGTCCAGGAAGTCGCGGCGGGCCGTCTCCGCCGCGTCCGTCGTGTCGGCAGCGGTGGCCGTGGTGATCGCAGCCACCGCGCTCCCGGCGGGTGCCGCGGCCGCGGCACCCCGGGCGGCCGGTGCGTCGCACACGGCCGGTGCGCCGCAGACGGCCGCGGCGGTGACCGTGCCCGAGCGGTACGCCTCCCAGAAGCTGGACTGGAAGCCCTGCCCCGAGGTGGCGCCCGGCCTGGAGTGCGCGCAGATGACCGTCCCGCGCGACTGGCACGCCCCGGACGCGGGCAAGGACCTCACCATCGCCGTGTCGCGCGTGAAGGCGGGCGACCCCGCCCAGCGGCGCGGCGTGCTGATGATGGCCGCCGGCGGCCCGGGCGGCTCCGGCCTCAAGCGGCCCGCCGGGCTCGCGAAGGCGGCGCCCTCCATAGGCGGCGCCTACGACATCGTCAGCTTCGACCAGCGCGGCGTCGGCGCCAGCACTCCGCTGCAGTGCCAGACCCAGGAGGAGCTCGACGCGTTCTTCGCCGGGGACTTCCGCGACCGCTCGCCCGAAGCCGTCCAGCGCGTCCTCGACAACTCCCGCAAGCTCGCCGAGGCCTGCGGCGCGAAGCACGGCGACCTCCTCCCGTACATCACCACCGAGCAGACCGTGCGCGACATGGACCTCCTCCGCTCCCTGCTCGGCGAGCGGAAGATCTCCTACTACGGAGCCTCCTACGCCACCATGGTCGGCGCCTATTACGCCTCCGTCTTCCCGCAGCGCGTCGAACGCGCCGTCCTGGACAGCAACATCGCCTTCGACGGCACGTGGGAGCAGTTCGAGACCGGTCAGCCCAAGAGCTTCCAGCGCCGCTTCGAACAGGACTTCCTGCCCTGGCTCGCGAAGAACGACGCCACCTACCACTACGGGAAGACCGCCGCCGACGCCAAGGCCACCTGGGAGCGCCGCCGCAGCGCCCTGCACGACCGGCCCCTCAGCCTCGACGGAGGCAGGACCAAGGGGAAGACCGTCGACCCCAACCGCTTCGACAGCGGCACCATCCAGGCCGTCTACAACTCGCAGCAGGGCTTCCCCGGCCTCGCCACGGCCCTGGCCGCGCTGGAGCACTGGGAGTCCGCCACGGCCGCGGAGCGCCAGATGGCCGACAGGGTCTTCGGCTCGTACCTCTCCCCGAACTTCTTCGCCGAGTTCCTCGCCGTGACCTGCGCCGACACGCCCTGGAACCGCGACACGGAGCACTGGGTCCGGCGCAGCGGCGAGGACACCGCGAAGTACCCCCTGATCGGCGCCCGGGAGCTCGCGTTCTCCGCCACCTGCGCGGCGTGGCCCACGGCCCCCGGCCCGCGCGTGAAGATCACCGGCAAGGGCGTGCCGCCCGTCCTGATGCTCAACTCCCTGCACGACCCGGCCACGTACTACGAGGGCGCGCAGCGCGCCCACCGAGCCCTGAAGGGCTCGCGCCTGGTCACCGTCCCCGGCGGCGACCACGGCGTCTACGGCGGCGGCAACGCCTGCGCCGACGGCATCGTCGACAAGTACCTCCTGTCGGGGGAGCTGCCCGCACGGGACGTCACCTGCGAGGCCGCACCGGCCGTGTAGCGCCGCCGCCCGCAGCAGCCCTACAGCCGCCGCTCCAGGAGATGCCCGGAGAGCGCGACGAGTTCACCGGTCGCGCTCTCGGCGAGCCCGGCGCCGCGCAGGCACGCCTGCGCGGCCGCGGCGTGGCGGCGCGCTTCCTCCAGGGCGAAGTCCCGGCCGCCCGCCGCCTCCACCAGGGCCGCCGCACGCTGCGCGGCAGCGGCGTCCGGCGCGGCTCCCGAGCCCAGCAGGCGGGTCAGTTCGCGCCCCGTCGCGCCGCCGCCCCGGGCGACGGCGGCGAGCACGGGCAGGGTCTTCTTCCGCCGCAGCAGGTCGCTGTGCACCGGCTTTCCCGTCGTGAGCGGGTCGCCCCAGATCCCCAGCAGGTCGTCCACGGCCTGGAACGCCACGCCCAGCCGCCGGCCCGCCTCCGCGAGGGCGCTCGTCTGCAGCGCCGGGGCGCCCGCGAGGACCGGGCCCAGGGACAGCGCGCAGCCCAGCAGGGCGCCGGTCTTGCGGCCGGCCATCGCCTCGTACTCCGGAATGGCCACGGCGTCCGGCCCGGCCCACGGCCGGTCCTCGAACAGCAGGTCGTCGGCCTGCCCGCGCACCAGCTCGCCCAGGCAGTCCGCGAGGTGCGCCACCGCGCGGCCCGCGTGCCCGCCCCCGGCCCCCGCCACCGTCTGCACGGCGAGCGCGAAGAGGGCGTCGCCCGTCAGGACCGCCGGGCCCGTGCCGAACGCCTTCCACGCCGCGTCACGGTGCCGCCGCCGCTCGTCCCCGTCCATGATGTCGTCGTGCACGAGCGAGAAGGTGTGCACCAGCTCGACGGCCACCGCCGCCTGCACCGCCGCCTCCTCCGGCGCCCCCACCGCCTCCGCGCCGAGCAGGGCGAACGCCTGGCGGACGCCCTTGCCGCCGGGGGACGCGCCCGGAGTGCCGTCGGCCTCGCACCAGCCGAACGAGAACGCCGCCATCCGGCCCGGCAGCGGGTGCAGAGTCGCCACGGCGGCTCTGAGCGCCGGCTCCACCAACTCCCTGGCACGGGCCATCGCCTGGGGCGCGGGGGCGCGGAGACCGGTCTGCGTGGGCATGGGGCTTCTCTTTCCTGTGGTGGGCCCGGCGCGAGGAGCGCCGCACGGGCGGAGGACGTACGGGACGGAGGTCGTACGGTCAGGCGGCCGGCCGGGCACCGGCCGGCGCCAACCCCAGCTCGGCCCGCGCCGCCTCGACCATTTCCCGGGCGTGCAGCAGCCCGATCCTGCCGAGCGTGCGGTGCAGGTCGTCCAGCTCCGCGGCCGTCGCGGCGCGGTCGTGCCCCAGCCGGGCCCGGGACTTGACCAGCCCCAGCCGGGCCAGCGCCGCGCCCCGCGGCTCCGCCATCTCCTCGAACTCCGCCAGCGCGCCCCGGTAGCACTCCTCGGCCTCGGCGTAACGGCCCGCGCGGAACAGCACGTTGCCCCGCATCTTGTGGTTGTAGGCGAGCGCGCTCACCAGCTTCATCCGCCGGCACGTCCCCTCCGCCTCCGACAGCAGCTCCAGCGCCCGGCCGGTCCCGCCCTTCAGGGACAGGACGTCGGCGATCCCGCGCAGCGCCCACGCGTGCCCGCGGGCGTCGTCGGCCTTGCCCGCTATCTCCGCGGCCTCCTCGAACATCGCGAGCGCGGTGTCGTACGAACCGGAGTTGCGGTGCATCTGCGCGATGCCCTCCAGCGCCCACACCGTGTGCCGGGCCTCGCCCCGGCGCCGGGCCTCCGCCAGCAGCTGCTCGTGCAGCGCGCCGACGGCCTCGTAGTCGCCCTGGATGCGGCCGGTCTCGGCCAGGCCCGCGAGGGAGTAGCCCCGGGCGACGACGTCGCCGCCCCGCTCGGCGAGGTCGGCGGCGATGCCGAGCCACCGGCGGGCCAGGGCCAGTTCGCCGCGCTGCCGGGCGAGCGTGCCGCCGCTCCACACGGCCCACGCCATCGCCCCCTGGTCACCGGCCTCCCGCGCAGCCCGGTAGCTCGCCTTCCACGCGCGGTCGGCCTCCGCGACCCGGCCGAGCCGCCGGCTCGCCTCGGCCACGGCCAGCCCGGCGTGCGCCGCGTCCAGGGCGGAGCCCGCCAGCTCGGCCCGCTGCTGCTGCTCGACGGCCTTGGCGAGCACTTCCTCAAGAGAAGCGTTCACCGAGAGGTCCTCCAGGGAGCCCCGGTACTCGGGAGCAAATGCCTTGCCGTACATGGTCCGCCTCACGTCGGGGTTCCGGAATCGCTCGGGAGGGCGCGACGCGGTGGAGCCGCGCGGCCTGCCGATGATCAAGAAACTACGGCCCGGGACCACTGCGGGTAATCAGACCGTGAGGCGGTGTTCCGTACATCTGAGGTCCGGTGCGGACGGCGCGGGTCATACGCGAGATGTACGGGGACCGGGGGCCGGGAGAAGGATTTGTAAAGTGTCCCGCTGGGAAATGCCCTGGTACAGGCGTTCGGCGCCAGGGGGAGAACGGGAAAGACGGGGGGCGGGACCATGAGCGATTCCGGTGTGCCCGGCGCGCTGGGCACGGGGGTCGGCTGGCGGCCGGAGCTCGCCGGTGCCCTCGCCGGGCCGGTCCGCGCCGACTGGGTGGAGGTCGTGGCCGAGAACATCTGCCCCGGCCACCTCCCCGAGCCGCTCCGGCGGCTGCGCGAGCGCGGCACGACGGTGATCCCGCACGGCGTCTCCCTCGGCCTGGGCGGCGCGGACCGCCCGGACCTCGCCCGGCTCGCGGCGCTGGCCGAGCGCGCCGAGGCCCTCGGCTCACCGCTCGTCTCCGAGCACATCGCCTTCGTGCGCGCCGGAGGGCCGCTGACCGGCTCGCCGCGCATCGAGGCCGGCCACCTGCTGCCCGTGCCCCGCACCCGCGACGCCCTGGACGTCCTGTGCGAGAACGTCCGCATCGCGCAGGACATGCTGCCCGTGCCGCTCGCCCTGGAGAACATCGCGGCCCTCATGACCTGGCCCGGCGAGGAGCTGACCGAGGGCCGGTTCCTCGCCGAGCTCGTCGAGCGGACGGGCGTGCGGCTGCTGATCGACGTCGCCAACCTCCACACCAACCACGTCAACCTGGGTCAGGACCCGGCGGCCGCGCTGGACGAGCTGCCGCTCGACGCCATCGCCTACGTGCACGTGGCCGGCGGCGTCGAACGGGACGGCCTGTGGCACGACACCCACGCCCACCCCGTCACCCGGCCCGTCCTCGGCGTCCTCGCCGAACTGGCCTCCCGCGTCGCCCTCCCCGGCGTCCTCCTGGAACGGGACGACGCCTTCCCCGGGGCGGACGAGCTCGCGGCGGAACTCGACGCGGTCAGGGCGACGGTGGCCGGAGCGCGGCGCTCCGCGCGGCCGGCGCGGCGGCAGAAGGAGGCCTCCGGTGTCTGAACACATGGACCCCATGGACTCCATAGGCCCCTCGGACCTCACTGCTCCCAGCGCCGACGCCGCACGGCTGCGCCTCGCGCGGGCCCAGCACGCCCTGCTCTCGGCGCTCGTCGCGGACGGGCCCACGCCGGCCGGTCACGACCCGCAGCGGCTGCGGACCCAGCGCCGGGCACTGCTGGGCAAGCGCGCGGAGGTCGTCGCGAAGGTCGCGCCGGAGCTGCCTGACATCCTCGGGGCGGACTTCCGGCGGCTGTTCCTCGACCACGCCCGCGGGCGCCCCATGCGCCACGGCTACCGCCAGGACGCCCTCGACTTCGCCGCCCGGCTCCTGGAGACGGACGGCGCACTCACCGGCCCCGGGCAGCGGGAGCGCCTCGCCGCATGGCGGGAGGCGCACGACGCGGCGGACCGGGCGGCGGACCGCACGGCCCCGCCCCGCCCGCCCTCCGCGCGCCTCGCCACGGCCTGGCGCATTTTGCGTTCACGCGTGACCCGAAAGGCAACCGACCTATGACCAGCGGCATCGTCGTGCTCTCCGTCGTGATGTACCTCGCCCTCCTGGTGCCCTCGGCCGGGCTGATCGTCACGCGCAACCGCACGCTCGCCGGCCCGCCGGCCGTACCGGGCGAACCCGGCCTCCTGGAAGTCGCGTACCTGCGGGGAGGCCCGATCCGCGTGGTGGACACCGTCATCGCCCGCATGTGCGAGGACGGGCGGGTCTCCGTCAACAGCACCGGCGAGCTCAAGGTGGAGCGGGCCGCCGCGTTCAACGCCGTGGAACGCGCCCTGCTGGCCCGGTGCGGCCCCGACTGGGGCACCAAGCTGTACCGCCTCCGCGTCCAGCTGCAGTTCGACGCGGCCGTGGACGGCGTCAGCAGCTCGCTCGTCAAATGCGGGCTGCTGACGTCCCCCGCCGCGGAGGCGAAGTGGAAGCGTGCCGCGGACGTGCAGGTGGGCGGCCTCGTCGTCGGGGGCGTCATCGCCCTGGGGCTGCTCGGCGTGCCCGCCGCCCTGCCGGTGGCGATCGTGGCGCTCGTCCTCCTCGCGGGCGGCATCAAGCTCCGCAGGGCGTACGGGCCGCGCCCGAAGCCCGGGCTGACGCCGCGCGGGCAGGAGTTCACCGACCGGGTGGGGAGGACCGGTCCCTGGAGCGTCCGCACGTCCGCCGAGCACCCGGAGGGCGTCGCGGGAGTCGTCGCCGTCCACGACACGGTCGGGCCGGAGCCGGACCAGCCGTACCTGCACCAGCTGAGGCTGGCGGTGCGGACGCGCCCCGCCACGAGCACGACCGCGAAGCGCTCCAAGTCCGCGAAGGCCGGGAAGTCCTCCTCTTCGTACTACTCCTGCTCCTCCTCCAGCGCCGGCTCCAGCTGTTCCAGCGCTTCCAGCTGCTCCTCCGGCTCCCATCACTCGGGTCACTCGGGCCACTCCAGCTGCTCCTCCGGTTCCTCCTGCTCCAGTTCGAGCTCCAGCTGCGGCGGCAGCAGCTGTTCTTCGTGAATGGTCCTGGACGGTTCCTCCTGAACGCTTCCTTCCGGTGAGCTGGTAGCTTCACCGGGTGATCACTTCTTGATCACCTGGTCGTTACCAGCACCCCCGTAAAGGAAGCACCTTGGCTCGTCACCGGCTCCGCCGTTTAAGCCGTACCACCGGCCCCGCGGCGGTCTCCGCCCTCGTCCTCGCCGCGCTCCCCGCGACCCCGGCGTCCGCCGACTCCTCCGCCACCCCGCACCTCGACGCCGTCGAGCAGACCCTCCGTCAGGTCTCGCCCGGCCTCGAGGGCCGCGTGTGGGAGCGCACGGCGGGCAACGCGCTCGACGCCCCGGCCGGTGACCCCGCCGGCTGGCTGCTGCAGACCCCCGGCTGCTGGGGTGACGCGAACTGCACCGAGCGCCCCGGCACGAAGCGCCTGCTGGCCAGGATGACCGAGAACATCTCGAAGGCCACGCGCACCGTCGACATATCCACGCTCGCCCCGTTCCCCGACGGGGCGTTCCAGGACGCGATCGTCGCCGGCCTGAAGAAGTCCGTGGAGAACGGCAACAAGCCGAAGGTCCGCGTCCTCGTCGGGGCCGCGCCGGTCTACCACGTGAACGTGCTGCCCTCGAAGTACCGCGACGACCTGCGCGACAAGCTCGGCAAGGCCGCCGACGGCATCACGCTCAACGTCGCGTCGATGACCACCTCCAAGACCGCGTTCTCCTGGAACCACTCCAAGCTCCTGGTCGTGGACGGGCAGTCGGCGATCACCGGCGGCATCAACAGCTGGAAGGGCGACTACGTCGACACCACCCACCCGGTGTCCGACGTCGACCTCGCCCTGACCGGCCCCGCCGCCGGCTCCGCGGGCCGCTACCTGGACGAGCTGTGGTCCTGGACCTGCGAGAACAAGAGCAACATCGCGAGCGTCTGGTTCGCCGCCTCCCCGGGCGCCGGCTGCATGCCCACGATGGAGAAGGACGCCAACCCCGCGCCCGCGCCGGCCACCGGGAACGTCCCCGTCATCGCCGTCGGCGGACTGGGCGTCGGCATCAAGGACTCCGACCCCTCCTCGTCGTTCCGGCCGGAGCTGCCGTCGGCGTCCGACACCAAGTGCGTCGTGGGCCTGCACGACAACACCAACGCCGACCGCGACTACGACACGGTCAACCCCGAGGAGAGCGCCCTGCGCGCCCTCGTCGGCAGCGCGCGCAGCCACGTCGAGATCTCTCAGCAGGACCTCAACGCCACCTGCCCGCCGCTGCCGCGCTACGACGTCCGCCTCTACGACGCGATCGCGGCGAAGCTGGCCGCCGGCGTGAAGGTGCGCATCGTCGTCAGCGACCCCGCCAACCGGGGCGCCGTCGGCAGCGGAGGCTACTCGCAGATCAAGTCGCTGAACGAGATCAGCGACCTCCTGCGCAACCGCCTCTCGCTGCTCCCCGGCGGCGCGCAGGGCGCGAAGACGGCCATGTGCAGCAACCTGCAGCTCGCCACCGCCCGCAGCTCGGACAGCGCCAAGTGGGCGGACGGCAAGCCGTACGCACAGCACCACAAGCTGGTCTCGGTGGACGACTCGGCCTTCTACATCGGCTCGAAGAACCTCTACCCGTCCTGGCTGCAGGACTTCGGGTACGTGGTGGAGAGCCCGGAGGCGGCCAAGCAGCTCGGCTCCGAGCTGCTGGCCCCGCAGTGGAAGTACTCGCAGGCGACCGCGACCTTCGACTACGCCCGCGGGATCTGCCAGGGCTGAGCACCTGACGGCCCCCGCCCGCAGGAAACCGCGGCCCGCGGCTGGTGACAGCCGCGGGCCGCGGTCATTCCATGAGCTCCGGCCGCGTCAGCGCAGCGTCATCACCTTCTGCGGCGCACGCTCGGGCGTACGGGCGGCGGAGTCCCCGGAGGGCGTCTTGCCGCAGTACTCGCCCTCGACCAGCGCGGTGAGGTCGCCGGCCCAGTCGCCGTTCAGGTTGAAGGCGGCGGTGTGCTTGCCGCCGGCCGTGGAGGCGGCCATGGTGAGGGACCCGTGGATGCCGCCGGTGTGCGACCACACGGTCACCCCGCACGACAGCGGGATCTCGGCGACCCCGAGCCCGTAGCGGGCGCCGGGCAGCTTGCCTCCGGTGGAGACGGTGGTCATCAGCTCGCGCTGCTGGGCCCCGGGCAGCAGCTTCCCGCCGATCAGGGCCCCGTAGAAGCGGTTGAGGTCGCCGGTGGTGGAGATGATCTCGCCGGCGGCCCAGCCCCACGAAGGGTTGAGCTCGGTGGCGTCGAAGGGCTTCGTGGCCGGGTCCGCGGAGAGGGCCGAGGTGTAGGCCGTGCCGTGCGGGTCCGGCATCTTCGGCGACGTGCCCGGGAGGGTGGTGCCGCGCAGGCCGAGGGGCCGGATGATGCGCCGCTCGATCTCGGTGGCGTACGAGTGGCCCGTCACCTTCTCGGTGATCAGGCCGGCGAGGATGTAGTTGGTGTTGGAGTAGTTCCAGCCCTCGCCCGGCCGGAAGTCCGGCGCGTGCGACGTCGCGATCTTCACCAGCTCGGCCGGCGTGTGGGTCTCGAAGCGGTGCTCCCGGAAGCCGGGGCCGAGCAGCTTCTGGAATTCGGGGTCCGCGGTGTAGTTGTAGACCCCGCTGGTGTGGTTGAGCAGCTGCCGGACGGTTATCCCGCGGCCGTCGTGGCCGTTGCCCCGGACCACGCCGGGCAGCCAGCGGTCGACGGAGTCGTCCAGGCTCAGCCTGCCCTCGGCCTCCAGCTGGAGGAGGACGACGGAGGTGAAGACCTTGCTGACGCTGCCGATGCGGAAGCGGTCCTGGGGGAGGCGCGGGCGCCCGGTGTCGAGGTCGGCGACTCCCGCGGACCCCTGCCAGGTGCCGCCCGCGTCCCGGGTCTGCCCCAGGACGCCGGGTATGCCCGCCCGTATCTGGGCCTCCATGGCGCTGCGGGTGGCGGAGTGCCGGTCGTGGCGCCCGGAGGCGGTGCCGTCGGCCGTGCCGGCCGCCGCGGGGACGGTGAGGACCGCCGCGGTCACCGCCGCGGTGGCCAGTGCTCCCGTCATGGCTCTGTGGATGGTGCGCATGGTCATGGCGTGCAACCCCTCTGCTCCGGCCGGTGTGCGGACACGAGGCAGGACTTCGCCGGGGCGCCCGGGGTTGAAGCGCCCTGTGGGGGAGGAGCGGGATCCGGCCACCGGGAAGGGAACGCCCGGGTCGGGGGCCGGGGGCGCGATCAGGGTGTGCGACCGGGTCGCGATCAGTGTGTGCGACCGGGTTGAGATACCGCACAGAATCCACCGCGCGGGAACCGCGGAGGGAACCGTGGCGTCGAGGGTGACCGCCCCGGCCCGGACGGCCTTGCCCCACGATCGGCTGAATCCCGCCCCCCGCAACCGCTCCGGCACTGCGCGGCCGCCGTCTTCCCGTCCGGCCGGGTTCTCACCGTCGGGTATAACTCGCTCACCCAGGGTGCTCCGCGCCCGGTGGGCGGCCGGCGCCCGCGGCCCGTGCCGGCCGCCCGCGGCGGGCGCCCCCGAGGGGGCACGGGCGCGGCGCGTGTAGCTTTGCCGTACAGCCGTGCCGTCGTCACCTCTGCGGCAGGCGATCGTCACCTTCGCGTGTACTGCCGTGCCGGTACCGCCCTACCGATTCAAAGGACGCCCCACCCATGCCGTACGTGCGCCACTGGTTGCGCAACTCCGTCCTGCTGTTCGCCGTCGCGATCGCGCTGGGCCTGGTCGCGGTGCACACCGATCTCATCCAGCCGCACGACCTGAAGCTGGACCGCACGGTCCAGACCACCTTCCGCACCGGGTGGCTGAACGTGGTCATGGAGGGAGTCAGCGCCCTCGCGTCGCCGATCGCGGGCGTCCTGATCCTCGCGGCCTGGAGCGGCTGGCTGCTGTTCGTGCAGCGCCGGCCGGTGACGGCGGTCTCCACCTTCCTCGTCGTCGCGGTCGGCTGGAACAGCACCCAGCTCGCGAAGGCCATCGTCGCCCGGCCCCGGCCGCCGCGGGAGTTCATGCTGGACCCCGAGATCGGCTCCAACAGCTTCCCCAGCGGCCACACCGCCTTCACCGTGGCCGTGGTCATCGCCGCGTACTTCCTCTTCCGGGAGTCGCGCCACCGGCGCACCGTGCTGGTCGCCGGCGCCTTCGCCGTGCTGCTCGTCGCCTTCTCCCGCTGGTACGTCGGCGCCCACTACCCGACCGACACCCTCGGCTCGGTCCTGATCGCCTCGTCCGCGATCCTCTTCGTCACCGGCGTCTGGCACGCCTGGCTGCTGCCGCGGCTCTACCGCATCCCGCTGCTGGAGCGCTTCGGCCTGGACCAGGAGCTCGCCGAGCTGGAGGCCGCGGAGCACGGCGGCCACCACGGCCACACGCGTTCCGTGCCGCACAGCCGGCGTCGCGGCGGGGGCGGGGGCGGGGGCGGCGGCGCGGCCTC
>NZ_PXWG01000089.1 GCF_003011965.1 Streptosporangium nondiastaticum
GTCATCAGGGGCGTCCTGCGCGACGAGACGCACCTGCCGCCCGCCCTGCTCACGGGCGTGCTGGGAACGACGTTGCGGATCACCCATCCGAAGCTGGTAATGTTCTACCCGTCACCGCACGACGCGGCCGACACGCCCCCGTAGCTCAGGGGATAGAGCAACGGCCTCCGGAGCCGTGTGCGCAGGTTCGAATCCTGCCGGGGGCACTTCGCAGAGAGCAGCAGATTCGCTGGCTGACCTGCAGAAGTGCCGAGAACAAGGCCCGGACTCAGTCTCACTGAGTCCGGGCCTTTGTCATTGCCGCTCACGATTCACGCGTGAGGAGCCCGTGAGCCGCTCACGGGGCCGAGGGCACGAGCTGCTCGGCTACCACCCCATCGCTTCCTCGATCTTCCTGTTGTTCTCCTCCTCGCTGTCGTCCAGGCAGCCCGCGTAGTTACGGTGGATGACTTCCGGGGACCCGCCCGCCGAGCCACCGGCGCTTTCCACGTAACGCTCACCGTCTCCGAGCTCACCACCACGGTCGCGGTGACCGACTCCGGCCAAGCCAGGACCACCCGAAGGGGCCTCGCCGCCGCTACGACGGCCGCATCGAGACCAGACGAGCCCCCTTGCGCTGCGAGCCCAGCACGGTGTCAGTCACCCACGAGCAGACCCGCATCACATGGACGATCCGACCAGTGATCTCCCTACCGCTCGCACATCGTCAGAGCGCTGAACTACCAGCCTGCGCGTACGACTTCAAACCCAGGTACCCCAGGCATTCGACTGAGTAACAACCTTCTTCACGGGTTCAAGGCGACTCGCTCAGCGTCACCGCGCGCGCGACCCGGCCACCGGCCAGGCCTGCGCTCCTGTCTCCGGCCGGCTCCGCGGCTTCACGGAGCCACTTTGGCGCGAGCCTCGGAGATCATGGCCCCAACGTCGTGCTTTACCGGGCAGATTCACAGACTGCCCGACGCCCCGCAAGCTTACGGGCCATGGTTACTCGCGCCAAAGCAGCGCCACCCTAAAGCCGCTCCGCCAACCTCGATTTCCCCGATCAGTCCGGCAATCGGCTGGACGTCACGCTTCTCGTCCGGCCGGATCGTCACGATCATCGGGGACCTCTCTTACCACTCGATGCTCTCCCCAGATCCAACGTCAATCCACCGGCAGCGGTTCGGGTCGGGCGCTGGCGCGTGGCAATGCAATGGTGGCGGGCGTCAGGTCGGGCCAGCTGGAACTGTAGTGCCGAAGACCGACGCAGAAGACCGGCCGCCAGTTAGGCTCAACTAGCGATCACGCTGCACAAAAAGCATCGGCGACCTTTGCACTCCCGGAGAGGCGGTACCACCCCATGAGCAGCGCAGGCGGGGCGCCCCAGACACCAGACCCCCGACTCGTACGCCTGGCCGAGCAGTCCCGCAACTTCGGGTTCCTGCTGCCGCACCTTCCGCTGCTCGTCGCGTACGGAACCTCGGCCGAGAGCCATGTCTTCAGCGACCCGAACACGTCTCTGATCAAATCCCGCCAGTTCGGCGAGGCCATGGCTGCCGACCTGATCAGCCGAGGGCGCGTCCGCGTGGAGGGCGGCACCCAGTTCGACCGGCTGCGGGCACTGGACCGGGAGGGGTACCTCCACGGCGATGTAGGCACCGCCTTTCACGAGGTGCGCGCGCTCGGTAACGACGCGAACCACTCGGGACTCGACAGCGCCGATGACGCCTTCCGGGCCCTGCGCACTTGCTTCCGTCTCGGGGTCTGGTACCACCGGCTACTCACCGGCTCGCGCGAGCAGCTGGCGTTCGTGCCGCCCAGCCCCGACCGAACCCCGGCCGCCGAGAACGAGCGCCTGCTTCAGGACGTCGCCCAGGCCCGCAAGGAACTCGAATACGCCCGCCTCAGCTACCACGACCAGGCATCCCAGGCCCAGGCCGAGCAGGCCGCCCGGAGCGCCGTCGAGCGCGAGCTGGCCCAGGCACAGGCCGAGAGTGAGGAGCTGGCCCGCGCCGTCGCGGCCATGCAGGACCAGCTCAAGGAGTTCCAGGCCGCCGCCGAGGCCACGCGGATCGGTCGCAGCCGCGCCGACCGCACCGACCGGGCCGCCGCGTCGGCCGCCGTCGCCGAGCGCGCCCGTCTCCTCGACAACGCGGAGCAGGCCTCCCGCGAACCCCTCACCGAGGTACAGGTCCGCGAGCGGCTCGACGCGATGCTCAGGGCGGCCGGATGGGACGTCCAGAACGGCGGCGCGAACCTCAACCTCCACGTCCAGGGCGACCGGCGGGGCAACGGCGTCGCCGTTCGCGAGGTCACCACTGCCAAGGGCCGCGCCGACTACGCCCTCTACGTCGACCGCAAACTCGTCGGCATCATCGAGGCCAAGCGCGAGGGCGCCGACCTGTCCGCCGCTGAGACACAGGCCGACCGTTACGCCGACCATCTCACCGACGCCCAGCAGCGCCTCAACGCCTGGCGCACCCCGCTTCCGTTCCGGTACGTGAGCGACGGCGGCGAGACCCGCTTCCGGTCCATCCTCGACCCGGACTCCCGTACCCGCCGCATTTTCTCCTTCCACCAGCCGCGCACCCTCGCCCGCTGGGTCCGCCAGGCCGAGGAGGACGAGCAGGCCCCCAGCTACCGGGCCCGGCTGCGCTGGCGCATGCCCGACCTCGACGAACGCCCGCTGCGCCCAGCGCAGATTAAAGCGGTGCGCGGCGTGGAGGACTCGGTGGCGCTCGGCAAGGGCCAGCACGGGATGGGGCAGTCCCGTTCCCTCGTCCAGATGGCCACAGGTGCCGGCAAGACGTTCACGGCCGTGACGTTCTCGTACCGGATGCTCAAGTACGCGCGCGCCGAGCGCGTCCTGTTCCTCGTCGACCGCAACAACCTCGGTGTCCAGGCCTTCGCCGAGTTCGAGAACTTCAAGACTCCCGACACCGACCGCAAGTTCGCCGACCTCTACAACGTCCAGCGCCTCGGCGCGGAGGGCATGTTCGCCTCCTCCAAGGTCGTCATCTCCACCGTCCAGCGCCTCTACATGGAGCTGACCGGCGCAAGCCTGCCTGGCAGCGACCGCGGCGACGGCGAGATCGACTACGACGTCGACGTGCCGGGCGGCGTCCGGGTCGGCTACAACGCCGACATCTCCCCGGAAGCTTTCGACCTGATCGTCGTCGACGAGTGCCACCGCTCCATCTACGGCAAGTGGCGCTCCGTCCTCGAATACTTCGACGCCCCCATCGTCGGCCTCACCGCCACCCCCGTCGCCCAGACCTTCGGCTACTTCAACGGCAACCTGGTCAGCGAGTACTCCTACCAGGAGGCGGTGGCCGACCGCGTCAACGTCGACTTCTCCGTCTACGAGATCGAGACGCGGATAACGGCCGAGGGCGGTGTCATCGCGCACGGCACCATCCCGGTCCGCGACCGCCGCACCCGCCGCCAGCGCTACGAGGACATCGACGAGGACATCGAGTACGGCGCCAACCAGGTCGGTGTCGGAGTCATCAGCAAGGATCAGCTGCGTACGGTCGTCAAGACGTTCCGCGAGCGGCTGTTCACGGAGATCTTCCGCGAGCGGGCGAAACGCGACCCGGTCACGGGCGCGCTGCGGTGGGACGAGATGTACGTGCCCAAGACGCTGGTCTTCGCCAAGAACGACAACCACGCGGAGGAGATCGTCGAGGTCGTCCGGGACGTCTTCGGCAAGGGCAACGACTTCTGCGCGAAGATCACCAGCGCGGCCCGCAACGCCTCCGAGCGCCTCGCAGCCTTCCGTAACCTCCCGGAGCTGCGCATCGCGGTCACCGTCGACATGATCGCCACGGGCACGGACGTCAAGCCGCTGGAATGCCTGCTGTTCTTGAGGGACGTCAAGAGCTGGGCCTACTTCGAGCAGATGAAGGGCCGCGGCGCCCGAACCCTGTCCCTGACCGACTTCGAGAAGGTCACCCCCGGTGTCGGCCCCAAGACACGCTTCGTGATCGTCGACGCGGTCGGTGTGACGAGGAAGCCGAAGGTCGACGCGGCGCCGCTGGAACGCCACACCGAGAAGCAGATCAGCCTGGAGAAGCTGCTCCGCAAGACCGCCGCGAACACCATCGAGGAAGAAGAGGTCTCCACCCTTGCGGCCCGCCTCGCCAAGCTCGACATCCAGATGACGGACGAGGAGCGCGCCGAGGTCCAGCGGCTGAGCGGCGGGCTGGAGCTGAAGAAGATCGTTCACGGGATGGTCGAAGCCGTCTCGGCGGACCGGCAGCTGGAAGTCCGAGAGGCCGCCGAACGCGCGGGCCGCAATCCGGAGCGCGCGGTACGTGACCTCATCGAGCAGTCTGTCCGCCCCCTCGCCGCCACGCCGCCGCTGCGTGCCCGCCTGCTGGAGATGCGGCGCGCGAAGGACATTCTTTACGACGAGAACGGCACCGACGAGCTGCTTCGCGCGGGGGCCGCCGTCGACGACGCGGACACGGCAGCGGAGACGGTCCGTGACTGGCGCCGCTACATCGCGGAGAACCGTGACGAGATCGAGGCGATGTCCGTCGCGTTCAGTGCCGGCTCCGACGTGCCGCCCGGTGTCGCCATGAACCGGCTCAAGGACGTGGCCCGCAGCATCGCCCGCCCGCCGCGCGCGTGGACACCGGACAGACTGTGGAAGGCGTACGAGAAGGTCGGCGAGGCGGTAATAGACGGGGCCCAGCGCAAGCACACGGCCTCCGATCTGCTTGCCCTGCTCCGCTACGAACTCGCGGGCGGCGCGGCACAGGGCGCCCCGGCACCCCGCCCGTACGAGGAGCTCGTGCGCGAGCGCTATCAGGCCTGGATCACCCGCCAGGAACAGGCGGGCGCACGTTTCACCGAACGGCAGCGCTGGTGGCTCGACCGCATCGCCGCGGCGACGGCCGAGCGTGTACGCTTCGACACCACTGACCTCGATTACGCCCCTTTCACCTCGCGCAACGGCACGGACGGATTCCTCGCGGAATTCGGGGGGACAAGGGCGGAACATATCATCAATGAGCTGGACAGGGAGCTGAGCGCGTGACGACCGACTCGGGTGTGGGGCCGGGGGGTTCGGGCTCCGAGGGGGATGTCGCGGACGCGGGGGGGCTGCCTGCGGGGTGGGGGCGGGCGACGTTGGGGGAATTGTGCCAGCCAATTGAGAAGGCCCTGCCCACTGAGCTTGGACGCAGCACGTTTCAATACATCGACATTGGATCGGTTGATCCTTCGACTCTTTCGGTTGTGAGGGCTGTCGAGACGGAAGCCGACGCCGCTCCCAGTCGCGCACGTCAACTCTTGAGGCATGGCGATACGGTATTCTCAACGGTTCGACCATACTTGCGGAAGATCGCTTGGATTCCCGAAGAGTTCGATGGCGAGATCGCTTCTACAGGATTTTGTGTGCTGCGGGCGGGAGAGGCGATAGATCGCCGTTTTCTATTTCATCTGGTTTCATCGAGTTCGTTCATCTCGCGTGTTGTCGAGAAGCAGCGTGGAGTAAGTTATCCCGCGGTCCGGGAGCGAGATGTCCTAGAGATCGAGGTTCCCGTACCGCCTCTCGCCGAACAGCATCGCATCGTCGCCAAGCTGGATGAGCAGTTGGCGAATATCGCGACCGGCATGGTAGCAGTCCAGGCCGCACTAACCAGCTCCGACGTCCTGAAACACCAGATTACGGGGGGCGGCGCGTGCGGTGGGTTCGACGGAATTGATCGGTTCCCCGCCCTGATCGAACCCGCAGATGTCGATGACGGAACGCTTCCAGATCTCCCAGCAGGGTGGCAATGGAGGCGCCTTGAGGAGATCGCAGACGTAGTCGGCGGGGTCACGAAAGACAGTAAGAAGCAAAGTAATCCTGAATATGTTGAGGTCCCGTACCTGCGGGTCGCCAATGTTCAGCGCGGGCAAATTCTGCTCGATCGAGTTGAAACCATTCGAGTTCCCGCGAAAAAGGCTGAATCGCTGAAACTGGAAGTCGGAGACGTCCTCCTCAACGAAGGGGGAGATCGCGACAAGCTGGGCCGTGGATGGGTATGGGAAGGGCAAATCGAGAACTGCATCCACCAAAATCATGTCTTTCGTGCTCGCATTACAGGGGATGCGCTGGATCCTCGGTTGCTTGCCTGGCACGCTAACGCATTCGGCAAGAACTGGTGTGACCGCAATGGGAAGCAGACAGTGAACCTTGCCTCCATCAGCCTTCGACGTATCAAGCTGTTGCCTATACCGGTTCCGCCGAGATCTGTGCAAGAAGATTTGGTCAAGTCGATCGAGAGCCGTTTGGCGGAAGTCGAGGCCGCACGGCAGATGGCTCAGGAAGTATCCAGGCAGGGGGAGAACCTGCGTGGTGCCCTTCTGCATGCCGCCTTCACGGGGTCCCTTGTGGCACAAGACCCCGACGACGAGCCTGCTTCTGCTCTCCTCGACCGGATTCGTGCTCAGCGGGCTGCTGGGAGTAAGCCGGCCAGGCGTAAGCGGGCATCCCGCACGACTGCCCCCGCCGCCCCTCAGGCCTCGGGCCGACCGGTTCCCTCTGGCACCCAGGAAACACTTCCCCTGTGAGCACCATCATGAGCAGCAGTACTGGCAAGCCGACTCCCACGGATTCCGCTGAAGTGGCGGCCTCTGCGGTAATCAGCACGACTCCCGCCCCTCGCGCAGCAGAACTGAGCACCAAGGCCACCCCAGCGGCCCCGGCTCCCACCTCCACCTCCACCCTCGTCAACCGCCTCTGGTCGTACTGCGAACTGCTGCGCCACTCCGGCGTCTCCACTCTCGACTATGTCGAGCAGCTCACCTACCTCCTCTTCCTGAAGATGGCCGACGAGCGCGCCAACCGCCCGGCGGCCTTCCGGCGCAACGCTCCCGAGAAGCCTCTCGTTCCCGAGGGAAGGGACTGGAAGAGCCTTACCACCCGGTCCGCTGAGGCCCTCCTGGACCACTATGAGTTCATCCTCAAGGACCTCGGCCAGCGCGGCGGCACGATGCTCGGCGAGGTCTTTACCAAGGCACAGAACAAGATCCAGGAACCTGCCGTCCTCGACCGCCTGGTCAAGGACCTGATCGACCCCTACACCTGGACCACCGAGAACCAGGACCTCAAGGGCGACGCCTACGAAGGCCTCCTCCAGCGCGGCGCCGAGGACCGCAAGACCGGCGCCGGCCAGTACTTCACACCCCGGCCGCTCATCGACGCCATGGTCGACTGCGTCCGGCCGAGGCCCGGTGAGTCCATCACCGACCCGGCCTGCGGCACCGGCGGCTTCCTGATCGCGGCGCACGCCCACCTCGTCCAGAACTACGAGGACGAGCTGTACGGCGACAAGGGTCGCGCCCTCCAGAACGGTGCGATCACCGGTTACGAACTCGTCCGCGAGACCGGCCGCCTCGCCCTGATGAACATGCTGCTGCACGGCATCGGAAGCTCCGAGGCCAAGCCGCTCATCACCATCCAGGACTCCCTGGCCCGCCCGCCGAAGCGGCACTACGACATCGTGCTTGCCAACCCGCCCTTCGGCGTCGGCTCGGTGACCGGCGAGTCGTACACCTCCCGCACCGACTTCTGGGCCCCGACGACGAACAAGCAGCTCAACTTCGTCCAGCACATCTACAACCTGCTGAAGACCAACGGCCGAGCCGCCCTCGTCCTCCCCGACAACGTCCTCTTCGAAGGCGGCGCCGGCGAGACCATCCGCCGGAACCTCCTCAACCTCTGCAACGTCCACACCCTGCTGCGCCTGCCTACCGGCATCTTCTACGCCAACGGCGTCAAGGCCAACGTCCTGTTCTTCGACAAGACCGGCCAGCGCACCGGAGGCCGCCCCGGCACGCGCCAGCTCTGGGTCTACGACTTCCGTACAGACCAGCGCTTCACGCTCAAGCAGCGACAGCTGGGCCGCCAGCACCTCGACGACTTCGTCGCTGCGTACCACTCCGGCGGCACGGACTTCAGCAAGCGCACCCCGAGCGACCGCTTCCGCGCGTACGACTACGACGAGCTGATCGCCCGGGACAAGGTCAACCTCGACCTCACGGTGCTCAAGTCCGACGCCGCCGCGACCAAGGAATACGCGTCGCCGGACGTGATCGCCCAAGAGATCGTCGACGAACTCGAAGTGGCGCTGGCCCAGTTCACGGCCGTGGCCCGCGCACTGAAGAAGGACGTGCCGCCGTCGGCCGACGAGGAGTAGAGTCAGCAGACGGGCCGGCGGTTCACTGAGAACCGCCGGCCCGTCTGCTGTTCCCCTCTCTCCGTGCTCAGAGCTCGCCCCCGACCAGCTCCGCGCCACTCGCTCCCTCATCGCGCCAAGAGACTCGTTGGCGCCGGGGTCGGCGAAGCCCTCGAATACTCGGCGCAGCTGGTGATGTCCGAGCTGTGCGGGAACGCGGTCCGCGCGTGTGGTGGCTTCGTTCCGCTCGTCGCCGAGGTGGGGGTCACGTCGTCGGGGTGCGGTGAGGGCGCGGAGCGGGGCGTCCGGGTCAGGCTGCACGACCCGTACGCCGGATGCTGCCCGTGCGGGGCGGCGTAGGGCTCGACGGCCCCAAGGCGGATTCGGGGCGTGGACTGCTGTTGGTCGATCTGCTCGCACCGGGGTCGCGGGTCACGGACACGCCGGGCGGCAAGCAGGTGCGCTGCTGCATTCCGGCTCAGTAGGAGAGCGGGGTCTGGCAGGCCGAAAAAAGTACTGCTCGGGGCCCCTGGACGCGGTCCTTGCACCTACCCTGGAAGGGAGTGATCGCCTGCGGCCCGATCAGCCGGTTCCGATGTGTTCTCGGAGCGCTTCGTCACCGGGTCCGACGCTGCCGGATCAGGGGAGTGGCCCGTCGGCGTATCCACTCGGACAGGGACGTTGGAGAACGGGTGGGGCATGGCGACGGAGCGCGACAACATCGTGTCGAGAGGGCCGGAGGGGCACTGGACGGCAGACGGAATCTTCCGGCGCTGGCAGCGGTTCTTCGAACAGAAGCCGAGCCTCAAAGGGCTGACCCGGTTGGAGTTCACCGAGCACATCGCGTATCTGCTCTTCCTCAAACTCGACCACGAGCGCGCCCAGCGGACGGGGATGTTCGCGAGTCCGCCGATCGCGCCGGCGGGCAGCTGGCCGAGCCTCGTACTCGCCGGCGGTGAGGATCTGCACCGTGCCCTGACCGGGCTGATGGCCGAACTCGGCAAGCCGAACCCGCAGGATCCACGCCGGGCCATCGCGAGTGTTCTCTTCCACGACTCCCGCCCCTGGCCGGCCGACAAGATGGCGGATCTCGGACGGCTGATCGTCGAGGAGTTCGACCCGTACCGCTGGTCGGACGTGCGTCGGGACGAGCTCGGTTCCGCCTTCTCGCTGTTGATAGCCGACTGCCGGGACGACATCCGGGCCAAGCGGGAGACGGGCCAGTTCCTCACCCCGCCCCACCTGCTCACCGTGATAGCCAAGGCACTCGCCATCACCCCACAGGACCGGGTAGTCGACGCGGCCGTCGGGGTCGGCACCAGCCTCATCGCCGCCCACCGTGAGATGGCCGCGCACGGGGGCCGCGTGGACGCCGCTGCCATCGCCGGTGCCGATATCGACGTACAGATGTGCCGCCTGGCGACGATGAACGTGCTCCTCAACACCGGGCGTCAATTCCACGACGTACCGCCGATACTGCGCGCGGACTCGCTCGACACGAAGGAACGCCTGGTACGCCGGTACGAGCGGGACGTGGCCGCCACCGTCGTCATATGCAACCCGCCGTTCAAGAGCAACGTCGAGGCGAACACTGAGCGGCGGGACGACTTCTGGGCGCAGAACGCCACGCTCCCCGCCAACTTCCTCCAGCATCTGGCCATCACCCTGCCCCAGGGGGCCAGAGCGGCCGTTTTCATGCCCGACGGTGTCCTCTTTCACCGCGGATCGGCGGCCACCATCCGCAGGGCGCTCCTGAGGAACTGCGACGTGCACACTCTGCTGCGGCTGCCGACCGGCATGTTCCACGACACCGGCTCCAAGTCGAACGTCCTCTTCTTCACCAAGTCCGTCCTGCGCCCGAACGGCGATCCGGCCACCGACGAACTGTGGGTGTACGACGCCCGTGACCTTCACCATACGGACACCGCGAACCCGCTCACGGAGGAGGACTTCGCGGAGTTCCTGGAGGCTTACCGGCCCGGAGAGGAAGGCTTGGCGGGGCGCACCGAATCGTCGCGCTTCAAGCGATACGACCGTGACGACGTACGGAAGATACTGAACAGTTCCGGCACCAGCCTTGACCTGAAGGCCCATATCGTCGACACGCACGACGAGTTCGTTGATCCGCGCGAAATCGCGCAGTCGATCGTGGACCATCTCGGCGACGCGCAGCGGAGCTTCCAGGTAGTACTGGACTCCCTCAGCTGACGCCTGTACCCACGCCCTCTTCGCCGCTCGTAGCCAGCCGGACAGGAACATCATGAACGCCCCTTCCCACCAGCCCGACATCCCCACCCAGGTCCGCCAGGTCGAGCGCGCCTTCGATGAGACGTATACCGGCCTCATCGACATCAGTGACTTCGGCAACCGGCCGCCGGAGCAGACCCAGCCCGCCTTCCGCTCCCGCGCCCTGGCAGCGCACGCCGTGCGCATCATGACGGGGTGGACCCCCGAGCAGGCGGCCGACTGTGTCATCGACGGAGGCCAGGACCAGGGCATCGACGCCATCGCCATAGATGAGGCGGCTGCCCACATCTACCTCGTACAGGCCAAGTGGAGCCCGATCGGAAAGGCCAAGGCCGACGAGACCGCGGTGCACAAGCTCTTCGCGGGACTGACCCTCATCGACTCCGGAGAGGCCGCCCAGTTCAATCCCCGCGGCCAGATCCTCGCCAAGAGGGCACACGAGCTGATCAGCGAGAAGACGACCGAGATCACGCAGGTGATCGTCCTCATGGGCACCGAGCCGCCTTCGCCAGGCGTAAGGCAGGTCATCAAGAACGGCGAGGGGGAGTTCAACTCTCACGGCGATTATGTCGACCATCGCTTTCTGCACGCTAAGGAGATCCACGCGCTGGTCCGGAAGGATCAGCAAAGTGAACCCGTCACCCTGGAGGCGACGCTCCACCCCTGGTTCAGCGTGTCCTCGCCCTACCCCTCCTACGAGGGCATCGTACAGGCCGAAGAGGTCGCGACCTGGGCCGAGCACGGCAACGAACTGTTCGTCCGCAACATCCGCAACCCGCTGGGGCTGACCCCCATCAACAAGGAACTCGTGGACACGCTCACCGGCGAGCCGTCCCATTTCTGGTACTTCAACAACGGAGTCACGGTTCTGTGTGACTCCTTGGAAGCCGTGCCCGGATCGCAGAAGTTCCCCGAGCGGCACCCTGTCCGCCTCACCGCCAAGGGCGCCAGTGTCGTGAACGGCGCACAGACCGTGCGTTCCGTCATCGACGCTGCCCAGCAGTCCGACGAAGCCGGACTCGCCCAGGTCACCGTCCGTTTCATCGTCACCAACGGCGACACCGAGTTTGCCAACCGCACCACCCAGGCCACCAACCGCCAGAATCACATCACCGAGCGCGACCGCATCGCTCTCGACCCCGTTCAGGCAGTGCTCATCGATGAGTTCCGTGCCGAACTGGGCCTCGTGTACAGCGTGCGCCGCAGCGAACTCGAACCGCAGGACGACGAAGGCTGCTCCGTGGTGGAGGCCGCGTGCGCGCTCGCCTGCGCCCACAGCGGCAGCCGGTTCGCGGCCCGGCTTGTCGCGTCCGGCTCCACCGACGTGCTGTGGGAACGGGGCGGCAGCGGTATCTACGACCCCCTCTTCCGGTCCGTGCCCAGCGTGTACGAGGCCTGGAACGCCGTGAACGTCCTGCGGGCGGTGCGTACGGCTCTGCGTACGGAACGCGAACAGTATGCCGGGCGCGCTGCCGCCGTCATCGACGACGGCACGTTCCTCATCACCCACCTGGTGTTCCGGCAACTCCTCGCCCAGGACGCGGGCATGGGGGAGCCGGACCAGTCGCTCACCTGGGCCGCCGAAGCCAAGGAGCAGGTGCCCGACCTGGTCAAGCGTGTCGTGCCGGCGCTCGTACAGGCTCTGGACGGAGTGGGAACCCGGTCGAGTCTGCAACGCGTGTGCGCCGATCCGGGGCAAGCCGCCGACCTCGTGACCGCGGCCCTTGCAGCGCTCGAAGGCGGCGGGACCGAGGACGCCGCCGCGCAGTACCGGCGCGAGGAGAGCAAGCCCCGCAAACGCCGCAGGCCCAACGCGGTGCACGTCATCGTGGACAAGGGCGCCCTGGAGGAAGGGGCACCGCTGCACCTGGCCCTGTACCTGCAGCCGGAGAAGGACGCGCTCGCCGCATGGCTCGACGCGAACCCGCGCCGGGCACTCGCGAAGTGGACCAACACCAACCGGGCACGCCCGATCGTCTGGGCTGCCGACGGCAACGCGTATTCGCCCACTGGGCTCATCGCACGGATGTGGGAGCTGGCCGAATGGGAAGGACGGCCCGTCTCGAACCAGGGCACCGCCCGCTGGGCCACCCAGGACGGAGAAACGCTCGCCATCCTCGCCCGGAGACTCCTTGACGGTATGGAGGAAGAGAAGGACGTCGAGTAACCGCCGAGCAGGTCGGGCATTCTCCCTCGGGCCCCGCTGACAGGCAGGCCGTCGAGCCGTACCGTATGCTCCTCCGACAGCATTACGCTGTGGAACCGTGGACCACCCGTGGACAGATCACGTTCGCCCGATCCCGAACGTGCCTCGGACCTGCTGCATTGTCTGAGGGGTAAGCGCCCTCCGGAGCCGTGTGCGCAGGTTCGAATCCTGCCGGGGGCACTCGTTCAGGACCAGCGGAAAGCGCTTCTTACCTGGGCTTGTGCCAAGAGCAAGAGCCGGACTCAGTCTCACTGAGTC
Organism: Streptosporangium nondiastaticum; assembly: GCF_003011965.1. Lineage (GTDB taxonomy): Bacteria > Actinomycetota > Actinomycetes > Streptomycetales > Streptomycetaceae > Streptomyces > Streptomyces nondiastaticus. Next base: position 12,862 of record NZ_PXWG01000089.1, read on the forward strand.
CGGCTCTTTGTCATTGCCGCTCACGATTCAGGCGTGAGGAGCCCGTGAACCACTCGCGGGGCCGGGGTACGAGCCGCTCGGCTACCGCCCCATCGCTTCCTCGATGTGGAGCTCCCCAGCAGCCCGCGCCGCTCGTTCGCGAAGAGCCCGCCATCGGTGGCGGCGCCGGACTCGGCGATATGCTCCTCGCCTCGGCCGGTCGCGTGGCTGCGTAGAGCATGAAGCCGAAAAATGGTACGAGCCGCCGACCGCAGTTACGGTGAACAGGTCCGACATGCGAGACAACCGTGAGCAGTTGCCTGCCCTGGACTTCATTGACCAGAACTCGCGGAACGACTACGCCACTGCCTCATGGACTGCGTATTCCATAGCGGTGTTGAAGCCTCGGCACCGGCGCTTGTACGTCTCGGACACCGCCGGGGCCGCCCGCAGTTCCGGCGGTGGCTCCTCATCCTTGTGCCCGAGAACGACGGCCCAGCGCATCGCCAACCGCACCTGCACCAGCCCCGGGGCTTTGGCCCCTCCCCCATCATGGCCGTCCGTTTCGCATTACGGGTGCCACCGCTGCGCGGAATGCAAGGCCAGGAGACCAGGGAAGGAAGGGCGCAGAGGGAGCCGCCTGTCGAATCAGACGACCCGCTGGGGCACCAGAGAGCCCTTCCGGTCCCGCCATCGTCGGCGAAGGACGAAGAACCCGAAGAGAACGACTAACGGTGACAGCGAGAGCACCGTCGGCGCCCCGGCCGGCAGGTCACCACCGACCGGCATGGCATACGTGAGAGCCAGGATGAGGGGCGGGCAGGTGTAGAGAGCCGACCCGGCCCACCTCCATGCCTTCTCACCATGGGCCACCACGGCCTCGCCTGCATTCTCGGCTCACTGTAGACGATGGCTATCGATATCGGCCACACGACGACTGCAGCCAGAAGAGGTGAGATGGCCAGACCGCCTCAGCCCAGAAGCTCTCTGATCAAGGACGCCCCGGGGTACGAGATCATCAGGAAGAACAGCACGTTGAACGCGCCGTACCCCGACAGCCTCCGTCACCGTGCCGGACCCGTCTCAATGCTGAGCTTATCGATCACGCCTGACACCTTGCCGTTCTCCCCCTCGTACAGCCGATCAGTCATCCCTCAACAACGCCTGTCAGCCACAAGCGTTGGCCACGCTACCGAGGCCGCTCACGGGCATCACAAAGCCGTCGATGACGGATACCTGCCCTTCAAGGCGTTCGCCATCCCCGGGCATCTGCTTCAGAAGGAGCGGACTGACACGACCATCGGGGCCGCATTCGCTCTCAGCGCTGTGAGTATGTATCAGCCACGCCCACACGATTGCTGCGGCAATCGCGGGACGGTTCAACAGGTGGTGAAGAACGCGGATCAGCCATTCGGCGTCGGGTATCAGCCACTTGCACCACGAACCGCCTGCCTCATTACCGCGCTATGTCGCGCAGTACTGCATTCCGATCAGTCCGCCGGCGACTGGTCGCTGAACCCAACTGTCTTGTTTTGAGCGGATAGTGACCTAATACCATGGGCTGCACCTCAGTAGTGGCTCCTGAAGACCTCTGTCGCTCGTTACTGTCGCTGCGGGGACGCCAAGCGCGTTCAGTGGCGCGCCGGCGTGGCCGGTCTCGGGCGTGGCGATGCCGCCAAGGCGCGGCGCCCCCGCGCCTCGGAAGCCCGCCGCGCCGCGTAGCGGCACCCGCTCCGCGTCCGGGTCTTTTGTTGTTGTCCGCATCTTTCGGGGCCGGCCGGGGTAAGGTGCGTTCCCCTAGGGGCAGGAGTGATCCCGGAGTGGGGTGCGCCTGTCAAGTTTCCTGCAACACGCCTACTTGATGGTTACTCAGGGAAGCGGGGCGGATGAGATTTCGGCGGGGGGCCGGGCACGGGCTGGTGCTGCATCAGGCCCGGGATGATCTGCCGTTACGGGCCGTGCTGGAGGACGCCGCCATGGGGCGGTGGGAGGGGCCCCGGGATCTGATCGGGGCCACCGGGGCCGACTGGGACCGGCGGATCTTCCGGTTGCAGGTGCTGGCGCGGGCCGGGGCGGGGCTGCGGTTCGCCGATACGTGGGCGCGGGCCGAGCCGGGGTCGGGGGACGCGCTGGCGCTGCTCGCGCATGTGCAGGCGGTGCGGTCGGTGATCAGCGGGGCCGGGGCCGGGCGGGCTGAGATGGAGCGGGCCTGGGCGACCTGTCTGGCGGCTGCCGAGGCCGTGCCGGCCGATCCCTCGCCCTGGGTGGTGATGCTCGCGCTGCTCCGGGTCCACGCGCCCGGCCGCAACGTGCTGGAACAGGTGTGGGGCGAGGTCGTGCGGCGCGATCCGTACAACCGCGAGGCCCACCACGAGATGCTCACCTACCTCTTCGCCCGGAACCACGGCTCGGGGGCGGAGATGTTCCACTGGGCGCAGGAGCGGGCCGACACGGCGCCCCGCGGGCTGCCGCTCGCCGTGCTGCCGCTGGTCGCGCTCGCCGAGTCGCACCGGCACCGGATGGAGACCGACGCGGCCAGCTACGGGCTGAGCGTCCATCCGTGGATCGATTGCCCTCATATCGATCCGGTGGTGGACCGGTGGTGGCGGTGTCGCGGTGCGCAGCCGCACGCCCAGTTCACCGACGACGCCAACTACCTCGCCCACGCCCTGGCCTTCGCCGGCCGCCACGCCGAAGCCCACGAAGTGTTCGAAGCCATCGGTCCCTACGCCTCCGACGTGCCCTGGTCGTACTGCGGGGAGCCCCGAGGGCTCTTCCTCCGGCACCGGAAATGGGCCCTCCGGGCCGTCCGGGACGGGCGGGCCCACCGGCATCGGGCTCCCCGGTTCTGACCCCCGCGCCTGCCGGTCCCGCCCGCTGCACAACGCGCACAGTTCCTGACCGTTTTCACGAGAAGAGAATCGCGTGCCACTCGACCTCCCCGGCGGGCCCGGCGGCCCCGGCAGCTCCGGCGTCTCCGACGAGGAGCGCCTGCGCCAGCTCGGCTACACGCAGGTCCTCGCCCGCCACATGTCCGGCTTCGCCAACTTCGCCGTCTCGTTCACGATCATCTCCGTGCTCTCCGGCTGCATGACGCTGTACGGGTTCGGCATGAAGACGGGCGGGCCGGCCATGCTCACCTGGGGCTGGATCGGCGTCGGCGCGATGTCCCTGGTCGTGGGGCTGGCGATGGCGGAGGTGTGCTCCTCGTACCCGACCTCGGCCGGCCTGTACTTCTGGGCGCACCGGATGGCGCCGGAGCGCTCGCGCGCGGCGTGGGCGTGGTTCACCGGCTGGTTCAACGTGCTCGGGCAGGTCGCGGCGACCGCCGGCATCGACTTCGGCGCGGCCTCCTTCCTCAACGCCTACCTCGACCTGCAGTTCGGCTTCGCTGCGACGCCCGGCCACACGATCGCGCTGTTCGGCGCGGTGCTCCTGCTGCACGCCGCCCTGAACACCTTCGGCGTGCGGCTGGTGGCGTTCCTGAACTCCGTGAGCGTGTGGTGGCACCTGCTGGGCGTGCTGGTCATCGTCGGCGCGCTGGCCCTCGTCCCGGGCCGGCACCAGTCGACGTCGTTCGTCTTCACGCACTTCGTCAACGACACCGGCTGGACCTCCGGCCTCTACGTCGGGCTGCTCTCGCTCCTCGTCGCGCAGTACACCTTCACCGGCTTCGACGCCTCCGCCCACATGACGGAGGAGACGAACGACGCGGCGGTCGCGGGACCGCGCGGCATCGTCCGGTCGATCTGGGTGTCGTGGATCGCCGGTTTCGTGCTGCTGGCCGGCCTGACGTACGCGATCCAGGACTGGGACGGCACGACCGGCACCGCGACCGGCGTCCCGCCCGCGCAGATCTTCCTGGACGCGCTCGGCCCGGCCGGCGGGAAGCTGCTGCTGCTCGTCGTGATCGTTGCGCAGCTGTTCTGCGGCATGGCGTCCGTGACCGCCAACTCGCGGATGATCTACGCGTTCTCGCGGGACGGCGCCCTGCCCTTCTCCCGCGTCTGGCACCGGATCAACCCTCAGACGCGCACCCCCACCAACGCCGTCTGGCTGGCCGCCGCGGGCGCCTTCGTCCTGGGCCTGCCCTATCTCGTCAACTCCACGGCCTACGCCGCGGTGACCTCGATCGCCACCATCGGCCTGTACCTCGCCTACGCCGCGCCGACCCTGCTGCGGCTGCGCAAGGGCGACGCCTTCGAGCGCGGGCCCTGGAACCTGGGCCGCTGGTCGAAGCCGGTCGGCTTCGTGGCCATCGGCTGGGTCGCCCTGATCACCGTGCTGTTCATGCTGCCGCAGGCGAGCCCCGTCACCGCCGACACGTTCAACTACGCCCCCGTCGCGGTCGCCGCCGTCCTGGGGTTCGCCGGTGTCTGGTGGCTCGCCTCGGCCCGCAGGTGGTTCCTCGTGCCGGACCACCCGCGCAATTCCGCCTCCCTTCCCGGGCCCGCCGGCCCGTCCCCGGCGAGCGACGCCTTCCGCTGGTAGGCCCTCGTCCGTGACCGAAAGGGGCTCGGCCGTGATCAACAGGCGACCGGCCCGGGCCGACAGGCCACCGGCCCGGGCCGAAAGGCCCTCGGCGCCCCCTCAGATCTTCGGGTAGCTGAACTTGTACCCCTGCTCCTTGAACCACGGCAGCAGCCTCTCCAGCGCCGCCACCGTCTGGCCGCGGTTGCCGCCACCGTCGTGGAAGAGCACCGTCGGGCCCTCCTTCATGCCCTTCTTCACCGCGTCGACGATGCGGTCGACGCCGGGGTTCTGCCAGTCGTGGGTGTCGACGTTCCAGCCGAGCGGGCGCATGCCGTGCGACGCCGCGACCTCCCTGCTGTACGGGGTGAAGGCGCCGCCCGGCGCCCGGTAGTAGCTCACCCGGGCGCCCTCCCCCGCCGCCTTCTCGATCGACTGCCAGGCGTCGAGGACCTGCCGTTCCTGGTAGGACTCGGGGCGCTTGTCCATGGCGGTGTTGTGGTCGGCGGAGTGGTCGCACAGCCGGTGGCCGGCCGCGGCGACCTTCTTCACGAGGTCGGGGTACTCCTGGGCCCGCGACCCGATGATGCAGAACGTCGCCTTCGCGTCGTACTTCTTGAGCAGGTCGAGGACCTTCACCGTCCAGCCGGGCTCGGGTCCGTCGTCGATGGTGAGGTTGACCGTTTTTCCTGGGTCCTCGCTCTCGTGCGTGATCTCGGCCGACACCCGTGCCGGCGGCGTCGCCGCGCCGGAGGACGCCGCGCCGGGCGACCTCCCCTTGTCGCCGCTGCCGGAACTTCCGCCGCCCCCGCCGCCGTTGCTCGGCCCGGCGCTCGTGCCCGGGTCCTCCGTGGCCATGGCCACGCAGCCGGATATCGTCGCGATGAGCGCCATCGCCGACGCCGTCGCGACGACGAGGCGCCGGTTCCTCCGAGCGGCCGGTCGTGCCATGAGCGTCCCCTCCCTCGGTGTGCACCCGAAGACGTCCATACCGAAAGGAAGGTTCCCAAGAGGGTTCGAAGAAGGACATCAGCCCTCAAGGCTTGCAAGTCCCTTGCGGAGACTCACACTTCCCGTGTTTCGGCAGCCCCTTCCGCACCCGCCGCGGCCTCTCCCACACCGGTGCCGGCCTCTCCCGCACCGGCGGCGATCGCCTCGGCGACTTCCCCCTTCCGCGCCGCCTCCTCCTCCGCGAAGCGCTGCGCGTCGAGCTTCTCGGCGATCTCCTCGTCCTGCGCCATCAGCAGGTCCAGGCTCGCGTCGCCCAGCTCCAGCACGCCCATGTCTACGTACGCCCGCTGCAGCCGCTCGCCCCACAGCCCGATGTCCTTGACGCACGGCACGATGCGCGAGAACAGCAACTGCCGGAAGACCCGGAGGTATTCGGACTCCTCGCTCAGCCTGACGGCCTCGTCCCGCGGGAGCCCGAAGTCGGTGAGGACCACCTCGCCCCGCAGCCGGTCGCGCATCAGGTAGCAGCCCTCGATGACGAACTCCTCGCGCTCGCGCAGCTCGGCGCGCGACAGCTGCCGGTAGTAGTCGCGCAGCGCCATGCGGCCGAAGGCGACGTGCCGGGCCTCGTCCTGCATGACGTAGGCGAGGATCTGCTTCGGCAGCGGCTTGTCCGTGATGTCGCGCAGCATGCCGAAGGCGGCGAGGGCCAGGCCCTCGATGAGCACCTGCATGCCGAGGTAGGGCATGTCCCAGCGGGAGTCGCGCAGGGTGTCGCCCAGCAGCGCCTGCAGGTTGTCGTCTATCGGGTAGACCAGGCCGATCTTCTCGTGGAGGAAGCGTCCGTAGAGCTCGGCGTGGCGGGCCTCGTCCATCGTCTGGGTGGCGGAGTAGAACTTGGCGTCCAGGTCCGGCACGGACTCCACGATGCGGGCGGCGCAGACCATCGCGCCCTGCTCGCCGTGGAGGAACTGGCTGAACTGCCACGCCGCGTAGTTGCGCCGCAGCTCACCCTTGTCCTTGTCGCTCATGCGGTCCCAGTACGGGGTGCCGTGGAGCGGGCTGGTCTCGTCGGGCAGGCCGAGCGGGTCGTACGGATCGACGGGCAGGGACCAGTCGATGCGCTTCTCCGCGTCCCACTGCTTGTCCTTGCCCTTCCGGTAGAGGGACAGGAGCCGGTCCCGGCCCTCGTCGTACTCCCAGCTGAAGCGGGCCGCGCCCGCAGCCGGCACCGTCCAGCCGGGGTCGCCGGGGTCATGTGCGTAGAGGTTGCGCGTCGCCATCGGCGTCTCCCGTCCTCTGCCGGCATCACCGGACCACAGGTTCCCCCGGACCACCGGCATCGCCGGTTCCACTGGCAGGCTCACACGCCGGTTACCGCCGGGTCAACGATCCTTCATCAACTCACCCGAAAGGATTGACGCGCTTGCTGACAAGCAGTCTCATAAGGGTGTGACCCCAAGTAACCCTGTAGTCAGTCCGCTTCGGGACGCCCTCGGTCCGCTCAAGGACCGCGAGCAGGTCGCCCTCAGGCTGCTGGAGTCCTCCGCCAGACACTCCTTCGACCCGGACACGGAACTCGACTGGGACGCGCCCCTGGAGGACGGCAAGTGGTTCTGGCCGCCCGAGCTGCTCTCCCTCTACGGCACCCCGCTGTGGCGCACGATGTCCGAGGAGCAGCGCGTCGAGCTCTCCCGGCACGAGGCCGCCTCGCTCGCCTCGCTCGGCATCTGGTTCGAGCTCATCCTGATGCAGCTGCTGGTCCGGCACGTCTACGACAAGCCCGCCACCAGCGCGCACGTCCGCTACGCGCTCACCGAGATAGCCGACGAGTGCCGGCACTCGAAGATGTTCGCCCGGCTGATCGAGCGCGGCGGCGCCCCCGCCTACCCCGTGTCCCCCCTGCACCACAACCTCGCGCGCGTCCTCAAGACGGTGTCCACCACGCCGGGTTCGTTCGCGTGCACGCTGCTGGGCGAGGAGATCCTCGACTACATGCAGCGCCTCACCTTCCCCGACGAGCGCGTGCAGCCGCTGGTCCGCGGCGTCACCCGCATCCACGTGGTGGAGGAGGCGCGCCACGTCCGGTACGCGCGCGAGGAGCTGCGCCGCCAGATGGTGGGCTGCCCGCGCTGGGAGGCGTCCCTGACCCGGCTCAGCTGCGGCGAGGCGGCCCGCGTCTTCTCCGTCGCCTTCGTCAATCCCGCCGTCTACACGAACGTGGGCCTGGACCGCCGCGAAGCCGTCGCCCAGGTCCGGGCGAGCGGGCACCGGCGCGAGGTGATGCAGACCGGAGCGAAGCGGCTCACCGACTTCCTGGGCGACATCGGCGTCCTGCGGGGTGCCGGCCGCCGCCTGTGGCGCAGCTCCGGCCTCCTGGCCTGAAGGCCCCTCCCGGCCTGAAGGCCCCTGCGAGCCTGAACCGCCCGTACCCCCGCCCCACCCCAGGTCCGTACCACCGCACCCCCGCACCACCCCGTTACGCTGCCCTGCATGAACGGCAGCGGAACCGCCCCGGCAGCACCGACTCCGTCCGCCCGCCCCGCGTACCGCAGGCTCAGCGTCGAGGAACGCCGCACCCAGCTGATCGCCGCCGCCCTCGTCCTCTTCGCGCACCACGCGCCCGAGGACGTCTCCCTGGACGACGTGGCGTCGGCCGCCAAGGTGTCGAGGCCGCTCGTGTACCGCTACTTCCCCGGCGGCAAGCCCCAGCTGTACGAGACGGCGCTGCGCAGCGCCGCCGACGACCTGGAGCTGTGCTTCGCCGAGCCGCAGACCGGCCCCCTCACGGGCCGCCTGGCCGCCGCCCTCGACCGCTACCTGGCGTTCGTGGACGAGCACGACGCCGGGTTCAGCGCGCTGCTGCAGGGCGGCAGCGTCGCCGAGACCTCCCGCACGGGCGCGATCGTGGACGGGGTGCGGCGGGCGGCCGCCGCGCAGATCCTCAAGCACCTGCAGGTGCCGGAGCCCGGGCCGCGGCTGCGCATGATGGTCCGGACGTGGATCACGGCCGTGGAGGCGGCGTCCCTGATCTGGCTGGACGAGGACAAGCAACCGCCGGTGCACGAGCTGCGCGACTGGCTGGTCGACCACTTCGTGGCGCTCCTGACGGCCACGGCGGCGAGCGACCCGCAGACGGCCGGGGCCGCCCGCGCGGCGCTGGCCCTGGAGGGCACGGACGGGCCCGTGGGGCGCCTGGCCCGCCAGGTCCTCCCGGTGGTGTCGGACGCGGGGCACCTGCTCCCGGCCGCTACGTCTTCAGACATCTCCTCGGATACGTCCTCGGACGCGGGGCATCCGCCCCCACCCGCTACTTCTTCGGATACGTCCTCTGACGCGGCGCACCTGCCCCCGCCCGCTACGTCCTCGGACGAGGCGCGCGTCTGACGGAGACTGGGGGCGTGAGAAGCGAGAATACGCCCTTCGTGGGCGGCCCCCTGGACGGGCGCGTACTGCCGGTACTGCTGGGACACACCGGGCATCCGCCGAAGGTCTACGAGGTCCCGGTGCCGGACGAGCACGGCGGGGCGCCGACGGTCCTGGTCTACCACCGGGTCCAGGCGGGCACGACGCGCCGCCTGGGGCTGCACAAGGGCTGGAAGTACGTGTACGACCCGGAGGGGCGCCGCCCGGACCGCGGCCTGAAGTGGCCGTGGACGAAACGCTGAGGCCACCCCGGACGCCGGGAAGCCGCCGGGAGGCCGCCGCCGGCCGCAAGGGCGCCTCCCGGCCGCATCCGGGGCGCGCGGGTGCGGCCCGGCCGCCGGCCGGGTGACGGCCCGGCATCCATGGAGTGAGCGGGTTAGGCGGATTCGCCCACAGCGCTCCCATAAGTAGGACCACACGTGGCACGATCCTCCCTGGGCAAAACGATCACGCCCCACACCGGAGGTGAGCTCGTGTCAGGACGGTTCGCGCGTTCTGTCTGCACGGCGGCGCTGATGGCCGGCGCCGCGTCGCTCGCACTGCCCCCGCTCCCGGCGGCGGCCGCCCCCGCCGCCCCGCCCGACCAGCCGTCCGTCCACACCCTGCTCACCCGCCTCCAGACGCTCTACCGGAAGGCCGAGGAGGCCACCGAGACGTACAACGCGACCGAGGAGAAGCTCAAGGCGCAGCACAAGCGGGTGGACGAGCTGAACGAGCAGCTCGCGACCGCCCGCGTCGCCCTCACGGGCAGCCGCGACGCCGCCGGGCGGCTCGCCCGGGAGCAGTACCAGGGCACGAGCGGCACCCTCGCCCCGTACGTCTCCGTGCTCCTCAGCGGCGACCCGCAGCAGGCACTCGACCGGGGCCACCAGATCCAGCGGGCCGCGGGCCAGCGGGCGGCCACGGTCGGGCGCCTCACGAAGGGCGAGAAGCGCGCCTCGGACCTGGCGGGCAGGGCGCGCGAGGCCCTCAACGAGCAGCAGGTGCTGGCCGCGAAGCAGAAGCAGCAGGCCGACAAGGTCAAGCGGAGCCTCGGCGACGTCGAGAAGATGCTCGCGTCGCTGACCGGCAACCAGCTCGCCGACATCCAGCGCCTGGAGCAGAAGAACATCGGCGAGGCCCAGCGCGCGCTGCTCTCCTCGGGCCGGCTGAGCGGCTCGACCAGACCGTCCGCCGCGGGCCGCAAGGCCATCGCCTACGCGTTCGAGCAGTTCGGCAAGCCGTACGTGTGGGGCGCGGCCGGGCCGGACGCCTTCGACTGCTCGGGGCTCACCTCGCAGGCCTGGGCCCACGCGGGCGACGTCATCCCGCGCACCAGCCAGGAGCAGTGGAAGAGCCTGCCGCGGGTGGCGCTCGACGAGCTGCGCCCCGGCGACCTGGTGCTCTACTTCGAGGGGGCCACGCACGTCGCGCTCTACATCGGCCACGGCCTGGTGATGCAGGCGCCGCGGCCGGGCGGCAGCGTGAAGGTCTCGCCGATCGCCGCCAACCCGCTGCTCGGGGCGGTCCGCCCGGACGCGGGCGAGGCGCCGCTGCGGAAGTACGAGCTGCCGCCGCTGCCGGAGGGCGCCACGGACGGCTCCGACACGGGGTACGGGTCGGCGTCGGCTCCGTCTTAGGCCGGCGGGGCGGCGTCGGCTCCGTCCTATGCCGGCGGGGCGGCGTCAGTTCCGTCCTAGGCCGGCGGGCGGGCCGGCGGCGTCACGCCGGCTCCCCGGCCAGGGCCGCCACGCACGCCGCCGCGCCCTCCGCCTCGTAGAAGTACTCCGCGAAGTCCTCCGGGTCGTCGAAGCCGCCGGCGATGCGGTCGGCGAGGGCCTGGTGCCGGCGCGCCGCTTCGAGGAGCTCCCGCACGTGCGCGGGCTGGCGCGGCGCGAGCATCGCGTTGGTCCAGGCGGTGGTGTGCCGGGCCGAGACCCAGTGGCCGGCGAACGCCGCCCGCATCCACGCCTCGTCGAAGGGCCGCTCGCCGTGCCGGACGATCGCGGCGAGGTAGGCGGCGGCGCACTTGGCGGCGGAGTTGGCGCCCTGGCCGGTGACGGGGTCGTCGGCCACGACCGCGTCGGCGACCCCGAGGACGAGCCCGCCGGAGGGCAGCCGGCCGACGGGGTCGCGCACGGCCGGGGTGTAGCCGCCGGCCAGGGTGGCCTGGGCGTCGGTGAGCTCGACGCGGGTCGCCCGCGCGTACTCCCAGGGCACGTAGTGCTCCATCAGCTCCAGGGTCCGCGCCAGGTGCTCGCCGGGGCCGGGCTGGTCCTGGAAGGCGTCCAGGGGCCCGTCCGGGACGGCCTCCCAGAACAGGACGTCGGCGCGGCCGGAGACGGTGAGCGTCGGCAGCACGAACAGCTCCCCCGCGCCGGGCACGAGGTTGCAGCGCACCGCCTCGGTGTCCGGGTGCTCGGGGCGCGGGCCGAGCCCGTGCACGTAGGCGACGGCCAGGGCGCGCTGCGGGACCGCGTACGGGGAGCCGGCGGGGTCGCGGTCGAAGAGCTCCGCGAGCTCGCCCTTGCCCGTGGCGACGAGCACCAGGTCGTAGTGGCGGGCGAGGGCGTCCAGGTCGGAGACCGTGGCGGCGTGGACGGCCAGCCGGCCGCCGCGCTCGGCGAAGGTGTCCAGCCAGCCGGACATCTTCAGCCGCTGGTCCACGGACTGGGCGCAGCCGCCGAGCCGGCCGAGCCAGTCGACGGCGCGCCGGTGCGGGCCCGCGGCGGCCGCCGGCTCGGCCACGGAGACGCCGACGCCCTCGATGCGCGGCGCGGCGGCCGCCCAGAAGCCGAGGCCGAGCTCGTGCTCGTGGCGCAGGGCCGTGGGGAACATGCACTGGGTGGACATCACCCGGCCGGAACGTATCTCTTCGGAGGTGCGGTTGGACATCAGCGTCACGTCGTAGCCGTGGAACTGGAGGCCGAGGGCCAGCTGGAGACCGGACTGGCCGGCCCCGGCGATGAGGATCCGTCGCACGGGTCGCTCCTCACTCGGGCAGGGTGTCGAGCGCCCGGCCGACGAGGGCCAGCAGGGTGTCGACGACCGTGATCCGCTTCCGGGCGTCCATGGGCACGACCGGGACGGGCGGCGGCAGCGCGAGCGCCTCGCGGACGGCCTCGGGGGCGTGGCGGTCGGCGCCCTCGAAGTGGTTGACCCCCACGACGTACGGCAGGCCGGCGGTCTCGAAGTAGTCGAGGGCGGGGAAGGACTCGGCGAGGCGCCGGGTGTCGGCCAGCACGACGGCGCCGATCGCGCCGCGCACGAGGTCGTCCCACATGAACCAGAATCGTTTCTGGCCGGGGGTGCCGAAGAGGTACAGGACGAGGTCGGCGTCGAGGGTGAGCCGCCCGAAGTCCATGGCGACGGTGGTCGTCCGTTTGGCGGGGGTGGCGCGGGTGTCGTCGACGTCCCGCGCGGCGGCGGTCATCAGGGCCTCGGTGCGCAGCGGCGTGATCTCCGAGACGGAGCCCACGAAGGTGGTCTTGCCGACGCCGAAGCCCCCCGCCACGACGATCTTCGTGGCGTGGGGGGCGCGGATGCGGTCGGTCTGCCAGGGGCGCGGCGCGTCGTCGGCGGCGACGGCGCCGAGCGTCACCGCGCCCCGGGGTTCCGGGCCTTCTTCGCAGCCGGCGGATTCACCGTCGACGGACTCACCGTAGACGGACTCACCGTAGACGGATTCACGGTCGGCGGATTCACAGTCGGCGGAGTGCACCTTGCACCCTTTCCAGCAGCGCGCGGTCGGGCCGGCCGGTGCCATGGGCGGTGTCGAAGACGCGGACCCTGCCCTGCTCGGCCAGTTCGAGGAGGAGGACCCGTACGGCGCCGAGCGGCATGCGCAGCAGCGCGGCGATCTCGGCGACCGACCGCAGCCGGTGGCACAGGTCCACGATGGCCCGGCCCTCGGGCGGGATCCGGGGACGGGAACCCGCCCCCGGGCCGCTGCCGGGGGCGGTGCCGTCCGCGTCGAGGGCCGCCACGAAGGTCTCGACGAGCAGCAGCCGGCACCGGCGGGGGCGCCCGCCGGTGAGGGAGTACGGGCGGACGCGCGCCGGCTTGCCGCAGGCGGTGGTGGTGCCGGTCATCCGACCGCCTCCACCGACTGCCGCAGTTCCCTGCGGAGTTCGGGGGTGAGGACGTGACCGGCCCGGCCGACGAAGAGCGCCATGTGGTACGCGACGACGCTCATGTCGCAGTCGGGATCGGCGTGGACGCCCAGCAGCGAGCCGTCGCTGATGGTCATCACGAACAGGCTGCCCTCGTCCATGGCGACCATGGTCTGCTTGACGAAGCCGCCGTCCATGAGGCACGCGGCGCCGGTCGTCAGGCTGCCCAGGCCCGCGACGATGGTGGCGAGGTCGGCCGTGGAGCCGCGCGGCCCTTCCGGTCTCTCGCCGCGGTGCACCAGGCGCGGATCGGAGGAGAGCAGGAGCAGGCCGTCGGAGGAGACGACGGCGACGGACCGCACGCCGGGCACCTCCTCCACGAGGTTGGTCAGCAGCCAGTGCAGGTTGCGGGCCTCGTGGCTCAGCCCGTAGGCGGCGGGGCCGGCGGGGGATACGGGGGTCGCCCCCCGGGGGAATGCAGTCAACCGCGTGCCTCCTCGGGAGTGCCGCCGTCGGCCGGCGGGCCCGCTTGGTTCCGTTGTGTGTCGCGCCCGGCCAGCTCGGCCCGGGCGTCGCGCCGGCCGTCGGCGGCACCCCGCTGGAAGCCGGCGAGCTTGCGGCGCAGCGCTTCGGCGTCGACGCCCTGGCGCACGCGCTGGGGGGCGGGCCGCTGGGCCACGGCCTTGGGGGTGCGCTTGGGCAGCGCGGTGCCG
>NZ_PXWG01000008.1 GCF_003011965.1 Streptosporangium nondiastaticum
CGGGTCCCCGCGGGGACCCGGGGCACAGCCCTTTTCCGGCCCCCGTACCCCCGGGGCCCGGGGGCTCACCCCCGGTTTCAGGAAAGGGCGGGCCAGGGGATCACCCTCGGCCGCGACGGCGCGCGACCACCGCAAATGCCACCGGCCGTGCCGAACCCGCAGTAGCCCCTCCCGTTCACGGAATGTGACCTTCGCCGCTCCCGCCGAGGGGGCTGGGCAACTTAGTTACCCGTAAGTAGCATGGCCGGTGTCAGCCCGCACCGCGGCGGAGCCGTCCAGGCATGCCCGCGAGCAGCGATCCCGCACAGGAGGAGAGCCAAGTGCCTCGTACCGCTAGGGACGTCGTATTCGTCGACGGCGTCCGCACCCCGTTCGGCAAGGCGGGCCCGAAGGGCATCTACCACGAGACCCGCGCCGACGACCTCGTCATCAAGTGCATCCGTGAGCTGCTGCGCCGGAACCCGAACCTGGACCCCGCCAAGATCGACGAGGTCGCCATCGCCGCGACCACGCAGATCGGCGACCAGGGCCTGACCCTGGGCCGTACGGCCGGCATGCTCGCGGGCCTGCCGCAGACCGTGCCCGGCATGTCCATCGACCGCATGTGCGCCGGCGCCATGACCGCCGTGACGACCGTCGCCGGCGGCGTCGCCTTCGGCGCGTACGACATCGCCCTCGCGGGCGGCGTCGAGCACATGGGCCGCCACCCGATGGGCGAGGGCGTCGACCCGAACCCGCGCTTCCTCTCGGAGAAGCTGGTCGACGAGTCCGCCCTCGTCATGGGCATGACGGCGGAGAACCTGCACGACCGCTACCCGCAGCTCACCAAGGAGCGCGCGGACGCCTACGCGGTCCGCAGCCAGGAGAAGGCCGCCAAGGCCTACGCCGACGGCAAGATCCAGGCCGACCTCGTGCCGATCTCCGTGCGCCGCACCACGCCCGAGGGCGGGGAGCTGGGCTGGGGCCTGGTCACGGCCGACGAGCCGATGCGCCCGGGCACCACCATGGAGGGCCTGGCGAACCTCAAGACGCCGTTCCGCCCGCACGGCCGGGTCACCCCGGGCAACGCCTCGGGCCTCAACGACGGCGCCACCGCCTCGCTGATCGCCGCCGAGGACGTCGCGCGCGAGCTGGGCCTGCCGGTCCGCATGCGCCTCGTCTCGTACTCCTTCGTGGGCGTCGAGCCCGAGGTCATGGGCTACGGCCCGATCCCGGCGACCGAGAAGGCCCTCGCCAAGGCGGGCCTGACGATCGACGACATCGGCCTCTTCGAGCTCAACGAGGCCTACGCGGTGCAGGTGCTCGCGCTCCTGGACCACTACGGCATCGCCGACGACGACCCGCGCGTCAACCAGTACGGCGGCGCCATCGCGTTCGGCCACCCGCTGGCCTCGTCCGGCGTCCGTCTGATGACCCAGCTGGCCCGCCAGTTCGAGGAGCAGCCGCACGTCCGCTACGGCCTCACCTCGATGTGCGTCGGCCTCGGCATGGGCGGCACGGTCATCTGGGAGAACCCGCACTTCGACGGAGGCAACAAGTGAGCACCACCGCTGAACTTCTCAAGGGTGCGGCGGAGCTGTTCCCCGACGAGGTCGTGACCCAGGCGCACGTGCGCCACTTCGACCTCCCCTTCGGCGCCGGGCGCTTCGCGCTCATCACGCTCGACAACGGCCTGGACCACACCAAGCCGACCACCTTCGGCCCGCAGTCGCTCGCGAACCTGGCCGCCGCGATCGACCAGGTCGAGAAGGAGGCCGCCGAGGGCTCCATCACCGGCATCGGCCTCACCGGCAAGCCGTTCATCTTCGCCGTCGGCGCCGACCTCAAGGGCGTCGAGCTGCTGAAGAAGCACGAGGACGCGCTCGCCATCGGCAAGGGCGGCCACGACGTCTTCAAGCGTCTCGCCTCCCTCGCCGTCCCGACGTTCGCGTACTACAACGGCGCGGCCATGGGCGGCGGCGTCGAGGTCGGCCTGCACTGCACCTACCGCACCGTCTCGCGCGCCATCCCCGCCTTCTCCCTGCCCGAGGTCTTCCTCGGCCTGGTCCCCGGCTGGGGCGGCTGCACCCTGCTGCCGAACCTCATCGGCGCCGACCGCGCGGTCTCGGTCATCATCGAGAACTCGCTCAACCAGAACCGCCAGCTCAAGGGCGTGCAGGTCTTCGAGCTCGGCATCGCCGACGCCCTCTTCGACGGCGCCGACTTCCTGGAGCAGTCCCTCATCTGGACGGCCCGCGTCCTCAAGGGCGACGTCCAGGTCGACCGCGCCGAGATCGACCGCGGCGAGGCCTGGGACCAGGCCGTCGAGCGCGGCCGCTTCATCGCCGACTCCAAGGTGCACGGCGCCGCCCCGGCCGCCTACCGCGCCCTGGACATCATCGCCGCGGCGAAGAACGGCGACCTGCGCCAGGGCTTCGACGCCGAGGACCAGGCCCTCGCGGACCTGATCATGGGCGACGAGCTGCGCAGCGGCATCTACTCCTTCAACCTGGTGCAGAAGCGCGCCAAGCGCCCGGCCGGTGCCCCCGACCGCTCGCTGGCCCGCCCCGTCACCAAGGTGGGCGTCGTCGGCGCCGGCCTGATGGCCTCCCAGCTCGCGCTGCTCTTCGCGCGCCGCCTGGAGGTCCAGGTCGTCCTCACCGACATCGACCAGGAGCGCATCGACAAGGGCGTCGGCTACGTCCACGGCGAGATCGACAAGCTCCTCGCCAAGGGCCGCATCGGCAACGACAAGGCCAACCGCCTCAAGGCCGCCGTCACCGGCTCCCTCGACAAGGCCGCCGCCTTCGGCGACGCGGACTTCGTCATCGAGGCCGTCTTCGAGGAGATGGGCGTCAAGCAGCAGGTGTTCGCCGAGGTCGAGGCGGTCGTCCCCGCCCACACCATCCTGGCGACCAACACCTCCTCGCTGTCCGTCAGCGAGATGGCGTCCAAGCTCAAGCACCCCGAGCGGGTCGTCGGCTTCCACTTCTTCAACCCGGTCGCCATCCTCCCGCTGCTGGAGATCGTCCGCGGCGAGAAGACGGACGACGCCTCCCTGGCCACGGCCTTCGCCGTCGCCAAGAAGCTGAAGAAGAGCGCGGTCCTGGTGAAGGACGCCCCGGCGTTCGTCGTCAACCGCATCCTGGTCCGCTTCATGGGCGAGATCCAGAACGTCATCGACGAGGGCACGCCGGTCGCTGTCGCGGAGAAGGCCGTCGAGCCGCTCGGCCTGCCGATGTCCCCGCTGGTGCTCCTGGAGCTCGTCGGCCCCGCGATCGGCCTCCACGTCTCCGAGACGCTGGCCGGCGCGTTCCCCGACCGCTTCAAGGTCTCCCCGAACCTCGCCGCGGTCGTCAAGGCCGGGAAGCGCGGCTTCTACGTCTACGACAGCGGGAAGCCGGAGCTCGACCCCGAGGTCGCGGCGCTGCTCAAGCAGGGCGACAACGTCCTGACGGAGGAGCAGGTGCGGGCGCGCGTCCTGGAGGCGGTGGCCCAGGAGATCGGCATCATGCTGGACGAGGGCGTCGTCGCCGAGGCCCAGGACATCGACCTGTGCCTGATCACCGGCGCGGGCTGGCCCTTCCACCTGGGCGGCGTGACGCCGTACCTGGACCGGGTCGGCATCGCCGAGAAGGTCAACGGCAAGCGGTTCCTGCCGCGGGGCGTTGCTTCCGTTCCCGCGTAGCGGGAGCTAAGCCGGAGGGCCGTACGGGGTTTCCCCGTACGGCCCTCGTTTGCGTTGGCGTCAGACGGCCCTGACGAAGGCGGCCCAGGCCGCCGGGGAAAAGGCGAGGACGGGGCCGCCGGGGGTTTTGCTGTCGCGGACGGGGACGATGTCCGGGGATGCGGATGGTGCCCATTCAAGGCAGTTGTCACCACCATTGCCGCTGTAGCTGGACTTGGCCCATACCGCGCGGGATATGTCAGGGATGGTAGCCATCGGGTAATGCCTCCATGACGGACCTGATGAATGCCGCCGAGTCGGCCGGCGACAGGGCGCTTGCGCTCAGGAGATCGTAAGCACGGTCGCGTGTGACGAAGTCGGTTGCGTCTTCCAGCAGGGTCCCGGTGGAGATCGACTCCTCGTAGGCGACTTGTGTCCCATCGCGCAGGGTCAGCAGGGTCAGAGTGCCGCCCACCAGGCCGTGGCCACCGTGGGAGAACGGCAGGATCTGAACCGTGGTGGTCGAGGTGAGGGTCAGCCCGGCCAGCCGGTCGAGCTGAGCACGCATGGTCTTCGGGCCGCCGAAGGAACGCCGGATCACACCTTCGTCGAGGATGAAGGAAATGTCCGGCTCCGGGTCCTCCCGCAGGAGGGCCTGTCGTGACAGCCGGGCCGTCACCAGTTCCTCGATCTGGTCCGATGTAGCCCGAGGGTTGTATGCCTCGAACAGGGCCCTCGCATATTCTTCCGTCTGCACCAGACCCGGGACGATCTGCCCGGTGTATTGCTGAATCAGGCGCGCCTGACCCTCCAGCTCCATTCGGCGACGGAACTGATCCGGATGGATCTCCTTCCGAGCGAGCTGGTACAGCTCGACGAAAATGCCGTCCGTGCCGAACTGGGCGTCCAGCAACGCCGGAAGCTCCGGCGGCGGCATCGACTCGGCCGTCTCCACCCTCGCCAAGTGACTCCTGCTGAAGTTCACAATCTCGGCGAGCCGCTCCAGGCTCATATTTCCGCGATACGCGCGCATCTTCGCCCCGAACAGATGCCGGGCGGACCGGTCCGGCGTCAGCGTGCGTGGTCGTGCGGGCATGCACGTACCCCCTATCTCCCCTGCTCAGGCGAGGGACATGAACTCCTGGTGGTCGACGTCTCTGCCCGGCAACCCTAGTTATCTGAAGGGGAGTTGCCCGCTGGCAACGAGCAAGACACAACGGAGGCCGGACATGCTGAACGAACGTGCGAATGCCCACCCGTACGACGACGAGGGCACCCGCACGAAAACAACCGCCTCCTGCCTGACGTGCGCCGTCCTCGTCATGAAGCGCGCCGCCGCCCTGCGGCAGGGCCTCGCCGCGGTCGAGGAGATCGAGAGCCGACGCCGGGAACACCTCCGGCAGGAACACCGCTGAGGCTCACCCCGTGCGCACACCCCTGAGGTCGTACGTGGTGCCGGACAGCACCATGGTGAGGGTGTACGACGGCGAACCGTTCGTGACGCCGGTGAACTTCCCCCTCAGCTTGTAGCTCTCGTGGGACGTCCGGTTGCCACTGCCGGGCGTGGTGTCGGTAATGTCGGTCCAGAGGTCGTAACCGGTTTCCTCGACCGTGCCGTCCTGCTGGATCCAGGCCTGCATCGGGCCGATCTTCATGTTGATCACGCTGGCCACGCCCGTGGTCGCCGGTGTCCAGTTCGCGGCAGTGAAATTCACGGTGATCCTCCCGGCATCATCGATGCCGGGCCCGCTCGGGTCGCTCACCTTCGTCACCGTGACGTAGCACTCGGGCTTCTCGCACTTCGCTCCGTTCGCGGTCCCGTTGTAGTCACCGTTGATGTTGAAGGAGGCGGAGGAGGGAGACGACGCGGACGGCGAGGTGAAGTGGTTGTAGGCCCAGTACGCGCCGACCGCCACGGCCGCGATGACGGCGATGCCGATGAGGACGCGGCCCACGCGGGAGGCGCCGACGCCGGCGACGGCTTCGGCTCCGGCGCCCGTGGCCGCTTCGCCGCCCGCGAGCGCTTCTTCGCCCGCCGCGACGGGGGCGGCCGGCGGGGGGAGGTCCGGGGCCGCTGCCGGACCGCCGGGTACTTCCGCGACCTGCGGAACGGGGGTAACGGCGTCGTGCGCCACATGGACGGCGCCGGGCGGCCGTACGATCCCTTGGCGAGGGAGCTCGGGCACGGGAACATCGGGCACAGGGGCATCGGGACCCACGCCGCCGGGACCGGGCCCCTCCGGAACCTGTGGTTCGGGAGGGGCGCGGCGGGCGGGGCCCACCTTCTCAAGCCTCCGCCATTTCGCGTCGAGCCGGGCGTCGAGATCTTCCAGGTACGCGCGGCAGGCGTCCGGTCCCTGCGACAGCGTCTCCCGCGCCTGGTCGATCTTTTGCAGAGTGGTCTCCATGTTCTCCTGGAGCATGCGGAACTCAAGCCTGGCCTGATCCGCTGTCAGCCCGTACTGGCCGCCCGGCTTGCCTGCCAGGAAGTACTCCTCTTTGTTCGCCAGAATCATCTGCTGGGTCTTCAGCAGTTGCTGAAGACTCTTGATTCTTTCCTGCACCTTTTCCATCAGGATCAGGTTGTCGAACGCCGCCCACTGGCTCATGACCGCTCCTCGAATGTCACGTGGCGCAAAGTGACTCCGTCGTAGCGGTGCCAGCCATGGGCGAAGTCCCACATCCACGCCTCCCCGTCACGCAGGACGAGCCCGGCGCGGAACGCCTGGGCGTGGAAGGACTCGGCGTCGATCCGCCCGTCCTTCACGTCTTCAAGCAGTCGCGAGCAGGCCGACAGCGCGCCCTGTAGCTGCGCTACCAGCTCCATGGCATCGGCATCGACGGACTCGTCGGGCGTGATCGCCTCCAGATGCCGCCCGTCGGTCCAGCCCTGCGGGCCGCCGCGGGCCGTGAGCCGCACCCAGCCGTCGGGCCGCCGCTCGACGACCTGCACTTCCGTACCGCCGGGGAGTTCTGCGACCGGCTGCTGCTCCGCATCCGGACCCGGATCCGGCAGGTTCCACAGATCCGCGCCCCACGCGGGGACCGTATGGGTGGCGACGAATCCGTCATTCGCGCTGGTCATGGCATGGACCCTTCCGAGGGGCCCCTGAATTCAGCCTGGCACCGCGGGCCCGGCGGATCAAGGGGATGCGGATGAGGCGAACCCCGGCCCGGCGGCGCAGTATGGGATCAGGGAGCACGAAGGGATCGCACCGTGAGCACGCAGGGCGGCCCCGGAACCGGTGGGAGCCCCGGGCCGGACCGCGGAGCGGAAGAATTGCTGGCCGACCGGTACCGGCTGGGCGGGACGCTCGGCGACGGCACCATGGGCACGGTCCGGCGGGCGGTGGACACCGCACTCGACCGTGACGTCGCGGTCAAGGAAGTGACCGTCAGCGGTCTGCCGCCCGAGGAGCTCGCCGCTCTGTACTCCCGCATCCTGCGTACGGCCCGGGCGGCGGCCGGGGTCCGGCACGTCAACGCCGTCACCGTCTTCGACGTGCTGGAGCAGGACGGCCGGCCGTGGATCGTGATGGAGCTGGTCGACGGGCGCTCCCTGGCCGGCGTCCTCTCCGGGGAAGGGACTCTCCGGCCGCGCGATGCGGCCCGCCTCGCCCAGCCGCTGCTGGGCGCCCTGCAGCAGGCGCACCGCGTCGGCGTGCTCCACGGGGACGTCACACCGGCGAGCGTGCTGCTGGAACACAGCGGCAGGGTGGTGCTCACCGGCTTCGGCCTCGCCGTGTTCGAGGGCCCGGCCGATCTGGCCCGCATCGTCAGCGCCGTCGGATCGGCCGCGTACGTGGCGCCGGAGCTGACCATGGGCCCGCCCGGACCGCCGTCGGACCTGTGGTCACTGGGCGCAACGCTGTACAGCGCTCTGGAGGGCGGGCCCCCGTTCCAGCGCGCGACGGATGCCGAGACCCTGGAAGCGGTGGCCGCCGATCCGCTGCCGCCGCCCCGGCACGCCGGACCACTCACCCCGGTGGTCGAGGCATTGCTGCGCAAGGACCCGGATCAGCGACCGGACGCCGAGCAGGCCCGGCGCATGCTCGCCGACGCGGTCGCCGGACCGTCCGTCACCGCGACGCAGCCGATCACTCCACCCCCGTCCCCGCCTCCACCCCCTCCCCCGCAACGCGTGACACACGAGACCCGCCCGCCACCGACCGTCCCCGTAGCGCCACCGGTCCCGGTCCCTGCTGCGGGAGGCACCGGCCCGGGCGGTCAGGCCCCGCACCCTCCGGGCGCACCCGCCGGCAGCCGCCCCAGGCGCAAGGCGCGCATACGCGCCCTGATCACCGCGGCCTCCCTTCTCCTGGCACTCATCGGCGGCGGAATCACCGTGTGGAAACTGACCAGCAGCCCGCACCATGCTCCGCAGTCCGTACCGTCCACGGCCCCCAGCACTCCGCCGTCCGCACCACCCGCACCACCCGCCCCGGCCCAGCCGCCCAGTGGCACGCCCGCCGCCGCTCCCCAGCAGGTGGTGCAGGACTACTACGCCGCCATCAGCAACCGTGATTACCGGCGCGCCTGGGACCTCGGAGGCAAGAACCTCGGTGGTTCCTATGAGGAGTTCGCCAAGGGTTTCGCGACCACCGCCTCGGACTCCGTCACAGTCACCTCCGTGTCCGGCAACACCGTGGGCGTCCAGCTCGACGCGACGCAGACGGACGGATCGCACCGGTATTTCTCCGGCACGTTCACGGTGAACAACGGCGAGATCGTCTCGGCCGCCGTGCAGCGCCGCTGACCCTGTCGGATTGGCCCACGATCTACGGAGGGAAATGGCCCTGCCCACCGGTCCACCTCCTCCCGTAGCCTCAACGTCATGACACACAAAGTCGACTTCTACTTCGACCCCATCTGCCCCTTCGCCTGGATCACCTCCCGCTGGATCCTGGAGGTCGAGCGCCACCGCGACCTCGACCTGCGCTTCCGCGTCATGAGCCTCTCCGTGCTCAACGAAGGCCGTGCCGATCTGCCCGAGCGCTACCGCAGACTGCTCGACGTGGGCTGGGGTCCGGTGCGGGTGTGCACGGCCGCGGCGCAGGAGCACGGGGAGGGCGTGCTGCGCGACCTGTACACGGCCCTCGGCACGCGCATCCACAACGATGACGGCGAGGTCTCCGACGAGCTGATCCGCAAGGCCCTGGCCGACGTCGGCCTCCCGGAGTCGCTCGCCGACGCGGCCCGTTCGGCCGACTACGACGAGGCGCTGCGCAAGAGCCACCACGAGGGCATGGACCCGGTCGGCGAAGAGGTCGGCACGCCCACCATCCACATCGACGGGGTCGCCTTCTTCGGGCCCGTCCTGACCGCGATCCCGCGGGGAGAGGAAGCCGCCCGGATCTTCGACGGCGTGCGGCTGCTGGCCGGTTACCCGAACTTCTTCGAGCTCAAGCGCACTCGTACGGGCGGCCTGGACTTCAGCTGACCGGGCTTCGGCCCGAGGCCCCCGCCGGGGCCGCCCGGCGTTCGTCGTCGGCCGCCCCGGCCAGCCGCTGCTGGAGCCGCAAGTGACGGAACTCGTAGTGCGCGCCCGACTGGCGCAGCACCCCGCGCCGGTGGGCCTCTTCGAGGAAGGCCATGAGCCGCCAGGGCGCACGGCCGGTGACGGCCAGCCAGATCCGGGCCGTCAGCAGGCGGCCCCACGCGCTCAGCGCGAGCGCGGACGTGCCGACGGGCACCCAGAGTTCGGTGTGCATGGTGCCCAGCGCGCCGCCGCTGCCGACCACCGGGATCAGCGCCAGGCAGACGCCGCCCGCGAGCACGGCGGCGATGGCGCTGCGCGCCGCGGTGGCGGCCCGGTCGGTGCGCAGGGTGCTCTGCGGGCCGGCGGCCCGGAGGGTGTCGGAGGGGGTGCTCAGGGCGCGGTAGACGCCCGAGGCACAGCCTCCGATGGCACCGACCAGGACGCCGAACTCGGCGAGCGGGCCCACGACGTCACCGATGACGGCCGGCGTGCTGCGGTACGCGAGCCACAGCTGTACGGGGTGCGGCAGTTCCGACACCACATTCCAGGCGTCGGCAGGGGGGTGGCCCGCCGTGATGAGCACGGGCCCCTCCCGCTCCATGCGGATCCGGACCGGCTGACGGAAGGGCTCGGGCGTGCGCCCGTTGCGGGCGATGCCGGAATGGCCCGGTACGGCGAGCGGCTTGGTGTGCGCGCCGCGGGGCAGCAGCTCGCCCGCGTACGGCCCCGGGGAGTCGAGGGTGCGGATGCCGCCTGGCGACACCCGGGGGCGCCAGCCGTCGGTCCGGCCGGTGTCCGTGAGGGAGGGCGCCGAGCGGATTTCGTACGCCGCGATCGCGCCCGCGATGCCTCCGACGACCGCACAGCCGGACACCGCGATGAGCGAGCAGACGGCGAATCCGCGCAGGAGGCCGCTTCCGAAGCCGCGGAGGACGGCGACGGGGCCCGTGAACGGTGCCGCGGCCCGTTCCCCGTGGCGCTGTCCGGCCAGGCCCAGGAGCAGGCCCGCCACGAAACAGATCAGGGCCGGTACGACGAGCCGGACGGCCAGGAGGACCGGTCCGGCGGCGGCGAGGCCGATCGCGAGCGCGCGGACGGCCCCGGGGCCGCTCGCGCTGCCGGCCCACGGCAGGCCCAGCGGGGGCGGGCGCCGGGGCAGCCCGGCGACGGCGAAGAGCATGGACAGGATCAGCCCGAAGGCGCATCCGTTGAAGAACCAGATGGGCCGGGGCGTGATCGCGTCCCCCAGCCTCATGCCGAAGAGCGGCGGCGCCAGGAAGCCGGCCACCGCGGCGAGGGGCGCGGCGAAGGCGGTCATCGTCACCGCCGTGCGGGCCAGCCGGCGAGGCCCTTGCGGCGTGTCCGCCGTGGCGGGCAGCAGGCAGGCGAACCCGCAGCACAGGCCCAGGAAGATGCCCGTGAAGTGCAGGACCATCGACAGCGTGCTGTCCCAGTTGCCGACGACCCCCCTTCCGTACCAGGCCATCGGCACCAGCAGCGCGGCCGTCGCGAGGAGGGCCGTCAGGGCGGGGCCGGTCACGCGCAGCGCCCCCGGCATCGCGTCCGGCACCTCCCACCAGGCGAGCCGCCACGTGCCGCGCTGCCGGTCGTGGCCGTCGAGGTCGCGGGCGAGGCGGCGGAGCCAGCGGTGGGCCGCGTCCGGCCGCCAGGTGCTTCCGGGCGCGTCGCCGAAGGCCGCCGGGACGAAGGCGTCCAGAAGGTGTTCCTCGATGCTCTCCGCCGTGGGGAAGCGCGCCGTGTCCAGGAGTTCGGCCGGGTCGCGGGAGGTGTCCCCGTAGACGGTGCGGGCCAGGGCCACCATCAGCGGCGTGCCCAGCACCTCGGTCAGCGGCCCCGGGGGCGCCTGCAGCACCGGCGTCCACGAGGTCGAGCCCCGGCCGTCCGGCCGCGCCGTGCGTTCCAGGTACGTGCGGGCCGTGCCGAAGTCGAGGCGGCGCAGCTCGACGACTTCCGCGGCGGTCAGGACGTCGCCGGCCTGCACGGCGCGGGTCCAGGCGGTGGTGCGGCAGGTGAGCAGGACGGGCAGCCGTTCGTCCAGCTCCGCGTTGAGCCGCCGCATCGCCTCGCCGTGCGCGGGCGGGGGAAGCTCGTCGAAACCGTCGAGCACGGGCAGGACGAGGCCGGCGTCCAGCAGGTCCCGGGCCAGGGTGCCGTCGCCGGACGGGGCGGCCAGCGTCCGGTACTCCGCGGCCAGCCGCTCGGCCAGCCACGCGCGCAGGGTGAGGGCCCGCGGATTCCACCCGGCGAGCGGGAAGAGCACCGGCACCGGGCCGCCCGGCTGCCGTGCGGCGAGCATCCCGAGGACGAACTGCACGGCCAGGATGCTCTTCCCCGCACCCGGCCCGCCCAGGACCACCAGCCGCCGCGACGGCACCGCGGCGAACGCCTCGACGACGCGGCCGAGCTGCTGGTCGCCGTCGCGCGGCGGGGGCAGCAGCCCGCGGCGGATGTTGCCCTGGTGGTCGGCGAGGGGCGGGCCGACGCGGGACCAGCGGACGCTCAGCGGCTCAGGGTCCTGCAGCCGGCGCAGCTGCGCCTCCGCCGCCCACTGGCTGCGCACCGCCTCGGCGAGGGCGTCGGCCGCGCGCCGGCGGCGGTCGGCCGGGTCCGGCGCGTCACCGCCTCCGGGACCGTTCAGGAGGTCGGCGACGAAGGCGAACGCCGAGACGACGGCCGAGACCACGGAGATCCACGTCGCCGTGCCGGTGCTTTCGACGTCGCCCTTCCACAGCACGACGGCCAGCGTGATCAGGGCCGCGCAGGCCAGCCCCAGCCCGATGCGCCGTTGCACGTGCGTCCGGCGCAGCGGCGACCCCGGCGCCATAGGCTCCCCCACTCCGCAATCCCCCGTCCGCCCCGGGCGGGCGGCACCGGCGGCCCGGGGCGGGCCGCCTGCATGGGGATCAGGTAACCCGTCCTTCTCGGCCCCCGGGCGGAAATCCGCGGAAGGCCACCCGGCAGAGCGACCGGGGCCCGCCGGGCGGAGCGAGCCGTCAGCCCCGCTCCGGCCCCCACTTCTTCACGATCTCCACCAGCGCCCGCACCGCCTTCGCGACGAGCCCGTCGTCGTCCCGTACACGCCGGTTGTGCTCGACGTGCACGAACGGCACGCCGGCCTCCCCCGCGTACTCGCCCTCGACGTTCGTGCGGCCTTCGAGGCGGCCGCAGTAGCGCTCCCAGACCTCGCAGACGCGCATGCCCTGCGCGCGGTAGGCGGCGGCGAGGCGGCGGGCGGAGGGGAGGCCCGCTTCGCCGCTGCCGGGGGAGACGACGACGTCGTGGTCGGGGAGGCTGCTGTCGGCGAAGCCGTGGACCTGGACGGCGGGGAGGCGCCGGTCGGCAAGGGCGTCGGCGACGGCGGCGAAGACGGAGTCGCGGCGGTGGGCGACGTCCGCGGCGTCGGAGCCGGCCCCGGAGTCCGCCGCGCGGTGGGCGCCGGCGAGGACGAGCACGCCGCCGGGGGCGCCGCGCAGGAGGCCGATGCCGAGCTGCTCGGTGCGCTGGTCGGCGGAGGGGTGCGGGACCTGGACCTGCCAGCGGGCCGGGCCGCGCAGGTCGGCGTAGACGCGGCCCCAGCCGCGCCGGACCTCGCCCTCGCGCGTGGCGTCGGCGATCTCCGCGTACCGGGCGCCGCCGCTGTCGGTGAGGGTGCGGACGGCGTACCCCACGCCCGCGAGGCGGCGGGCGGCCGCGGCGCGGTCGCCGTCGAGGAGGGCGCGGACGCCGTCGGCGACGGCGCGGCGCTCGCGCTCGGTGGGGACGCGGTAGCTGCCGTCGGCGGTGATGCCGGCGGTGTAGTCGGTGATGTGGCGGCCGAGGTCGACGCTCCCCGCGGGCTCGGGGGTGGACTTCCGCACCGCGGGGGCGTCCTTGTGTCCGTCCGCAGACGCCGGCGACGGGCCGCCGCAGCCGGTGGCCCCCATGAGGGCCGGCGCGCCGAGCAGCACGCAGGACAGCACGGCGCGTGCGGCGCGGGCGGCACGTTCGGAGCGTGCGGCGCGGGCGGCGGAGGCGGCGGAGGCTCCGCTGTCGGTGGCCGGCTGGGTCGTCATGCGGGCAAAAGTACCCCGGGAGCGACCCCCTCCCGCGCCTTTACTTCAACTCCGTCCGCAGCGCACGCATATGACACACACACCGTCAAGATTTTGTCGATACTTTAACTTCCACTTAGAATTCAGCGGTTCCCGTTAGTTCATCCTGATGTGCGGCAAGCGGAACAAGGCATTCCGCCGACCCGGCAATGCCGAGCCGCGGCCGAAAGGAATACCCAGGAATGCCGCTGTCCGCCCCGCGCGGCGCGCGCCGGCGCAAGCTGCGCCGACGCGCCGACATGCCTCTTCTCGGCGGCGCCCGCCCGCCGATCGCCGCACTTCTCGCGCTCCTGCTGCTGGTCGCGGGCGCGACCGCCCTCGTCCTGGGCGACCACGACCGGACCGTCGTCGACAAGGCCGTCCTCACCTCGCAGCAGCGGGTCGCGGAGGACGGCGCCCTCGCCCTGCGCGCCTCCCTCGACGAGAGCGTCACCGACCTCCAGCGCGCCGCCGCACTCTTCGCCGGCCCCGAGGCCGTGCCCGCCGACACCGTCCTGGACAAGCTCGGCAAGGTCTACAACAAGTGGCGCGGCCTCGCCGTCATCGACCCCGCCGGCGGCACCCTCCTCGCCGCCCGCGGCGAAACGATCCCGCTGGCCGACGCCCTGACGGACAAGGGCGACAGGGCCGACAAGGCAGATAAGACTGATGGGGCTGCTAGGGCCGATAGGGCGGGCAACTCCGGCAAACAGGACGGCGGCAAGGGCGGCGGTGCCACCCCCCGCCTCGTCAAGCTCCCCTCCGGCGACACCCGCATGCTCGTCACCGCCGCCCTGCGCGGCGGCGACAAGCCGCGCCTCCTCGTCGCCTCCGGCACCCTCAACGTGCCGGGCATCTCCACCGGCGAGAACCGCTCCCTGCTCGTCGTCGACTCCGCCGGCACCGTCCTCGCCAAGGACGGCCCGTCGATCGCCCGCACCGCCTGGGCCAAGCGCGCCGCGAAGACGGCGGCCGCGGCCTTCACCAAGACCCCCGAGCCCGGCGGCCACCCCGGCGCGAGCGGCCGGCTCATGGGCGGCACGGACAAGCACCGCACTGCCGTGGGCTACGCCGCCGCCGGCCGCGCGCCCGGCGAGACCAGCCCCGCGGGCGGCCTCGGCCTGTCCGTGGTCACCTCGGTCAAGGTCACCGAGGACGCCAAGGCCGTGCGCACCCAGGCCTTCGGCCTCGTCGCCGCCGCCGTGCTGCTGCTCCTCGCCGTGCTCGTGACGTGGATCCTGATCCGTACGGTCCAGCGCCCGCTGATCGGGCTGTACCTGGAGAGCCGCCGGCTCGGCCGCGGCGAGCTCGACCGGCCCGTCCGCGCGTTCCGCGGCCGCGAACCGGCCCGCATCGGCGCCGCCCTGGAGAGCCTGCGCGGCCAGCTCCTCGGCGGGCGCCCCACCCGCACCGGCCGGGCCCGCGGCGGCATCGGCACCCGCACCACCGTCATCGTCTGCGGCGTGGTCCTGCTCGCCTGGGCCGCCCCGCTCCTGCTGCTGCTCAACCGCGCCGGCAGCGGCGTCGCCGTGCCCAAGCAGCTGGTCGAGGACCAGCGGCGGCGTACGGACACGGCCGCCGACCGCGTCCGCAAGGCCCTCAACGAGGGTTGGGCCGACGTCGCCTCCGTCGCGCAGATCGTCGGCGCGGGCAGCGAAAAGGGGGACAAGGGAGATAAGGGGGAGAAGGAGGCCAGGGAGGACGCCGACGCGGGCAGCGCCACCAAGGCCGTCCTGCAGACCACCCTGCGCGAGCACACCCGCTACCGCTCCGTCTACGTCCTCGACGCCGACGGCAAGGTCCTCACCCGCGCCGGGGCCGCCCCCCGCCACCCGGCCGGGCGCAAGCCCTACGCGGACTCCGTCGCCCAGCTCAACACCTCCGGCAAGGAACCGGCCGTCGCCGCCTACGCGGCCGTTCCCGGCGGCAAGGGCCGCACCGTCGTCGGCGAGTACGACCCGCAGTTCCTGATCTCCATGGTCACCCGGCCCGGCCTCGGCCAGGTCTGGCTCGTGGACGACAAGCACCGCATCGTCGCCGCCGACCGCCAGCACGGCTTCCGCGCCTTCTCCAAGCTGCCCGGCAAGCACCTCGACGACCTCGTCACCAAGGCCCGCAAGGACACCAACGGCACCGCCCTGCTGCACCGCGCCGACGGCGGCTCCTCCCTCGCGGCCGCGGCGTCCTTCACCGGCGGCGGCGCCGTCCGCGACCTGAACTGGCAGGTCGTGAGCGAGCAGCCGGCCTCCTGGCTGGAGCTGCCCGAGTACACCGCGCAGCGGCACACCATGCTCGCCGGCCTGCTCGGCGTGACCGCCGCCGTGGCCTGCCTGGGCTGGCTGCACATCATCGTCGTCCGCCCGCTGCGCACGCTCGCGGACCAGGCCGAGGCGCTGGCCGGCGGCGACCGCAAGACCGTGCTGTTCCCGCAGCACCACGACGAGGCGGGCGCCGTCGTCCGCAACCTCGAACTGATCCGGCAGCAACTGCGTACCGCCGAGCGACCGCCGGCCGGAAGGAACTGACGCGTGCTCTTCCTCTACACGGTCCTGGTGATCTGCTGCGCGATCGTCCTGGTCGCGGGCGTGATCGAGCAGCGCCGGCACTTCACCAACCTCGACATGATCCCCACCCGGGTGCTGATCAACGGCATCCGCGGCAAGAGCTCCATCACCCGGCTGTGCGCGGGCGCGCTGCGCGGCGGCGGGCTGGTCACGGTCGCCAAGACCACCGGCACCGCGGCCCGCTTCATCCACCCGGACGCCACCGAGGAGCCCGTCTACCGCAAGTTCGGCATCGCCAACGTCGTCGAGCAGATCGGCATCGTGCGGCGCGCCGCCGCGTACCGGCCGCACGCGCTGGTCATCGAGTGCATGGCCGTCATGCCGGCCCTGCAGGAGGTCAACCAGACCAAGCTGATCCGCTCCACCATCGGCGTGCTGTGCAACGTCCGCGAGGACCACCTCGCCGAGATGGGCCCCACCCTGGACGACGTCGCCCGCTCGCTGAGCCGCTCCATGCCGCACGGCGGGATCTGCGTCACCGCCGAGCGCGACCGGCTGCACATCCTGCGCGAGGAGGCCGCCAAGCGCGACTGCCGGCTGATCGCCGTGGACCCGGAGACGGTGACCGACGCCGAGCTGCGCGGCTTCAGCTGGTTCACGTTCAAGGAGAACGTCGCCATCGCGCTCGCCGTCGCCGAACTCCTCGGCGTCGACCGCGCCACGGCCCTGCAGGGCATGTACGACGCGCCGCCGGACCCCGGCGTGCTGTCCGTCGAGCGCTACCTCACCCCCGAGGGCATGCCCTTCCGGTTCGCCAACATCTTCGCGGCCAACGACCCCGAGTCGACCCTCATGAACGTCGAGCAGCTGCTCAGCCTCGGCGCCATCGAGCGGCCCCTGCACGTCCTCATCAACTGCCGCCCGGACCGCGTCGAGCGCAACGGCCAGATGGGCGAGCTCATCCCGCGCCTCGCGCCCGAGTCGGTCTTCCTCATCGGCCACCCGACGAAGAGCGCCGCCGACGCGATCCCCGCGGAGTGGCGCTCGAAGATCGTCGACCTGGGCGGCGACCGCCGCGACCCGGCCGAGCTCGAACGGGAGATCCTCGGCCGGCTGGGCCCGGGCGCGTCGCTCATCGCCATCGGCAACATCCACGGACAGGGCGAGCTGCTGCTGGAGCGGCTGGCGGAACTGCCGGCGGACGAGGAGACGGAGCCGACGCGGACGCAACGTCCGGAGGAACCCCAGGTATACGTCCCAACCTACATAGACCACCTAGACCACCTAGACCAGATAGATCACATAGATCGCACAGGAGACTTCCGTTGATCCCCGCCGTCCTCACCCCGGAGATCGCCGCCATCGGGATCGCCCTGGGCCTGCTGTTCTCCCTGGTCTGCTACCTCACGACGAACCTCTCCCCCGGCGGCATGATCACCCCCGGCTGGCTGGCCCTCACCCTCGTCGAGAGCCTCCAGCGCGCCGCGATGGTCGTCGGCATCACCGTCCTGACGTATCTGGCCACCCTGCTGCTGCAGCGGTACGTGATCCTCTACGGCAAGCGGCTGTTCGCGGCGGTCGTCCTGACCGGCGTCCTGCTGCAGGCGACGCTCTACGTGATCCTGCAGCAGCAGTTCCCGCTGATGTACGCGAACCAGACGCTCGGCTTCATCGTCCCCGGCCTGATCGCCTACCAGCTGGTGCGCCAGCCGCGCGGCGCGACCCTGCTGGCCACCGGCACGGTCTCGCTCGCCAACTACGTCGTCCTGACCGCCGGCATCCTGCTGGGCTTCATGCCCACCGCCTGAGCCCTACGGACCCTACGGAGCAGAGCCCCATGAAGAAGGACCGCAGGCGCAAGAAGCGCCTCACCGGCCGTCACGCCCTCCACACCCTGGTCGTGCTCGGCCTGCTCGGCACCAGCGCGTACCTCACGGTGGAGCTGCGCGAGAAGCAGGACGGGACCGCGCCGCCGGTCCAGTCCGTCTCCGGCACCGGCACCGGCACCGGAGCCGCGCCCGGCGGCAAGCCCGCCGCGGGCGAGCGCCGCTTCGAGCGGCTGGCCAGCCCGGCCCGCACGGTCGTGCGCGCGGCGGACGGCGGCGTCCTCGCCACCTTCACCGACGGCGCCCGCACCGCGGTCCTCACCGGCGCGAGCCGCACCTTCACCGAGCCGAAGTACACGGACGCGAAGGTCACCACGGACAGCTGGGTGCGCCTGCTGCCCGAGGCGTGGAAGGAGGGCGCCGAGAACGCGGCCTGGTTCAAGGACTGGTTCAGCACGTCCCTGGGCAGCAAGGACCCCGACATCTTCGCGTTCGCCATGGAGTACATCGAGGGCGCCCCGCAGAAGAAGGACGCCAAGGGGATCCCGTACTCCGGCGACGCCCAGTTCGGCCCGCTCAACCCCAACGGCTCCGTCGCCGGCGACCTGCGCCTCGAACAGTCCGACTTCTACGACTACCTGGGCATCCCTTACCGCTTCCGCGACGGCACCGTCGAACAGCCCGAGGCGGCGCGCTACCGCTCGATGGACTGCTCGGGCTTCGTCCGCACCGTCTTCGGCTACCGGGCGCGCTACCCCCTCATGTCCAAGGACATCAAGGGCGACGGCCTCCCCCGCACCGCCAACGGCATGGCCCGCCTCTCCCCCGGCGTCCCCGTCCTCGAACTGACCGGCAAGCGCCCCGACGCCACGGACCGCCTGCAGCCGGGCGACCTGGTCTTCTTCGACATCGACAAGCGCACCGGCGAACGACTCGACCACGTCGGCATCTACATGGGCCTCGACACCGACGGCAAACCCCGCTTCATCTCCAGCCGCGAGGAGGCCAACGGCCCCACCTTCGGCGACAAGGGCGGCACGGCCCGCCTGGACGGCAACGGCTTCTACGCAGCCGGCCTGCGGAGCGCGAAGCGCCTCTGACGGCACCTCAGCAATACCAGGCCCAAATATTCCGTTTGCCGGAACTCCGTGTCAGACTTGCCCGGTTCACAGGTGATTCGCGAGAGAAATGTGAGACCGTGCCCGAGCAGGTGAAGTCCTCGTCCGGAGAGCGGAGCGCAGGAGAACGGATCAGCCGTGCGGCTCACAGCACCGGCACGCGGCTGTGGTCGACCCGCAGGCGCCGGCTGACGACGATCGGCACCTCGGCCGCCCTGGTGGCGGCGGCCGTCACCGGCGTCCTGGTCCTCCGGGACAGCGACCCCGGCGCCGAGCCCGGCGCCAAGGGTGCTCGCAAGCTCGTCATGGCGTACATCGACGCGCTCGCCGACGACGACATGCGCGAGGCATGCCATCTCCTGCACCCCAAGGTGGCCTCCTCCATGGCTCAGGCCGACGGCGGTTGCCCCGGAGCCATGCGGTCCCAGACCGGTGACCGGCTCAGCGGCAAGGAACGGAGCAAGGTCGGCGACATCGATGTCGGCGCGGCCCGGGTCGAGGGCGAGGGCAAGGTCGCCCGCGTCGAGGTCAGCGCCGGGTCGGGTGGCTCCAGGAAGAGCACCGTGACGGTGGAGCGCGTCGACGGGCACTGGCGCGTCCTGGAGGACTGAGCAGAGCCGCGCGAGCAGTGGGCGGGAGGCACGCCTCCCGCCCACCCGCCGCTACCGGCCTTCCGTCACCACCGGCTTGCCGTTGCGGGACTTGGCGGTGACTCCGCCGGTGAACACCGGGTCGGCCGGAACGCTGCGCTTCGGCCTGGTCAGGGACCGGGGCTGGGCGCTGCTGCCGTCCGCGTCGGAGAGCCAGTACATCCGCTCCAGGCCCTCGGTGTCGATGTAGAACACGGCCCACTGGCCGTCGGCGAGCTGTACCACCGCGGGGTCGGTCGCCGCCTGCTTGGAGGCCACGAGACTCCACCGGCTGAAGTCACCGTCCGGTCCCAGCTGACGGGCGTAGTGGACGTAGCCGCTCTCGTCCCGGACGACCACCCCGAGTGTTTTGTCCTGGTTGACGGCGACCGCGGGTGAACCCGTCGTCTTCACGCCGGACAGGACGGTTCCGTCGCCGAAGAAGCCGTTGAGCGGAAGCTTGGTGTCCGCGTCGGTACGAGTGGCCTCCCTGGCCGTCCAGATCTCGCCATTCTTGGTGCGGGCGAAGGCCATGACCTTGCCGTCGGCCCCGCGCGCCGCGGCCGGCGTGCCGCCGAGGCCGCTCACGTCGGAGGCGCCCCAGACCCACCAGCCCTCGCGCTTGGCGTCCGCACGGTTCATGCCGAGACGGCCCTGCTTGTCGAGCCCGAGGATGAACGGGCGCTCGGCATTGACGTCCACCGAGGCGGCCTGGCCCGCGCCGGCGAAGGACGACTTCTCGTACCCGGCGGGCATGGAGGAATAGGCGTCCCGGGTGCGCCACGGGATGAAGTTGTCGCTGTTCGGCGTCTGCTGGTTCAGGTACCACATCTTGCCGTCGCGGTCGAAGGCGTGGACCGCAACGATGCCCTGGGTGTTCCTGGTGACGGTGGGCGCACCGGTGAAGTCGCCGCCGAAGTCCGTCAAAGCGGACCAGACACCGCCCGCTTGACGCTTCGTCATCCAGATGTGGCCGTCCTTGCCGAGGACGAAGGCCATCGGGGTGCCGTCCGCCTGCTCCATGACGACCGGCTGGTCGACGATGTCCCGCGCGCCGGGCACGGTGCTGTACGCCACGGTGCCCAGGTCCCTGGGGTCGCGCTGGACACCGTTGACCAGCCAGCCGCGTTCGTCGACGTAGAACTGCTGAATGAGCTTGTCGCTGCCCTGCCGGATCGCCGCGGGCATGTTCGGCCGCGGAGCGACAGGCGCCTTCGCGGGCTGGGCCGGGGTCTTGCACGCGTCCGTGGACACGGAAACACCGTGGTACTTATCGGCATCGAAGTTCCAGCCGGCCTTGCGGCCCTTGGTGTCCACCCACGCGCCGGTGTTGACGTCGTAGCGGAACCAGTAGAGCGAGCCGTCGGAGTAGAGGCCGTAGAGGGTGCCCCCGCCGGCCGAGCGGATCTCCCGGAAGTTCTCCCAGCCGCCCATCCAGGCCTGCGACTTGAGCTCGAGCCACTGCTGGCGGTCGACGTCGTAGCGGTAGCGGTACATGTCCTTGCCCTGGCGAGCGAAGAGCAGCCCGTCTCCGGCAGCGACGATGAGGTTGAACCCGCCCCAGTTGCCGGTGTCGATGATGCGGCCGTTGCCGGGCACCGGGGCCCCGGTCTTCTCGTCGTAGCGGTAGAGCCGCAAGGTGCCGTCGTCGTGGACGGCGAAGATGTTGCCGCGTTCGTCGATGGTGACGCGGTTGCGACGGGCGGCACCGTTGAGGAAGTTCCCCCAGCCGCTGTCGATCTTCTCGCCGGGAGGGGTCCCCCAGCTGTTGGTGGCCGGATCGTAGCGGTGACGGTACAGGCCGCCGTCGGCGTTGATGCTGTAGATCCAGTTGCCGGGGCCGCCGAGGGTGATGCGGGGAGGGCCCCAACCGCTCCCGTCGATCCGCTTGCCGATGACGGGCCAGTTGAAGGACCCCTGCGCGGCGTCGGCATGGGAGAAGAAATCGAGCTTCCCGTCGGGGGTCGGGCCGTACAACTGGACCGGTCTGCAGCTCACTTGCGCGGAAGGGACAGGAGTGGACGGCACGGCGTCGGCCGTGGCGGTGGGAGCGCACACCAGCCCCAGCGGCAGAGCGGTGACGACTGCGAGGGTCAGCGCCGCCACGCGGGCGGCGGACGGGCGAGGGCGACTCAGAAGCATCGAGGGCACTTTCTGACGGGGCGACAAGGCCCGGCCGGGGCCGAGGTCCCGGCCGGAGGACGGCGGGGCGGGATGCATGTAATCACACCCGATGTGGCTACCTTTGGGGCAGTTACCCTCGATGAGCATTGATGACGGCAAAACGACCATAATGCCCGCTCTTGCTTTCGGAGCGTAGTCGGTGGCGCTTTAACTACCCCTGCCTCTTGCATACCTGATCTTTACTCAGATACAACATCGTCTCAATGCCCGCCATCTCATGGTTGTGGCTCCCTGTGGCGACCTATGCCCATATGCCGATGCATGTCCATATGCAGGCTCGCCACGTCCGGTCGATGGGTGGGGTGTGTTCTCCGTGTTCCTTGGCAGCCGGCGTTCCGGGTCCTCCGGCGCGCGTCGCCGCCGCGGCGCCTTCAGGCACCGCGGCTTCTTCGCCACCAGACCGGGGGTGAGCAGAGCCGTCGCGGCCACGGCCGCCATGCTGGTGTTCACCGCCGCGGCTCCCTCCGAGGCGGTGACCAAGCCGGAGGCCGGGCCCTCGCTGCCTGGCGTCAAGGGCCACACCAAGCGGCCCGACGGGCAGCGCTGGCGCAGTGCCGCGGATCTCGACCACCTCGACGGCTCGGCCGCCCCGGTCAAGTCCCGCGGCCCGCAGACCCTGCACGGCAAGTACGCCGTGGAGCGCCCGAAGGCCCCCGAGGCCACCGCCCGGAACGAGGCCAAGATCGAGGCCGCCCCCGGCAAGGAGGTCAAGGGCTACGACCCCAGGAGCAGCAGTGAGATCACCGGCGAGCGCTCGGAGTTCGAGCGCACCTTCAGCAACCGGGACGGGTCGCGAACGACCCAGTTCTCCAAGGAACGGCTGAACTACCGCGCCTCCGACGGCAGCTGGAAGCCGATCGACGCAGCGCTCGTCCGCACGGGCGACGGCAATGCGGGCGGCTGGCGCAACGCCGCCGACAGCCTCGACATCCGGCTCGCGGCTCAGGCCGACGCCAAGGACCTGGCCCGGCTCGTCGTGGACGGCGACCACGAGGTCTCCTTCGGCCTCGACGGAGCGCAGCGCTCGGCCGGCCGTACCGACGACAAGAACAAGTCGGCGATCACCTACCCCGACGTCCTCAAGGACGCCGACCTGGAGCTGATATCCAGGCCGGGCGGCCTCAAGGAGGTCATGGTCCTGCGGTCCAAGGACGCACCGCGCACCTGGCTCTTCCCGCTGCGGACCAAGGGCCTCACGGCCTCGCTGGACAACGGTGACATCGTCCTCAAGGACGCCGGGGGCAAGCAGCGCGTGCGGATCCCGCACGGCTACATGGAGGACTCCAAGGTCCACCCGGAGTCCGGCGACGGTGCGATATCCACCAAGGTCGGCTACCGCCTCGTCGAGCACGGCGGCGGGCAGGCCCTGCGCGTGGACCTTGACGGCGACTGGCTCTCCGCCCCGGAGCGCACGTTCCCCGTCCGGGTCGACCCGCCCATGGTGGATCCCGTCGGCGCCTCGTCAAGCATGTACGTCGAGAAGTCCGGCAGCAACAACTGGAGCTCGGGCTCCGAGGACACCCTCAAGGTCGGCGCCGTCAGCGACGGCGGCACCAGCCGGGCCGCGAGCTACCTCGCCTTCCCGAACGTGGCCTCCAAGCTGCGCAACCACAAGATCTTCGGCGCCTCGCTCAACGTCCTCAACTACTGGTCGGCCTCCTGCCGCCCGCGCGAGGTGAGCGTCCACCCGGTCACCGAGGCGTGGACGGCCGGCAAGGGCCACACCTACCCCGGCCCCTCCTTCGGCGCGAAGATCGCCGGCGAGTCCTTCGCCCACGGCTTCATCGGCGAAGGCCAGTCCAGCTCGGCCTGTCCCGCCGCGTGGGAGGCCATTGAGCTGGGCTCCAAGGGGCGCGACCTGGTCGAAGAATGGGCCAACGGCTCCCGCCCCAACTACGGTCTGACCCTGCGCGGCTCGGAGTCCGACACGGCGAGCTGGAAGAAGTTCTCCAGCACCAACAGCGCCAACCCTCCGTCCCTCTACGTCACGCACTCGCCGTACGACGCCAAGTACTCCGTCGAGCGCGCGAACCCGGAGCCGGCGGTCAGCCGGAGCCAGGACGGCAAGGTCAAGATCAAGGTGACCAACCTGGGCGCCGAGACCTGGACCCCCAGCACCTACGAGCTGGGCTACCGCGCCTACAAGGGCGGCAAGCTGGTCAAGGAGGTGTCCGCGGCCCAGCTCCCCAAGGACGTGCCCCGGGGCGCCGCCGTCACCCTCGACGCGACGGTCCAGAAGGGCGACCCGGGCGAGTACCTCATCGACTTCTCGATGATCCGCAAGGGTCTGGGATTCTTCACCGACTACAACATCGCGCCGGTCCGCATCGGCCTCAACGTGCTGGCCATCCCTCCGGTCGTCGACGCCTTCCACCCGGCCAACGGCTACCAGTCCCAGACGCTCACACCGGAGCTGTGGGCCAACGCCCGGGACATGGACAAGACCGGGCAGACACTGCAGTACCGCTACGAGGTGTGTGAAGCCGGCAAGGACGGCAAGCCGAAGGACTGCTTCTTCTCCGACTGGTCACCCGACCGCAGCTGGGTCGTCCCGGCCGGCAAACTGCGCTGGTCCAAGACCTATCTGTGGCGCCCCTGGAGCAGGGACAACGCGGCCGTCAGCCCCGAGCTGCCGTACGCCACCCTGCTGACCGCCGTGCCGCAGCCGGTCATCACCTCGCACCTGGCGGGCTCGCCCTACGGCTCCTCGGACAAGCCCTTCGACCCGCAGGTCGGCAACTTCGCCAGCGCGGCGGTCGACGCTTCGGTGGCCACCATCGGCCCGGGGCTCACCATCGCCCGGACCTACAACAGCCTCGACCCGTCCAGGAACCACGTCTTCGGCGCCGGCTGGGCCTCGCGCCTCGACATGAAGGTGACGCCGGACGACGACGGAACCGGCAATGTCGTCGTCACCTACCCCGACGGCCAGCAGGTCCGCTTCGGCCGCAACCCCGACGGCTCCTTCGCCGCCCCCATGGGCCGTGACGCCGTCTTCACCACCGTCAAGGACGGGGGCTGGCAGCTCACCGACAAGAACGGCGTCCGCTACGCCTTCCGCGCCGACGGACTGCTCGGCACGGTCACCGACGCGAGCGGACTGGCTCAGACCTTCACCTACACGGACGGCAAGCTCGTCCAGCTCCGCAACGACGCCGGCAAGCGAAGCCTGTTCTTCCAGTGGACGGGTGAGCACATCACGGCAGTCGGTACCGACCCGCTCCGCACCAGCCCGCTGACCTGGACGTACGAGTACGACGGGGACAAGCTCGCCAAGGTCTGCTCCCCCGAGAAGACCTGCACCCGGTACGAGTACGGAAAGGGCTCGCACTACCGCAGCGTGGCCCTGGACTCCGGCCCTTACGCCTACTGGCGTTTCGGTGAGGACGGCGGCGACGACGCCGTCAGCCAGGTCACCGTCAACCAGGGCAAGGACCGGGCCCAGTATGTCGACGTCACCCACGACGCCGCCGGCCCGCTGAGCGGCACCTCGGACAGCGCGGCCGGCTTCAACGGCACCTCCTCGCGCGTCGACCTGCCCGAGAACCTGCTGAACCTGCAGCGCAGCCTCGCGGTCAGCATGTGGTTCCGCACCTCCGGCAACGGCGTGCTGCTGAACTACCGCTCCGACAAGCACAACGACAGCAGCGACGGGACCAGCGCGCCCGTGCTGTACATCGGCGCGGACGGCAAGCTGCGCGGACAGTTCCGCATCGGCCGCATCTCCCCCATCACCACGGGAACCGCTGTCAACGACGGCCAGTGGCACCACGTGGTGCTGTCCTCGGACGGCGCCCGGCAGACCCTGTTCCTGGACGGCAAGCGCCACGGCAGCCTGGACGCACCGGTCAACCACGGCAACCAGCGGTTCGCCGAGATCGGCTCCGGCTACGCCTACGACTGGCCCTCCCCGCCCGCCAAGGGCGCGGTCTACTTCAAGGGCGACATCGACGAGGTCGCCGTCTACCACAAGCCCATCGGCACCGCCGCCGCGCAGTCCCTCTACGCGGCCCGCGAGCAGGCCGACCACCTCACCAAGGTGACGACGCCCGGCGGCCGCACGGCCGTGGAGGTCTCGTACGACACCTCCGTCGACCGCGTCGACAAGCTGACCGACAACAACGGCGGCCAGTGGCAGCTGGGCATCCCCGTCACCGGTCTGTACGGCAAGGAACTCATCCGCACCGTCCAGGTGACCGACCCCAAGAACCGCCGGCACTTCTACGACTACGACCCGCTGGCCGGCCGCGTCATCCGCTACGTCTCCCCGTTGCGCGACAAGCCGGTGGAGCCCCAGAAGCCCAAGCCCACGACCTCCCCGACCCCCGGCACCGAGGGCGGCATGTTCGAGGGCGGTGTCGTCGGCGACGGCAACCGCCCGACGGACTACCCCGACCCCGAATTCGTCGGCGGCGCGGTCAACGCCATGGGCGTGCGCAGCTTCGGCTACGACGACAAGGGCTTCCAGAGCCGGGTCATGGACGAGAACGGTCATGCCATCGACATGACCTACGACGACCAGGGCAATGTCGCGACACGCAAGACCTGCCGCGACCTCGGTGACTGCCAGACCACCTACTACACGTACTACTTCGACGAGAAGAACCCGGTCGACCCGCGCAACGGCAAGCTCACCGAGTCCCGCGACGCACGCTCCGCGGACGCGACGGACAACACCTACCGGACGACGTACTCCTACGACGCCCGCGGTGAGCTGACCGAGCAGACCGCACCGGACGGCCGCAAGGCCACCCGCACCTTCACCACCGGATCGGACCCCGCCTTCAACAACGAGGGCACCGCTCCGGCCGGCCTGCTGGCGTCCATGACCGACGCCAAGGGCAAGACGACCAAGTACACCTACTTCGCCAACGGTGATCTCGCCGAGACCACCGACCCGGCGGGCCTGATCACCCGGTACACCTACGATCGCCTGGGCCGCAAGCTCACCGAGACCGACATCAGCGACTCCCAGCCCAAGGGCGTGACCGTCAGCTACACCTACGACGGCCTGGGCCGGACGGTCACCACGACCAAGCCCGGAGTCAAGAACCAGGTCACCGGCGTCACGCACACCGCTTTCACGACCATCGAGTTCGACCAGGACGGCCTGGTGCTGCGCTCCGAGGTCGCCGACACCACGGGCGGCGACCCCACCCGCGTGACCCGCACCGAGTACGACGACTCCGGCCGCCCGGTGCGGGTGACGGACGCCGAAGGCGCCGAGACCAGCTTCGGCTACGACGCCCTGGGCAACCGGGCCTGGCAGGTCGACCCGAGCGGCACCCGGACCGAGTACACCTACACCCCGCGCAACAAGGTGGCCGAGGTACGGGTGCGCGACTGGAGCGGAGACCCGGAGGAAGCTCCCAAGGACGCCGACGAGAAGGTCCTGGTGACCGACTCCTACGCCTACGACATGGCCGGCCGCCTGACCCGGCACGCCGACGCCATGGGCCGTATCCGCGCGTTCAGCTACTACGACGACGGCCTCAGCAAGGCCGTGCGCGCCCTCGGCGTGCGCCAGCCGGACGGGTCCACCCGCGACATCGAGCTCGAACGGAACGCCTACGACGCCCTCGGCAACCTGACGCGCAAGACCACCGGCAACGGCACCACCGTCACCGCCTACGCCTACGACGTGTCGGGCCGCACCCGGACCATCACGACGGACCCGGGCCGGCTCGACCGCAAGGTCAGCTACACCTACGACGATGCCGACAACGTGACGCGCGTCGTGCACACCGGCAAGAGCTCCAACGTCGGGTTCTCCAGCAGCAGCTCCGAGGTCGTCGACTACACCTACGACGCCGCCGGCCGGGAGCTCAGCGAGACCACGCTCAACGGCAAGGAGCGGCTGACCACGACCTTCAAGCGCGACCAGCGCGGACTGCTGCTCGCGGAGACCGAGCCCCGGGGCAACGCCGAGGGCGCGGACCCGGAGGCGTTCACCACCACCTACACCTATGACGAGCTCGGCCGTCAGGTGACCGTCACCGAACCGGCCGCCGACGTGGAGAACGGCGGGGGCGACGCTCCGGCGGTCAGGACCCGTCCGGCCACCACCACCGGGTACAACGCCTTCGACGAGGCGACCCAGAGCAAGGACCCGCAGGGCCGGGTCTCCTCCGTCACCTTCGACAAGGCCGGCCGCCCGACGGTCAGCACCTCTCCGTCCTACACCCCGCCCGGGGCGTCCGAGCCGATCACCCCGGTGAGCCGCAACGAGTACGACGCGGCCGGCCGGATCACCGCGACCACGGACGCGCTCGGCAACGTCCAGCGCTTCCGCTACGACCAGCTCGGCCGGATGGTCCAGCGCGAGGAGCCGCGCGCCTCGAAGCTGCTCGGCCTGGTGACAGAGTCCGGCAAAAACGTTCCGGCAGGTGCCGGTGCCGTGTGGTCCTACACCTACTCCCGCACGGGCGAGACCCTCTCGGTGACGGACCCGACCGGAGCCCGCACCGAGAACACCTACGACGACCTCGGTCGTCGGCGCACGGCGACCGCGGTGGAGCGCAAGTCCGACCAGACCCGCTACTTCTCCACCACCTTCACTTACGACGACGCCGACCAGCTCGTGGCACAGACCGCGCCCAGCGGCGACACCACGCGCTTCACCTACGACGCACTCGGCCAGCTCACCGGCACCGAGGATGCCGCGGGTGTGAAGACACAGACCGGCTACGACATGGCCGGCCGCGTCATCCGCAACAGCGACGCCCTGGGCCGCACCGTGCGGCAGGACTACGACCAGGCCGGCCGGATGACCGGTCAGCTCTGGCTGGACAAGGACGAACGGCCGCTGCGCAACCGCAGCTTCCGCTACGACCAAGCGGGCAACCTCTCTACGTCCACCGACGCGAAGGGCAAGAGCACCCGGTTCACCTTCGACCCGCAGAACCAGCTGGTGCAGCAGGTCGAGCCGGTGAGCGCGGACAAGACCATCACGACCAGCTTCGGCTACGACGCCAACGGCAACCGCACCCGTTTCACCGACGGTCGCGGCAACACCACCCGCTACACCTTCAACGCCCTCGGCCTGCCCGAGTCGGTGATCGAGCCGGAGACGAAGGACCACCCGGCCCCGGCCGACCGCACCTGGACCACCTCCTACGACGCCGAGGGCAACCCCGTCCGGCTCACCGAGCCGGGCAAGGTGGAACGTCAGCGCACCTTCGACCCCAGCGGCCTCCTGCTGCAGGAAACCGGATCCGGGGCCGAGGCCTCGACCCCCTCCCGCGTCTACGAATACGACGCGGCCGGCCGGATGACCTCCGCCAGTGCCCCCAAGGGGACGAATGTCTTCGAATACAACGACCGGGGCCTGCTGACCTCCGCGAAGGGCGGATCCGGCGACGCCACGTTCGGCTACGACGAGAACGGCCGTCTGCTCACCCGGGTCGACGCGGCCGGCACGGCAGTGTTCGGCTACGAGAACGGCCGGCTGAAGTCCGTCAAGGACGCGCAGTCGCAGCGGCTCTTCAGCTACCGGTACGACAAATCCGGGGCGCTGGAAGGCGTCGACTCTCCCGGCCTGAACCGCACTTTCGGCTATGACGCGCTGGGCCGTCAGGTCTCCGACATCACCAAGTCCACCGGGGGAACGACACTCGCCTCGTTCGAGTACGCCTTCGACGACAACGACCGGGTGATCTCGAAGAAGACCGCCGGCACGGCCGACGCGGGGGAGCAGAAGTACGCCTACGACGACGCCGGCCGCCTGACCTCCTGGACCGACAAGGACGGCAAGACCACGGGCTACGCGTGGGACGACGCCGGAAACCGCATCCAGGCGGGCGAGCGGAAGGCGACGTACGACGCGCGCAACCGGATGCTGACCAACGGTGAGGCCACCTACACCTACACCCCGCGCGGCACCCGGAAGTCCTCCACGACGTCCGGCCTGACCGAGGAAAGCCGCTTCGACGCCTTCGGCCAGCTGGCCAAGCAGGGCGAGATCTCCTACCAGTACGACGCCCTCGGCCGCCTGGTCGACCGGGACGGCACCCAGCACACCTACGACGGTCTCGACGACGACGTCGTCACCGACGGCCGCGGCGTCTACAGCCGCGGGCTCAACGGCGAGCTGGTCTCCATCACCCAGGACGGTGCCACGCGCCTGGCGATGAGCGACCGCCACGGCGACATCGTCGGCACGCTGAACGCCAAGGACAGCGACCCGAAGAAGCTCACGTCGTCGACGGGCTACGACCCCTTCGGCCGCACCACGGCTACCCAGGGCGACCAGGTCTCCCTCGGCTACCAGGGCGACTGGACCGACCCGTCCACCCAGCAGGTCAGCATGGCCGCCCGCTGGTACGACGCCGACGGCGGTTCCTTCACCTCCCGCGACAGCTACAACCTCGACCCGACCCCCGCGTCCATCCGGGCCAACGGCTACACCTACGGCGACGGCGACCCGGTGGACAACACGGACCCGACGGGCCACTGGAGCATCCGGGGCGCCCTGAAGAAGGTCGGACGGAAGATCGCGTCCGCCGGCCGCGCCGTCGCGCAGACGGCCACGCAGATCTACCACGCCGCGGAACGAACGATCTCCTCCGGCATCAACTGGATGCAGGAGCGGATCTCCTCCGGCCTCAACTGGATGCGGGAGAAGATCTCCTCCGGCGTCAACTGGATGCGGCAGAAGATCTCCTCCGGCGCCCGGTGGCTGGGCAACAAGATCTCATCCGGAGCGCGGTACATACGCAACCAGGGCGCACGGATCTACAAATCCGCGGCCCAGATCTACCGCGAGAGCAAGCGCTACATCAGCGACACGGCACGGGCGGCGAAGAAGTTCGCCGCCACCCACAACCCCATACCAGTCCTGGCCAAGGCACTTCGCCCCGTCTACGCGGGCATGAAGATGGTCGTCGCGGCGGCGGCCCACGCTCCGGCA
Organism: Streptosporangium nondiastaticum; assembly: GCF_003011965.1. Taxonomy (GTDB): domain Bacteria; phylum Actinomycetota; class Actinomycetes; order Streptomycetales; family Streptomycetaceae; genus Streptomyces; species Streptomyces nondiastaticus. The sequence goes on from NZ_PXWG01000008.1 coordinate 30,386, forward strand.
CTGATCGTCCAGGAGACCAAGCAGGTCGTCCAGGACGTGGCAAAGGTCGCGACCGAAGTCACGAAGATCGTCGCCGACGTGAGCGCCAAGATGGTCTCGGCCGTCGACACCGCGATCACGGCGGTCTCGGAGTTCGCCCAGACGGCGGCGCCCTACCTGAAGGCGGCGCTGGACTTCGCGGCCGAGGTCACCGGCGTCAATGACGCGATCGCCTGCGCCACGAAGGGCGACGTCGAGGCGTGCCTGTGGACCATCGCGACGGTCGGCAGCATGTTCGTGCCGGGCGCCACGGCGGGAGTCCGCGGCGCGAAGGCGGCGCGGGCCGGCATGAAGATGGAACACGCGGCGAAGACGGCGTTCGTTTCGGAGAAGGGCGCGACCACCGCGGGGAAGGGCACGAAGCTCGCGGAGAAGGCCGAGGACCTGGCCGGGGCCACCTGCAAGGCCCCGAACAGCTTCACTCCGGAAACCCCGGTGTTGATGGCCGACGGCACGACCAAGCCCATCAAGGACGTCAAGGTCGGCGACAAGGTCCTGGCGACCGACCCGACGACAGGAAAGACGGAAGCCCAGACAGTCGGTGATGTCATCGTCGGCAACGGCGAGAAGCACCTCGTCAAGCTGACTGTCGACACGGACGGCGACAAGGGCGAGGCCACCGACACCATCACTGCGACCGAAGGCCACCCGTTCTGGCTGGAGGACCAGAAGACCTGGACCGACGCTGGCAAAGTCAAGCCGGGCGCAATGCTCCGCACGTCGACCGGCACGTGGGTCAAGGTCACGGCGACCCGAGCGTGGACCGCGGTCCAGCAGGTATTCAACCTGTCGGTCAGCTCGATCCATACGTACTATGTCCAGGCGGGCGCTACGCCGGTCCTTGTCCATAACTGTGGTGAGGCCGCGAAGGCTGCTTCTGATGGTCCGCAAAGTCTCTACCACTACACGAATGAAGCGGGGCATGACGGAATCATTTCGAGTGGCGAGATGAGGCCGTCCCTGAAAGCGAACAATCCGAAGGATGCTCGCTACGGAGACGGTCAGTACTTGACGGATATACAGCCGGGGACGAAGACACTCGGGCAGCTCTCAGCGGCCTTCTTGCGGGTCCCATGGGCCGGACGTAAGTTCACTCACTACATCGAAATCGACGTCAGAGGGCTGGACGTGGTAGAAGGCAGGCCAGGGGTGTTTGTGATCCCAAACAGCGGACCACTCGATCTAACCGGCCGTATCGTCGGCTCTGGAAGGAACTAGAGGTGAGGTACGTCAAGGTCACATGGGATCACGACTTCGCTGACGATCCTGTGCTCTATCTCAGCGAGCTTGGAGACGACGGGTACGAAACCCGGAAGGTGCAGTTCTACCGGGATGGTCAATCCGAATGGGCAGACGAGGGTTTCGAAACTGCAACTGTCGGCCTCTCGGAAATCCCGTTCCCGCCTCTGGAGGAAATTTCCAGCCAGCCGGAGTTCACTGCCAAGGTGATTACTCCGGAAGAGTTCGAGAGTGCATGGAACGAGGCGCACGCGAACTCCTGATCGCCGCCGAATTCTTCTTGTGGCGTGCCAGAGCGAAAAGAGTGCTTCCATTCTGGTGGTAGCAGAAGCTTGGGGCCCTGCTGACAGTCAGCAGGGCCCCAGGTTCTTGACGGCAACGCTGACGGCAACGTCAACGGACGGTTGCGGCGGGTGGGTCTTCCGGTTCATCGTCGGTATAGCCGAGGGCGTCGATGGCTTGTCGTTGGAGTCGGAGTCAGACGCGGGCACATACGGTGGCGGTGATGCACTCTGTTCTCCAGAGCCCAACCGTTAGGCTGTTTACCTGTCCATCCAGCGGCCCTTCGGCGTTGAAACGCAATGACGTCCGCGCGGTGGCCGGACGCTGCTACACCCGCTGCCAAGGACCGAGCGCCAGGCCCGGCTCGTCGGAGCGCTGGCGGGCCACCCGCAGGTGGCCGTCGGTGCCGAGTACGGCCACCGTCACTCGCCCGTTCGCGTCGACGGCGAGCGCCGGCGCGCCGGTGAACTCCTCGCCCGTCTCCGACCACTGCGCCGGCAGCGTCTCGTCCCCGCTGGGGCACACGGCGACGGCCGGCAGCCCGGACGCGGCCCGTTGCGCCAGCACCGTGCACTCGTGCCCGTCGAGGACGGCCCGCAGCACGGCGACGGGGCCGGTGCCCGTGCCGCCCACGGACGTGACCGACGGCTCGTCGTCCGCACCGGCGTCCGGCAACAGCGTCTGCAGGCCGCCGTCCGCCGCGTCCCGCCAGAAGTGCGTGACGCGGTCGTCGCCGGTGACGCCCGAGGCGGAGGAGCCGGCCGCCGGCTTCGCCGGAACGTTGAGGACGCGCCGCACCGGGCCGCCCGGCTGCTCCTGCCGCCAGCGCAGCACGCATTCGGCCGCGGGGGCGATCAGTTCGACGCGCCCGGCGGGCGTCGCGACGGCGGTCAGGCCGTCGAGGACGTGACTGCCCTTCATGTCGGCCCAGGGGCCCCAGATTCCACGGGCGTCCTGCCGCCGCCCGCACACCCCGCCGCCGGAGTTGCGGACGAAGACGTGCAGGCCGGCGGAGTCCACGGCCGCCGCGGGGGCGCCGATCTGCGCCGAGCGCTGCCAGTCCTGTCCGTGGGGCGAGCCGATCGAGCGCCAGTTCGTGGGCGGTCGGCCCGACTGGAACTGGGTGGCGTAGACGATGTCGGTCTCGGTGCGGTCATCGACCTCGCGGCGCCGCACGCCGACCAGGTGGACGTAGCCCTTCGGGCCCTGCGCTATGGACAGGAACGGCTCCAGGCCGGGCACCGCCAGCAGCTCCGGGCCCGTCCACTCGGGGCCGCCGGGCCGGGTCTCGGTCCAGCGCACGACACCGCCCTCGGCCGGTGCGTAGGCCGTCAGACGGCCGTCGCTCCCCCTCAGTAGCCAGCCGGTGACCGGGGTGGCCGTACGCACTGCCATGACTCGCTGCCAGCCTTTCTCGCATGCGGCTCTCGCATTCGGCCTCGGTGGCGCGGCGCGTGGCGCTGCGCTCGGAGCCCGTTTGTCGACCCTCGACAATAACATCGTGGCCGGTCAGGGCGTCGTGCCACGGTGGCCGTGCAAGGCTGCGGGCATGAACACTCTTCTCGTCGTGGACTCCGCGAACGTCGTCGGTTCGGTGCCGGACGGCTGGTGGCGGGACCGGCTCGGCGCGGCCGGGCGGCTGCGGGACCGCCTCGCGGCGCACGCGGCGGCCGGCGCGCCCGCCCTGTTCGCGGACGCGCCGGAGGTCGTCCTGGTGGTCGAGGGCGCGGCGCGCGGTGTCGCGCCGGTGCCGGGCGTACGGGTCGAGGAGGCGTCCGGCAGCGGTGACGACGCGATCGTGGCCGTGGTGGCGGGCCGGGAGCCGGGCCGGCGCTGCGTGGTCGTCACGGCCGACCGTGAGCTGCGGGCGCGCGTGACCGCGCTCGGCGCGGAGGTGACCGGGCCGAGCGCGGTGCAGGCTTGAGAAGCACGGTGCGGGCCTGAGCCTGCCGCCGCCCGCTCTACGGGACCCGGCAGGGCTACAGCAGGGCTACGGGACCCGGCTGTGCCGCTTCCCGTACACGAAGTACAGGACGAAGCCGAGGACCATCCACGCCGCGAACCGCAGCCACGTCTCCGCGGTCAGGTTGAGCATCAGCCAGACCGAGGCGATAACGGACAGGACGGGGACCGCGGGCACCAGCGGGGTGCGGAACGCGCGCGGCAGGTCGGGCCGGGTGCGGCGGAGGATGATGACGCCCAGGGCCACGACGACGAACGCGAAGAGCGTGCCGATGTTGACGAGTTCGGCGAGGACGTCGATCGAGGTGAAGCCCGCGAGGACGGCGACGACCACGCCGAGCAGGATCGTGGAGCGGTAGGGCGTGCCGTACTTCGGGTGCACCCGGGAGAAGATCCGGGGCAGCAGGCCGTCGCGGCTCATCGCGAAGAACACCCGGCTCTGGCCGAGCAGCAGGATCATGCAGACGGTCGTGAGGCCGACGGCGGCGCCGAAGCTGATGAGCCCGGCCCAGAACGGGTGCCCGGTGGCCTTGAAGGCGTCGGCGAGCGGGGCGTCCGTGGACAGCTCGCTGTACTTCTGCATGCCGGTGACGACGACGGACACGGCCACGTAGAGCAGGGTGCAGATGGCGAGGGAGCCGAGGATGCCGCGCGGCACGTCGCGCTGCGGGTTGCGGGTCTCCTCGGCGGCGGTGGCGACGATGTCGAAGCCGATGAAGGCGAAGAAGACGACGGCGGCGGCCGAGAAGATGCCCATGACGCCGAAGTTCGACGGGGAGAAGCCGAACATCAGCTGGATGAGCGGGGCCTTGATGTCGCTGCCGGCCGTGGTGCCCTGGGACTTGGGGATGAACGGCTCGTAGTTGGAGCCGGTGATGAAGAAGGCCCCGACGATGATGACGATGAGGACGACGGTGACCTTGATCGCGACGACGACGGCCGTCACGCGTGAGGACAGCTTCATGCCGAGGACGAGGATCGAGGTCAGGACGAGGACGAGGATGCAGGCGAGGAGGTCGAAGCCGAAGCGGCCCCCGTGCGTGCCCTGCAGTCCCACGGGGAGGTGCCAGCCCGCGTTGTCCAGCAGCGAGCGGATGTAGCCGGACCAGCCGACGGCGACGACGGCGCAGCCGAGCGCCAGCTCCAGGATCAGGTCCCAGCCGATGATCCAGGCGGGCAGCTCGCCGAGGGAGGCGTACGAGAAGGTGTACGCGGAGCCGGCCACCGGCACGGTGGAGGCGAACTCGGCGTAGCACAGCGCGGCGAGCCCGCAGACGACGCCGGCGAGGACGAAGGCCAGCGCGACCGACGGGCCGGCGTTCTCCTTGGCGACCTTGCCGGTGAGGACGAAGATGCCGGTGCCGATGACGACGCCGACACCGAAGACGGTGAGGTCCAGGGCGGTGAGGGACTTCTTGAGCGCGTGCTCGGGCTCCTCCGTGTCCCGGATGGACTGTTCCACCGATTTGGTACGGAAGACACCGCGCTTGCCGCGGCGCTCCCCGAGAGGCTGCTGTTCGCTCGTGCTCATCGGCCCTCCTCCACCTGCTCGCACACTCTTCGCCATCGCTCACCGTGAACTGAGCGAGTGTCCGCGATGATCGGGGGCGCGGGGCGGCCGGACCTGCCACCCACCCTCAGGATTCACCCGATGGGACGCAGAGGTCCATATGCGTACGGACCGGCCGGACCACCCGGATAGGGGGTGGTCCGAACCGGTCCGTGGAGACGGTCGGAGGGGCGAGGCCCTCGGAAGGGCGAGGCGCTCGGAAGGGCAAGGCCCTAGTCGCACGCTCGCGCGCAGCCCTGGTCGCGCGCAGTCCTAGTCGCGCGCGGGCTCCGCAGCGGCCTCGGAGGTCGCCCCGGCGGGCTCGGCAGCCTCGGCGGCCTCGGGCGCGTCCTCGAGCCGCCCGTCGATCTTGGCGACGAGCCCCGTCACCTGACGGGCGATGTCCGGCGCGGTCAGCCCGATCTCGGCCATGACCTCCTTGCGGGAGGCGTGGTCGAGGAACCGCGGCGGGATGCCGAAGTCGCGCAGCGGCAGGTCGACGCCCGCGTCGCGCAGCGCCTGGGCGACGGCGGAACCGACACCACCCACGCGGCTGTTGTCCTCGACGGTGACGACGACGCGGTGCTCGGCGGCGAGGCCGGGCAGGGCGGCGTCGACCGGCTTGACCCAGCGCGGGTCGACGACCGTAGCGGAGATGCCCTGCTTGTCGAGCAGGTCGGCGATCTCCAGGCACATCGGGGCGAGCGCGCCGACGGAGACGATGAGGACGTCGGGGCGCTCGACGCCCTCCGCGGGCTTCCGGAGCACGTCCATGCCGCCGACGCGGCCGACGGCCTCGACCGCCGGGCCGACGGTGCCCTTGGAGTAGCGCACGACGGTCGGCGCGTCCTTGACCTCGACGGCCTCGCGGAGCTGCGCGCGGACCTGGTCGGCGTCGCGCGGGGCGGCGATCCGCAGGCCCGGCACGACCTGCAGGATCGACATGTCCCACATGCCGTTGTGCGAGGCGCCGTCGTCACCGGTGACGCCGGCCCGGTCGAGGACGAACGTCACGCCGCACTTGTGCAGGGCCACGTCCATCAGCACCTGGTCGAAGGCGCGGTTCAGGAAGGTGGCGTACACGGCGAAGACCGGGTGGAGACCGCCGGTGGCCAGGCCGGCCGCGGAGGTGGCCGCGTGCTGCTCGGCGATGCCGACGTCGTAGACGCGCTCGGGGAAGGCCTTCGCGAACTTGCCGAGGCCGACCGGCTGCATCATGGCCGCCGTGATGGCGACGATGTCCTCGCGCTCCTGGCCGAGCTTGACCATCTCGTCGGCGAAGACGGAGGTCCAGCTGGCGCCGCCGGAGGCGACGGGCAGGCCGGTGTCGGGGTGGATGGCGCCGATGCCGTGGAAGCGGTCCGCCTCGTTCTGCTCGGCGTGCTTGTAGCCGCGGCCCTTCTGGGTGAGGCAGTGCACGAGGACGGGGCCGCCGAAGCGCTTGGCGCGCTGCAGGGCGGACTCCAGAGCCTCGATGTCGTGGCCGTCGATCGGGCCGACGTACTTCAGGCCCAGGTCCTCGAACATGCCCTGCGGGGCGATGAAGTCCTTCAGGCCCTTCTTCGCGCCGTGCAGCGTCTCGTACAGCGGCTTGCCGACGACCGGGGTGCGCTCCAGCAGGTCCTTGCCGCGGGCCAGGAAGCGCTCGTAGCCGTCCGTGGTGCGCAGGGTGGCGAGGTGGTTGGCGAGGCCGCCGATGGTGGGCTCGTAGGAGCGCTCGTTGTCGTTGACGACGATGACGAGCGGGCGGTCCTTGGCGACGGCGATGTTGTTCAGCGCCTCCCAGGCCATGCCGCCGGTGAGCGCGCCGTCACCGATCACGGCGACGACGTGGTCCTTGCGGCCGAGGACCTGGTTGGCCTTGGCGAGGCCGTCGGCCCAGCCCAGCACGGTGGAGGCGTGGCTGTTCTCGATCACGTCGTGCGCGGACTCGGCGCGCGACGGGTAGCCGGAGAGGCCTTCCTTGGCGCGCAGCTTCGAGAAGTCCTGGCGGCCGGTGAGCAGCTTGTGGACGTACGCCTGGTGCCCGGTGTCGAAGAGGATCTTGTCCTTGGGCGAGTCGAAGACCCGGTGCATGGCGATGGTCAGCTCGACCACGCCCAGGTTGGGCCCGAGGTGCCCGCCGGTCTTGGAGACGGCGTCGACGAGGAAGGTGCGGATCTCGGCGGCGAGCCGGTCGAGCTGCTCCGGGCTGAGCCGGTCCAGGTCGCGCGGTTCCCTGATGCGGGTCAGCAGGGCCACCCGTGCCTCCTCTTCGTCGAGCTGTCGGCTTGTAGAAACATGTAGAAGCCTTGAAGAACCGCAAGAACCTCAAGAACCTCTAGATCCGTCGAGTCTAATGTTCCGCTCGGCGTGGCGATGAACGGGTGATGCGACCCGAGTCACCCGACCGGACGCACGAGCGAGGGAGGGCGTGGCAAAACGCCCTATAGGGCACGGTCCGGGCGGGGAGGACGGCCGTACGGCTGGATGGCGGGGGGGGAGCCCGCGGCCACGTACGGCTCGCGCGCCCTCCCGGGGCCCCGCCACGCCCCGATAAGGGGCGCGGGGAACTGCGCGACCAGCCACCACGGACCGGCAGCCGACGACGTACGGGCGTACCCCGTACACATACGGGCACACCCCGTACACAAAGGCGCCGCCGTCCGCCGCCCAAGGCGGGCGACGGACGGCGACTACGCACCGTGGGCAGAGCGCCCCCCGCAGGGGCTACGCGCGCCCCGCCGTTTTCTGCGTCCGCCGCGACACGGAGTCGATCACAACCGCAGCCAGCAGCACCGCGCCAGTGATCATGTACTGGACCGCCGAGGCGATGCCCAGCAGCGCCATGCCCGACGCGATCGACTGGATGACCAGCACGCCCAGCAGCGCGGACCACGTCTTGCCGCGCCCGCCGAAGAGGCTGGTGCCGCCGATGACGGCCGCGGCGATCGCGTTCATCAGGAGGCTGCCGGCCCCGGAGGACTGGTTCGCGGCGTTGATCTGCGAGGCCAGGAACATGCCGCCGACGGCCGCCATCGTCCCGGAGAGGGCGAAGACGGAGATCCGGACGGCCGCGACGTTGATGCCGGCGCGGCGGGCCGCCTCGACGCTGCCGCCGAGGGCGAAGACCTTCCGGCCGTACGCGGTGCGGCGCAGCACGAGGTCCAGCGCCACGACGACCCCGAGGAAGATCACGACGGCGAGCGGCAGGCCCTTGTACTGGTTGAACAGCCACGCCACCACGTACGCGGGCACGGCCAGTGCCACCGTGCGCAGCACGATCTCGCTGAGCGGCCGGCTGGGCACGCCCGCGGCCTCGCGGCGCCTGCTGTCGCGGAAGGACACCAGGAAGAACGCGGCCACGGCGACGGTCGCCAGCCCGTACGCGGCGGAGATGTCGGTGAAGTAGTGGTTGGTGAGGCCTGCGACGAGCCCGGAGTCGTCGAGGTTGATCGTGCCGTTGGAGCCGAGGACCTGCAGCATCAGGCCGTTCCAGCCCAGCAGGCCCGCCAGGGTGACGACGAACGCGGGCACGCCGATCCGGGCGAAGAAGAAGCCGTGCAGGGCGCCGATGACGGTGCCGGAGAGGATCGCCAGGACGAGCGCGAGCCACTCCGCCATGCCGTGGTTGATGTTGAGTACGGCGAAGACGGCGGCCGCGAGGCCGCTGACCGAGCCCACGGACAGGTCGATCTCGCCGAGGATCAGCACGAAGACGATGCCGACCGCGATGAGGCCGGTGCCGGCGGCGGTGACGAAGAGGTTGCTGAGGTTCTCCGCACCGAGGAACGCCGAGTCCCGGAGCTGGAAGACCAGGGCGATGACGATCAGGCCGACGACGACGGGGAGGGACCCGAGCTCGCCGCTGCGCAGCTTGCGGAGGAATTCGCTCCAGTAGCCGGCGAAGCCTTCCTCGCGGACGAGGAGGCGGGGGTCGACGGCGGGGAGTGCGTCGTGGGCGGGGGCCTGGCCGTTGGGACCATTGGAACCGTTGGGACCATTGGAACCGCTGGTGGCCGGCTCGGTGGACGACGTGGGCAGCTCGGTACTCATGCGCCCGCCTCCTTCTCGGGCTTGTCGGCCTGGACGGCCTGGACGGCCTTGTCGGCTTCGTCGGCCTCGGCAGGCTCGGCGGCCTGGGTGGTCGGAGCCTCCTTGATGGCACCAGCGGCACCGGCGGCCTCCGTGGCCCCCGCCCCCGCCCCCGCCCCCGCCGCCTCCGCGGAGCGGGCCCGCCGCCGGGTGACAGCGTTGTCGGTGGCACCGGTGATGGCGGAAATGATCTCTTCCTGGGAGGTGGAGGCCACCTCGAACGTCCCGTTGTTCCGCCCGAGGCGGAGCACGGCGACGCGGTCGGCGACGGCCTTCACGTCGGCCATGTTGTGGCTGATGAGGATGACGCCGAGGCCGCGCTCGCGCAGCCGTTCGACCAGGTCCAGGACCTGCGCGGTCTGCTCGACGCCGAGCGCCGCGGTCGGCTCGTCCAGGATGACGATCTTGGGCTCGCCGAGCAGCGAGCGGGCGATGGCGACGGTCTGCCGCTGCCCGCCGGAGAGCGAGGCGATGGGGATCCGGACGCTGGGGATCCGGATGGACAGGGTGGAGAGCAGTTCCCGGGCGCGGCGCTCCATCTCGACCTCGTCGAGCACCCCGGCGCGGACGATCTCGCGGCCGAGGAAGAGGTTGCCGACGACGTCGAGGTTGTCGCAGAGCGCGAGGTCCTGGTAGACGGTCGCGATGCCGAGCTCCTGGGCGGCGTGCGGCCGGTCGACGGTGACCGGCTTCCCCTCCCACTCGATGACTCCGTCGTCGGCGGGGCCGACGCCGGCGATGGTCTTGACCAGGGTGGACTTGCCGGCGCCGTTGTCGCCGACGAGGGCGACGACCTCACCGGGGTGGATCTCCAGATCGACGTCGGTGAGCGCCTGGACGGCACCGAAGCGCTTGGAGATCCCTCGGAGGGCGAGAACGGGGACGGTGGTCTCGGTGGCGGTGTCTGCGGCGGTGTCTGTGGTGGCAGGCATCTGGGGAATCCCTACTTGATTCCGGCGGAGTCGCACTGAGCCTTGTACTTCTCGGTGCAGATCTCGTCGCGGTTGAAGAAGCCTTCCTGACCGACGTACTTCGCGATGTCGCCCTTGGTGAGCGCGAAGGGGGTGACGATGATGGAGGGAATCTTCTTCTGCGTCCCGCTGTCGACGGCCGACTTGGCGATTCCGTCGAGCGCCTTCCCCTTGGCGAGCGCGACAGCCATCTCGGCAGCGGCATCGGCCTCGGGCTTGTAAGGCTTGTAGACACTCATGAACTGCTCGTCGGAAAGGATCCGCTGGACGGCGGAGAGCTCGGCGTCCTGGCCGGTGACGGGCGGGAGCTTGTCGAATCCGGCGCTCTTGAGGGCCGTGATGATGCCGCCGGCCATACCGTCATTGGCGGAGTAGACACCGACGATGTTGTCCTTGCCCAGCGAGGAGATCGCGCCCTTCATGTTCTCGTTGGCGTTCTCCGGCTTCCACTCCTTGGTGTCGTACTCCTTCCCGATCTTGACCTTGCCGTCGAGGACGGAGTGAGCGCCGTCCTTGTACATCTTGGCGTTCGGGTCGGTGACGGAGCCGTTCATCATGACGATCTGGCCCTTGGAGGCGTTGTCACCGAGCTCCTTGAGCAGCGACTCGCCCTGGATCTTGCCGACGCGCTCGTTGTCGACGGAGGTGTACGCCTTGACCGGGCCCTCGGCCAGCCGGTCGTACGCGACGACGGGAATTCCCTTGTCGGTCGCCTTCTTCACCGAAGAAGCTATCGACTTCGCGTCCACCGAGTCGACGATCAGCGCGTCGACCTTCTTGGTGATCATCGTGTCGACCTGCTGCTGCTGGACGGAGGCGTCCTGCTTGGCGTTCTCGTAAAGGACGACGGTGTCCGTGCCCGCCAATTCCTTGATCTTCTTCTCGATCAGCGGCTTGTCGAAGCGCTCGTAACGCGCGGTCTGGTTCTCCGGAAGGAGGAGCCCGATGGTGAGGGACCCCTTCCCTTCCTTCTTGGTGTCCCCGCCGCCCGCTTCCTTGGCCTTACCGCAGGCGCCCAGTCCGGCGGCCATCGAAACAGCGGCCACGGCCACGGCTGCACGACGCAGATGCGTGTTCATTGCAGAAACCTCCCTGACATGGCCGCGTCGTTGCGACCGAGGTGGCGGAAAGTCAACTCGGCCGCCCGAGCACCGTCAAGAAGTAAATCCCTAACGAGACGGCAACGATGCCATTCGTTATCTACATGAACTCAAGGGAGGAGTCAGGGCCAAAAGCGGGACGTGCCGGGACGGGTCGGGGCACGCCCGGCCGTCGCCGGCGCTCAGGCGGACAGCGACGCCCCGACCGGAGCATGCCCATCGAGGAGCGTGGAATCACCCATCTCGCTCAGCACGAGCGCGAGGGCGCCGAGCACCTCGGCCCGGCCGCCGAGCGCACCGGGGACGACCTCCAACTGCCGGGCGGCGCTGGGGATCGCGTACCGCGAGACGGACTCACGGATGGGCGCGAGCACGAGCTCACCGGAGGGAGCGAGATCCCCACCCAGCACGACCCGCCGCGGATTGAGCAGGTTGCACAGGTTGGCCACACCACTACCAATATGCCGCCCGACGTCCGAAATCACCCGTCGGCAGCCGGGGTCCCCCTCGCGCGCGAGCTGGACCATACGGGCGACGGTGAGATCGGACCCATGGGCCGAATGGAGCAGAGGAAGGACATACCGGGCAGCCGTAAAGGTCTCAAGACACCCGCGGTTACCGCACCGGCAAACAGGCCCGGACTCATCGAGCGTAATATGCCCGATTTCCCCCGCTGTGCCGCCGGGCCCCCGGTAGATCTGCCCGTTGATGACGAGTCCGGCCCCGACACCGCTGGCGACCTTGATGTACGCAAGGTCAGCGGCCCCTCGCCCGGCGCCCCACACGAGCTCACCGAGGGCGCCGAGGTTCGCATCGTTGTCCACGTGCACGGGCACGCTCAGCCTGGCGGCCAGCTCATCCCGCGGATTGGTCCCGGCCCACCCCGGCAGGATGGCGGTGGACCCGAGCGTTCCGGTCTCCACGTCAATCGGCCCCGGCACGCCGAGCCCCACACCGATGATCTTCCCGGGATCGATCCCGGCATCGTCGATCAGCCGCCTGACCAGCTGCTCGGCCCGATCGAGCCCCTGCGCGGCGGAAGCGTCCACATCGAGCGGCTCGGCGTCTTCGGCAAGCACGCGCTGAGCAAGATTCCCGACGGCGACGCGCAGGTGGGTGTGCCCGAAGTCCACCCCGACCACAACGCCGGCATCCCCGGACAGCGACACGCTCCGCGCCCGCCGCCCCCCGGAGGAGGTGGGCGTGACCTCGACGGTCCCGCCCTCCTTCAGCTCCCGCACGATGTTGGAGACGGTGGCGGCGGAGAGGCCGGTAGTCCGGGCGATCTCGGCCTGTGTGAGCGACCCGGCCGTCCGCACGGCCCGCACGACCCGCTCAAGGTTGGCCCGGTGCAGCGACGACTGCGACCCCGGAGTCTCCACGCCCATCCACTCCCGCCTAGCCGGGCCACGGCACGCCGGCCGTCCCCGTACCGGACCACAGCTCTGGAGCCCGGCATCCATACAACACATGAACTCTAAGCTGAGCCGTCCCGCGGTTCCCCCGTCAAGGCCTTGAGCCACATCGAGGCCTCCATGGTATGGAAGGCCTCCTGCGGAGGAGCGGGGAAAGGGGCGCCTCGACGGCAGGAACCGTGTGCGTGCAGCCTGCGGCGGCAAAAGGCAAGATCACCCTTGTCGGCCCCATGGCCGGGAATGGCCGGGATCGGCGCGAACATGATCTACAGGGGCGGTTCGCGCAACCGGTGAAAGGATGCGTCCTGCCCGTCGGCGGTCCGTGCGGGTCAGCCCCTCGAAGGGGCCCGCGCAGGCCGCATTAAGAGAAGTATCGAAGAAGAGAAGTATCGAAGCCCCGCCAGTCGCCGGCAGGGCTTCGGGTGACTTCACCAGCCTCTACTTCCCGGCCTTCTTGTCCTTCTCACGCGCCTCGAACTGGCCGGTCGCGAGGAAGGCGATCCGATCCTGCTGAGTGCCCATCATGGCCTTCCTCCCCGCATCGTGTATCGCGGGGCCTCCCTCACTGATGATCCGCGAGATGAGAATCGAGATGTCATCTTCCTGAGCGTCGTACTGACCCGACGTCAGGAAGTTGATCCGATCCTGCGGAGTACCCTTCATGGCCGCCTTGCCGGCTTCCCTCACCCCGCGCCCCCCGGCATTGATGATCTGCGAGATCAGAACCTGGTTGTCGTCATCCCTGGCCTCGAACTGACCGGTCTCCAGGAAAGCCACCCGATCTTCCGGAGTGCCCTTCAAGGCCGCCTTGGCCGCGTCTTTCACCCCACGCCCCCCGGCGTAGTAAAGGATCCGCGAGATCAGAACCTGATTGTCCGCATCCCGAGCCTCGAACTGACCGGTCTCCAGGAACTTCCTCATGTCGGCGGCGGCACCGCCGAGCGCCGCCTTGCCTGCGTCCTTCACACCAGGGCCCCCGGTGTTGATGATGCGCTGGATCTCGTTCCGGTCCTTCTCCGCCTGCTGATCCTTGTCGGCAGACCCTTCGCCCTGCTGTCCGGCGGACTTCGCCGCCGAGATCTGGGCCGCCCGCGCCGACGAATCCGCTGCGGCGCCGTCCGCCAGGGACGGCGAGGCAAGCAGGAGGGCCGGAGTAATGGCGGCCACGGCGACCACCGCGGCCATGCGAGACAACTTCAAGACAATCCCCACCCCTTCACAGCAACTGTCATCTCTGCGTCGGCCAACCATAGGGAGACGAAGGTGTTTTGCTCCACTCATTAGACCCGCGGCCCGGCGCCCACCGAAATGCCTGCAAGAAGAGGGTCCGGACCCGCCACGGCAACCATCACGCAACAGGCCGACAGGACAGCGCGGACCGCATCAATCCAGCCAGAAGACAGGAGAAGTCGTGCACATGACACGCCATCAGGTGCTCTGCATTCACGCACCTCGGGAGGCCCGCACCCCGATTCAGACTGTATGGTATGTTCACTCGTATCGCCTGTCACCGCAGCACCACCACTCGTAGCTACTGCGGCAGAGAAAACCTTGGAAGGATTCCTAGGTGATGTCACGTGCGCGCAAACTCCTGCTCGCAGGAGCCATCGCCGGGGAATTGCCTTTCACGAGGCCGGCAGGCGCGCTCTGCCGCCGGACTGCCGGGCTTCCCGGTGAACCACTGCCCTGGCCGCCCTGACCAATGAGCCGGGGCGTTGGCTGAGACCGCTCCGTTTCAAGGTCGCCGGCACCAGCAGATCGAGCGCTTGACTCCTTGAAGTCCCCGAGGCCCTCCCCGTATTCGCGGGAGTCCGAGCCGGAGGACAGGCCCTCCGAGCCGCAACGAGGGCAGTCCACACCACACAGGCTCTCGAGGTCATAGCGCGCGACGACCGTGACGGGTTCCGGCCGGGCCGCCGCCCAGCCGACCGCGGATGGCGACAACACGCACAGCGAAAGCCGTCCTCCTCACGTAACACCCAGGACTCCGCAACGTGGCGGAGCGCTGGAGCTTGCCCCCATCACGGCGCGGCGAGCCCAGCAGCAGATACACACTCGCCTTTCTCGGGCCCGCGGCGAAGAAGCGCCGTCCGGCCATGGTTGCCGCGAGAAGCCACCCTCGCATCGCGAGGAGGCATTCCGGGCTCCCAGAAACGGATATGACAGAGAGTCATTGATTTGAAGCGCAGAAACCCTCTGAGACCGTTGTCGCCGCGGATGGTCGCACTCGCTCTGAGCGCTGCACTCGGGGGAGGCCTGATGACAGCAGATGCCGTCGTCGCCGAACCGCAGCCCTCACCCACCGCGCCCACCCCTCCCGGCGGAAGTGCAGTCGTCGCCACCGCCGCCGCGAAGGACTGGAAGGTGCCACGCCTCACCGTGATGCCCCTGGGCGACTCGATCACGCACGGTGCCGGCAGCTCGACCGAGTCCGGTTACCGCGGGGAATTGTGGAACCGGCTGGCCTCGCACACGGACCGCCTGGACTTCGTGGGATCCAAGCGGAATGGGAAGCTCCCCGACCTCGATCACGAAGGGCACTGGGGCTGGAAGATCGGCGGGTTGTCCAGCAACATCGACAGATGGCTGCCGGCCGCACAACCCAACGTCGTGCTGCTGCACATAGGCACCAACGACCTCAATGACGACTACCACGTCGACACGGCCCCCCGCCGCCTCGGGGACCTCATCGACAAGATCACGTCGGCCGCTCCCGACATGACGGTGCTGGTCTCCTCCCTGGTCCCCTCCACGACGCCCGACACCCAGAGGCGCATCGAGCAGTTCAATGCCGTGGTGCCCCAGCTGGTGGCGGAGCGGCGGGCCGAGGGACGGCACGTCGGGTACGTCGACATGGGGGCGGTCACGACGAGCGACCTCGCCGACGATCTCCATCCCAAGGACAGCGGCTACGTCAAGATGGCCGAGGCGTTCTCCGAGGGCGTGGCCCGCGCGGCGCAGGACGGCTGGATACAGCAGCGCGTGGACGTCAAGGCGGCGGCGCCGCGCCGGCCGGCCCCGCCCGGTGACCACCGGGTCGACATCGACGGCGACGGCAAGGCCGATTACCTCGTCGTCCAGGACGACGGCTCCGTGAAGGCCTGGATCAACAACGGCGGCACCGATCACGGCAGCTGGAGCGGACGTGGCACCTTCGCCACCGGCGTCGGCGAGCCCGGGCGCAAGGTCCGCTTCGCCGACATCAACGGCGACGGCAAAGCCGACTACCTCGTCCTCAATGACGACGGAACCGTGAAGGCCTGGATCAACAACGGCGGCACCGGCCACGGCGGCTGGAGCGAGCGCGGCACCTTCGCCACCGGCGTCGGCGAGCCCGGGCGCAAGGTCCGCTTCGCCGACATCAACGGCGACGGCAAAGCCGACTACCTCGTCGTCAACGAATACGGGGCGGTGCAGGCCTGGATCAACAACGGCGGCACCGGCCAGGGAAGCTGGGCCGGGCTCGGCACCATCGTCGGTGGCGTCGGCGAACACGACGACAGCATCCGCTTCGCCGACATCAACGGCGACGGAAAGGCCGACTACCTCGCCGTCCAGGACGACGGCTCCGTGCGAGCCTGGATCAACAGGGGCACCGACGGGCGCGCCCGCTGGAGCGAACTCGATTCCTACATCCCCAGTGCCGGCGAGCCCGGGCGCAAGGTCCGCTTCGCCGACATCGACGCCGACGGAAAGGCCGACTACCTCGTCCTCCAGGACAACGGAGTGATTCAGGCCCGGATCAACGGCATCGGCGACGGTCAGCAGAGCTGGACCGAGCGCGGCACCTTCGCCACCGGCATCGGCGAACCCGGCAGCAAGGTCCGGATCTAGCGCAATCCGTGGCGCAAGGGTGGGCCCTGCGCCCACCCTTGCGTCTTCGGCAGCCATACCTGAACCGCGGGTAACAGGATTCGGGAACGGGCCGTGAGGGCCCGGCTCGGCAAATGCGTGACCGAGACACCTCGTGTAGTGACCATCTTGCATATAAGATGAGCGCTTCGTGCTCATTCGTTCCGCCGCCGCGGCCGCTTCTTCGCGGCCCCGGCCGCCCGCGGTACGACCTGCGTTCCCTCCCCGCGCCCGCCGGGCGGGACACAGGCATTTCCGTGGGCCCAGGAGATCGCCTCTCCAGGGCCCGCGCCACGCCCTCGCAAGGCTCTGCGACGTAACCCATGCCGCAGAAACCCGCCTGCTCTTCACCTGGGACAGCTGACAGTGAGTCTGATAACCCCCACCGCCGCCGAGGTGTCCAGCAAACCCCCCGTCTCACGGGTGCGACTGGACTCGCTCACCGGCCTCCGGTGGTACGCGGCGCTGCTCGTCGCCTGCTTTCACTTCTTCTACGAGGAGGCGTCGACCGGCACCTCACTGCACGTCTTCCGGCTGAAGGAGGTCGTCTACGCCGGCCCCTCCGCGGTGTCGTTCTTCTTCATCCTCTCCGGATTCGTCCTCGCCTGGTCGGCGCGCCCCCACGACACCGTCACCGGATTCTGGCGGCGCCGTTTCGCGCGGATCTACCCGAGCCATCTGGCGACCTTCTTCGTCGCCGTGCTCACCATGATCTGGATGGGCAAGGCCCTCGACGCCCGGATCGCCCTGACCAACCTCAGCCTCACCCAGTCCTGGATTCCGAACCAGAAGGACTGGTGGTTCGGATACAACGGCGTCTCGTGGTCACTGAGCTGCGAGTTCCTCTTCTACCTGAGCTTCCCGCTCGTAGTGAAGATCATTCGTCGGTTCTCCACCCGGGGACTGTGGGCGACCGTGATCGCCGGCAATCTGTGCGTGGTCCTGGCCCCGATCGCCGCCGGCCGGATCGCGCACGCGACGGGCTGGGACCCCAAGTTCATGCTCTACATCTTCCCGCCCGTCCGGCTGCTCGAGTTCGTGATCGGCATCGCGGTCGCCCTGCTGGTGAAGAGCGGGAACTGGCGCGGTCCGGGACTCGCCGCGAGCCTCGCCCTGTCGGTGCTGGTCGTCTTCGGGCCGTCCCACGTCATGCCCTTCGACTTCCACTGGTCCGCCGACACGGTCATTCCGTACACGCTCACCATCGCCGCGGCGGCCCGGGCCGACGTCCATGGAGAGCCCTCGCCCTTCCGGAATCGCATCACGGTGTACCTGGGCGAGGTCTCGTTCGCCTTCTACTTGGTGCACGAGATCGTCATCTTCAGCCTCGACCACTTCCTCAAGACACACCATC
Organism: Streptosporangium nondiastaticum; assembly: GCF_003011965.1. Taxonomy (GTDB): domain Bacteria; phylum Actinomycetota; class Actinomycetes; order Streptomycetales; family Streptomycetaceae; genus Streptomyces; species Streptomyces nondiastaticus. The sequence continues at coordinate 48,223 of NZ_PXWG01000008.1, forward strand.
TCCTCATACCGCTGAGCCTGCACCTCGGGCTGGTCCTGGCGGTGTCCCTCTTCGGCGCGGTACTCCTCCACGAATACGTGGAGAAGCCCGGTGTGAAACTCCTCTCCGCCCGGCGCCGGAAGTCCGGCCCGGCCGCGGCGGCCTGACAGACGGGTCGCGGAATGGCGGAATGACGGTGGGCGGGGCCGCGGGCTCCGCCCACCGTCATTCGCAGTGGGTGACGGCCGGCCCGCCTTCCCTTTAATTCTCATTTAGCGCCTAACACACCACAATACGCATTCGTGTGGTTTGGTGTGGATACGCCTCAGAGGGTTACTCGTCCTTCGACATCGTGGTTCTTCCAGGGTCGCGCCGCGAGATGGCGCGACCCATCGATGAAGGGCGATCCGAATGCGAAATGTTGCGCGTGCAGCGCTGGTGGTGCTCTGCGCCGCCGGTGCCGCGTTGCCCGTCCTCCCCGTGGCGCAGGCCGCCGCGCCCGGGACTCCTCCGGCCCCCGCCGACTGCCGGTACGTCTATTCGAACGGGCGTCCTGGGCCGAACGGGGAGACCAGAGGCAGTGGCGTCTACGACGAGGGGGACCGTGACGCCGAGGGCCGTGTGTGCCGCAATGGCTGGTGGGTGCACCCCTCCGAGGTTCACCGCCACGACGACGACCGCCGGGACGACGATCACCGCCGCGATGACGATCACCGCCGGGACGACGACCACCGCCGGGACGACGATCACGGCAGGGATGATCACCGTCGCGATGACGACCACCGGCGCGATGACGACCACCGCTGGAACGATGACCACGGCAGGGACGACCACCGCCGGGACGACGACCACTGGCGCGACGACCGCCGGGACGACCGGGATGACGACCATCGCCGCGATGACCGACACGACGACCGTCACGACCGCGATCACAACCACGACCACGACCGCGATCACGACCACCGCCACCCGTAGGCCGCGCTCCAGGGCTTCCTGGTGCCCCCTGAGGGCACCAGGAAGTCACAGGAGGGAAGGCCCCCCGACGGCCCCCGGCGGTCCTCCGACAGCCCCCCCCGGCGCTACTTCAGCGCCCCCGCCGTCAGCCCCGCCTGGACCTGCCGCTGGAAGACGATGTACGCCGCCAGGACCGGGAGCATGGCGATGACCAGGCCCGCGAAGAGGCCCGACCAGTCGCCCTTGTAACCCTGGCTGACTGCCAGGGCGACCAGGCCCTGCGGCAGCAGCTTCTTGTCCTCGTCGCCCACGTTCAGGACCGCCGGCAGCAGGTACTGGTTCCACTGGCCCAGGAAGTTGAAGATGCCGACGCTGATCAGGCCCGGTTTGGCCATCGGCAGCATCACCTGGAAGAAGGTCCTCGTGTGCGAGGCGCCGTCGATCAGGGCCGCCTCCGCGACCGACGAGGGCAAGGTGCGGAAGAAGCCGCTCAGGAAGAAGATCGTGAACGGGAGCGAGTACGCGATGTAGACCAGGATCAGGCCGTGGTAGGTGTCCAGCAGCTGCATGTTCTTCATGACGAAGAACAGCGGGACCAGGGCCAGGATCACCGGGAAGCTCATCCCGCCCACGAACAGGTAGTAGATGAAGCGGTTCCCGGGGAATTCGAACCGCGCCAGGACGTACGCCGCCATCGAGCCCAGCAGCATCGTCCCGAAGAGCGAACCGGCCACCACCACGACCGAGTTGAAGAAGTATTCACTCATGTGCGCCTGGGACCACGCCCGCGACCAGTTGTCGAAGTGCAGGCTCGTGGGCAGCGCCCAGGGCGACGTGAAGATGGACTTGTCGTCCTTGAGCGCGCTCATCACCGCCCACAGCAGCGGCAGCGTGACCATCAGCGCCCACAGGATCAGCACCCCGTGCGAGAAGACGTTGAGGATCCTTCCCTCGCTGCCCATGCGGCCTTCCGGGGAGTCCACCACCGGAGCCCCGGTCTCTGCAGCGTTTTCCGCCTCCACCGCGCTTTCCGCCTCCACAACGTTCTCCGCGCCGCTCAACTCAGAACTCCAGCCGTTCGCGCCGGCCCAGCTTCATCACGATGCCGGCGAAGATCATGGTGACGATGAGCAGGGCGACCCCGAGCGTGGTCGCGTATCCGGCCTGCCCGTCCCGGAACGCCTTGGTGTAGAGGAAGTAGGCGAGCACTTCGGTCGAGTAGTCCGGGCCGCCGGGGCCCACCGTCATGATCTGCACGACCGCGAATCCGTCGAGCGCCATGATGCCCATGTAGACCCAGCCGGTCTGGACCGTGTCCCACAGCAGGGGGAGCGTGATCCTGAAGAAGGTCTGGACGCGGTTCGCGCCGTCCAGCAGCGCCGCCTCGTAGAAGTCCTTCGGGATGGAGCTCATGCCCGCCGAGAACAGGACGACGTAGAAACCCACGTTGCTCCACACCATCACCGCCATCACGCACCACAGCGCAAGATCCGGGTCACCGAGCCAGTTCGGCTGTACGGAATCCAGGCCGACGGCGCTGAGGAAGGAGTTCAGCGCGCCGCTGTTCGGGTTGTACGCGAACTGGAACAGCAGGGCCACGATGGCGATCGACAAGACCTGCGGGAAGAAGTAGACGACCTTGTAGAAGCCCGAGCCGCGGACGCCCGCCACCGCCGCGTTCTTCCTCCTGCGCCCGCCGACGTTCAGCATGAAGGCGAAGAAGAGGCCCAGTCCGAGCGTCACCAGTGGCAGCACCAGCAGCAACAGGACGTTGTGGCCGACGGACTTCCAGAACACGTCGTCGGAGAACATCTTCCGGTAATTGCCGACCCCGACCATCTTGAAGTCGGGACTCAGGCCCGTCCAGTCCGTGAACGAGTAGTAGATCGCCTGGAGGAACGGCGAGATCACGAACACCGCGTAGATCACCAGGGGTACGGCCAGGAACCCCACGACGAAGCGGTACTTACCGTGCTGCATTGCCTTTCGACCCCGATCTCCCGCGGGCGCGGAGCCGCGGATGCGGGGCGGCGGACGCGGATCCGTCCCGGTCCGCGTCCGCCGCCGGTGACGTACTTCAGTGGCTCGGTGCGCTCAGCTCGCTCGGTGCGCTCAGCTCGCTCAGTGCGCTCAGTGCGCTCAGCGCGCTCCATGCGCTCAGCACGCGCGCCACCCGCCTGCTACTTGTGCCGGTACTTCTTGATCGAGTCATCCGCACGCACACCGTCCGCGAATTTCTGGATCTTGGCGATCGTCTCGTCCGGGGTCATCCGGCCGGCCATCATCTCGCCCAGCGCCGCCACGCCGATCTTCTCCTTCTGAAGGGCGACGTACCAGTCCTGGATCCGCGGATTGACCACGTTCTCGCCCGCCTTGGCGAGCGCCTCCTGCGAGGAGCTGAGGCCCGGCGGCAGGGTCAGGCCCTCCGTCCCGCCGTTCAGCGACGTCAGGGACGAGACCTGCTTGATGAAGTTCTGCGAGGACTTCTTTCCCAGCATGATGCGCAGCAGTTCCATGCCGCCCTGCGGGTTCTTCGCGTTCTTCGGCACGATGAACGGCTCGCCGCCCGAGGCCCAGATCGTGCCGAACGGCATCTTGTCGCGCTTCGCGTCCAGGCTGGACGGCGCCCCCACCGCCATCTTGAAGTCGGCGGGAGTGGTTTTCTTCGACTCGTTCTCGACCCACGAGCCGTTGGGGATGAACAGGGCCTTGCCCTGGTTCCAGGCGGTCTGCGACTCGATGTGGGTGAGGCCGGGGGTGCCCCGGAGGATGTAGCCCTTCTTGTAGAGCTCGTAGTACGCCTCGAAGGCCGCCTTGACCGCCGGGTCCTTCCAGGCGTTCGGCTCCAGGTTGTCGATACGGTCGATGACTTCCCGGCCGCCGATCTTGGCGATGAAGGGATAGAGGCTGAACGGCAGGTAGTACGGGAACTTTCCGGGGTACGTCCAGCCGGCGATGCCCTTCTTCTTCGCCTTCTCGCAGACGGCGAGCATGTCGTCCCACGTCTCCGGGTACTGCGCGTCCAGTTTCTCCAGGGCCGTCTTCGAATACCAGACGCCGTAGACCGTGTACGCGTAGTAGAGGATCCAGGTCTCCTGGCCCTCGAACCGGCCCATTTCGACGACGCCCGGCCGCAGCGTGTCCCGCACCTTCTTCGACGGGTCGTCGATCGACGGCGCGTCCAGCAGGGCGTTGAGATCGGTCAGCTGCTTCTTGCCCACCAGGGTGCCCATGTCCATCTGTTTGGCACCGGAGTTGTCGATGAGGTCCGGCGGGGTGCCGCCGTTGAAGCGGGGCTGGAGCTGGGTCTGGATCTCCTGGGTGGCCGCGTGCTTCACCTCGGCCTTGGGGTACGCCGCCTTGTACTCGGCCTCGGCGTCTTTGGCGTACTGCTGGCCGAAACCGCCGTCGAAGATGACGACGTCGAGCGGCGCGGACTCATTGACCGCGAGCGGGTTCTTCTCGCTCTTCGTCCCCTTGTCGACCTTGTTGTCGTCGCTGCCGCCGCCCGACGCGCAGGCGCTCAGCACGCCCATCGACGGCACCGCGATCAGGCCGAGTGCGGCCGCTCTCTTGATCAGGTCGCGCCGGCCGAACTCCCCTGTGGATCCCATGCTCGATCCCATGCTCAAGTCCTCGCCTTCTCCAGGACTCAGGCGGTGCACCGGTTTTTCCCTTGCTCACAAGAGTTGCCGAAGGGCCCGACACCGCGGGTCAGTTGAAGCTTGGTGTGCTGGGTGTGGTGCTGAAGCTTGGTGTGCTGGGTGTGGTGCGTGGCGTGCTGGGTATGGTGCGTGGTGCGCTTGGCGTGGTGCTGAGCGTGCGCGCCGGGAGCGGTGACGTGGCAGCGACGTTCCCCCTTGTCGCCCTCCCCCGGATCCGCCGCAGCGGCCCTCGGAGCCTCCCCGGTAGCCGACAGGTATAGTCCACTTCTCACCAACTGGGCAAGATCGGAAGCAGCTTCTGCCGTCAGTCTTTCTCTAGTTGAGACCTCGCGCGGTACGGGCTCTCCTGCGGGCGGCATCCCCTCGTGGCGACACCAAGTCCGGGACCCTTGACACCACCCGCCCCTCACGCCCTACTTATCTCTGCGCGGCTCACTTGACAACGTTGTCGGTTTCGTTGGGAGACTTGAGATGCGGCAGGGACAGCGGCACAGGCCCCGGCACCAGCTCCGACACCGATGGCGTAGTCTCACCCGTCCGCTCGTCCCCCTTCTGGCCGTCGCCCTTATGACGGGCATTCAAGTCCCTGCCGCCGCTTCCCAGGCTGCCGCCCCCACCGACCATTTCTCCTCCTCCTTCGAACCGGGCGACCCCCAGCCCGACTGGCGCGACACCGTCGAGTCCACCCCCGACGGCCGCAAGCGCACCGCCGGCGTCGACGGCGACGACACCCGCGGCATCCCCGGCAACGTCAGCGACTCCGTCACCGCCGTCCGGGCGAGCGGCGAGAACGCCGGCTCGGGCGAGGTCAAGGAGAACCTCGTCGACGGCGAGAGCACGACCAAATGGCTCACCTTCGAGAAGTCGGGAGCCTGGCTGGAGTTCGACCTCGCCGAGCCGGTCACCGCCGTCCGCTACGCCCTGACGTCCGCCAACGACGCCCCCGGGCGGGACCCCCGCGACTGGGTCCTGCAGGGCTCGCAGGACGGCAAGAGCTGGACGCCGCTGGACACCCGCAAGGGCGAGACCTTCGACAAGCGCTTCCAGACCCGCGAGTTCTCCTTCGCCAACACCACCCCCTACGGCCACTACCGGCTCGACTTAACCCGCAACAGCGGCGAGGACATCACCCAGCTCGCCGAGGTGCAGCTCGCGCCGGAACACACCGGCCCGCCGCCGCCCTCCGACATGCGCAGCCACGTCGACGGCGGCCCCAAGGGCTCTCCGACCGCCAAGGCGCGCGCCGGCTTCTCCGGGCGCCGCGCCCTGCGCTACGGCGGCGTCCACCAGGCCATGGGCCGCGCCTACTCGTACAACAAGCTCTTCTCGGTCAGCCTCCGCGTCACCCCGCGCACCGTCCTCTCCTACAAGGTCTTCCCCTCCATGCCGGAGGTCGACCTGCGCTACCCCGCCACCCATGTGTCCCTGGACCTCGCCTTCACGGACGGCACCTATCTGAGTGACCTCGGGGCGGTGGACCAGCACGGCGCGCCCCTCACGCCCCGCGGCCAGGCCGGCTCCCGCACGCTCTACGTCAATCAGTGGAACAACAAGGAGTCGCGCATCGGGGCCGTGGCCGCGGGGAAGACCGTGGCCCGTGTGCTCGTCGCGTACGACTCCCCCGCCGGGCCGGCGCGGTTCCGCGGCTGGGTCGACGACGTCTCCCTCGCGCCCGCGCCCGCCGAGAAGCCCCCGGCACACCTCGCCGACTACGCGGTGACGACGCGCGGCACCCACTCCAGCGCGAGCTTCTCGCGGGGCAACACCTTCCCCGCGACCGCCGTCCCCCACGGCTTCAACTTCTGGACGCCGGTCACGAACGCGGGCGCCATGGACTGGCTCTACCAGTACGCCGCCGCCAACAACGCCGACAACCTTCCCACCGTCCGGGCGTTCAGCGCGAGCCACCAGCCGAGCCCCTGGATGGGGGACCGGCAGACCTTCCAGGTGATGCCGGTCGTCGCCCCCGGGGCAGGCCCTCCGGACACGAGCCGCACGGCCCGCGCCCTCCCCTTCCACCACGCCAACGAGACGGCCCGCCCCCACTACTACGGCGTCACCTTCGACAACGGCCTCAAGGCGGAGATCGCCCCCACCGACCACGCCGCGATCATGCGCTTCACCTATCCGGAGGACAAGAAGGAGAGCGAGGACAAGAAGGAGAGCAAGGAGAACGCCGCCGCCCTCGTTCTCGACAACGTCCGCAACCAGGGCGGCCTCACCCTCGACCCCGGGACCCGCTCCTTCACCGCCTACTCGGACGTGCGCAGCGGGCTGTCCGTCGGCGCGGGCCGCATGTTCGTCTACGGGGTGCTCGACACGCCCGTCACCGGGGCCGGTCAACCGGACGACAAGGCGAGCACCACCGGCTGGCTGCGCCTCGCCCCCGGCAAGGACCGCACCGTCACCCTGCGCATCGCGACGTCCCTCATCGGCACCGAGCAGGCGAAGGCCAACCTGGAGCAGGAGATTCCCGCGGGGACCTCCTTCGGCCGCGTCCACGACCGGGCCCGCGCCGCCTGGGACGCCCTCCTCGGCCGGGTCGAGGTCGAGGGCGCGAGCCGCGACCAGCTCACCACCCTCTACTCCAGCCTCTACCGCCTCTACCTCTATCCCAACTCCGGGTTCGAGAACACCGGCACCAGCACCCGTCCGCGCCATCGCTACGCCAGCCCCTTCTCCCGCCCCGAGGGGGAGAGCACCCCCACCCGTACGGGAGCGCGGGTCGCCGACGGCGAGATCTACGTCAACAACGGCTTCTGGGACACCTACCGCACCGCCTGGCCCGCCTACTCCCTCCTCACGCCCAAGCAGGCGGGGCGGCTCGTCGACGGCTTCGTGCAGCAGTACAAGGACGGCGGCTGGATCTCGCGCTGGTCCTCCCCCGGCTACGCCGACCTGATGACGGGCACGAGCTCCGACGTGGCCTTCGCCGACGCCTACGCCAAGGGCGTCCCCTTCGACGCGGAGGCCGCGTACGAGGCCGCGCTCAAGAACGCCACCGTCGTGCCGACCCAGCCCGGCGTCGGCCGCAAGGGCATGGAGACCTCCCCCTTCCTCGGCTGGACGAGCACGACCACCCGCGAGGGCCTCTCCTGGGCGCTGGAGGGCTACCTCAACGACTACGGGCTCGCGACCATGGGCAAGGCCCTCTACGAGCGCACGCACAAGGCCCGCTACCGCGACGAGTCCGCGTACTTCCTCAACCGCGCCCGCAACTACGTGAAGCTCTTCGACCCGGCCGTCGGCTTCTTCCAGGGCCGCAACGCCGACGGCTCGCGGCGCCTGCCGCCCGGCCGCTACGACCCGCACGTCTGGGGTCACGACTACACCGAGACCAACGGCTGGAACTTCGCCTTCCACGCCCCGCAGGACACCCGCGGGCTGGCCGGGCTGTACGGCGGCCGCGAGGGCCTGGCCGAGAAGCTCGACCAGTTCTTCGGCACGCCGGAGACGGGGGCGCCCGAGTTCGCCGGCTCGTACGGCGGGGTCATCCACGAGATGACCGAGGCGCGGGACGTGCGCATGGGCATGTACGGGCACAGCAACCAGGTCTCGCACCACATCACGTACCTCTACGACGCCGCCGGGCAGCCGTGGAAGACGCAGGAGAAGGTGCGCGAGGTGCTGTCCCGCCTCTACCTCGGCAGCGAGATCGGGCAGGGCTACCCGGGCGACGACGACAACGGCGAGATGTCCGCCTGGTACCTGTTCGGCGCGCTGGGCTTCTACCCGCTGGTGATGGGCGGCGGCGAGTACGCGATCGGGTCGCCGCTCTTCCGGAAGGCCACGCTCCATCTGGAGAGCGGCCGCGACGTGGTGGTGAAGGCCCCGCGCAACAGCGCCCGCAACGTGTACGTGCAGGGGCTGCGGGTCAACGGCAAGGCCTGGCGGTCGACGGCGCTCCCGCACGCGGTCCTCGCCAGGGGCGCGACCCTGGAGTTCGACATGGGCCCGCAGCCGTCGTCCTGGGGCAGCGGCCGCACCGACGGGCCGTCGTCCATCAGCAAGGACTTCGCGGCCCCCGTCCCGGACGAGGACCTGACCGCGCCGAACACCTCGCCCCTCACCGACGACACGTCGGTCACGGACGTCTCCTTCGGCACGGCCCTGCTGCAGGTGCCGTCCGGCGCGCGCGTGACCTCGTACACCCTGACCTCGGCGGACCGGGCCAAGGCCCCCGGCGGCTGGGTGCTGGAGGGTTCGCAGGACGGCACCGGGGAGTGGCAGGAAGTCGACCGGCGGACGGACGAGACGTTCGCCTGGGACCGGCAGACGCGGGTCTTCTCGGTGGCACGGCCCGGCGCGTACCGGCACTACCGGCTGCGGCCGGCGGACGGCGCCGACCACGTCCTCGCCGAGATCGAGCTATTGGGGAAAAGATCCGCATAACACCTCTTGACGGCCCGTAAAGACAGTATGAAACGATCACGTGGATCCAGTGGCGTGCCCCTGACAGGGGGCGCGCCGCTTTTTGCTGAGACCCTCTTGGAGAACCCACGTGGCTCACCTTCCCGGCCGCCCGCGCGCCCGCGCGGTGCAGCGCATCGCCACCGCGGCGATAGCCGCCGCCCTGGTCGGCACCACCGCCGGCACCGCGCTCGCCGACGGCCCCAAGGCCCCCTCCCGTGCCGCCACCGCGGCCGAGCGGGCTGCCAAGCTCCCCGCCGACACGTCGTTCAAGCACCGCTCCGAGGCGCTGCGCGGCGAGGCGAAGTCCGGCGACTACCCGAAGTCGGGCGCCGTGGCCCCGCAGGCCCCGCGCCTCGCGGCCCCCCGCAAGGGCGTCAAGGGCGTCAAGGCTGACGGCCCCACCGCCGAGGCCCCCTTCCTCCCCCTCAGCGCCGTCAACAACGACGACCTGTACTTCTACTGGCCCGACGGCAAGGGCGGCATCACGCCCAAGGAGCACGTCACCAACGGCTGGAGCGCGATCAACTCCGCCGCCCGCGTCGACCACGACCGGGACGGCATCGCCGACGGCCTGTACGTCCGCGACAACGCGCAGAACATCATCTTCGCCCCGGCCGGCAAGAGCCCGAGCATCGTGGCGGACGACTGGGGCCAGTACGACCAGTTCATGTCCCCCGGCAACCTCGGCGGCGGCAAGGAGTCGGACATCCTCGTCCGCGACCGCGAGGGCGTCCTGTGGCTCTACCTCGCTTACCCGGACGGCACGCTCACCGGCCGCAAGAAGGTCGGCCCGGGCTGGAACCAGTTCACCGAGATCGCCGGCCGCGGCGACCTGACGGGTGACGGCAAGGCCGACATCGTCGCCCGCGACAAGGACGGCGTCCTCTGGCTCTACAAGGGCACGGGCGACTACACCAAGCCGTTCGAGTACAAGCAGCGGATCGGCGGCGGCTGGAACCAGTTCAACAAGCTGGTGGGCACCGGCGACGTCGACCTGGACGGCAAGGCCGACCTCATCGCGCGCGACAAGGACGGCGCGCTGTGGCTGTACCGCGGCACGGGCCGCACGGACCAGCCGTACGACTACAAGGTGAAGATCGGCAACTCCGGCTGGAACCAGTACGGGCTGATGTTCTGACGTAGCGTCACTGGCAGTGCGCGCCACTGCCGGTCCGGGCCGCAATCCCCGCGTGAGGCCGCACGCCTCGCGCGCGGAGCGGCCCGGACTTCGCGCTTCACCGGCGGTCTCACCCGGGGGACAGCCACCGCTTGGCGCCCCGCGCGAGGGCCCGCGCGGGCCGGGCCAGGGCCAGCGTCACCCCCACGACCGGGAGAGTGAGCAGCACGACCTGCAGGCACGCCGCGACCGTGCCGAGGACGGGGTAGCCGGAGGCGCCCGCGTGCTCGGCGAGGAGCCGGATCGTCTGCCAGTCCGTACGGAGCAGCTGGGGCAGGTTGGCGAGCACCAGGCCCAGCTGGAGCACCAGCGCGGGCACCAGGAACAGCACCCACGCCGCGACCACGACCTGCGGCCATCGCTTCAGCGCCTTCAGGCTCTCGTCCTGGGGGCGCCGGAGCACGACCCGCCGGAGGATGGGCGCGATGTACTTGAACAGGTCGGGGATCCCGACCAGGTCCGCCACGATGTAGTAGCCGTCGAACCGCAGGGTGGGGAGGAGCTGCTGGATCATCTCCAGGTGGACGGAGAGGATCGCCACCAGCATCAGGGGATTCCCCGTCGCCCCGTACAGCCCCAGCAGCCCCAGCACGAACAGCGCGTTGAAGTAGACGCCGCCCAGGTCGGCGCGGATGCGCCCGGCCCGGCCCAGCCGGTAGGAGCTGGTGATGTCGGTGTAGAAGGCGGGCCACACCAGATAGACGCCGCAGCCCATCTCGCCCGGCCGCACCCCTCCGTAGCGGCAGGCCGCGCCGTGGCCCATCTCGTGGAACACGCAGGAGGCGACGGCCAGGACGACGACGAGGAGGACGTCGGCCGGGGAGGAGAGCACGGACCGCAGTGCCGCGCCGGTGTCCTGGGTCAGCCACAGCCACGTCTCGCCGTAGGCGAAGGCGCCCAGCGCGAGCAGGACCAGCGCCGGCCGGAACAGCCAGGCGAACAGCCCGGCGAGGAACCACGTGGCGCGCTCCGGCAGCACGGCCAGCCGGAAGCGGAACGACAGGAAGGGGTCGGGCTTCGCCGTGGGCGGTGGCGGCGAGCCGTCGCTGTAGGTCGACAGGCCCAGCGGGACGAGCTTCTTGTCGATGAGGAAGACGATGTGTTCGGCGGCGAAGCGGCGACCGGTCTCGGCGCTCAGCTGCTCGGCCACCTGCGCCACGGGCCGGCCGTCGAGCGCCCGCGCGAGCTGGTAGAGGAGGGCGGGGAGGCGGACGACCTGCCCGTCGGGGCGGCAGACGAGGTGGGGCGGCTCGCGGTAGCCGGAGTCCTCGAACTCGCCGACCAGTTCCGTGCCGGCCACCAGCGCGGGCAGTGCCATGAACGCTCTCCGTCGGGGCGAGGGGAAGGGCCGGACGCGTCCGGCCCTTCCCGGGTGCGTAAGCGGTGCCGTTACGCGGTCAGTGGCTGGCGACGGCCGCCGGGATACAGGTCATGGTGGTGGTCGGGTTCGTGGACGGCAGGCCGAGCGAACCGAACAGGCCCGGCGTGCCCTGGCGGTCCACGGCCTGGCAGGCGGAGAGCGCCACGGTGCCGTGGTCGTGCGGCTGCGGGGCGAACACGCCGCCGCCCGTGGCCGCCGCGGAGCTGCTGCTGGAGCTGCCGGCGCCGGCACCGGAGCCGCCGTCACCGTCGCCGTACGGAGCGGCGAGCGGCGTGGCCACGACGCCCATCACGGTGCGCTCGGGCAGCACCTCGCCCGCGACGGTGTCGAGTTCCTCGAAGCTGATGGCGTTTTCCATTTCCGTACCCCTTCTCGAAAAGCGGAGCGGTCAGCGGCTGGAGATGGCCGCAGGAATGCACGTGGTGCTGTAGCCGGGATCGCTGGACGCCAGTCCGAGCGCGACCAGCAGAGGAGGATTGCCGGCGTTCTGCCGGTACTGACATGCGTAGGCCACCGTCGTCCCGTTCTCCGACTTCACGAGCGCCGGGAACACGGGCTGTTCGGAGCCGGCGGCTGCCGGAAGCAGCACGCTCGACAGTGCGATCCGCCGGGGAAGCTCCTCACCGCAAAGCCGGCCGAGCTCCCCGAAGGTCACAGCGGATCCCGTCATCTGCTCCCTCCCCCATTCGTCCCGGGCGGGAGCTTAACCAGGGCATCACGGCCCGACACATCCCCAATCGCCCCATCACCCGGTCGAGTTGGATGCTTGCCTCGGAAGGGTGGAAAAGCTGAAAAGCATGCATGAACGCGTGAGGGCCGCACCCCGTGAACGGGGTGCGGCCCTCACAACTCGGCGCGGGAGGTGCCTACTTGCGGATCAGGCTCCGCAGCACGTACTGCATGATGCCGCCGTTGCGGTAGTAGTCCGCCTCACCGGGGGTGTCGATGCGGACGACCGCGTCGAACTCGACACCGGTGTCGGTGGTGACCTTGACCGTGCTCGGGGTGGTGCCCTCGTTCAGCTCCGTGATGCCCGCGATGGAGAAGGTCTCCTCGCCGGTCAGGCCGAGCGAGTCGGCCGACTGGCCGGCCGGGAACTGGAGCGGCAGGACGCCCATGCCGATGAGGTTCGAGCGGTGGATGCGCTCGTACGACTCGGTGATGACGGCCTTGACGCCGAGGAGCGCGGTGCCCTTGGCCGCCCAGTCGCGGGACGAGCCGGAGCCGTACTCCTTGCCGCCCAGGATGACCAGCGGGATGCCGGCGGCCTGGTAGTTCTGCGAGGCGTCGTAGATGAAGGAGACGGGAGCGTCTTCCTTCGTGAAGTCGCGGGTGAAGCCGCCCTCGGTGCCCGGCGCGATCTGGTTGCGCAGGCGGATGTTGGCGAACGTACCGCGGATCATGACCTCGTGGTTGCCGCGGCGGGAGCCGTAGCTGTTGAAGTCACGGCGCTCGACACCGTGCTCGGTGAGGTACTTGCCGGCCGGGGTGTCGGCCTTGATGGCACCGGCCGGGGAGATGTGGTCGGTGGTGACCGAGTCGCCGAGCTTCGCCAGCACGCGGGCGCCGGAGATGTCGGTGACCGGGGTGGTCTCCATCGTCATGCCCTCGAAGTACGGGGGCTTGCGGACGTAGGTGGACTCGGAGTCCCACTCGAAGGTGTTGCCGGTCGGGATCGGCAGGGCCTGCCACTGGGCGTCGCCCGCGAAGACGTCCTGGTAGGACTTGTTGAACATGTCCTCGCCGATGGCGTTGGCCACGACGTCGTTGACCTCGGCCTCGGACGGCCAGATGTCCTTGAGGAAGACCGGGTTGCCCTCGGTGTCGGTGCCGAGCGCGTCGCGGGTGATGTCCACCTTCATGGAGCCCGCGATGGCGTACGCGACGACCAGCGGCGGGGAGGCCAGGTAGTTCATCTTGACGTCGGGGTTGATCCGGCCCTCGAAGTTGCGGTTGCCGGAGAGCACCGAGGTGACGGCCAGGTCGTGGTCGTTGACGGCCTTGGAGACCTCCTCCGGCAGCGGGCCGGAGTTGCCGATGCAGGTGGTGCAGCCGTAGCCGACGAGGTTGAAGCCGACCTTGTCGAGGTACGGGGTCAGGCCCGCCTTGTCGAAGTAGTCGGTGACGACCTTCGAGCCCGGGGCGAGGGTGGTCTTGACCCACGGCTTGCGGGTCAGGCCCTTCTCGACCGCCTTCTTCGCGACGAGGGCCGCGGCCACCATCACGTACGGGTTCGAGGTGTTGGTGCAGGAGGTGATCGCGGCGACGGTGACGGCGCCGTGGTCGATCTCGTAGGTCGAGCCGTCGGGGGCGGTGACGGTGACCGGGTTGGTCGGCACGCCGTTGGAGGCGGCCGGGGCGTCGGAGGCCGGGAAGGACTCCTCGCCCGCCTCGTCGGCGGTGGAGACGTAGTTGAGGACGTCACGCTCGAACTGGGCCTTGGCCTCGGCGAGGACGATGCGGTCCTGCGGGCGCTTCGGGCCGGCGATCGACGGGACGACCGTCGACAGGTCGAGCTCCAGCTTCTCGGAGAAGTCGGGCTCGGCGGCCGGGTCGAGCCAGAGGCCCTGCTCCTTGGCGTACGCCTCGACCAGCGCGACCTGCTGCTCGCTGCGGCCGGTGAGCTTGAGGTAGTTCAGGGTCTCGCCGTCGATCGGGAAGATCGCGGCGGTGGAGCCGAACTCCGGCGACATGTTGCCGATGGTGGCGCGGTTGGCGAGGCTCGTGGCCGCCACGCCCTCGCCGTAGAACTCGACGAACTTGCCGACGACGCCGTGCTTGCGCAGCATCTCGGTGATCGTGAGGACCAGGTCGGTGGCGGTGGTGCCGGTGGGCAGCTCGCCGGTCAGCTTGAAGCCGACGACGCGCGGGATCAGCATGGAGACCGGCTGGCCGAGCATCGCGGCCTCGGCCTCGATGCCGCCGACGCCCCAGCCCAGCACGCCGAGGCCGTTGACCATGGTGGTGTGCGAGTCGGTGCCGACGAGGGTGTCGGGGTACGCCTGGCCGTTGCGGACCATGACGGTGCGGGCCAGGTGCTCGATGTTCACCTGGTGGACGATGCCGGTGCCCGGGGGGACGACCTTGAAGTCGTCGAAGGCGGTCTGGCCCCAGCGCAGGAACTGGTAGCGCTCCTTGTTGCGGCCGTACTCCAGCTCGACGTTCTGGCCGAAGGCGTCCTTCGTGCCGAACTTGTCGGCGATGACGGAGTGGTCGATGACCAGCTCGGCCGGGGAGAGCGGGTTGACCTTCGCCGGGTCGCCGCCGAGCTCCTTGACGGCCTCACGCATGGTGGCGAGGTCGACGACGCAGGGGACGCCGGTGAAGTCCTGCATGATCACGCGGGCCGGCGTGAACTGGATCTCCTGGCTGGGCTGGGCCTGCGAGTCCCAGTTGCCCAGCGCGCGGATGTGATCGGCGGTGATGTTCGCGCCGTCCTCCGTGCGGAGCAGGTTCTCCAGCAGCACCTTCAGGCTGTAGGGAAGGCGCGCGGAGCCCTCGACCTTGTCCAGCCGGAAGATCTCGTACGACTCGTCGCCCACCTGCAGCGTGCTGCGGGCGTCGAAGCTGTTCGCCGACACGACAGTCTCCTTCATGCATGAATTCGCGTACTGCGGCCATCCTGCCGCCCCACGGTCCCGCCGATCCGATAAGGTGTGCCTTAGTTAGGCATGCCTTACTGGCGCGACAGCGGTACGCCTCTCGGCAGATATCTCGATGTCGAGATAACTCTAGTACATCGCTGAGGAACGGTCATGTCCTGACCGGGCCGTGACCGGGCCCGCGCCTGCCCTGACGGGGCTGACCTGCGCGGTCCGGGACGGACGGGGGCGGACCGGGGCGGATCGGGGTAGGCCGCGGGGGCCGCCCTCCGGCCGGTGGAACGGCGTGCGCGAGCAGGCGCGAGTGAGGGCGACGACTCGGCGACGACCTGCGGCGGGGCCGCGCGGGGGCGGATGGAGAGCTCGGGCCCGGTACGGCCATTCCGGTGGTGCGGGGCCGCGTGGGGGCGGGGGCGGGGCTGCCGTGGTGAGCGTCACCACCTCCACTGGCCGGACGGGCTAGGCGGCCGCGGCCTCGTCCACCTCACGCAGGAAGGCCGGCAGACGGTCGTTGAACACCTTCACCGGGATGCCGTGCCCGGCGCCGGGCACGATCTCCGTCCGCACGCCCGGGATCAGCCGCCGCGCCCGCCCCTCGGCCCGCCGCGCGTCCATGGCCTTGCCGGCCCCGCCGAGCAGGATCAGGGCGGGCGCGCTCACGGAGCGCAGTTCCTCGTCCGTCATGCGCCACGGCTGCGGCAGCCGGATGCGGAAGCCGCGGATCGCCTCCAGGGAGAGCCGCATCGTCGCCTCGGCCTCCTCGGGGCCCGCGCCCGTGTCGCCGATGAGCCCGCTGAACCAGCGGCGCTGGACCTTGTCCGAACCGCTGAGGACGGCGACGAGGGCGCCGAGGACGAAGCCCGCTTTCAGCGGGGCCAGGGCGCGGGGCGGCTCGTAGGCGGTCACCGAGGCGACGCGGGCCGGGCGGCGGGCCGCGTGGTTGAGCGCGACGCAGCCACCGTACGAGTGGCCGACGAGGTGCGCCCGCTCCAGGCCGAGACCCGCAAGGACCTCTTCCAGCCAGTCGGCCATGTGGTCCGCGGTGCGGATGGGAGCCGTCTGGGCGCTGTACCCGGGCTCGCCGACCCGGTCGACGGCCAGCACGGGACGTGCCCCGCCGAGGGCGGCGACGTGCGGCGCCCACTCGGCGGGCGTGGCGCTCTGGCCGTGCAGCAGGACGACGGGAGTGCCGGCGCCGCCTCCGTAGGTGTGCACGCGGGTGGTCCCGAAGGACGTCGCGACGTCCTGCTGACCGCGCGGTTCCGGCCAGAAGGCCATCGCCTTGTCGTAGGCGCCGAGGATCCGCGCGCGGGCGGCCTCGTCGGCGAAGGAGCCGAGCTGTGCGGCCGCCTGTACAGCCGCCTCCACCTTGCCTGCCATGGGTGTTCTCCCCCTGCGGCGGAGCGTTCGGCCGCCGCGCGTTCGATCATGACAGGGGGTGATTTGCGGGACACAAGCGGGCCTAGTTCACCAGTACGAGTGAGCGTTGGGTCGAACGGGCGGGCCGGTGGCGCTGATTGCCGTAGACCTTGGACAGTCGTCATGCTGCAGTCACGATGTCCGCGGGAGGACCGATGAGCGCACAGTCCCACTCTTACGCAGCCGACGACCCCGAATCCGCACTGAAGTATGCGATCCAGCACATCCGGGGGGATGACCGGGCGCAGATCGTAGAGGGGGTCATCGAACAATCCGTGCCTGTATGGGACCACGAAAACGTTGCAGACCTTATCCGTGAACAGATCGGGCCTGCATTGCGGAGGCTCGGCTGCAGGGCAGGCGCAGGCAACCTCGACCTGCCGGGCAGCCCCAACTGGTACGTCCCCGACCTGGCGGTGGTGCCTCGCGAACTCGCAAAGGGAGGAGACACTCTGGTTCCCGACCAGACCCTCCTTGTCGTCGAGGTCACCTCCGAGTCCAACGGAGACACAGACAGGATCACCAAGCGCCGTCGATACGCCGAATACGGCGCCCCGCTGTACCTGCTCGCGGACCGGCAGGAGCGCACCTGCACGCTCTTCAGCAAGCCGGGAGAACTCGGCTACATGAAGTCGGACAGCTGCCGCTTCGGGGAACCTCTCCACCTCCCCGAGCCCTTCGATCTCGAACTCGACACCTCCGAGTTCTGAACCCGGCGGCCCCGGCTACCGCCCCGCCAGCCCGCCCCGTACGAGCTTGACCAGCTCCTCGTCCGACACGCCCAGCGCCCGCGCGTCCGCGACCAGCGCGCGGACGCCGTCCGTCAGGCGGGCGCGGCCGGGGGCGGCGGGGTCGGCCGTGACCACCGCGCCGCGGCCGCGCCGGAGTTCGATGAGGCCCTCTTCGCGGAGACGCTGGTAGCCGCGGAGGACCGTGTGGACGTTGACGCCGAGGGAGTCGGCGAGGGCGCGGGCGGCGGGGAGGCGTTCGCCCGGGCTGACGGTGGCGTCGGCGATGGCGCCGCGCACGGCGGCCGCGATCTGGTCGCCGAGCGGCACCGGGGAGCCGTGGTCGAGGCGGACGAGCATCTCAGCCTCCTCCGGGCGTCGTGCGCTCGCGCTCCCGCTCGGCCAGGGCGCCCAGGAGCGCGGCGGCCGTGGCGGCGTCGTCGACGGTGACGACGAACTCGCTGCCGGTCGTGAGGCGGACGACCACCGCGGGGCCGGAGCGCAGGGCGAAGCCGCTGCGGCCGGGGACGGCGCGGTAGCCCCAGCCGCCCAGGTCGCGCAGCGGTTCGACGTCGCGGCAGGTGGCTTCCTCGATCCGGTCGAGGGGAATGCGGACGCGGGGGCGGGGCAGGCCGAGCACGTTCACGGTGAGGCCGTGCCGGTCGACGGTGACGCGGACGGCGAAGCAGGCGCACAGCGCCAGTCCTCCGACCGCGAGGCCCACGCCCGAGACCCAGCCTGCGAGCGGGGTCATGAGGGCGCCGGCCGCCACGAGGGCCACGCCGCCGGCGAGCACGGGGCGCGAGCCGGCGCCACGGGTCCAGACCACGCTCTCGCCCTTGCGGAGCGCGAAGCGGGGTGCCGGTTCCGCGAAGGGGTCGTCCGGCTCCGCCTGCGGCGCCGCGGGGCCGCGTCCGCCCGCGGGCACGCCGAGGGCCGTCGCCGCGGCGGCGACGGCGAGGGCGGCGCCCAGCGTTCCCGGGCCGAGCCGGACGCTGTCGGCCGTCTCCGCCCCGGCGTTGTTCAGGACGACCGCGACGACCACGGCACCGAGGAGCCCCGCGACGGCGCAGCCGAGGCCGACGAGCACGCGGTGGCCGCGCGTCGCGAACACGAGCCCCGTGCAGAGCAGCGCCATGACGAGCAGGATGCCCAGCGCCCCGTAGGGGAAGGCGTCGAGGGTCGTGAAGTCGTCGGCTCCGCCGGAGCCGGAGAAGTGGGTGGCGACGGGGTCGGGCAGGTCGTCGCGGTGGGTCAGAAAGGCCGTCAGGAAGGCGGCGCAGGCCAGCAGATGGGCGGCGGCCACGACGAGGGGCGCGCGCAGGCCGCTCACCGGGCGCGAGGACACGGTCATGTCACCTCCGAGTTGTACGCATCGTAATAGAACAACCAATGGCCAGAACCGCCATGCGGATGAAATCTCATATGTGAGATAACGTCTACGGCATGACCGACGCATACCTCGCCCGTATCGGCAAGCTGATCCGCGACGCCCGGCAGCACCGAGGCTGGACCCAGTCGCAGCTCGCGGAAGCCCTCGGCACCAGCCAGAGCGCCGTGAACCGCATTGAGCGAGGAAATCAGAACATCAGCCTTGATATGATCGCCCGCATCGGTGAGGCGCTGGACAGCGAAATCGTCTCCCTCGGTTACGCCGGTCCCATGCATCTCAGGGTGGTCGGCGGCCGCCGGCTCTCCGGCTCGATCGACGTCAAGACCAGCAAGAACGCGTGCGTCGCCCTGCTGTGCGCGACGCTCCTCAACGCGGGCCGCACCACCCTGCGCCGGGTCGCCCGGATCGAGGAGGTCTACCGGATCCTGGAGGTGCTGGGCAGCATCGGCGTCCGCACCCGCTGGATCAACGACGGCAACGACCTGGAGATCGTGCCGCCCGCGGAGCTCGACCTGGCCGCGATGGACACCGAGGCCGCCCGCCGCACGCGCAGCGTCATCATGTTCCTCGGTCCGCTCCTGCACCGCATGGACCACTTCAAGATCCCGTACGCGGGCGGCTGCGACCTCGGCACCCGCACCGTCCAGCCGCACATGACGGCCCTGCGCCACTTCGGCCTGGAGGTCACGGCGACCGACGGCACGTACCACGCGCAGGTCGACCGTTCGGTCGCACCCACCCGGGCGATTGTGCTGACCGAGCGCGGCGACACCGTGACCGAGAACGCCCTCCTGGCGGCCGCCCGGCACGAGGGCGTCACCGTCATCCGGAACGCCAGCTCGAACTACATGGTCCAGGACCTCTGCTTCTTCCTGGAGGAGCTCGGCGTCCGCGTCGAGGGCATCGGCACGACCACCCTCACCGTGCACGGCGTCGCCACCATCGACCGCGACGTGGACTACGCGCCCTCCGAGGACCCGGTCGAGGCCATGAGCCTGCTGGCCGCCGCCGTCGTCACCGAGTCCGAACTGACCATCCGCCGCGTGCCGGTGGAGTTCCTGGAGATCGAGCTCGCCGTCCTGGAGGAGATGGGCCTCGACCACGAGCGCAGCCCCGAGTACCCGGCGAACAACGGCCGCACGCGCCTGCTCGACCTGACCGTGCGCCCCTCCAAGCTGCGGGCGCCGATCGACAAGATCCACCCCATGCCGTTCCCCGGCCTCAACATCGACAACGTGCCGTTCTTCGCGGCCATCGCCGCGGCCGCCCAGGGCCAGACCCTCATCCACGACTGGGTCTACGACAACCGCGCCATCTACCTCACCGACCTCAACCGCCTCGGCGCCGACGTCAAGCTCCTCGACCCGCACCGCGTCCTCGTCGAGGGCCCCACGCGCTGGCGCTCGGCGGAAATGATGTGCCCGCCGGCCCTGCGCCCCGCCGTCGTCGTCCTCCTGGCCATGATGGCCGCCGAGGGCACGTCCGTCCTCCGCAACGTGTACGTCATCAACCGCGGTTACGAGGACCTGGCCGAACGCCTCAACTCGATCGGCGCCCAGATCGAGATCTTCCGGGACATCTGAGCCGAAGGAAGATTGCCGCAGCTCCACCTGACCAGCAAGAATTCCGAGCAAGAGGGGCTGCGGCGACCCCTTTGCACTACCTCTGGGACTGGCTTGCGCCGAACTCGCGCCGTTGTACTGTCCGACTGTGTTACGCGCGCTGATTGCTCTGATAGCGGGTGGAAGCATCCGACAGCTACCAACCCGCGGTGACGCCAAGATCTCCACGCACGACTTCAGGTCATAGCCTGACTCCGATTGGGCGTGGCCTGCAAGGCGCAGGTCTTACTCGAGCGTGGCTGCAAGAAGGAACGCCTTGCACACTCTGTGACGCGGCGACTACGCTCCCACTCCAGCGACTTGTTCGAGATCCCCGCGTTGTGGGGGACCGCGTCTCCTAACCAGGCTTACCCTTGGTGGAATCGAGCAGCAGTCCCCCTGGCCGTGCTCCCTCAGCTCAAGGTTTCCTTGCTCGCTGCCGGGCCGGACGATGTGCGGTCCGGACTGCACCAGACGTCTCGGGGTCCTTCTCCGCAGACCGACACGGGTGGAGGTCAGCGGCATCGTGTCCGCGCTCTCGCTCTGCTTGGCGCACCCGCGTCACGCAGCAAGAACGCCGACGCTGATGCCCCAGGCATCGGCCTAGCCTGCCGGAGCGCCTCCCCGTGCCCATTGATGACACTCTCACCGTCTCGATCGACCTCGCCCAAGACGAGGTCATCCTCATCGTCGGCGTACTCCAGCAAGCAGCCGAGGGCTGTCGTGCTGTGGCCCCATCGGAAGCCACCACAGACGAGCACACCGGCGTGACACTGGGGCGACTGACCGCCCACTGGACCGACATCGCGGAGCGAGAACTGCACTGCGTCGTAGTAAAACTCCACGGTGAGCGACTGTTCACGGTCACACTGTCACCCGAAAGCTGGTATCAGGTCCGTGCGGCGCTCAGCGCCTGCGTCGCACAGCTATCCGGTGAGCTGGACGACAGCACGCCGACCGGAGCCTCGAACCGGAAGCGGATGTACAACGCACTGCACCTGGCGCACAAGATCGCGGAGGCCGCCAATGACCGATGAGGCCACTGCCGAGCTGTTCGACGACGGTACAGGGTGGCAGCCTGAACCTTATGCTCTGCCGCGCACCGCTGCCGTCGCTAACCTCGCCGCTGCGCTGTTCGGCAGGGGCCTGAGCGAGGAGGCGGTCGAAGCACTGGCACGGGCCGTGGTGCAGCCGGACGACATGCGACGCAAGCTGACGGATGTCAATAAGTTGCGCGTCCAGGGCGGCACACTACACATCGTGGAAACGCGGCTGTGGTCCGCCTCCGTGGTTCCTCATCCGGCCAATCCCCGTGAGTACGGACGCCGGAGCTACGCGCTGGGAGCCGGCTCAGCAGCTGCTCCGGGGCTCTTGCCAGAGCCGGAGTCGGCCCCGGGAGACGGCCCGGAGCTGCGGATCCGGGTATCACACCCCTCCGTGCTCGCCCAGCGTCTGGAAGAGGCCAAACAGCGGCTCGTTAAGGAAAATCCACTTGACGATGACATCGCGGCCGAGGGGGTACTCCAGCCTCTCACCGTCATTCCAATGACGGTCCATCACGAAAGCTTCGCGCACAGGCCTACCGCGCTGCTGATCACCGCAGACGGGTCGAGCCGGATCAGCTCTGTTCACGAGCTGCTCGGGTTCCTCCCCGCCGTAATCGCCTACCAGTGGGGGCGAGACGCCCGGGCGTTCCGGCGGGAGGTCAACCGGTGGCTGCGGCTAGCCCAGAAGCAGGGCTGGGACTCGCTCAGCCCGGCCGAGAAGGGCAAGTTGCGCGCTCTGACCGTACCCGCCAGGGTAGTGGTGGGTTTCGTTCCCGATGTACGGGCAGGTGTCCGTTTCCACACTGCCGTACGCAACTTCATTGGCTTGACCCACATCCGGCCGCCGAAACCGTACGGGTCAGCTGTGGAGAACGAGGCCAAGGGTGACGCTGTCCTCGACTCGCTGGCCGAGCCCACCCGGAGTCGGCCAGCCCGGATTACCCTGCAGGAAAAGCGCTGGTTCGCTGGCGTTATCACCGAGCAGGAAGCGGCTGAGGAGGGCTTTAGCCAGCACTGGGACGTACGCGCTGCGGAGATCGTCCGGACCCTGCTCGGCGGCGGAGTGGGCACAACGCGCCGGGTCAACGCGGGGATCCGCTCGCTGACTGCAAAGCAAAGGCCCAGGCGCGAGGACCGCGTCGACATCGCCGTCGAGTTGATCCTCCGACCAGTCCGCACGGAGAAGAACAACGCACTCCAGTACACCCGGCCTCGGCGCGCTGTACTCCAACGGGCCTACCGACTCCCGGAGATCGTCGATCTGCCCGCCGACGCCCTACTGGAGGGAGCGATCGGCGGCGGTCAGTCGCTGGAGGAATTGCGGGATGCAGCGCTCAAGGAAGCGGCAGAAGGGCTCGGCGCGAGCGGCAGGCTGGGCATCGCGCAGACAGAACTCGCCGTCAAGGCCGCGTACTACATGGTTACAGCAGACACCATGGCCCTGCAGACGGAGGGCTCAGGAGCAGCTCGTGCCGAGGACAGCCGCAGCACGGTTGGGGTACTGCGGGCGATGCTCTCCCAGCAGCGCGGAGTGATCCAGGCATATGAGGTTGTCCGTGCAGGTCGGCTGGGTAGTCCCCTGCACGAGGTCGACGAAGAGGGCACACCAGTGCGCACAGCGGAAGGCGGGTACCGAGAACTGACTGACGCGCTGGTCCGGCACACGTACAACGGCGAGACATTCACCGCGGCAGCCGCAGGCCTTCCCGCTGCCCGGGCCCGGTGGGCCACGGTGACGAAAAGCGTAGAGAACCTCGGGCAAGCCGTACAGCACATGGCAGCCGTGCCCGTCTACGAGGGCGGCGAAAGCCTCGTCGAGCGTGAGGGATGGGATGTGCGGGCGATCGAAGAGGTCCGCTCCGGCATCGACAAGATCAGCCGCAAGCTGGCGGACTGGGGGGATCTGCAGCACGCCCAGAACAACGAAGAGGAGAAGGATGTCGATCTCGATGCTGCGGGTCTCTGGTGATCACCGGGTGTGAAACATCAGCGCTCCTTCTCCACCGGCCGACGGCCTGGAAGGGAGCGAAAGGCGGCCTTGCAAGCCATCGCCCAGTGAACACGTAGCTCAGCAGGTCGCGAGACCTACCAGGTCTTCCCTGAGCCATCCGTCACTCTCAGCCCCTGCCGGTCCAAGGCCCTCCGCCGCCGCAGAGGAGTAGCCCGTTGCAGCGGGGCGAAGGAAACGTTCGGTGAGCGTTTCGTCGTGGTGAACCGGGTCATCGGCGGTGATCCGGGCCAGGATGGTGGCATGGGATTCCATGTCGATTCCGAGGCCGGGCGGCTGCGCCGCGTCATACTGCACCGCCCCGGCCTGGAGCTGAAGCGGCTCACGCCCTCCAACAAGGACGCTCTGCTCTTCGACGACGTGCTGTGGGTGCGCCGGGCGCGCGCCGAGCACGACGGGTTCGCGGACGTGCTGCGCGAGCGCGGGGTCGAGGTGCACTTCTTCCAGGACCTGCTGGAGGAGAGCCTGACGGTGCCGGAGGCGCGGGAGCTCGTGCTGGACCGGGTCTTCGACGAGAAGGAGTACGGGCCGCTGGCGACGGGCCACCTGCGGGACGCGTTCGAGGGGCTGCCGGCGGTGGAGCTGGGCGAGTGGCTGGTCGGGGGGATGACCAAGCGGGAGTTCCTGGAGCGGCACAGCGAGCCGGTCTCGGTGCGTTTCCACGCGATGGAGCTGGACGACTTCCTGATCAATCCGCTGCCCAACCACCTGTTCACCCGGGACACCTCGGCCTGGATCTACGACGGGGTGTGCGTCAACGCGATGCGGTGGCCCGCGCGTTGGCACGAGACCGTGCACTACGAGGCGCTGTACCGCTATCACCCGCTGTTCTCGGGCGGCGGCTTCCACGTCTGGTCGGAGGGGCAGGCGGCCTATCCGTCGACGATCGAGGGCGGTGACGTGCTCGTGATCGGCGAGGGCGCCGTGCTGATCGGCATGAGCGAGCGGACGACCCCGCAGGCCGTGGAGATGCTCGCCCACCGGCTCTTCGCGGCGGGCTCGGCGCGGACGATCGTGGCGCTGGACATGCCCAAGCGGCGCGCGTTCATGCACCTGGACACGGTGATGACGATGGTGGACGGGGACACCTTCACGCAGTACGCCGGGCTCGGGATGCTCCGCTCGTACACGATCGAGCCGGGCGTGGGCGAGCGCGAGCTGAAGGTCACCGACCATCCGCCGGAGCACATGCACCGCGCGATCGCCGCCGCGCTGGGCCTGGACTCGGTGCGGGTGCTGACGGCGACGCAGGACGTGCACGCGGCGGAGCGGGAGCAGTGGGACGACGGCTGCAACGTGCTGGCCATCGAGCCGGGCGTGGTGGTGGCCTACGAGCGGAACGCGACGACCAACACGCACCTGCGGAAGAACGGCATCGAGGTGATCACCATCCCGGGCAGCGAGCTGGGGCGGGGGCGGGGCGGGCCGCGGTGCATGAGCTGCCCGATCGAGCGGGATGCGGTGTGAGGACCCGGGTGGGGGCGAATGCCGGGGGTCCTAAGGCCCGGGGCCTGCCCGGTCTGAGACGCATCGCACACTTGATTGCATAGCAATACGGATGTTCGTATAGTTTCACTCTTCTGCAGCAGTCGTGAGCATCCCGTGAGCAAGCTAGGAGTCCAACCCCATGGCGACAGACCTCAAGGGCCGTCACTTCCTCAAGGAGACGGACTTCACCGCCGAGGAGTTCCACAGCCTCGTCGAGCTCGCCGCCGAGCTCAAGGCCGCGCGGAAGACCGGCGTCGAGGAGCAGCGGCTCCTCGGCCGCCACATCGCGCTCGTCTTCGAGAAGACCTCGACCCGCACCCGCTGCGCCTTCGAGGTGGCGGCCGGCGACCAGGGCGCCCGTACGACCTTCCTCGACCCCGCGGGCTCCCAGATCGGGCACAAGGAGTCGGTGAAGGACACCGCCCGGGTGCTCGGCCGGATGTTCGACGCCATCGAGTACCGCGGGCACGGGCAGGACGTGGTGGAGGAGCTCGCCGCCCACGCGGGGGTGCCCGTCTACAACGGGCTGTCCGACGAGTGGCACCCCACGCAGATGCTCGCCGACGTCCTCACCATGTCCGAGCACACGGCCAAGTCCCTGGACCACGTCACCCTCGCCTACCTCGGCGACGCCCGTTACAACATGGGCAACTCGTACCTCATCACGGGCGCCCTCCTCGGCATGGACGTGCGCATCGTGGCGCCCGAGGAGCTGTGGCCCGCCCCCCAGGTCATCGCCGACGCGCGGCGGCTCGGCGCGGCGAGCGGCGCGCGGATCAAGCTCACGGAGGACGTCGCCGAGGGCGTGAAGGGCGCCGACTTCATCGCCACCGACGTGTGGGTGTCGATGGGCGAGCCCAAGGAGGTGTGGGACGCCCGGATCGCCCTGCTCGGGCCGTACGCCGTGACCATGGACGTGCTGCGCGCCACCGGCAATCCGGCGGTGAAGTTCCTGCACTGCCTGCCGGCCTTCCACGACCTGGAGACGAGCGTCGCCCGCGAGATCCACGAGCGGCACGGGCTGACCTCCCTGGAGGTCACCGACGAGGTCTTCGAGTCGCCGCACTCGGTCGTCTTCGACCAGGCGGAGAACCGGATGCACACGATCAAGGCGGTGATGGTCGCCACGCTGGCCGGCTGACGCCGGCGGACGGCACCGCACGTGCCGGCTGCGGCGACCGCACATTCCGCCGGACCCTCACCATCGTGGCCCGGCGCCGTTGCGGCGGGAGGAGTCTGCCCGCCGCAACGACGGCACGCCCCCGCCGCGAGGGTCCGGCGGCATCAGAGGTCACCGCAGCCGACGCGTTCCCGGATCCGCCGGAGGCTATCGCGCACTCGTGACGACAGTCACACACGAGTGATAGCTTCACGGAGCAGGCACACACCAGCCCCCGGCTGAAGGAGGCCGCTCCGTGAGCCCGTTCACCGGCTCCGCGTCCCGTACCGAGGAGTGGCGGCACCTGCGCCTCCGCCTCGACGCCGGCGTCGCGACCGTCACCCTCGCCCGCCCGGACAAGCTCAACGCCCTCACCTTCGGTGCCTACGCCGACCTGCGCGACCTCCTGCCCGAGCTGGCCCGCGACGGCTCCGTGCGTGCCCTCGTGCTCGGCGGCGAGGGCCGCGGCTTCTGCTCCGGCGGCGACGTCGACGAGATCATCGGCGCGACGCTGGCCATGGACGCCGGGCAGCTCCTCGACTTCAACCGGATGACCGGCCAGACCGTACGGGCCCTGCGCGAGTGCCCGTTCCCGGTGATCGCCGCCGTCCACGGGGTCGCCGCGGGCGCGGGCGCCGTCCTCGCGCTCGCCGCCGACTTCCGCGTCGCCGACCCGACGGCCCGCTTCGCGTTCCTCTTCACCCGGGTCGGCCTCTCCGGCGGCGACATGGGCGCGGCCTACCTCCTCCCCCGCGTCGTCGGCCTCGGCCACGCCACGCGGCTGCTGATGCTCGGCGACACCGTGCGCGCCGCCGAAGCGGAACGCATCGGCCTGATCAGCCAGTTGACGGACGAGGGGCAGGCGGCCGGCGCCGCGCAGGCCCTCGCCCGCCGCCTCGCCGAGGGGCCGGCGCTCGCCCACGCCCAGACCAAGGCCCTGCTCACCGCCGAGCTCGACATGCCGCTCGCCGCCTCCGTCGAACTCGACGCCGCCACCCAGGCCCTGCTCATGAACAGCACCGATTACGCCGAGTTCCACGCCGCCTTCACCGAGAAGCGGCCGCCGAAGTGGCGGGGGCGATGACGGCCGCCCCGCGCGTCGCCGTCATCGGCGGCGGCCCCGGCGGACTCTACGCCGCCGCCCTGCTGAAACGTCTCGCCCCCGAGCGCGAGGTCACCCTCTGGGAGCGCAACGCCCCCGACGACACCTTCGGCTTCGGCGTCGTCCTCTCCGACGAGACCCTCGGCGGCATCGAGAGCGCCGACGCGGAGGTCCACGCCGCCCTGTGCCGCGAGTTCGTCCGCTGGGACGACATCGACGTCGTCCACCGCGGCACCACCCTGCGCTCCGGCGGCCACGGCTTCGCCGCGCTCGGCCGCCGCCGGCTCCTGGGCATCCTCCACGAGCGCTGCCACGGCCTCGGCGTCCGCCTCCGCTTCCGCACCGAGGCGCCGCCCGCCGCCGAGCTGGCCCGCACCCACGACCTCGTCGTCGCCGCCGACGGCGTCCACAGCCGCACCCGCGAGGCCCACGCGGACCGCTTCCGGCCCGTCCTCACCACGCACCGCTGCCGCTACGTCTGGCTCTCCGCCGACTTCGCCCTCGACGCCTTCCGCTTCGAGATCGCCGAGACCGAGCACGGCATCATGCAGCTGCACGGCTACCCGTACCGGCAGGACGCCAGCACGATCATCGTCGAGATGCGCGAGGAGGTCTGGCGCCGCGCGGGCCTGGACCGCTGCGACGAGGAAGGCACGCTCGCGGCCTGCGGCAAGTACTTCGCCGACGCCCTCGGCGGGCGCCCCCTGCGCTCCAACCGCTCCGCCTGGACGGCCTTCCGCACGGTGGTCAACGAACGCTGGCACCACGGCCGTACGGTCCTGCTCGGCGACGCCGCCCACACCGCGCACTTCTCCATCGGCTCCGGCACCAAGCTCGCCGTCGAGGACGCGCTAGCGCTCGCGCAGGCCCTCCAGCGGCACCCGGACGTCCCCGCGGCGCTCGCCGCCTACGAGGACGAGCGGCGCCCGGCCGTCGCCTCCACGCAGCGCGCCGCCCGCGCCAGCCTGGAGTGGTTCGAGGACCTCGCCGTGCACGCGGACCAGCCGCCGCGCCGGTTCGCGTTCAACCTGCTCACCCGCAGCCGCCGCGTCACCCACGGCAACCTGCGGCTGCGCGACCCCGGATTCGTCGCCTCCGTCGAGGACGAGGCCGGCGTCCCGCCCGGCACGCCGCCGATGTTCACCCCCTTCCGGCTGCGCGGCCTGACCCTGCGCAACCGCGTCGTGGTCTCCCCCATGGACATGTACTCCGCCGTCGACGGCACCCCCGGCGACTTCCACCTCGTCCACCTCGGCGGGCGCGCCCTGGGCGGGGCGGGCCTCGTCATGGCGGAGATGGTCTGCGTGAGCGAGCGGGGCCGGATCACGCCCGGCTGCTCGGGCATGTACGCGCCCGAGCACGAGCGGGCCTGGAGCCGCGTCACCCGTTTCGTCCACGAGCAGGCGCCCGGCACGGCGATCGGCCTCCAGCTGGGGCACGCGGGCCGCAAGGGCTCCACGCGCCGGATGTGGGAGGGCATCGACGAGCCCCTCCCGGACGGGAACTGGCCGGTCGTCGCCCCCTCGGCGCTCCCGTACCGGCCCGGCGTCAACCAGACCCCGCGCGCGCTGACGACGACCGAAATGGCGGCGATACGAGAGGAGTTCGTGCGGTCCGCGGAGGCCGCCGCCCGGGCCGGGTTCGACCTCCTCGAACTCCACTGCGCGCACGGCTACCTGCTGTCCGGCTTCCTCTCCCCCCTGACCAACCACCGCGACGACGCGTACGGGGGCGGTCTGGAGGGGCGCCTGCGCTACCCCCTGGAGGTGTTCGACGCGGTACGGGCCGTGTGGCCCGCCGACCGGCCCATGACCGTGCGCGTCTCCGCCACGGACTGGGCCGACGGCGGCACGACGGCGGAGGACGCGGTGGCCGTCGCCCGCGCCTTCGCCGCCCACGGGGCGGACGCGCTCGACGTCTCGACCGGGCAGGTCGTCGCCGACGAGCGGCCCGCGTTCGGCCGCTCGTACCAGACGCCGTTCGCGGACCGCATCCGGCACGAGGCGGGCGTCCCCGTGATCGCCGTGGGCGCGATCTCGTCCTGGGACGACGTCAACTCCCTGATCCTGGCGGGCCGCGCCGACCTCTGCGCGCTCGGCCGCCCGCACCTGTACGACCCGCACTGGACGCTCCACGCGGCGGCGGAGCAGGGGTACGCGGGGCCGGGGGCGCCGTGGCCGGCCCCGTACCGGGCAGGGAGCCGGCGCCCGCCGACCGGGAAGGGATAGAGCCGTCCGGCGATTGAGGACCGGGGTCCGGGGCGGAGCCCCGCACAACGGCGGGGCCGGAGCCCCGCACAGCGGCGGGGCACCCGGCAGCCGGGCCTACGCCAGCTCCCCCGCCACGAACCTGGCCCCCGCCTCCCTCAGCCTCGCGTGCAGCGCGCCGAAGACCCGTGCCGAGCGGGCCCCGGGCCAGTCCGCCGGCAGCAGGCCGCCCGGGAGGCCCGGGTCCGCGTAGGGCAGGTGGCGCCACGAGTCCAGGGCGAGGAGGTAGTCCCGGTACGCCTCGCGCGGCGGGACGACGCGCCGCCGCACCCACCGCCGCAGCACCGGCTCGTGGGCGGCGAGGAACGCCCGGTGCTGGGCGGCGAGCGCGTCGAGGTCCCACCAGCGGCCCACCGCCTCCGCGGTCGGTTCGAAGCCGAGGTGGGAGCCCTTGAAGAGGTCGACGTACGAGGCGAGTCCGAGGCGCTGCAGCGTGTGCCGCGTCTCGTCGTGCACGTGGGCCGGGGCGATCCACACGCCCGGCGCGGCCGTGCCGAAGCCGAGCCGCGCGAGCCGGGAGCGCAGCAGGTGCCGCTTGTTCCGCTCCTCCTCCGGCACGGAGAAGACGGCCAGGAGCCAGCCGCCGGCCGTCCGCGCGGGGGCGCGGCCGTAGATGCGCCGGTCGCCGTCGTCGAGCAGTTGCCGGGCGGTGTCGGAGAGCCCGTATCCCGCGGCGCCGCCGGCCGTGCGGCCCGCGACGAGCAGCCCGCGCCGTTTGAGGCGCGAGACGGCCGACCGCACCGAGGGCGAGTCCACGCCGACGGCACCCAGCAACCGGATCAGGGCCGCGATCGGCACGGGGCGGCCGGCTGCGTGGCGGGCGCCGCCGCGGCCGTACGCGCCGTAGAACGTGACGATGAGGGACCGGGGAGTGTGGAGAGGAGGGAGGGGTTGCTGGTCAGTCACGGGGAAACTGTAAAGCTCCGTCAAGAGCCGTCACGCAGCCTGAATCGCTGCAGCTTGCCGGTGGGCGTACGGGGCAGGGCGGCCGGGAACTCGATCTCGCGAGGGCACTTGTAGGGAGCGATCTCCTTTTTGGTGAACTCCCGCAGCGCCGCCGCGGTTTCCGGCGTCGCCGGCACGCCGTCGCGCAGGACCACGCAGGCGACGACGATCTCGCCGCGCCGCTCGTCGGGGCGCCCGACGACGGCCGCCTCCAGGACGTCGGGGTGGCGCAGCAGGGCCTCCTCGACCTCGGGCCCGGCGATGTTGTAGCCGGCCGAGATGATCATGTCGTCGGCGCGGGCGACGTAGCGGTAGTGGCCCGTGGTCTCGCGGACGTACGTGTCGCCGGTGAGGTTCCAGCCGTCGCGCACGTAGTCGCGCTGCCGCTCGTCGGCGAGGTAGCGGCAGCCGGTGGGGCCGCGCACGGCGAGCAGTCCGGGCTCGCCGTCCGGGAGGGGGCGGCCGTCGGGGCCGACGACGCGCGCCTCGTAGCCGGGGACGGGCAGGCCGGTGGTGCCGGGGCGGATGGCGTCGTCGGCGGCGGAGATGAAGATGTGCAGCATCTCGGTGGCGCCGATGCCGTTGATGGCGCGCAGCCCGGTGGCCCGGTGCCAGGCGTGCCAGAGGGCGGCGGGCAGGTGTTCGCCGGCGGAGACGCAGCGGCGCAGCGAGGAGAGGTCGTGCGCGCCGGGCCGTTCGTCCATCAGCTCCAGCATCGTGCGGTAGGCGGTGGGGGCGGTGAAGAGCACGGAGACGCGGTGGCGCCCGATGTCGGCGAGGAGCCGTTCGGGGCCGCGCCAGTCGGTGAGGAGGGTGGCGGCGCCCGCGCGGAGGGGGAAGACGACGAGGCCGCCGAGGCCGAAGGTGAAGCCCAGGGGCGGGCTGCCGGCGAAGACGTCGCCGGGGCGGGGCCGCAGGACGTGGGCGGAGAAGGTGTCGGCTATGGCGAGCACGTCGCGGTGGAAGTGCATGCAGCCTTTGGGGCGTCCGGTGGTGCCGGAGGTGAAGGCGATGAGGGCGACGTCGTCGGCTGCGGTGTCGGCGGCCGCATACGATGGGGGTTTGTCCGCGGCCAGGTGCAGCAGGTCGCCGGGGGTGTCGCCACCGTAGGGGGTGACGCGGAGGTCCCCTCCGGGCGCTTGCAGTCCGTCGAGGGAGCGGGCGTCGCACAGGGCGTGGCGGATGCGGGCGAGTGCGCAGATCGTGGCGAGTTCGTGCGGGCGCTGGGCGGCCAGGACGGTGACGGCCACGGCTCCGGCCTTCATCACGGCGAGCCAGCAGGCGGCGAGCCAGGGGCTGGTGGGGCCGCGCAGCAGGACGCGGTTGCCGGGGACGACACCGAGGTCGTCGGTGAGGGTGCGGGCGATGCGGGCGACGTGGGCGGCGAGTTCCCCGTACGTCCAGAGGCCGCCGTGTCCGTCGTGCACGGCGGGGCGGTCCGGGCCCAGGCGGGCGATGGTGGCGTCGA
Organism: Streptosporangium nondiastaticum; assembly: GCF_003011965.1. Lineage (GTDB taxonomy): Bacteria > Actinomycetota > Actinomycetes > Streptomycetales > Streptomycetaceae > Streptomyces > Streptomyces nondiastaticus. The sequence continues at coordinate 80,018 of NZ_PXWG01000008.1, forward strand.
GCAGCTCGGCGCCGCAGTTGAGGCGGTCCGGGTAGGCCGGGAGGACGCCGTCCCGCGGGCCGAGGAGGAGGTCGGGCCACTGGGCGGCGGGCGGGAGGTGGTCGCGCGGGAAGGTGTCGGCATGGACCGAGGGCTGAAGCTCCATCGCTGCCATCGCTGTGCGCCCCCTCGCGCCGGTGACATGGAGGTGAACGGGGGTCTTGCCAGCTGTACGGATCCGCTGTCAGCGTAGCGACTTGGTGACGGCAGTCAACAGAGCGCGATAGCACGACAGAGAAGAAGCAGAAGAAGGAAGAGAAGAAGCAGGCAGCGGAAACAGTCCGTGGACCTCGGCGATCCGTGGACCTCAGCGACCAGAAGGGGCCGCCCATGGTCACCCCGTTCGCTCTCGACCCGCAACAGCGCGCCTGGAGCGAGGAGTTGCGCGCCCTCGCGGCGGAGCGGCTGCGCCCGCTCGCGGCCGCGGGCGAGCCGGGCCGCGTCAACCGGCCCCTCGTCGCCGCCCTCGGCGAACTCGGCCTGCTGGCCCGGCTGTTCCCCGCCGGGCGCGCTCCTGCGGGGGCCTCCGAGGGGCCCGCCCCGGACGCCGTGCGCGCCATGGACCTGTGCCTGCTGCGGGAGTCCCTCGCGCGCGAGTGCACGGAGGCCGAGACCGCGCTCGCCCTGCAGGGCCTCGGCGCGTACCCCGTCGTGCAGTCCGGCAGCGCGCGGCAGCGCGCCCGGTGGATGCCGGAGGTCGTCGCGGGCCGGGCCGTGGCCGCGTTCGCGCTGAGCGAGCCGGCTGCCGGGTCCGACGCGGCCGCGCTGGAGCTGCGCGCCGAGCCGGACCCGGGCGGCGCGGGGGACGGCTGGCGCCTGACGGGCGAGAAGACGTGGATCTCCAACGCCCCCGAGGCCGACGTCTACACCGTCTTCGCGCGGACGGGGCAGGCGCCCGGCTCGCGGGGTGTGACGGCTTTCCTCGTGCCGGGCGACAGCGCGGGGCTGTCCGGCCGCGGCCTGGACATGCTCAGCCCGCACCCCATCGGCACCCTGACGTTCGACGGCGTGCCGGTCGGCGCCGGGGACGTGCTCGGCGTGCCGGGCGGCGGCTTCCGCGTCGCCATGCGCACGCTCGACCTCTTCCGGCCCAGCGTGGGCGCGTTCGCCGTCGGCATGGCGCGGGCCGCGCTCGCCGCGGCCGTCGCCCACACCGGGGAGCGGCGGGCCTTCGGCGGCCCCCTGAAGGACCTGCAGGCCGTCTCCCACCAGCTCGCCGAGATGGCCACCCGGACGGAGGCGGCGGCGCTGCTGGTGTACGCGGCGGCCGCGGCGTACGACGCGGGCGAGCCGGGCATCGCGGCCCGCTCGGCCATGGCCAAGCTCTTCGCCACGGAGACCGCGCAGTACGTCGTGGACGCGGCCGTCCAGCTCCACGGCGCGCGCGCCCTGCGCCGCGGGCACCTGCTGGAACACCTGTACAGGGAGGTGCGCGCGCCACGGATCTACGAGGGCGCGAGCGAGGTCCAGCGCACGATCATCGCGAAGGAGCTGTACCGGTGAGCGCGGACGGCGAGCGGGGCGGGGAGGTGCGCAGGGTCAACCCGCCGGAGCTCTCGCCGCCGGCGGGCTTCTCGCACGCCGTCACCGTCACCGGCGGGCGGCTGGTGTTCCTGGCGGGCCAGACGGCGCTGGACGGCGCGGGCCGCATCGTGCCGGGCGGCCTGCCCGGGCAGTTCGAGCGGGCGCTGGGCAACCTGCTCCACGCCCTGCGCGCCGCGGGCGGCGGGCCCGAGCACCTGGCGCGCGTCACCGTCTACGCCACCGACGTCGCCGGCTACCGGGCGCACGCGCGGGAGCTGGGCGCCGTCTGGCGGCGGCTGGCCGGGCGGGACTACCCGGCCATGGCCGTCGTCGGCGTGGTGCGGCTGTGGGACGAGGAGGCGCTGGTGGAGCTGGACGGGATCGCGATGCTTCCGTGAGCTCCGTCCCGGGCCCGCTCAGAAGCCCGAGCACGTGGCCGTCGCGCCCGGGCCGGACGCGGACGCGGTCCACGGACGGCGGTTGTTCACCGTCACCGAGCAGGACACCGTGCCGCCGCCCTTCCCGGTCGTGACCGCCAGCAGGCCGCCCTTCACGAAGTCCTTCGTCTCCAGCTCCTTGCGCCAGGGCAGGTCCCGGGGGCCCTCCTTCTGCGTGACGAGGGCCCCGCCCTGCCAGGTCGTGTACGCGATGGCCACGCCCTTCGCGCTGCCCGTCACCTCGTACCGCACCCGGACCGTCTTGTCCGTCTCCTCGGACAGGCCGACGACGAGCGCCGCGCACCCGCCCGCCAGCAGGAGCACCGCGGCGAGCAGCACCCACGGCCACTTGCGGCGCCCCTTGCGGACATGGGCAGGGGGCGGCACCCACTGGCCGTGCCCGGGGCCGCCGCCGCCCGGATGCGGGGTACTCATGCGGCCAGCATGCCGCCGCGCCTGCGGGGCGGCGACCGGAGGCGGCCCGTACGGGCGGCGGCCCGCGGCCTTTCCACCCGTACGGGGAGCGTCCCGCGCCACGGTCCGGGCGACCGGCCCGCGGCGCATGCAGGCCGCGGGTCCGTTCCTAAAGCCGCGGGTCCGTTCCTAAAGCCGCGGGTCGACCGGTTCGGACTCCAGGGCGAGCACCCCGAAGACCGCCTCGTGCACCCGCCACAGCGGCTCGCCCTCCGCGAGCCGGTCCAGCGCCTCCAGGCCGAGCGCGTACTCGCGCAGGGCGAGCGAGCGCTTGTGGCCGAGGTGGCGGGCGCGCAGCCGGGACAGGTTGTCCGGGCGGGTGTACTCGGGGCCGTAGATGATCCGCAGGTACTCCCGGCCGCGGCACTTGACGCCCGGCTGGACGAGCCGCCCGCCCCCGGTCCGTACGAGCGCCTGCAGCGGCTTGACGACCATGCCCTCGCCGCCGGCGCCGGTCAGGTCCAGCCACCACCGCACGCCCGCGGCGACGGACGCCTCGTCCTCGGTGTCGACGACGAGCCGGCGGGTCGGGGCGAGCAGGCGGTTCATGTGCACCGGGATGTACGCGCAGAGGCCGTTGTTCGCCTCCGTGCCGTGCATCTCCGCCTCGATCATGCGGTCGATCAGGGCGAGCTGCTGGTCGTGCGGGAGCGCGGCCAGGCTGCGGCCCTGCACCGCCAGGATCTGGAACGGCGCCATCCGGATGCCGTCGAGGCCGTCCGTGCCCTTGGAGCCGACCCGGCGCAGGGACTGCGTCTCCTCCTGCTCCCCCGGCCAGCCCTGCGCGCTGTCGCCGGTGGTCCAGCAGTAGCGCCGGTAGGCCTCCGTGAACGCGGCGGCGTCCGCGGCCCGCTCGCGCTGGCGGTCCAGCAGCCCGGACACGTCCACGCCGCGCTCCGCCGCCGACTCCAGCGCGGCGAGCGCCGGCGGGAAGACCGCGCCGGACGCGGCGCCCACGGCCGCGTACTGGTGGCGCAGCAGCCCCTGGGCCTTGAGGGACCAGGGCATGAGCTCGGCGTCGAGCAGCAGCCAGTCGGTCTCCAGCTCCTCCCACAGCCCGGCCGAGCGGGCCGTCGTGCTCAGCCGGCGCAGGACGCGCTCGGTCATCTCCGGGTCGTCGAAGAACGGCCGGCCGGTGCGCGTGTACAGCGCGCCGCTCACCCCGCCGGTCGCGCCGAAGCGCTCCCGCGCGACGTCCGCGTCGCGGCACACCAGCGCCACGGCCCGCGAGCCCATGTGCTTCTCCTCGCACACCACCTGCCGCACCCCGTCGGCGCGGTAGGCGGCGAACGCCTCCGCCGGGTGCTCCAGGTAGCCCTCCTCCTGGGAGGTCGCGCAGGGCGCCATGGTGGGCGGGAGGTAGGGCAGCAGCCGCGGGTCGACGGCGAAGCGGCTCATGACCTCCAGCGCGGCCGCGGCGTTCTCCTCCTTCACGGCGACCCGGCCCATGTGCCGGGTCTCCACGACGCGGCGGCCGGTGACGTCGGCCAGGTCGAGCGGGCGGCCGTCCTCGCCGCCGGGCGCGTCGCTCGCCAGCGGCCGGGCCGGCTCGTACCAGACCCGCTCGGCCGGTACGTCCACCAGCTCGCGCTCGGGCCAGCGCAGGGCGGTCATCTTCCCGCCGAAGACGGCGCCGGTGTCGAGGCAGATGGTGTTGTTCAGCCAGGTGGCCGACGGGTTGGGGGTGTGACCGTAGACCACGGCGGCGCGGCCGCGGTAGTCCTCGGCCCACGGGTAGCGCACGGGCAGGCCGAACTCGTCGGTCTCGCCCGTCGTGTCCCCGTACAGCGCGTGCGAGCGCACGCGGCCCGAGGTGCGGCCGTGGTACTTCTCCGGCAGGCCCGCGTGGCAGACCACCAGCTTGCCCTCGTCGAGGACGTAGTGGCTGACGAGCCCGTCGACGAACTCCCGCACCCGCTCACGGAAGGCGGGGTCCTCGGCGTCCGCCCGCTCCAGCTGCTCGATGGTCTCGGCCAGGCCGTGGGTGTGCTGGACCTTCTTGCCGTGCAGCCAGCGGCCGAGCTTGTTCTCGTGGTTGCCCGGCACGCACAGGGCGTTGCCGGAGGCAACCATGCCCATGACGCGGCGCAGCACGCCCGGGCTGTCGGGGCCGCGGTCGACGAGGTCGCCGACGAAGACGGCCGTGCGTCCGGCGGGGTGGACGCCGTCCTCGTAGCCCAGCTTCGCGAGGAGCGTCTCCAGCTCGGAGCTGCAGCCGTGGATGTCGCCGATGATGTCGAAGGGGCCCGTGAGGTGCCGCAGGTCGTTGTAGCGGCGCTCCAGGACGACCTCGGCGGAGTCGGCCTCCTCGGCGCTGCGCAGCACGTGCACCTTGCGGAAGCCCTCGCGCTCCAGGCCGCGCAGCGAGCGGCGCAGCTCGCGGCGGTGGCGCTGGATGACGTGGCGGGGCAGGCCGGCCCGGTCGGCGCGGCCGGCGTTGCGCGCGGCGCACACGTCCTCGGGCAGGTCGAGGACGATCGCGATGGGCAGCACGTCGTGCTCCCGGGCGACCCGGACCAGCTGACGGCGGGCCTCGGACTGGACGTTGGTCGCGTCGACGACGGTGAGGCGGCCGGCGGCGAGGCGCTTGCCCGCGATGTAGTGCAGGACGTCGAAGGCGTCGCCGCTGGCGCTCTGGTCGTTCTCGTCGTCGGCGACGAGACCGCGGCAGAAGTCCGAGGAGATCACCTCGGTGGGCTTGAAATGGCGGCGGGCGAAAGTGGACTTGCCGGAGCCGGTCGCGCCGATCAGGACCACGAGGGAGAGGTCGGTGACGGCGAGGGTCCGCTTCACCTGTGCCCCGGCGGTTGTTGCTGTGCTGGTCATGCGGCCTTCTCCTGCTCCGGCTCTTTCTCTGTACGCTCTGTACGGGTGAAGACACCCAGCTGGGTGGGCGGCCCGACCTCCGGGTCGTCCGGCCCCACGGGGGCGAACACGACCTCGTAGCCGTAGCGCTCCGCGACCTCCGCCGCCCACGTGCGGAACTCCTCGCGCGTCCACTCGAAGCGGTGGTCGGCGTGCCGCACGTGACCGGCGGGCAGGGTCTCCCAGCGGACGTTGTACTCGGCGTTCGGGGTGGTGACGACGACCGTCGCGGGGCGGGCCGCGCCGAAGACGGCGTGCTCCAGCGCGGGCAGCCGCGGCAGGTCGAGGTGCTCGATCACCTCGCTGAGCACGGCCGCGTCGTATCCGGCGAGCCTGCGGTCGGTGTACGCGAGCGAGCCCTGGAACAGCGTGACCCGCGCTGCCTGCCGCTCGGTCATCCGGTCCAGGCGCAGCCGCCGCGCGGCCTCCTTCAGGGCGCGCGTCGACACGTCCACGCCGGCCACCTCGGTGAACCGCGGGTCCTTGAGGAGCTCTCCCACGAGCTGGCCCTGGCCGCAGCCGAGGTCGAGGACGCGGGCGGCACCGGCGGCACGCAGGGCGTCGAGGATCGCCGCGCGGCGCTGCACGGCCAGCGGCACGGGCCGCTCCTCGGTGTCCGTCTCCTCGTCGACGGCGTTGTCGAGCGCCTCGGCCTCGGTGTCGTCGGCCTCGGCGAGGCGGGCGAGGGCCAGGCGCTCCAGGGCATCGCGGGTCAGCGACCAGCGGCGGCCCAGGTAGCGGCCGGTGATCAGGCGCTGCTCGGGGTGGTCCTCCAGCCAGCCCTCGCCGGCCCGCAGCAGCTTCTCGACCTCGTCGGGCGCGACCCAGTAGTGCTTGGAGTCGTCGAGGACCGGCAGGAGCACGTAGAGGTGGCGCAGGGCGTCCGCGAGCCGCTGCTCGCCCTCCAGGACGAGGCGTACGTAGCGCGAGTCGCCCCACTGCGGGAACTTCTCGTCCAGCACCACCGGCTCCGCGGTGACCGTCCAGCCCAGCGGCGCGAACAGCCGCTCCACCAGGGCCGCGCCGCCGCGGGCGGGCAGCACCGGCACCTCGACGCGCAGCGGCCGCGCGATCCCCGGCAGCTCCGGGCGGGCGTCGCACCGGCCCTTCAGCGCGGTGGAGAAGACGCCGCCGATGGCGACGGCGAGCAGCGAGGACGCCGCGTACGGGCGGTCGTTGACGTACTGGGCGAGGGCGGAGTCGGGCGCCCCGCCGCGGCTCCTGTCCTTGGCCTTCCGCACCAGCGCGACCGGATCGATCTCCAGCAGGAGCGCGGCGGTGCAGCGCTCCGCGCCGGCCTCGGGGTAGAGGACGTGCGCGGTGCCGTGGGAGGTGGAGAACCGCTGCGCCTTGTCAGGGTGCTTGTGCAGCAGGAATCCGAGATCGGTCGCGGGGGATCCGGCCGTGCCGGTGGTGGATATCGTCAGGAACACGCGGTCGAGTATCGCCCGGGACGACCGTTTTCGACTAACTCTTTTCGCCGGTGGCTTCGGTGGTGGTTTCGCCGGTGGTTCCGGTGGTATTTCCCAGTAGCCCGTTCAGGAGAGCGCGGGTGAGGACCGCGATGGTGAATCCGCAGGTGATGTCCCCCGCTGCCACCATTTCCGAGACCTCCGGCCAGGGGCGGGTGACGATCCGGCGGATGCCTTCGGAGGTCTCCGGCGGGCCGAAACCGTCGATACGGGCGGCGAACAGCTCGACGTGATCACCGAGCAGGCCGCTGTCGGGATGCAGCCGGCCCAGGGAAATCCATTCGGTGGCTTCCGCTCCGATTTCCTCCGCGAGTTCCCGGGCGGCGCTTTCCGCGCCGGTGGCGCCCGGCGCGCCCATGCCGCGGGGAACTTCCCAGTGCCAGGAGCGGGTGGCGTGGCGGTAGTGCTCGACGAGGACGATGTCGCCCGTGGTGGTGAGGGGGAGGACGACCGCGCCGGGGCTCGCCGCCGTGGAGAGCATGCGGATGTAGAGCCCGAGGGCGCCGCCGGGGAACCGGACGGCGTCCCGTACGAGGGTGACGAAGCGGTCGGCGTAGACGACGCCGACGGGGGACGCGGCATCGACGGGGGACGCGCCGTCGACAGGGGGCGCGCCGTCGACGGGGGACGCACCCTCCTCCGTCGTTCCGGCCTCCGGCGTGCCGTGCGCCGCGCGCCGGGCCGCCTCGACCTCGGCCGGGTCGAGGAGGATGTCGATCCCGCCCGGGGCGTTGCCGAACAGCTCGGGGCGGGCGGCACGCAGCCGGTCGTACGGGGTGGCCGCGGTCTCGTCTGGCATCGGCTCAGCACTCCGGGGTGTCGTCTCAGTACTCCGGGATGTCGTCCTGCACGGTGGCGGAGCCGGTGGCGGCCGGGGCGCCGCCCTCCTCCCGGTACCCGGGCAGCCTGCGCACCATGCCGTGGAACCTTTCCCACTCCCGGGTGCTGTCGAACCGGACCGCGGCCAGCTCCCGCGCGAACTTCTGCTCGCGCCGCCCCTCCACCCGGTTGCGGAGCACCAGTTGCACGGAGCCGCCGTACTTGGCCGAGATCCCGCCGAGGCTGCCGGCCACACTCCAGGACTCGTCGCCGGTGATCGCCGTGAAGACGGCACCGCCGACGGTGACGACGACCTCGATGACGGGCAGCCACCTGTTGGCCCCGGCCCGCCGGTCGCCGCGGGCATCGGCGAGGCGGACGATCTCGGAGTTGAGCCGGACGTAGCGGTCGAAGACGGGACCCACCCGCTCCTGGAAGGCCGCCGGGTCGGATGCCAGCGCGTCGAAGGCGCGGATGTACGCGTTCCAGGCGTCGCTCTGGCGCAGGCTGCAGATGTCCTCCAGGGCGAGCGCGTCGACGGCGGAGGGGGTCAGGGCGAGCCGGTCCTGGACCGTGGAGAACGCCTGGCGCTGCAGGAACAGCAGCAGCTGCTCGGGGTCGGTGACCGTACCGGCCACGGTCGTACGGACGTCCCGCCACTCCTGGAGGGCGACCCGCCGCAGGCTGCCGGCCGGGGTGAGCGGGCACATGCCGAGGGCGTCGGCGAGGTTCACGCTGTAGATGAGGTCGAGGAGCTGCTTGATCTCCGCGGCGAACGGCTTGGTCCCGTCGTAGCGGCCCTCGGAGACGGGAGTGCCCGGCACCGTCACGAACTGCTCGTAGAGCAGGTTGCGCGTGACGAGGTCGCCGCGGACGCTGTGCTCGTTGCTCCACCGGACCACCTCGCCGATCCGCTCCGCGAACGCCCCGTACCGCGGCTCCGGAACCCCGAGCTGGCGGGCGAGGAGGGGGATGTCCTTCGCGGTGAGCGCCTGCACCCGCGCGGCGAACGCGTTGAACAGCGCGGACCGGGTGGCGTCCCGGTTCTCCTGGTCCTCCCAGGAGAACCGGACGCACTTCACGCGCTCCCCGGCGGGCATCCCTTCGAGGGTCTCCTGCCAGGCCGTGAACGCCCGCGCGTCATAGCCCAGGCCGGGGCGCGGCGGCTCGGCGGGGTCGCGCTCGTTGAGCAGGTAGGGCACCAGGGCCTCCTGCGCCAGCAGCTTCTGATGCGCCCGGCGGGCCGCGCCGCCCTCCAGGAGGTCACGGCTCACGGCCGCGTTGTTGTAGAAGAACACCCGGTTGGCCACCACCTGCCGGGTGTTGATCAGGCTGCGGAAGTACTCGGCGCGCACCTCCTTGTCCCGCGCGCTCCCGACGTCCTGGAGCGACTTCCCGCGCGCGACCATGTCCCTGGTCAGCTTCGCCGTCACCCACTGGTTGTCCAGGGACTGCGCGATCACCGCGCCCGGCGCGAGGTCCGCCGGTCTCACCCTGACTGCCGCCTCGGTGGATTGCTGGGCCATCCCTCCACACCCCCGGTACTCGTTCCCCCCGGTGACGCTGTGTTCACGTCCGCATCCACGCTAGCCGTGAACCGGCGGCCCGCAGCCGCGGTTGCGCCAACTTGCCTCATATCCTGGTACGTTGACGGCCCATTCACCCGCCCCCTTGACACGGGCCCTACGTCTGCACAGGCCCCGCGCCGAGCGCCCGGGACAGGGCCGCGATGTCGTCCGGGCCCACGCGGCAGCAGCCGCCCACGAGGCGGGCGCCCGCCTCGCGCCACGCGGTGACGCGGTCGGGGGTGAAGGCCGGCTCGCCCGTCCAGGAGCGGGCGGCGGCATCCCACTCCTCGCCGCTGTTGGGGTAGACCACGACGGGCTTACGGGCCGCCTCCGCAGCCGTCCGGACCGCCGCGTCGGCGTCGGCGGGGGTGCAGCAGTTGACCCCCACGGCGACGACCTGGTCGTTCCCCGCGGCCAGGGCGAAGGCCTCGCGCAGCGGCTGCCCCGCGCGGGTGCGCCCGCCCGCCGCGCTGTACGAGAGCCACACGGGGACGCCGCAGCCCTCCACGGCCCGCAGCAGGGCCTCCGCCTCGGCCGCGTCCGGCACGGTCTCCAGCGCGAGGACGTCCGGCTCCGCTTCCGCCAGCGTCTCGATCCGCGGCCGGTGGAAGCGCTCCAGCTCCGCAACGCTCAGCCCGTACCGGCCGCGGTACTCGCTGCCGTCGGCCAGGAAGGCCCCGTACGGGCCGACGGACGCGGCGACCCACACGTCCTTCCCCGGCGCCTCCTTCTCCGCGGCGCTCCGGGCCAGCCCGACGCTGCGCCGCAGCAGCTCCGCCGCCTGCTCCCGGCCCAGCCCGCGGCGGGCGAAGCCCTCGAACGTGGCCTGGTAGCTGGAGGTGATGAGGACCTGCGCGCCCGCCCGCACGTACGCGGCGTGCGCCTGCTCGATCTGCCCGGGGTCGTCGGCGAGCAGCCGGGCCGACCACAGGGCGTCGGACAGGTCACAGCCCTGCGCCGCCAGCTGGTTGGACAGCCCGCCGTCGAGGACGAGCGGACCGCGCGCCAGCGCGCCGGCGAAGGGGACGGTGGGGGCGGGCGTCACAGGGGTGCTCCTCGGTGGGGGACGGCTGCCGGGACCGGAAGCCGGATGCGGGCCGCTGTCAGGCCAGCTGGGACTGGACCTCGGAGGCGATCAGCTCCAGGTGGTCGAGGTCGTCCAGGTCCAGGATCTGGAAGTAGATCCGGGACGAGCCGACGGCCGCGTACCGGCCGATCTTGTCGACCACCTCGGCCGGGGAACCGGCCAGGCCGTTCTCCTTGAGCTCGGCCACCTCGCGCCCGATGACCGCCGCACGCCGCGCGACCTCCGCGTCGTCCTTGCCGACGCAGGCGACGAGCACGTTGGAGTACACGAGGTCGTCGCCCTTGCGGCCGGCCTCCTCCGCAGCCGCCCGCACCCGGCCGAACTGCCGCTCGCTGTCCTCGACCGAGGCGAACGGGATGTTGAACTCGTCGGCGTACTTCGCGGCGAGGCGCGGCGTGCGCTTCGCGCCGTGCCCGCCGATGAGCACGGGCAGCTTCTGCTGCGCGGGCTTGGGCAGCGCCGGGCTGTCGGTGAGCCGGTAGTAGGTGCCGCCGAAGTCGAAGGTCTTGCCCGGCTCCGTCTCCCACAGGCCCGTCACGATGGCGAGCTGCTCCTCCAGCCGCCCGAACTTCTCCTTCGGGAAGGGGATGCCGTAGGCCTTGTGCTCCTCCTCGAACCAGCCCGCGCCCAGGCCCAGCTCGATGCGCCCGCCGGACATCTGGTCCACCTGCGCCACCTGGATGGCCAGCACGCCGGGCAGCCGGAACGTGCCCGCGGTCATCAGGGTGCCGAGCCGGATGCGGCGCGTCTCACGGGCGAGGCCCGCGAGGGTGATCCAGGCGTCGGTCGGGCCGGGCAGGCCGTCCGCGGAGCCCATGGCCAGGTAGTGGTCGGAGCGGAAGAAGGCGTCGAAGCCGAGGTCCTCGGTGGCCTTGGCGACCGTCAGCAGCGTGTCGTAGCTGGCCCCTTGCTGGGGCTCGGTGAAGATTCGCAGATCCATGCCTCCATCCTGCACTGCCGAACAGGCGTCAACCGGCTGCGCCCTGCGGCGGTACACCCGCCCCGGTCGGGTGAAATTCCGCCGCCCCCGCCGAGCGGGTGAGCTCCGGCCAGTGTCCGCCGCGGCCGGTGGTCGTTGGCTCGGGCGGAGCCGGACCGCCCGGCCCGCGCACCGGTGCACCCTGCCGGAGGCGACGACCGCAACACCGCTCTCCCGCACCGGGAGGGCCGGGGCCGAGGAGGCCGCGATGACCCAGGAAGCCGTGCCCGACGAGACGGTGCCCACCCAGCCCGCCGACGGGCGGCCCGGCGCACCGAAGGGCCTGCTGCAGCAGATGGAGGAGCTGATGGCCGCGCTCAACGCGGACCTGTCGCAGCTCGACGCGGACCTGCAGCCGCGTGACGGGCGCCCGGAGCCCGCCGGCGCCGCCGCGGGCACGTCCACCGGATCGCCTGCCGGCGCATCCGCCGGTGCGCCCATCGACGCACCCATCGACGCACCCATCGACGCGCCTATCGATGTGCCTGCTCACGTGCCCGTCGACGCGTCCGTCGACGGAGGGGATGACCGCTGAGCGCCCGCGCCTCACGCGGCACCGCCTTCCCGCTCGCGCAACGCGAGCCGTCTCTGTAACCAGCGCACTCTGTCGCTCGTCTCGTCGGCGGCATCTATCGCTTCTATGCACTGCCAGTACATGGCGTCCTCGTCGGAGGAGCAGGCGACCCCCACCAGGGCGATGCCCACTTCCCCGAGGAGCCCGCAGAGCCCGGCCAACGCGCTCCAGGGGTCGCGGACTTCGGTGAGCTGCCCGGCCCGTATCGCTCCGGCGCGCAGCGTTTGACGCAGCGCGCCGGACGCGCGGGACCCGGCCTCGCTCAGACTCCCCGCGGCGGCACGGGCCTCGAAGGGCCCGTGGACCGCGAGGTGGCCGCCGACCGCTCCCGCCAGCGCCTGGGTCTGCCATGCCTCGGTGACGATGTCGTGGACGACCCTGGCCTGCGCCAGGGCCGTCCGGGTGGCTCCGATGAGCCGCACTGCGTCCATGACCCGGTCCCCCAACTTCCCGACTGTGCCGTGCCCACACCTTCTCACTACCCAGAGTGATGACTAACCGCCGGAAACGCCAGGGGAATTCAGAAATCTGTGGATACCAGATGGGGTGTGGATAACTCAATCACTCCGGAGAGTGACGATCCGGCGCATCCGGAGTGTCCCGGTCCGGCACCGGGAACCGCTTCTCGTTACGCGTGATCTTCGCGGCGAGGGCGGCCGCCACGTCGATGCCCAGCACCTCGCAGAACTGCAGCAGGTACGCCAGGACGTCAGCGACCTCGTCCTCGACCCGCTCGGCCGTCCCCGGCCGCTCCATCACCCGCGCCGACTCCTCCGGCGTCAACCACTGGAAGATCTCGACCAGTTCCGACGCCTCGACGCTGAGCGCCGCGACGAGGTTCTTGGGGGTGTGGTACGGCTGCCAGTGGCGCGCGGCCGCGAAGTCGGCGAGCCGCCGCTGCAGGACGCGCAGCTCGCTTGCGCCCTCGCCGGCCCCGCCGCACTCTTCCCGGCCTTCTCGATGTTCAGCATTCACCCCCAAGATCTACCACCGAGACCCCCTCGGCCGGAGCATCCCCGTCGCCCGTTCCCCGCACCGTCCCCACCAGCCGCACATGCCCGCGCTCCCCCATCCGTACCGCCAGGGCGATCAGCTCGCGCGCCTGCCGGGCGTCCAGGCAGCGGTCGAAGTCGTCCGCGAGGACAGTGAGCGCCTGCCGCGCCTGCAGCACCTCGCCGACGGGGTCCATGTCCAGGACTCCGGGGCCGGTCATCAGCACCAGGCAGAGCGCGAGGTAGCGCAACTCGCCGTCCCCGAGCCGCTCCACGGGCGTCCCGTCGCCGGACTTCCGCTCCAGCACGGCCTGCAGGAGGCCGCCGCCGGCCTCCCGTACGCCCAGCCCGTCCACCGGTACGCGGCAGCCGGCCCCCACCGCCGCCACGAGCGCCGCGTGGCGGGTCGCGCACTCGTGACGCGTACGGTCCAGGACCGCGGCGACGTTGTCGCAGGCGCTGCGCAGCAGCCCGTCGTGCGCGGCGGCGGGCATGCGCATGAGCTCCGGGCGCGGGTCGCAGGCGAAGACCGCGCGCAGGGCCACGACGACCTGCTCGGCGGCGTCGAGGACGAGGCGCTGCCCGGCGGTCTTGCCCGCGACGCGCAGGGGCAGCAAGGCAGTGCCGAGCCGGTCGTCCGGCAGGGGCGCGCGAGTGACGGGGACGGCGCCGGCGGTGTGCCAGGCGGCCTCCACGGCGCGGCGGCCGGGGTCACGAAGCGCCGTCGAGAGCAGGGTGCGCCCGCAGCCCGTCATCCGTTCCCCGACGATGCGGAGCTCCGGCTCGGCCTGCACGGCGACGTCAACCCGCACGGGCCCCACGGGCCCCTCGACGGTGCAGCCGATGCGGAAGCCGCGCCGCCCCTGGGCGTCGGGCCGCGCCTGCTGGGGAACACACGCCCCGGGTCCGCCGTCGACAAGCGACAGGGCCTCCCCCAGAGCGTCACCGCCGGCCAGCCGCGCGAGCACCTCGTACGCCTGGAGCGCACTGGACTTGCCGGAGCCGCTCGGCCCCCGGAAGAGGGTGAGCGGGCCGAGCGCGAAGGAAGCGTTGCGGTGCGATTTGAACGCGGACAGCCGTAACTCCGTTACGACAGGCCGCTGCGTACGGGAGGCCGCAGGAGGGACGACAGGGGAGACGACAGAGGAAACGCCGGGATGAACGTCCGGTCGGGCACAGCGAGTGTCCATGCCCGGACCGTATGTGTCACATAATCAGCCAAACCGTTTCGGCTGATCACTTTTCCTACGATCGGGGTACCCCGATGCCACCTCCGTCCCTTCCGGGGCCAGCAGGAAGACATTGGTGTCGACCCGGTGCATGCCGCTGCCCAGGCCGAAGACGACTCCGCTGGAGAAGTCGAGGATGCGCTTGGCGACGTCCGTGTCGGCACTGGTGAGGTCCAGCAGGACCGGCACCCGCGCCATCAGGTGCTCGGCGACCTCGCGGGCGTCCGCGAAGACCTGGACCCGCAGCACGACCATGCGCCGCTGGTTCGGATCGGGCGCCTGCTCCTCCTCGGGCAGGGCCCGGTGGTTGGGCCATGACGGCCATGCGTGGTGCCCACGGAGCGGGACGACCTCGGCCAGCCCCTCCCACTGCTCGTCGGTGGCCTCGGACCTGTTCACCGGCTCACCCCTCCGGGGAACGTGCTCGCTATATGCATCCCACAATCCTAGGGACAATCGTCACCCGTCGGGACCAATGACACGCTCGGCCGGCACAAGGGGGCCGATCAGCCGTCGCGAATTCCGAGCCGCTCCGTCAACCGCCGGCCGCGGGGGCCCGGCCTTCACCCGTTCCGCAGCACGACCACCGTGCGGTGGCAATGTTCCGTCACGCGCTGATCCAGGTGTCTCGCCTGCGCGCCGCCGCGTATATGGCCTCGACGTCACCACCGGTCCACACCACTGCGAACTGCCGGAACCAGGCGGCCTCCTGCGCCTGGATGACGTACACGTCCCGCAGCGACGGCACCGCACTGAGCGAACCGGTGTCGACGAACGCGAGCACGGGCCGCACGTCGACGGCGAAGCCGCAGGCCCGGGTGAGGGCTGCGGACGCCCGCCTCGCTTCGGCCCTGCTTTTGCGCACGTACGGATACGACCGGCCGCCGATCCGCACGGCCTCGTCGCCCACCCACACGCGTGCACCCCGGTGGTACTTGGTGTTGACGCAGAAAACCCCGCCCGGACCGATCAGCAGGTGGTCTATGTCCACGTCCCGCGGCAACGGCACCGAGTGCAGCACTCGCCATCCCTCGCCGGCGAGCCGCTCCAGCTCCGCCCCCATCCGCCGCTCTCCCACCAGGCCCTTGCGCCAGCTCTCCGCCTCGGAGCGCCGCCCGAGCAGCTTGTCCAGCAGCCGCCGCCAGAACCCCGGCGTCATTTCATCGACCTTCGCCCGGAGCGCCTCTCCGGGACGGTGACGCGCGAGATCCTCCCCCGGATCCAGCGGCCCCTCCTCCGGATCGCCCGGAGGCATCGCTGCGACCGGACGAGTCAAGCCGGGACCGGCCAGGTAGGGCGCAAGGACATCGAGCACAGCCGTCCGGTGCACCTCGACAAGAACGGTCAGCTCCCCGGTACGCCGGTCGAACCAGGCGACTTTCGTCCCGTCCGAAGCGTTCACATACAGCCGGTCGTACCCGTAGCGCTTCCACGGGGACACCCGTAACCCGTCCATGCCCCATCCCCACCCTCATCAAGTTCCCAGTCGCGAACATTTGAGCAAGACGCGTCAAGCGCCGCAAGGCCGGTGGTCACCAGTTGGTCTGCGTGCACCGGCCTGATCCACTGGCCTGTGCGCCGCCCGTTGCCAGGGGTAGGTTCTCTGTTCCGGGGCGAGACACCGTTATTTGGGGGGGCAGGGGTGGGGTGGCGCGAGGAAATCGCGGCTGCGCTGAGCGAGTGGATAAATGTCGAGGGCGGCGCAGGCAGGCAACCCCGTTGGCAGCGCATCGGGCGAGCAGCACGTACCGGGGAGGCCGGCACGTATGCGGTGGACCTGCGCGGCTCCGACATCGGACCTGACCAGCTTGACGGCCTACGGCTCGCCGGGCCGGAGCACAGCAGTGTCGAATCGGGCGGCTTCACCGTATCCGAGACAGTGCAGAACGGTTCCCTGCTGACCGTACGAGTGGCCCGGTTCGCCGAGCCCACGGACCCTCACTTGTGGATGCTGAAGCAGGCACCGGCCTTCCTCATCGAAGCCCTGCGCGACGGCATTGCCGGCCTCGGAGAACACCCTCTCGCCGCCGCTCTGGCAGCGGGCAGCATCGGCGGGCCCCGGTCGAAGAGCGGGGCCCCACCCGGTTTCCATCCCGCCCAGCAGGACGCATACCAAGCCTGTCTCGGCGAAGGAGTGCACCTGGTGTGGGGGCCGCCGGGGACAGGCAAAACCACGGTGCTGCGGCGGGCCATCGGCGAACTCATTGCCCGGGGAGACCGGCTGCTGCTCGTGTCCGCGACCAACATCGCCGTGGACAACGCTCTGCTGGGCGTGATCCGGGACCGGAAGCACGGCCCGGGAGACATCGTCAGGGTCGGCCCGCCGCATCTCAAGGAGGTGGCCGAGGACGCGTCCGTATCCCTGCCGCTGATGGTGAAGGCGCGGCTGGCCGAGGCCGCCGAACGGCGCAGCTCGCTCGAGGCCGAACTCATCACGGTCAAGGACCGCGCAGCCGAACTGGCATCCCTGGAAGGCGCTCTGGCCGGTTTCGATGCCTCCGCCTATTTCTCGGCACTGAAGGTGCTGCGCACGCCCGGCGGGGACCTGGCGTCAGCTCGGGCCCAAGCAACGGAGGCGCGGAGGCAGCACTCCGAGGTAGTGCGGCTGCACGAGCGAACGGTCACCGCGGCACAGGCCGCCACCGCTCGCAATGAGGCGGCCGAAGCGTCTCGTGAGCAGTGGCGCCAAGTGGACCGTTTGTCCAACGAGATCACTGACATACGCAAGGCGGCCGAGCGCAAAGAGGCCGCGGCACTTCTGGCTGAAGGCCGCTGCGCTCCACTGCGCGAGGAACTAGTCACTCTCGAAGCCAGGGGAACATGGGCGAAGCGGCGGGCCCGCGACAGGATCGCGGAGCTCCGGCAGCAGCTGTCCGATGCCGAACGTTCTGCCGCCACTGCCCAACAGGCGGCGCTTGAGGCGCGGAACACGGCCACGACCCACATCGCGGCCCTCGGTGCACAGATCACGGCGCTGGTCGATGCCATCCCCCTCACCGGCGAGCAGGCTGCCTCACTCGCGGCCGAGGCCGACGCCGCCGTCACGGCTGCGGAGCGGGCTCGGCAGCTCCGCGAGGGCTGGGATCGGGAGGTGGCCCGGACCGCCGAGGTCGTGGTACGGGCCGAGCAGGCCCACGAGCTGACCGAACAAGCCGACCGCAAGGGCTGGCCCACCCAGTTCGACCGTGCACGCCGCTTGCGGTTGAGCGTGGCCGCCGACGACGCTCGCCGCCCCGGGCTTGAGAAGGAGTACCGGAAGGCCCAGGAGGAGTACGAGCGGCTGGCTCGCAACGCCCAAGGCGAGATCATTAAGGCCGCGAGGCTGGTTGCGACCACACTGGCCCGATTCCGCACCAACCGGTCCGTCCTCGAAGGTCCGTACGACGTCGTGCTCGTGGACGAGGTGGGCGCCGCGACCCTGCCCGAGGTGCTGCTCGCTACGGGCAAGGCGAGCCGCGCCGCGATACTGCTCGGGGATTTCATGCAGCTCGGCGCCGTCATTCCGGCGGCGCTCAAGGACCAGGAGCGCGCCGACATCAAGCGCTGGCTGCTCCCGGATGTGTTCGCGCACTGCGGCATAACCGAGCCGGCCGACGCACAAGGCCATCCCGCCTGCATCACCCTCACCCAGCAGCACCGCTTCGGCCCGGCCGTCATGCGGCTGGCCAACGACCTCGCGTACGGGGGCATGCTGGGCGGTGGCTCCCAGGCGCGAGGGCGGCGCGAACCGAACGACCCTGAGATCGTGCTGATCGACACCGACGGACTCCACGAACTGGCCAGGCCCCAGCTGACGGGCAGCCGCAGCGGCTGGTGGCCGGCCGGTTCGCTGATCGCCCGGGCCCTGGTGGAGTTGCACGGCGAGCTGGGCGAGGAAACGGGCGTCATCACCCCCTACCGAGCCCAAGCGGATGCCACCCTGGAAGCTCTTCGGGACGTCGAGGGGCCGGCAGGCCATGCCCTGGCCGAAGTCGGCACGGCGCACAAGTTTCAAGGGCGGGAATTCGACATAGTCGTCTTCGACACGGTCGAGGGTGACCGGAGCAGTCGGCCCCTGTGGATGGCCAACGCCCACCGCCAACCTGCAGCGTCTACATGGCCCCGCGACGGTGTCCGCCTCTTCAACGTCGCCGTCACCCGGGTGAAGACCCGGCTCTACGTCATCGCCAGCATGGAACGTCTCAAAGCCGCAGGAGCGGCAACGGTGCTGGGACAGGTCGCAGCCCTCATCGGCACACCGGGTTTCCGGGTGCTGCACGCCAGGAATCTGATCACCCCACCGACCGCTCCCGTGCCTTTCCGAGGCGAGTTCGGCAGCGCTCTCTCGGACGTACTGAGCCGGCACGTCGAAGTGACGGAGGTCGATGACGAGCGCGACTTCTACCGGACGTTCTCGGAGGAGATCCGGCGCGCGCGACGGTCCCTGTGGCTCTGGGCTCCCTGGGTCGCGGGCCGCCTGCGCACGCTCCTGCCGGAACTCCGAGCCGCTGCGGACCGGGGCGTACGGATCAACGTATTCATTCGCGACGACACCGACCAGCTCCAGAAACGGCGGGACAACCAGGCACTGATCTCAGACCTGCGAGCCGTGGCGCACTCGGTGGTGCCCATGAACGTCATGCATCAGAAGATCGCGGTGCTCGATGAGCAGACGATCATGCTCGGCAGCCTCAACGTGCTCTCCCAGAGCTGGACCCGGGAGATCATGCTGACGATGCGCGGCGCTCACTTCGCCAGGAAGCTACTGGAGCAAGAACACGCCGAGACCTTCGCGGCACCACCGAAGTGCGGCCGTTGCAACGGCAACGAGATCGAAATCCGTCGCCGCAAGAACGGCGCTTGGTTCTGGCGCTGCTACGCCACCGCCTGCAAGACCAGACCGAACGGCAGGACCAACGCCTGGACGCAGGACATCCGGATGCGGTCGGGGCGATAGCCCACGTGGGAGCGAACGGACGGAGCGGCCGGAAGAGCGGCGCCCCGCCCGGCGCCTGCTGCCGCGCACGTTGACTCTGGTTGGCCGCCTTACCGGTCGACGAAAACGACCTCGTACTCGCCGGCGGTGGGTGGGAGGCCTGTCTCGGCCGTGTCGGACTTGGCGTTGACGACAGCCAACCGGTTCTCGAAGGCGATGGCGGTAGCCGGGAACTGGAAGGCGTCGTGGGTGATGACGTTTTCGACAGTGCCGGACGTGAAGTCGGAGCTCAGCCGGACCCGGGACACCTCGTTGACCCGGTTCTGCACGACCCACAGCAGTCGGCCGTCCAGCACGAGGCCGTCCGCCTTGGGGACGTCGACACCTTCGATCGTCCGGCTGGCACCGGTTTCCGGGTCGACGGTGTAGATCCTGCCGTTGGCGGTGTGCGAGACGATCAGGGGCGATCCGGTGTCGGGTGCGACGATCCCGTTCAGATTGAACTCGCCGCTGACTTCGGCTGCCGGGCCGGTGACCGGCACGGTGGTGGCCGGCTTGAGCTCGCCGGCAGGGCTGATCGGCACGAAGTACAGGACGCAGCACGAGGAGTCGGTGAAGTAGGCGCCCCGCTCATTGACGTAGACCTTGTTCACCAATGTCGACGCGAGATCGTCGATCTTGCCGAGCTGATAGGTCGCGACCGTCTCGCCGGTCTCGAGGTCGTATACGTATGCCCAGCCAAGACCGCCACCGACGAACAGCCACCCGTGCTTGAGATCGGTCCACAGACCCATGGCCAGCCGGCCTTCCGGGACCTCGATGAACAGCTCGGCGGTCCGACGCTTGAGGTCTCCCCGGTAGATGTGACCGAGGAACAGGTCGCCGTAGTAGAAGGTGTTGCCGGCTCCCCTGGCGATCCCTTGTGTCGACCTGACGCCGGGAAGCACCATGATGTCGGTGTCCGGCTCGTTCGATAGCCTCATGAGTTCGCCCCGTTCAGTCATCTGGGGATCGCCGTGAGGAAAAATCTCGCGCATCCGGACCACTATGAATAAGCCCTGCAAGTGCGGACGATGTAGCGCGCGGGAGTGCGCGCGAAGGTGCGCCACTTATGGAACTGCCCATACCGCGAAACCTCGCCCGCACCTGCTTTTATGCCAATATCCAGCCAAACCTCGCCTCCCACGCCCGTTCAGGCCGCGACGATCGTGATGGAAGCACTGAACGATCCCGGCTGGGGCATGTTCGTCTGGCTCGCCTTGACCCGTCGCCACCCGGGACACACACTCTCCGATGGCCGCTGCATCGCCGACTTTCGCGTATCCAGCGTCGGCCCAGGACGTGACCTTCACGGCGTCTGTGGTTTCCGGGACGGGACGAGAACCAGCGCGATCAGCGCGGTGACGATGGCGACGGCGGTGAACACCGTGTAGGCGCTGGTGAATCCGTCGATCGTAGGTGTCCTGGCAAGTCCCGCGGCGGCAACGGTCGAACCTATCCCGACAAAGATGGCGGAACCGGTCGGGTTGAACGTGTAGACGGTGGCCGACACCACCCCGGCCTCCTGCTGAGCGACCCCACTAAGAGCGGACGTGGTCGCGGAGACGAACACCATGGTGGCGCCCAGCGCGAACAGGATGACGCCGGGAAGAGCCAGGACGAAAACGTTGCTCTGCGACGACAAGGCGCTGAGAAGCCCGTTGCCGATGGCCACCAGGCCCAGTCCGATGAACGCGACCAGCCGGGCGCCGAGCGGCTCGACCAGTCGCCCGCCCAGAGTGGCACCGACCACGCTGGCCACGGCGGCGGGCAGGAAGAACAACCCGGCCGACAGCGCACTGTAGCCGTGCAGGTGTTGCAGGTACTGCGAAGTGATGAAGACGTCCCCACCGGTCACGCCGGCGGCGGCGAGCATGAGAAACGCGCCGCTCGCGACCGGACGGCGGGCCAGCATTCCCGGGCGCATCAAGGGATTCCGCACGATGCGTTCGACGAACGTGAACACCACGTACAGGACAATCGCGGCCGCGATGGGCACCAGCGTGCCGACGTCCGCCCAGCCGTTGTTGCCGGCGTTGATCACGCCGTAGATAAGTAAACCGGTGGCGGCAGTGGCAGTCACCGCGCCCAACATATCGACGCGCCGGTTGGCGCCTTCGATCCGACGCTCCGGCACCAAGGCCCGGATGGCGATCAGCAGGACGATGCCGATCGGGATGTTGATGACGAACACCCAGCGCCAGCCGGGGCCACTGGTGAGAAGTCCGCCGGCGAGCAGGCCGACGGTGAAACCAATGCCGCCCAGGGAGGACCACACGCCGAGCGCCTTGTTACGTTCGGTGCCCGTGAACACGCCGGTGAGTGCCCGGAGCGCGGCCGGCGACATCATCGCGGCCCCGACGCCCTGGCAGACACGGCCACCGATCAGCATGAACCCGTTCTGCGCCAAGCTGCCGGCCGCGGAGGCGAGCGTGAAGACCACCAGGCCGGTCAGTAACATCGTCCGCGCGCCGAAGATGTCCGCGAGCCGCCCACCGAGCAACAGCAACCCGCCGAGGAACAGCACGTAGACACTGACCGCCCAGGTGAGTTCCGACAGCCTCAGGTCCAGGTCGGTGCGAATGGTGGGCAGAGCAACGTTGATGACGTTGGAGTCCAGCATCAGCATGAACTGCGCCATGCAGATTGCCACAAGCGCCTTCCAGCGATTGGGGTTCACGGCCGCCTGCGGCTCCGCTGGAGCACGCACCGGACCTTGCGAAGAAGACATCACCGGCTCCTAACTCAGATCTCGACGGCATTGCCACCCCGGCCTTGGGGCACCGCCCTAACGGCAACGCCATAACTGGGCCGAAGGCTTCGGCCATCGCGTACGCACCTGTTCCGGGGTTGTCTCGGTGGCGAGGAACTTCGCTGCCAGGCCCACCGGTTGGCTGAGCAGGCCGAGGACGATGCGCTCAGTGCCGCCGCAGTCGTGGCCGGCCGCGCGGGCTTCGTCCTCGCTCGCGGCAATGTCCGCGCGGGTTCGGGGCGTGAACCGTTCGTAGATCGCGGCGTCGGATACGGACCTGGCCACCGCGTCGGTCAGGTGTCTGAGCGCGTCGCCGTCCGGGCGCCGGCTGGTCACGTGATGGACCAGATCACCGACTGCGGTCGGCTCATTCATGAGGCAACCTTAGGTTGACAACCCCTGCTTGTCAACCTGGAGATGACAGGAGATCGGTCAATCGTTTGCCCGCCGCCGCTCGGCCATCCAGCCGACCTCACCGAGACCGGCCGCGCCCTCCAGCCCGAGCCGCTCGGACAAGTGGACCGACGGCTCCAAATGCTGAGCGAGTCGAGGCCGACGCCCTCCAGGCCGATTTCGAGAAGTGCGGCCTTTTTGTTAAGTTCGAGCCCTTGTTCCGGAATGCGTTTGAGATCCTCGTTCACGGTCGCTCCTTCCCGTCCCGTCACCCGGTATCACCGGCGACTGGTTGACAACCCTTTCCGCTGTCGGCTCCGTCCCCGGGACGCACGACGAGTCACCCAGCGTGCCCACTGCCGGGCGCTCTAAGCCGAGATCGGCAGTCGCACGTAACCGTGCAGGGCCAGCCCGGGACGGCGCTCACCTGGTCCGGCGAGGGCCAGCTTGGGGAAGGCGCGGAGCAGCGCAGGGAACGCGACGTGGGCCTCCAGCCGGGCCAGTGCCGCGCCGAGGCAGTAGTGCATGCCGCCGCCGAAGGACATCGGCGACTCGCCGTTGCGGTCCAGGCGCAGCCGATCCGGCTCGTCGAACACCTCCGGATCACGGTTGGCCGCTCCGAGCACCAGCATGGTGCGCTGGCCGGCCGCGATCGGCTGTCCAGCGACAACCATGTCCTCAGCGGCAGTACGGGCGAACAGGAACTGCAGCGGAGTGTCGAACCGCAACAGCTCCTCAACCGCCGGCCCGACCAGGCCGTCCTCGCTGCGCAGCCGGTCAGCCTGGTCGGGATGGTCGAGCAACGCGACCAGGCCGTTGGCGAGTAGTCCGGTGGTGGTTTCAAAACCAGCGGCCCACAGCAGACCCGCCATAACCGTCACTTCCTCGGCGGACAGGCCGGGATTGCCGTCAGCCGGAGCCACCAGGGCGGAGATCAGGTCGTCGCGCGGATGAGCGCGGCGATGTGCGGCCATGTCATCAAGGTAGTCACGGATGACCACAGCGGCCGAATCCGCCTTCTCCACGGTGGCCGGGTCCTGCGCGTTCACGACACCAGTCCAGTCTCTTACCAGCGTCTGGAACATCGGCCGATCCGCACTGGGAATACCAAGCAGCTCACCGATAACCGTAACGGGCACCGGATACGCGAACTCGTCGACAAAACAACACTCGCCGGAAAGCCGGTCCAGCGCGTCGGCAACGGTCTGCTCGACAGCGGGCCGCAGCGCAGCCACCCGACGAGCGTTGAACGCTCCAGCCACCAGCCTGCGCAGCCGGGTGTGCTCGGGCGGGTTGAGATGCCCGAGACTGGTGAAGAACAACCGCAACGAGGGGCGCTCCCGCCAGTTCGTGTAGCCCATACGAACCAGCATCTCGCCCACCTGCTTGGGCAGCCGTGTATCGCGAAGTGCGCCGTCCGCCAGCCGGTAGCCGATGATCACCAACTCGCCGTCCGGTCCGGTGATCGCCGGGCCGAAGGCGTGCATCCGTTGGTACGTGGAGTACGGATCGGCCTGAGCTGCTGGATTGGTGAGCAACTCAGTGACCAGTTCGGTCCCTGTCTGTTGCACTGGAGAATTGAACTTCATCGTTGTCGTCCTCCACCTCTTCTGGCCGGCTCAGCTGGGCAGGAGCAGATCGTTCGGGTATTCGTTCGACCAGAACCCCTTCTCCATCGTCCACACCGGCTCGATGAACAACTCGACCTCGGACATGCTGTTGTAGACACCGAACGACGCGCCTACGGACCCGAGGGTCC
This sequence comes from Streptosporangium nondiastaticum, assembly GCF_003011965.1. Lineage (GTDB taxonomy): Bacteria > Actinomycetota > Actinomycetes > Streptomycetales > Streptomycetaceae > Streptomyces > Streptomyces nondiastaticus. The sequence goes on from NZ_PXWG01000008.1 coordinate 103,935, forward strand.
CAAGGCTGTTCATGAAGGAAGCGGCGCAGTGCACGCCGGTACGACCGGCGATCCCGGACGAGTTGAAACGGCCGCCGACGTCATGAGGGTGCACGCCATCCACATTGAAGGACACGATGCCCCGGGTACCTGGCCGCCGTACACGGTGACGCCGTCCTGGGCGCGTAGCCCCTCGGCGGCGCGCGTGGCCGACGCCACGTCGTGAGGCGCTCCGCTTTGTCGTACAGCACTCCAGCCCCATGTGGACCGTACATCTTGTGCGCCGAGAAGGCGTAGAAGTCGACGTCGATGTCCCGCACGTCCACGGTCCGGTGCGCAACGGCCTGGGTGCCGTCCACCACCATGACAATGCCGTGCCCGGGCGCCTCCGTGAGGATCTCGCGCACGGGGCTCTCGGTGCCCCGGACGTTGGAGACGTGGGCCACGGCGATCAGGCGCGTCCGTTCGGTGATCTTCGCCCGGAACGACTCCAGCAACAGCTCGTCGTTCTCGTCCACGGCCGCGACCTGCAGAGTGGCCCCTGTCCGGGCACAAAGTCACCGCCACGGCAACAGGTCCGAGTGGTGCCCGAGCCCGCTGATCAGGCCCTCGTCACCGGCCGACACGGCCTGCGGCCCGAAACCCTGGGCAACCAGGTTCAACGCCTCGTTCGCGCTCTTGGTGAACGCGATTTCCGGCGCCTCGGCGGCGTTCAGGAACACGCGAACGCACTCACGTGACCGCGTGAAACGTTCCGTCGTTGCGAGAATCGGAAAATCGGCCCGCACATCACGGTCGAGCCCGGACGGGGCGGTTTGCTCAGCTGTCATCAGCGCACCTCGCTGAGAGGCAAGAAGGCGTCGGTAGTCGCGGTGCCGGACCCACCGAACAACGTTCGCGAGCCCGGACTGTCACGAGCAAGCCGAAGGGGAGCGCACAAAAGTGCGCACCTGCGGCGTCAGGATGCGTTTCGGGCGGCGATGTGCTCCACGATGTGCGCGGCGTCGGCGCCGGCGCCGACAAACACCGACGACGCCACGGAGTGCAGCCAGGGCAGGCCAACCGCGTACAGGCCGGGCTGGGTGGTGACGCCCCTGGCGTGCCGTGGGTAGCCCCATTCATCGAAGACAGGCAGATCGACCCAGCCGAAGTCGAGTTGGTACCCGGTCGCCCACACCACGGAACCGATCCCGGCGGCGGCCAGGTCGAGCTCGGTGCTGGTGGCCGGAACGGCCGAGTCGCTGGGCGCGGGACGGTCGTCGGGCGGCGCGTCGATCTTGGCCGCCGCGATGTACGCGTCGAACAGCCGCCGCTGCGTCTTGTCGAACTGGGTCTCGACGAACGCCAGCCGTTCGGCGAGGTCGTCGGTGAACCGCACCGTCGTGCCGTCCGCCGACTTCAGCCGGCCGTACAGCCGAACGCCTTCCCTGCCGAGCTGCCGCAGGTCGATGCTGTGACCGCCGCCCTGGCCGGACAGGATCGGGTTGCCGTCGAACCGCGCGGCCGGCGACTGGAGCTTCATCTCCACGCCTACCTCGGCGCCGTGCTGGTGGATGCTGAGCAGCCACCAGCCCAGGTCGCGGCCTCGGTACCGGCGGGGTGCGGCGGGCTTCTTCGACACCGACAGGTGGACCTCACGGCCTGCCCGATGCAGTTCCTCGGCGATCTGCGCGCCGGACTGGCCTGTGCCGACCACGAGCACCGCGCCGTCAGCCAGTTGCGTGGGCCTGCGGTAGTCGTTGGTGTGCAGTTGCTGGATGTCCGCGGAGATCTTCTCTGCCGCGGCCGGGATCCTCGGCCGCGGGTACGGTCCGGTCGCCAGCACGACGTTGCGGGCCTGGAAGGTCGTACCGCTGGTGTACGCCACAAGGCCACCGTTCTCGGCGGCCAGGCGGTTCACGTTCGTCGCAAGCCGGACCGACGGGTTGACCTGCGACGCGTACCGCGACAGGTACTTCAGCACGTCGTCGCGGGGCATGAAGCCATCCGGGTCGTCACCGTCGTACGGCATCCCCGGCATCAGGAGCGTGAAGTTCGGCAGTACCAGGCAGAACTCGTCCCACCGGTCGTTCCAGCCGCCGCCGAGGCGGTCCCGCCGGTCCACCACGATGTGGTCGATTCCAGCCTTGGTGAGCCAGTAGCTCGTGGCGAGCCCGGCCTGACCACCTCCGATCACGAGCGTGTCCGTACGCTCCACCCTCCCCCTGCCGGTCATGATCGGTCCCTCCCGTTTTTCTTGATACGTCTGGTGGTTATTGCCGTACGGTCATTCGGCTGGACGTCGCACCGCGCGCAGCACCGCGTCGGTGGGCGTGATCGGCCGGCTCTCCGGGTCGGTGGCCGGGCGTTCGGCGGCCAACGTGGTGATGTCCCACTCGGGTCCAGCAGGATGGCGGCGTCCTCGGCGGTGAACATCAGGCGCGGCAGGCACGGACTGCGGAGCGTCGGTACGTCCAAGTCGGCCGGGTGGTGACCGACGACGAGCAGCGTTCCGCCCGGACGGACGGCCGCGGCCAGCTTGCGATGCATGGCCTGGAGTGCGGGCCTGGGCAGCTGCAGGTCTGCGCGGACACCAGGTCGAACTGCTTCCGTGCGAGGCGAGCCAGATCGCATCCCAGCCTCCGCCGATACCGACGTTCGGCGCGGTGCCGGCCGGGAGATCGGCGGCGGTCGTTTCCACATGCAGGTTGGCTTTGCCGCTCCAGACCCGTTTTCCCTCCCCGTACCGCTCCTCCGAGTAGGTCGGTGCCAACACCTTGATGGTGAGCTCGGCGTCCTCAGCGACGAGGTCGCCGCTGATAGCGGCGCCGGCGGCGGCCGCGCTCACCATCTGCGCATTGAGGTCGTCAGCCACCTCAACGGACTCCACCGGCTCAGTGAGCACCCTGATGTCCCAGGTGGTCAACCGGGCCACGTGCTGTTCGGTCAGCGCCGGGGTGGCGTGCTGAAAGAAGGTCACTTCCGAGGTCAACTGCCGGAACATCAGCGCCTGGCGCACGGCCCATTCCAAGTGCATGGCGAGCACGCCGACGGGCTGGTCGCGCCGCTCAGTCCCGCGGCGCCGCCGCCGAGCACGGCGGCATCGAACTTCTTCTTCATGTCACCAGCATCTGTTCCCGTCGGCGGGCGGACCAACTAACTTTGCAGGAATGGCAAACATGGATGAGGTGCTGACCGGAGTCGGGTCCCGGCTACGCGCGATTCGCAAGCAACGCGACACGCCCCTCACCGACGTGGCGACCGCGACCGGCATCTCGGTTTCCACACTGTCGCGGCTGGAGACCGGCCACCGCCGGCCCACGCTCGAACTGCTGCTGCCGCTCGCCCAGGTCTACGGCGTGCAGATCGACGAACTCATTGGCGCGCCACCAACCGGTGACCCGCGCATCCACATGCGTCCGGTGCAGCGCAACGGCATGACGTTCATCCCGCTGACGCGGCGGCCCGGCGGCCTGCTGGCCCATAAGGCGATCATCCCGCCCCGACGCCGTCCGCCCATGCAGAAGTCCCACGAGGGCTACGAATGGATGTACGTGCTGGGCGGCCGTCTTCGCTTACTCCTCGGTGACCAGGACCTGATCCTCGGCGAAGGCGAGGCCGCCGAGTTCGACACCCATGTGCCACACTGGTTCGACAGCGCCGACTCCACGCCCGTCGAGGTGCTCATCCTGTTCGGCCGCCAAGGCGAACGCGCCCACCTCCGCGCCCGCTCCACACCGCGCTGACTCCCTGAAGGAAATCCCCAGCTTGTCGGCGATCTGCCGATTGCTGAGTCCTTCCGGGAGCAGTTCGATGACGTCCCGCTCCCGCGGGTTGAAGTAGGGCTGCGGCCCACGACGGTGGCGGCGGTCCTGCCTCGCCCGATCCGGCACGTTCGAGAAGATAGCTCGCGACGGGCATGGGTCCCGCACAAGCACGAGTTCGGCCACAACACTTCATGTCAGCGGCTTCGTCAGTAACACCCGTCCCCGACAACCCAATTTCGATCACGGAAAACGTATCCGTAACGGGCGGTAGCAGCAGCGCCGGGGACAGGAGGTATCCGCAAGGTGGTGGACTGACCGATGAACGGCGGGAGTTCCATGAATGGATCCGCCTGGAAGCGGCCGGGATGTTCGCTGAATGTCTGCCGAACGGGCTGATCGCGAAGCGATTACGGGTGAGCGTACGTTCGGTCCAGCGGTGGCGGCAGGCACACGAGGCCGACGGGGGAAGCCGCACTGCTCTCGAAAGGGCCCGCATCCTGCCCGAAGCTCAGCGACAAGCCGTTCGCGGCGCTGGAGGAAGAGCTGGACAAGGGGCCGGTTACGCACAGCCGGCGTGCCAGACCTGGACCCTGGCCAGGATCGGGACGCCGGCCAGGATCGGGACGCTGATCGGACACCGGTTCACCGACCCCGGCCAGTTCATCCGGTCACTCCACCATGGCCTCCGCGGAAGAGGCCCTCGTTGATCACCCCGGCGTCACGCCCGCACTTGTACTCGATGACGACTGGGGCCCCGTTTTCACCGATGCCCAACGTACGGGGATCGCTGGGCGCGCGGCAATCTCAGTCACAGCGCCCACTCAACCCGGATCTCAGCCGCCGGGTTGAGGGGCACTCCGCACCCTCCGTTCGCCTCCTCGGCGAGCGTCACATGAGCGTCAAGATTTCACCCTTAACGTCCATAGCGCGCATCATGCACACCAGGTAAACCGCAGGTCAGGCGCGGTTTCCCGTGGGCTTGAGGATCGCAACGCACTCGACGTGATGGGTCATCGGGAAGAGGTCGAACGCCCGCAGCGTCGCCGGGGCGTAGCCCTCCTCCGCGAAGTACTTCAGGTCGCGGGCCAGGGCTGCCGGGTCGCAGGCCACGTAGGCGATGCGGCGGGCGCCCAGCGACGCCAGCTGGCGGATCGTCTGCTTGCCGGCGCCGGCGCGGGGCGGGTCGAGGACGATGATGTCGGCCTCCTTGATGCCCGTGCGCGGGAGGACCTGCTCGACCTTGCCCTGTTCGATGCGGACGCGGTCGAGGTCCTGGAGGTTGTGGCGGGCGTCCTCGACGGCGCGCTTGCCGGATTCGATGCCGAGGACCGCGCCCTTCTCGCCGATGCGCTCGCCGAGGGCGCCGGCGAAGAGGCCGACGCCGCAGTAGAGGTCGAGGGCCATGTCGCCCTTGCGGGGCATGAGGCCCTGCATGACGGCCTTGACCAGGGTGTCGGCGGCCTGCGGGTGGACCTGCCAGAAGCCGCCCTCGCCGACGCGGTAGGTGCGCTCGTCGGCGCGTTCGCGGACGAAGGGGCGGCCGTGGACGCGGTGGACCCGCTTGTCCTTCTCGCCGACGCGCATCACCGAGACCGGCTTGTCCAGCTCCACGATCGGGAGGCGGCCGCCCGGCTTCGGGGTGAGGATGACCTGGCGGTCCGCGGAGCCCGACGCGGCGATCGCCTCGACCGTCGCCATCTGCGGCCACTCGCGCTTCTCGATGCCGAGCTCGCTGACGCCCGGTGCCGCGATCATGCAGTGGTCGATCACCTGGACCTCGTGCGAGCGGTGCTTGCGCAGGCCCGCGCGGCCCTCGGCGTCGACCGCGTACTGGACGCGGGTGCGCCAGGCGGGGACCTGGCCCGCGGGGAGCTTGTCGCCCTCGGCCGGCATCACGGTGCCGTCCCAGCCGGCCTCCTCGGGGGTGAGGCCCGCCAGGCGCTGCAGCTGCTCGGCGATGACCTCGCCCTTCAGGCGGCGCTGGGCGCCCGGCTTGGCGTGCTGCCAGTCGCAGCCGCCGCACTTGCCCGGGCCCGAGAAGGGGCAGGGGGCCGGCACGCGGTCCTTCGACGGCTCCAGGATCTTCACCGCGTCCGCGCGCAGGAAGCGGGACGTCTCCTCGCCCTCCGTCACCTTCGCGATCACGCGCTCGCCCGGCAGCGCATGCCGGACGAAGAGGACCCGGCCCGACTCCGTGCGCGCCACGCAGTGGCCGCCGTGGGCCACCGGGCCCACCTCGACCTCGTACTCCTCGCCGACCAGCGATTCCTGCGGTTCGTTCTGCATGGGGGTCGGCTCCAGGTACGTCAAAGGGTGAGGCGGGACAGCCGTCCAGTCTACGTCCCACCTCACCCTTCGGATGACGCGCTACCTCGGCGCGCTACTTTTTGGTCGCCGCCTTCTCCTTCTTCGGCTGCGACACCGGGCCGCGGCGCACCGACCCCGGCGCGTTCCACTCCGCCCGCTTGCGCGCCCGCAGCTTCGCCGCCTCCGACGAGTCGAGCTGCCACGGCACCGACGTGACCATGACGCCCGGCGTGAAGAGCAGGCGGCCCTTCAGGCGCAGCGCGCTCTGGTTGTGCAGCAGGTGCTCGTACCAGTGGCCGACCACGTACTCGGGGATGTAGATGCTGACGACGTCGCGCGGGCTCTCCTTGCGGAGGCTCTTGACGTAGTCGATGACCGGGCGGGTGATCTCGCGGTACGGCGAGTCGAGGATCTTCAGCGGGACGTCGAGGCCGCGGCGCTGCCACTCGTCGCGCAGCAGCTTGGTCTCGGCCGCGTCGACGCTGATGCTGAGCGCTTCGAGGGTGTCGGAGCGCATGAGCTTGGCGTAGGCGAGGGCCCGCAGCGTCGGCTTGTGGATCTTGGAGACGAGGACGATCGAGTGGACGCGGGAGGGGCGGACGGTCTCGTCGCCCGGGCCCTCGTCGGCGGCGATCTCCTCGGCCACCCGGTCGTAGTGCTTCCGGATCGCCGTCATCGTCGCGTAGAAGATCACCATGCCGAGCAGGGCGACCCACGCGCCGTGGGTGAACTTCGTCAGCAGGACGACGACCAGGACCAGGCCGGTGAGGAAGGCGCCGAAGGTGTTGATCGCGCGGGAGCGGATCATGTGGCGGCGCTTGGCCGGGTCGGTCTCCGTGGCCAGGTGGCGGTTCCAGTGCCGGACCATGCCGGTCTGGCTGAGGGTGAAGGAGACGAAGACGCCGACGATGTAGAGCTGGATCAGCTTCGTCGAGTCCGCGCCGTAGATGTAGGTGAGGACGGCCGCGGCGCCGGCCAGCAGCACGATGCCGTTGGAGAACGCCAGGCGGTCACCGCGGGTGTGCAGCTGGCGCGGCAGGTAGCGGTCCTGGGCGAGGATCGAGCCGAGCAGCGGGAAGCCGTTGTACGCGGTGTTGGCCGCGAGGAAGAGGACCAGCGCGGTGGCGGCGGCGAGCACGACGAAGAAGAACGAGCCGCTGCCGAAGACCGCCTCGGCGACCTGGGAGATCACCGGGTTCTGGGTGTAGCCCTCGCCCACCGGCGAGCCGTTCTTCAGCAGGTCGGTGGCCGGGTTCTCGGCCATCCGGACGTTGGTCGCCATGGCCAGGCCGATGATGCCGCAGAACATCGTCACGGCCAGGCCGCCCATCAGGGCCAGCGTCGTGGCGGCGTTCTTGCTCTTGGGCTTGCGGAAGGCCGGCACGCCGTTGCTGATGGCCTCGACGCCGGTGAGGGCGGCGCAGCCGGAGGAGAAGGCGCGCAGCAGCAGGAAGACGAGGGCGACGCCCGCGAGGCCCTGGTGCTCGGCGTGGATCGTGTAGTCGGCGGTGGGGGCCTTCATGGTCTCGCCCATGAGGAAGCCCTTGATCGCACCCCAGAAGATCATGACGAAGACGCCGCCCACGAAGACGTACGTGGGGATCGCGAAGAGCTTGCCGGACTCCTTGACGCCGCGCAGGTTCATCAGGGTGAGCAGCACGATCACGCCGATGGCGCAGGCGGTCTTGTGCTCGATGACGAACGGGATGGCGGAGCCGAGGTTCTCGATGCCGGAGGCGATGGAGACCGCGACGGTCAGGACGTAGTCGACGAGCAGGGCGCTCGCGACGGTCAGGCCGGCCTTCGGGCCGAGGTTGACGTTGGCGACCTCGTAGTCGCCGCCGCCGCTGGGGTAGGCGTGGACGTTCTGGCGGTACGAGGCGACCACCGTGAACATCAGCACGACGACGGCGACGGCGATCCAGGGGCTGAAGTGGTAGGCGGACACGCCTGCCGCGGAGAGCACGAGGAGCACTTCGCCCGGCGCGTACGCCACGGAGGAGAGCGGGTCGGAGGCGAAGACGGGCAGGGCGATGCGCTTGGGGAGAAGGGTTTCTCCCAGCTTGCTGCTGTGCAGCGCCCGGCCGATCAGGATCCGTTTCGGCAGGTCGGTCAGTTTGGACACAACAGAGGATCGTAAGCGCTCACCCGTACGGTCGCCCACCCGCCACCCGCCGGAGCGGGAATGTGGCCCACGCCTCATCCCCGGTCCGGCGTACTCCGCGGCGGTTCAGCCGTGCAGCAGGGCCGGCAGCGCCCGGTGTCCGTTCGAGATGAACGACTCGACCGGCTGCAGCTCCCCCTCCCCGGCCGCGAGCCGCAGCCGCGGGAAGCGGTCGAAGAGGGCGGGCAGGGCGATGGCCGCCTCCAGCCGGGCGAGGGGCGCGCCGAGGCAGAAGTGGACGCCGTGCCCGAAGGCGAGGTGGTCCTTGACGGCCCGGGTGACGTCGAAGCGGTCCGGGTCCGCGCCGTGCAGCTCCGGGTCGCGGCCGGCGGCGGCGTACGCGGCGAGGATGGCGTCGCCCTTTCGCAGGGTGATGCCCGCACTGGTTTCGATGTCCTCGGTGGCGTAGCGCAGCGGGAGGCTCGCGACGGGGGAACGGTGGCGCAGGGTCTCCTCGATCACGTCGTCCCAGCTCGCGGCGCCCGAGCGGACCAGGGCGAGCTGGTCCGGGTGGGTGAGCAGGGCGTGGACGGCGTTGTCGAGGAGGTTGACGGTGGTCTCGTGCCCGGCGCTGATCACCAGCAGCAGGGTGTCGAGGAGCTCCTGCTCGCTGAGGCGGGAGCCGTCCTCCTCGCGGGCGGAGATCAGCACGCTGGTCATGTCGTCGCCGGGGGCGGTCCGCTTGGCGGCGACGAGGGCGCCGAGCAGCTCGTAGATCCGGGCGTACGTGGCGGTGACCTCGGCGGGGTCGGCGGAGGTGTGGAAGATGCTGTCGACGCAGTCCCGCAGGCCCTCGCGGAGGTCCGGGTCGGTCACGCCGAACAGCTCGCAGATGACCTGGATGGGGATCGGGTACGCGTAGCGCTCGCGCAGGTCGACGGTCTCGCCGGGGGCGGTCGCGGCCAGGCCGTCGAGGAGGTCCGCGGTCAGCGCCTCGATGCGGGGGCGCAGGGCGGCGGTGCGGCGGGCGGTGAACGCCTTGGCGACGAGGGAGCGCAGCCGCTTGTGGTCGGTGCCGTAGGCGGTGAACATGTTCCGCACCGCCACCCAGGTGAACAGGGGCCACTCGGGCGAGATGTCACCGTTGGTCCAGGCCGGCCAGTGCTGGTTGGGGTCCTTCGAGACGCGCGGGTCGGTCAGGAGCTCCTTCAGCAGCGGCTGCGTGGTCACTGCCCACGCCACCACTCCGCCAGGAAGCTCCACGGGCGTCGCGGCGCCGCGGGCCCGGACCCTGGCGGCCTCCCCGTGGATGTCGCTGCCGGTGGCGTCGATCCGGAGGGGGGCGGGCTGAACCGTGACGGCGCCGGGCCGGCGGTCCGTGCTGGGCTTGCGTTCCATCGGCTGTCTCCAGGGAGGTCGGCCTGCTGCGGGGACGGGGCGGACTGGGGCTGCTCGTACGGCGGTACGGGGCCGGGCCCGGGGCGGCGCACGGCCGAGAGGTCGTGCACGGGGGCGGGCCGCGGGCCGGCCGGCGGGGCCGGGGGGAACCGTACGGGCAGCGCGGTCAGGGCGCGGTGGAACGGGCCGGGCCGCCAGACGAGGCGGTCGGCGGGGACGGCGAGTTCGAGGTCCGGCAGCCGGTCGAGGAGCTTCTCGACGGCGACGGCGGCGATCAGGCGGGCCGCGTCCTTGGCCGGGCAGTGGTGGGGGCCGGCGCTCCAGGCGAGGTGGGCGCGGTTGCCGGTGCGCCGGGTGGTGAGCAGCGCGGGGTCGGTGTTGGCGGCGGCGAAGCTGACGACCACGGGCTCGCCGGCGGCCAGCGGCACACCGCCGAAGTCGACGTCCTGCACGGGGTAGTGGACGCCGTAGTTGGCCATCGGCGGGTCGAGCCAGAGCACCTCGTCCAGGGCGTCCTCGACCGGCATGCTGCCGCCCGCGAGGTCGCCCGCGAAGCGGTCGTCGGAGAGCAGCAGCCGCAGGGCGTTGGCGATGAGGTTCTGCTGGGGCTCGGTGCCGGCGCCGATGAGGACGACGTGCTGGTGGATCAGCTCCTCGTCGCTCAGGCGGGCGTGGTGGGCCATCAGCCAGGACGTCATGTCGGCGCCGGGCTGCTCGCGCTTGAGGGCGATGAGCTCGACGAGGCTGCTGGTGATGAGGGCGTCGGCGCGCTCGGCGTCGACGCCGTCGAAGATGCCGGAGAAGCCCTCCACCAGGCGGTCGCCGAGCTCGGGCGGGCAGCCGAAGAGCTGCTGGAAGACCAGCAGCGGCAGCACCTTGGCGTACGCGCCGAGCAGGTCGGCCTCGCCGAGGCCGGCGAAGCGGTCGATGAGGGTGTCGGCGCTGCGCTCGACGTAGCCGCGCAGGGCGTTGGGGTCGATGCGCGCGAGGGAGTCGGTGACGGCCTGGCGCAGCCGCGTGTGGGCCTCTCCGTCGGAGAAGAGGCAGTTGGGGCGGTAGGCCATCATCGGCACGACCGGGTTGTCCGGGGCGACGCGGCCGTCGGCGAGGGAGCGCCAGCGGCGGGCGTCCTTGCCGAAGATCTCGGGGGTGCGGAGCACTTCGAGCGCGGCCCGGTAGTCGGTGACGAGGGTCGCGCGGGCGCCGGGGGCCAGCTCCACGGGGGCGGCCGGGCCCAGGGTGCGCAGCCGGGCGTAGACGGCGTGCGGGTCGGCCGCGAAGTCGGGCCCGTACATGGGGGTGGGGGGCCCGGGGGCCCAGGCCCCGGCGGCGTGCTCCTGGTACTCCTGTTGCTGCTGATACTCCTGGTGCTGCTGCTGGTACTCCTGGTGCGCCGGGCAGCCGGGCGGGGGCACGGCGCCCCCGTCGGGGCGGGGGTGGTTCACGCGTGCTCCCGTGCGGTGCGCCGCTGCAGGTACTCGACGAGGGCGATGAGCGCGCGGGTGGACGAGACCCGGTCGCGGGCGTCGCAGGTGACCAGGGGGGTCTCGGGGAGCAGGTCGAGCGCCTCGCGGATCTCCTCCTCCGGGTGCACGGGAGCGCCGTCGAAGTGGTTGACGGCCACCCCGTAGGGCAGGCCGAGCTCCTCCAGCAGGCCCATGACGTCGAAGGACTGCTCCAGGCGGCGGGTGTCGGCAAGGACGAGCGCGCCGAGCGCCCCCTGCGTCATGTCCTGCCAGAGGCGGGTGAAGCGCTGCTGGCCGGGGGCGCCGAAGAGGTAGAGCACCAGGCTGTCGCTGAGCGTGAGGCGGCCGAAGTCCATGGCGACCGTGGTGGTGGTCTTGCCCTCGATGCCGGCGAGGTCGTCGACCCCCGCGCCGGCCTGGGTCATGGTCTCCTCGGTGCGCAGCGGCCGGATCTCCGACAGCGAGCCGACGAACGTGGTCTTGCCGACGGCGAAGTGGCCGACGACGAGGAGCTTCGCCGCGGTGCTCACGGTGCGCCGCAGGTACAGCTGCTCGCCGGCGGCGCCGGGAACGGGCTCGACGGGACCGACGGGCTCAGAGGCGAGCGCGAAGTCCATCCAGCACCTCCTGCAGGATCTGGGCCTCGGGGAGTTGTGCCGAGGGGATGGGGGCCCGGGTGATGAGGTGGCCGCTGTCGACCAGGTCGCCGAGCAGCACCTTGGTGACGCTCACGGGCAGCATCAGGTGCCCGGCGATCTCAGCGACCGACAGGGGGCCGCCGAGGCAGAGTTCCATGAGCCGGCGCTTCTCGGGGCTGAGCCCGGTGAGCGGCCGGTCGTACTGGGCCAGGACCAGGGTGACCAGGTCGAAGGTGTTGCGGGTCGGGTGGGCGCGGCCGTCGGTGACGACGTACGGGCGCACTAACCCTCTCTCGTGCCTCGGCGCGGGCGGGGTCATGCCGGGGCGCCCGAGCCCTGCCAGGTGCCCGCGCGGGGCGGGCTGGTCAGCTCCTTGCCGAGCCGGTCGACGAGCTTCTGCATGCGGTACGTGACCGCTTCCATGTCGACGTGCTCGGTCGCGGACACCGCGAGGTACGCGCCCGGGCCGGCCGCGATGAGGAAGACGTAGCCGTGGGCGAACTCCACGAGCGTCTGCCGCCAGGGGTTCTCCTGCTGCGCGTGGTTGCAGAACTCGGAGGTGGAGCGGCTGATGGACTGCAGGCCGGAGAGGGCCGCGGCCTGGCGCTCGGCCTCGTCGCGCTCGATGCCCTGCGAGCGGGCGCGGAGCATGCCGTCGGAGGAGAGCAGGATCGCGTGCCGGGCTTCGGGCATCTTGACGACCTCGTCCAGCATCCAGCCGAGTTCGTTGTTGAGGTGGTCGTTCACGCGCGGGGGTTCCCTTCGTCGTCTACGGGGGCGGGGGTGCCGGGGGCTCCGGGGGGCGCCTCGTGCGCCGGTGTCCCGTGCAGCGGGCCGACGGGCGTGCCGGCGGCCGGGGTGCGGCCCGCTCGGGTGCCGCGGGCGAAGGCGC
>NZ_PXWG01000090.1 GCF_003011965.1 Streptosporangium nondiastaticum
GCCCGCCTGCGGGGCGGCGGCGCCGTGCGTGGTGTCGCGCTGCCAGCCGTTGCCCGGGTTGGGCGTGCGGGGCTGCTGCGGCACGGAGCCGGAGCCGGTGGTCTGTGCGTCACCCGGCCACGGCGTGCCGCCCATGGTCTGACCCACCGGGGGAGCCGGGGGCGTGTTGCGCGGGCCGGAGTGCTGCGGGGCGCCCGCGCCTGCGGCTGCGGCGCCCGCCTGGCGGCGCGGCAGTTCGGTCTTACGCCCGCCCGCCGGAGGAGGCGTGGCGCCGCCCCCCTTGCGGGGCGCGAACCAGTCGCTGGCCTTCTCGCCCTTGCCGCCGCCCTGCTCCGTGGAGCCGGCCTGGCCCTGCTGCTTGCGCCCGGGAGGCGTCGCCTGTGCGGTGCGGCGCGGCAGTTGGGCCTTGCGCTCGCCGGAGGGCGCGCCGCCGCCCGCGGCCGGAGCCTGCTTGGCGGGCGTGGAGGAGCCCCCCGACGCGGGCGCGGACCCATTGCCGGACCCGTTGCCGGGCGTGCTCGCGGGAGCACCCTCGCCCTCGACGGGCGTGCGCATGATGACCGGCGGGATGGGCCGCGAGCCCGGGATGTTGATGCGGATCCGCGTCGTCAGCGTGGTCTCGGTCTTGGGCTCTTCGGGCCTGGAGGCCGCGGCCGCACGGGCCTGGTCCTCACTGCCGTACGGAGGGGTCCCGGACGGGTAGGCGGCGCCACCGCGGCCCTGGGGCCCGGAGGACGAACTGTCAGATTCACGGCTCAAAGCAGGTTCTCCCGGTTAGCTCCGCCGCCCGTCATGACCTCGCTCGGGCGGCTCGGCGGCGCGCACCACCATACTGGGCACCGCGCACACGCACTTGACGACCGCCGGTTCACGCCGGCGGGCGGGAGCGCGCTGCGTGCCCGCACGCCGTCGGCCCGTCACGGGACAAGTCCGGCGGAAGCCGGACGACCTGCGCACGGGCCGGACGGCGCTCAGGCGGAAATCGTCACGTCACTTGCCAAGTCGGACCGAAGGTCCGTCCGGTTGCGGCAGCTTCGGGACAGTGGCGCACATCACAGCGAGGGCCATCCCGCCCAGCAGGAAGACCCACGAGCTGATTCCGGCGCCGAAGAAGAAGTCGCCCTCGGGGCGGCTGGAGGTCATCAGCATGACGGCGACGATCCATCCGCCGGCGGCCACGGCGCCGCCGGTGCGGGTGCCCGTGGCGGCCACGGCGCCGTAGCTGAGGCCCGCGACGGCGAGCAGGGCGAGCGACAGGCCGCCGGGGAACCAGCCGCCCTGGGTGAGCGCCCCGGCGAAGCCGGTGGCGGCGCCGAGGACGAACAGGCCGAGGTACGCGGCGATGCGCCCGGCGGTCACGGGGGTGGTCATGCCGCTCATGCCTCCACCCCGGCGAACAGGTCGTCCTCGCGGGGGCCGGCGGCCGTGCCGCGGACCAGCTTGTAGTACTCGTCGGCGAGGATCGGCTGCCCCAGGTCGTTGGAGAGCGCGAAGAACGGGCCGTCCACGGCGATCTGCGTGGCGTGGGCACGCATCGCCGCGGCCTTGGCCTCCACATGACCGGCGGTCGGGATGGCGGCGGTGACCTCGTCGTCGGGGACGACGCCCGGGACGTCGGCCGCGGAGGCGATGCCCGGGAAGGGGATCTCGCGGCCCGCGGCGCGCAGCCGCGCGAAGCCCTCCTCGACGACGGACAAGGGCACGCAGTTCCAGTAGATCTTCGCGATCTCGTGGGGGTCGCCGAGGTCGCGGCGGAAGGCCGGCTCGCCGGCGAGCTCGGCGGCGCGCATGGCGACGCGGTGCGCCTGGATGTGGTCGGGGTGGCCGTAGCCGCCGTCCGGGTCGTAGGTGACGAGCACCTGCGGGCGCACCTCGCGAATCACCTCAACGAGGGACGCGGCGGCCTCGTCGACGTCGGCGCGCCAGAAGCAGTCGGGGCGGTCGTTCTGCGGGGCGCCCATCATCCCCGAGTCGCGGTAGCGGCCGGCGCCGCCCAGGAGGCGGTGGTCGGTGACGCCGAGCTCCTTCATGGCGGCGGCGAGCTCCCCGGCGCGGAAGGGGCCCAGGCGGTCGTCCCGGTCGGCCGTGAGGTGCGCCAGCCCGGCCGGGATCACCTCGCCCTCCTCGCCGAGTGTGCAGGTCACGAGGGTGACGTGGGCCCCTTCGGCCGCGTACTTGGCCATGGTCGCGCCGTTGTTGATGGATTCGTCGTCCGGGTGCGCGTGCACCAGGAGGAGCCGGCGGCCCGGCAGGAAGGAGCTGTCGGTCATGGGACCAGCCTACGAGTCCCGCGGGCCCGGCGGAGCCCCGCCCGCGGACCCGGGGCGGACGCCCTCAGAACTTGATGTTGCTGATCACGTCGGTGGCGCTCTTGGTCACCTGGTGGATCGTCGGCCCGAGTGACGAGCTCGCCAGATAGAAGCCCAGCAGGACGCAGACCGCGGCGTGGCCGGCCTTCAACCCGGACTTCCGGCACAGCATGAAGACGACGATCGCCAGCAGCACCACCGCCGAAATCGAGAGTGCCACGGCGGTTCACCTCCAGATACGCGCGGTTGAGACGCATGAGACGGATGACGGTTGACGGATGACACGCGGGACTTATCGGCTATGCGTCCGTGATCATAACTTTCCGGAGCGTGACCCAGCACTGGGTGCATGGGGGCAATTCCGGGGCGCACGGCGGATTCTCGCCGCTCCGCCGTAGGCTCGGCGCCATGACCAGACAAGTCTCGTTCCCGCGACAGTACGCCCGTACGCAACGGTTCTCGCTCGGCGCGCCGCGTGCGTTCACGGTGTCACCTGACGGAACCCGTGTCGTCTTCCTCCGCTCCCGTTCCGGGACCGATCGCACGGGTGTCCTGTGGGTCCTCGACCCCGCCTCCGGACGGGAGTTCCCGGCGGCCGACCCGGCCGTGCTGCTCTCCGGCGCCGCCGAGGAGCTGTCGGCCGAGGAGCGGGCGCGCCGCGAGCGGCTGCGCGAGGGTTCCGCGGGCGTCGTCGCGTACGCCGTGGACAGCGCGGCGGAGTTGGCGGCGTTCGCGCTCTCCGGGCGGCTGTTCGTGGCGGAGCTGCGCGGCGGCACCGCCCGTGAACTGGCGGTTCCCGGCCCCGTGGCCGACCCGCGCCCCTCTCCCGACGGCCGCCGGGTGGCCTACGTCGCGGGCGGCGCGCTGCGGGTGGCCGACGTGGAGCCGGCGGCCGGCGCGGCGGCGGGGGAGACCGCCGACCGGGCCCTGGCCGAGCCCGACGGCCCGTCCGTGACCTGGGGTCTCGCGGAGTTCATCGCGGCGGAGGAGATGCACCGCCACCGCGGCTTCTGGTGGGCGCCGGACGGCGAGTCGCTGCTGGCCGCGCGGGTGGACGAGGCGCCGGTGCGGCGCTGGTGGATCGCCGACCCCGCCAATCCGGACCGGCAGCCGGCCGAGGTGGCCTACCCGGCGGCGGGCACCCCGAACGCCGAGGTGACGCTGGCCCTGCTGGGCCTGGACGGCAGCCGCACGGACGTCCGGTGGGACCGCGGGCGCTACCCCTATCTCGCGCAGGCGCACTGGTCGGCGGGCGGTCCGCCGCTGCTGCTGGTGCAGTCGCGCGACCAGCGTCACCAGGCGTATCTGTCCGTGGACCCGGAGACCGGTGCCACGAGCGTGCTCCATGAAGAGGACGACGCAAAGTGGCTTGAACTGTTCCCCGGTGTTCCCGCCCGGACCCCGGACGGGCGTCTGGTGCGCATCGCCGACGAGGACGGCGCCCGGGTGCTGGTGGTGGGCGACCGGAAGCTGACCGACGGCCGGCTGCACGTGCGCGCCGTGCTCGACGTGGGCGACGGCGACGTGCTGGTCTCCGCCTCCGCCGGGCCGGACGCGGAGGCTCCGGAGACGGGAGAAGCGCACGTCTACCGCGTGGGCGAGCAGGGCGCCGAGCGCGTCTCGCAGGGGCGCGGCTGGCACTCGGCCGTGCGCTCGGGGGCGGTCTGCGTCCTGGTGTCGGCGGTACCGGAGCGCGCCGGGTCCACCGCCCGGGTCCTGCGCGACGGCGCGGAAGCGGCGGTGGTGGCCTCGTATGCCGAAGCGCCGGTGCTCACCTCGCGCGCACGGCTCACCGAGGCGGGCGCGCGCCGGATCCCGTGCGCCGTCGTCCTGCCGACGCACTACCAGGAGGGTGACGGTCCGCTTCCGGTGCTCATGGACCCCTACGGCGGTCCGCACGGCCCGCGCGTGGTGGCCGGGCACAACGCCCACCTGACCTCGCAGTGGTTCGCCGACCAGGGCTTCGCCGTGGTCGTCGCCGACGGCCGGGGCACCCCGCACCGCTCCCCCGCCTGGGAGAAGGCGGTCCACCACGACTTCGCGGGCGCCACCCTGGACGACCAGGTCGAGGCCCTGCAGGCGCTGGCCGGGGAGTTCCCGCTGGACCTGGGCCGGGTCGGCATCCGCGGCTGGTCCTACGGCGGCTACCTCGCGGCGCTGGCCGTGCTGCGCCGCCCGGACGTCTTCCACGCGGGCGTCGCCGGCGCCCCGGTGACCGACTGGCGGCTGTACGACACGCACTACACCGAGCGCTACCTCGGCCACCCGGACGACCACCCGAAGGTGTACGACCGCAACTCGCTGGTGACCGCGGAGGGGCTGGCGGAGGCGGCGGACCAAGTCCGCCCGCTGATGATCGTGCACGGCCTCGCCGACGACAACGTGGTCGCGGCGCACACCCTGCGGCTGTCGTCGGCGCTCCTCGCCGCGGGCCGCCCGCACGAGGTGCTGCCGCTGTCGGGCGTGACGCACATGACCCCGCAGGAGCAGGTCGCGGAGAACCTCCTGCTGCTCCAGGTCGCCTTCCTGAAGCGGTCCCTCGGCATGGAGTGACCCCTCGTACGAAGTGACCCCCCGCGCGGCGTGCCCGGCGCCCTGTCAAGCACGCCGCGTCGTCGATCCGCTCATCGTTCGCTCAAGAAGTGCGCTCCGCCCGGCCGCTGTCGCGCAGCCCTCTTGACCCGACCGCGGCTCCGTTGCCAAAGTCCGCTCAACCCTCCGCGCGGGAACGGCATCCGCGAGGGATCGACACGACGACAGTGCGGGGGATCGAACGCGATGACGAGTCCTTCCCCGGCCCCGGTGGCACCACCGGGGCCGGCCGGCAGATCACCCGGACAGCTGATGCGGCGGCGCTTCAAACGCGACCGTCCGGGTGTCGTGTCGGCCTACGTGGTGACGTTCTTCTTCCTGGTCGCCCTGGCGGCGCCGCTCATCTCGAAGCTCTACGGCAAGGACCCGACGCGGACGTACGGGCTCGACGAGCCGGGTCTGCTCAACGAGTACGGCTACCCGGTCAAGCCCAACGGGGGGATGTCCGGGGACTTCTGGTTCGGTCTCGAACCCACCCTCGGCCGGGACGTCCTGACGCAGCTCGTCTACGGCATCCGCACCTCGCTGCTCATCGCCGCGGCGGCCACCGTCCTGTGCGTGGTGACCGGCGTGCTCATCGGAGTGACGGCCGGATACCTGGGCGGCCGGACCGATTATCTGCTCGGCCGCTTCATCGATCTCCTGCTGGCCTTCCCCAGCCAGTTGTCGTTCATCGCCTTCACTCCGGTCGTCTACTCGCTCTTCGTGAGCCCGGAGAAGGAAACCCCCACCTACCTGCGGGTCCTGACGCTGATTCTGGTCCTGTGGGTGCTGGGCTGGATGGGGCTGGCGCGGCTGCTGCGCGGGCAGGTGCTGAGCCTGCGGGAGCGGGAGTTCGTCGAGGCGGCGAAGGTCACGGGCGCCTCCCCCTGGCGGATCATCACCAAGGAGCTGCTGCCCAACCTCTGGACGCCGATCCTGGTGCAGTCCACGCTGATGCTGCCGAGCTTCGTGACCATCGAGGCGGGGCTGTCCTTCATCGGCGTCGGCATCGTGGAGCCCACGCCCGACTGGGGCCGGATGTTCGCCAACGGCGCCCACTACTACGAGAGCGACATCACCTACATCTTCTTCCCCGGCCTCGCCATGATCGTTTTCGTGGTCGCCTTCAACCTGCTCGGGGACTCGGTCCGGGACGCCTTCGACCCGCGGACCGGACGCTGAGGACGTGCACGCAAGAACCGGCTAGCGACGGACAGGCAGGTGCATCGACCCATGAAGCCCACGACGCGATCCCGCAGGAGCAGAGGCCGCCTCGCCTCCTCCGCCGCCGCCCTCGCGGCCGGCGCCCTGGTGCTCTCCGCGTGCAGCAGCGGAGGCGGCGGGGGCGGAGGCGGGGGCAAGAGCGAGGGCCCCGGCACGGACAAGAACACCTCGTCCAACTACTCGATCGGCACCAAGGAGGACTCGGCCGGGCCGGCCCCCGAGGTGCCGGGCGCGAAGAAGGGCGGCACGGTCGGCGTCCTGCAGCGCGACGCCTTCGTGCACCTGGACCCCGGCCAGATCTACTACAGCGACATGCTGGCGAACCAGCTGCTCTACAACCGCACGCTCACCTCGTACAAGGTGGACGAGAAGGGCCGCGTCAAGGTCGTCGGCGACCTCGCGACCGACGCGGGCACCGCCTCCGACGGCGGGAAGACCTGGAAGTTCACCCTCAAGGACGGGCTGAAGTTCGAGGACGGCTCGCCGATCACGGCCAAGGACGTGCGCTGGGGCGTCGAGCGGCTCTACGCGTCCTTCGAGACCGACGGCCCGCTGTACGTCCCCCAGTGGCTCTCCGGCGACGGCGCCGACTTCCGCAAGGCGCTGCCCGACGGACCATACAAGGGCGCTCACCTGCCGGCGTCCGTGCTGGACACCCCGGACGACAAGACGATCGTCTTCCACTTCCGCCAGCCGCACGCCGACACGCCCTTCGCGACCGCCATGCCGAACATCGGCCCCGTCAAGGCCGAGAAGGACACCCAGCGCAAGTACGACAACGCCCCCTTCTCCTCCGGCCCCTACAAGGTCGGCGACTACAAGGTGGGCAAGTCGCTCACTCTCGTCCGCAACGAGAACTGGGATCCGAAGACCGACCCCATCCGGCACCAGTACGCCGACCGGTTCGAGATCAGCTTCGGCCACCAGTACGCGGACTCCACCCGGCGCTTCCTCGCCGACCAGGGCGCCGACAAGAACACCTTGTCGTTCACCAACGCCGTCGCCCCGGAGATGACCGAGAAGGTCCTCGGCCAGGCCGACACCAAGGCGCGCCGCTTCGTGGAGATCCAGCCGTACGTGGACTACATCAGCTTCAACACGGACCGGCTCAAGGACGTGAACGTCCGCAAGGCCCTCGCCTACGCGATGCCCAACGGGCAGATCCTCCAGCAGATGGGCGGCGCCACCGCCGGGGTGCTCGCCACCAACTACCTCTCCCCCGCCATGGACGGCTACAAGCCGACTGACCCGTTCGGGAAGAAGGCCAAGCCCGCCGGCGACCCGGACAAGGCCCGTGAGCTGCTCAAGCAGGCCGGCAAGGAGGGCCAGGAGATCGTCTACGCCTACCCCAACACCGACCTCCAGCAGAAGGTCTCCGTGGTCGTCACCCAGGCCCTGGAGCGGGCCGGCTTCAAGGTGCAGAAGAAAGAGATCGACTCCAACACCTGGCGGACCGCGATCGCCGAGGTCAAGAACAAGTTCGACATCTACCGCACCTCGTGGGGCGCGGACTGGCCCGTCTCCTCGACCGTCGTGCCGCCGCTGTTCGACGGCCGGCAGATCGCCGACGGCGCCCAGAACTACGGCCACCTCAACAACTCCGCCGTCAACACCGAGATCGACCGCATCAGCGCGATCCCGGACGTGAAGAAGGCCGCCCCCGAGTGGCAGAAGCTCGCCGACAAGATCTTCACCGAGGACGTGCCCGGCGTGCCCACCTTCTACAACACCCAGTTCTCCCTGTGGGGCTCGAACCTGGGCGGCGTCCGCTACCAGCCGGTCTACGGGACGGTCGACCCGACCGGCGTCTACGTGAAGTAGCCGGCCGTGCTGCGCTTCCTCGCCCGCCGCTCGCTCGGCGCCCTCGTCATCATCGTGCTCATCAGCGCGATCACCTTCGCCCTGTTCTTCGCGCTGCCCTCCCAGCCGGCCCTGATGTCCTGCGGCAAGAACTGCACCCCGGAGGCCGTCGCCCTGATCAACAAGAACCTGGGCCTCGACCAGCCGGTCCCCGTGCAGTACTGGCACTACATGGCGGGCATCTTCACCGGCCGCGACTTCACCGTCGGCCACTGCCCGGCCCCCTGCTTCGGCTACTCCTTCTCCAACCAGCAGCCGGTCTGGGGCACGATCGTGGACCGCTTCCCCACCACCCTGTCCATCACCCTCGGCGGCGCCGCCGTCTTCCTCGTCGTCGGCGTGGGCATCGGCATGGTCGCCGCGGCCTTCCGGGGCACCTGGATCGACAAGTTCTTCAGCTCCCTGTCGCTCGTCGGCAACTCCCTGCAGATCTACTTCGTCGGCGTCATCGCACTGGCCGTGCTCGTCAGCGGGCTGCACTGGATGGACAACCCGGCCTACTACCCGATCACCGAGAACCCCGTGAAGTGGTTCACCGGGATGCTCATCCCCTGGCTGGTGCTGTCCATCATCTTCATCGCCAACTACAGCCGGATGACGCGCTCCCAGATGATCGAACAGCTCGGCGAGGACCACGTGCGCACCGCCCGCGCCAAGGGGCTCGGGCGGCGCACGGTCTTCTTCCGCTACGCCTGGCGGGGCGCGCTCGCGCCCATCGTCACCATCTTCGGCATCGACCTCGGATCGCTGTTCGGCGGGGCGATCATCACCGAGTTCACCTTCAGCCTGCACGGGCTGGGGCGGCTCGCGGTGTCCTCGGTGAGCGAGACCGACCTGCCCACGCTCATGGCCGTGATGCTCGTCGGCTGCACGGCGATCGTCGTCGCCAACATCGTGGTGGACGCCGCGTACGCCGTCATCGACCCGCGCGTGCGGCTCGCCTAGGGGGATCCGAGTGACCGCTTTTCTCTCCGTACGGGACCTGAGCGTCCGCTTCTCCACCGAGGACGGCACCGTACGGGCCGTCGACGGCCTGTCGTTCGCCCTGGAGCGCGGCCGCACCCTCGGCATCGTCGGCGAGTCCGGCTCCGGGAAGTCCGTCACCAACCTCGCCGTGCTCGGCCTGCACGACCCGCGCACCACCGAGATCCGCGGCGAGATCCTGCTCGACGGGCAGGAGCTGACCGGCGCGCCCGAGTCCGTCCTGGAGAAGCTGCGCGGGAACAAGGCGGCGATGGTCTTCCAGGACTCCCTCACCGCCCTCTCGCCCTACTACACGGTCGGCCGGCAGATCGCCGAACCGTACCGCAAGCACACCGGCGCGTCCCGGCGGGAGGCCCGGCTGCGGGCCGTCGAGATGCTGCGGCGGGTCGGCATCCCCCAGCCGGAGCTGCGCGTCGACGACTACCCGCACCAGTTCTCCGGCGGCATGCGGCAGCGGGCGATGATCGCGATGGCGCTGGTCTGCGACCCCGAGCTCCTCATCGCCGACGAACCGACCACCGCGCTCGACGTCACCGTGCAGGCGCAGGTCCTCGACCTGCTGGGGGAGCTCCAGCAGGAGACCGGCGCGGCGATCATCCTCATCACCCACGACCTGGGCGTCGTCGCCGGCACCGTCGACGACCTGCTCGTGATGTACGCGGGGAGGGCCGTCGAGCAGGGCCCCGTACGGGAGGTGCTGCGGGCGCCCCGGCACCCGTACACCTGGGGACTGCTGGGCTCCATGCCCCGGCTCTCCGCCTCCGTCGAAGAACCGCTCACTCCCATCCCCGGCACCCCGCCGAGCCTGCTCGCCCCGCCGCCGGGCTGCCCGTTCCACCCGCGGTGCGCGTACGTCTCCTACGTCGACGGGGGTGCAGGGGACCGGTGCCGCACCGAGCGGCCTGAGCTGCCGCCCGGGCGGGGGGCCGCCTGTCACCTCACCGAGGAGCGGCAGCGCAGCGTGTTCGCAGAGCAGATCCGGCCCCGGCTCGGCTGAGGAGAGGCGCGCGCCATGGACGACAACAGCCCCCGGGGCGGCGAGCCGCTGCTCGTCGCCGAAAGCCTCACCAAGCACTTCCCGGTGCGCGGCGGCTTCCCCGTCAGACGGACGGTCGGTGCCGTGCGGGCCGTCGACGGCATCGACCTGACCGTACGGGCCGGGGAGAGCTTCGGCCTCGTCGGCGAGTCCGGCTGCGGCAAGTCCACGACGGGACGGCTGCTCACCCGGCTCCTGGAACCGTCCTCCGGACGGGTCCTCTACCGGGGCCGGGACATCAGCCACGCGAGCCGCAAGGAGCTCGCCCCCGTCCGCTCCGAAATCCAGATGATCTTCCAGGACCCGTACTCGTCCCTGAACCCCCGGCAGACCGTCGGGCGGATCGTCTCCGGACCCATGGAGATCAACGGCATCACGCCGCGGGGCGGGCGCGAGGCGCGCGTGCGGGAGCTCCTGGAGACCGTGGGCCTCAACCCCGAGCACTACAACCGCTTCCCGCACGAGTTCTCCGGCGGGCAGCGGCAGCGGATCGGGGTGGCGCGGGCCCTCGCCCTCGAACCGAAGGTCGTCGTCGCCGACGAGCCGGTGTCCGCGCTGGACGTCTCCATCCAAGCCCAGGTCGTCAACCTGCTGCAGCGGCTGCAGCGGGAGCTGGGGATCGCGTTCCTCTTCATCGCCCACGACCTGGCCGTCGTGCGGCACGTCTCGCACCGGGTCGCGGTCATGTACCTCGGCAGGATCGTGGAGACCGGCACGCGGGACGACATCTACGGGCGGCCGCGGCATCCGTACACGCACGCGCTGCTGTCGGCGGTGCCGGAGCCTGTGCTGGGCGCCGGCACGGCGCCCCCTCGCGAGAGGATCCGGCTCACCGGCGACGTGCCCTCGCCGATCGCCCCGCCGTCGGGGTGCCGGTTCCGCACGCGGTGCTGGAAGGCGCGGGAGAAGTGCGCGACCGAGTCGCCCGTACTCGTCCGTGCGGACGGCTCGGCGGAAGGCCACCTGTCGGCCTGCCACTTCCCGGAACCCCCGACGACGACGGCACACTCCACGGCCTTGTAGGGCCGCCGATTCCCTCCGCCGCGGCGGCGACCAGCCTCAACGGCGCAACCCGGCGGTGCCCGACCGGCCTCAGGTCGTACGGCACCGCCGGACAGCCCGGCGGTGGCTGATCACCGCCGCGGCGGAGGGATGTCGCGAGGCGACAACCAGGGCGCGAGCGCGAGCCCCCTGTTGCCGCAGGCAAGACAATCCCGCCGCGACGGCGACCCGCCACAACGGCGCAGCCCGGCGGTGCCCGACCGGCCCAGGTCGTACGGCACCGCCGAACAGCCCGGCGGGGGCCGAGCGCCGTCGCGGCGGAGGGAGAGGGCAGGGCCCTCATTCGGCCGGCGGGCGTTCCTCCGCGTAATGGCACGCCGACGCGTGCGCTTCCGGGCCGCCGCCCTCCAGGAACCAGTCCGGGATCTCCAGCGGCGGTACGACGCGCGCGCACTTCTCCCGCGCCTTCCAGCAGCGCGTGCGGAACCGGCAGCCGGACGGCGGGTGGGCCGGCGAGGGCACGTCCCCCGTCAGGATGATCCGGTCGCGGGCCTCCCGTGCCCGCGGGTCCGGGACGGGCACGGCGGAGAGCAGGGCCTGCGTGTAGGGGTGCGTGGCGTGTTCGTAGATCTGGGCGTCCGTGCCCGCTTCGGCGAACCGCCCGAGGTACATGACCGCCACCCGGTCGGAGATGTGCCGGACGACGGACAGGTCGTGGGCGATGAAGACGTACGCGAGGTCGAACTCGTCCTGGAGCCGCTCCATCAGGTTGACGACCTGGGCCTGGACGGAGACGTCGAGCGCGGAGACCGGCTCGTCGGCGACGATGATCTCGGGCCGCAGCGCGAGCCCCCGCGCGATGCCGATCCGCTGCCGCTGCCCGCCGGAGAACTGGTGCGGGTAGCGGTTGATGTGTTCGGGGTTGAGGCCGACGACGTCGAGGAGCTCGCGGACCCGGGCGCGCCGGTCGCCCTTGGGCGCGACCTCGGGGTGGATGTCGTAGGGCTCGCCGATGATGTCGCCGACGGTCATCCGCGGGTTGAGCGAGGTGTAGGGGTCCTGGAAGACCATCTGGATGTTGCGGCGCACGGCCTTCAGCGCCCGTCCCGACAGTCGCGTGATGTCCTCGCCCTTGTACAGGATCCGGCCGGACGTCGGCCGCTCCAGATGGACCAGCAGTTTCGCCACCGTCGACTTGCCGCAGCCCGACTCCCCCACGATGCCGAGCGTCTCGCCGCGCCGCAGGTCGAAGGAGACGCCGTCGACGGCGTGCACGGCCCCGACCTGCTTCTTGAAGAGGATTCCCCGGGTGAGGGGGTAGTGCTTGACCAGGTCCCGCACCTCCAGAATGGCCTCGCCGTTACCCGGCATCGTCGAGGGTCTCCTTCCAGAAGTGGCAGGCGCTGGCGCGGCCGGGCGCGACGTCGAAGAGCGGCGGCCGGTCGGTGCGGCAGATCGCCTGGGCGCGCGGGCAGCGCGGGTTGAAGGGGCAGCCGGCGGGGATGTCGGTGAGGCTGGGCGGCAGGCCCTTGATGGCGTGGAGTTCCTTGCCCTTGTGGTCGAGGCGGGGGATGGAGCCGAGCAGGCCGGCGGTGTAGGGGTGGGCGGGCGCGGCGTAGAGGTCGTGGACGGGTGCGGTCTCGACGATCCGCCCGGCGTACATGACGGCGATCCGGTCGGCGACGTCGGCGACGACGCCGAGGTCGTGGGTGATGAGGACGAGGCCCATGTGGTACTCGCGCTGGAGTTCGGCGAGGAGGTCCATGACCTGGGCCTGGACGGTGACGTCGAGGGCGGTGGTCGGTTCGTCGGCGATGACGAGGTCGGGTTCGAGCGCCAGCGCCATGGCGATCATGATGCGCTGGCGCATGCCGCCGGAGAACTGGTGGGGGTAGTCGCCGGCGCGTTCCTTCGCGGCGGGGATGCGGACGCGCTCCATCATCTGGACGGCCTTGGCGAGGGAGTCGCGGCGGGTCATGCCGTCGTGGACGGTGAACATCTCGCCGAGCTGGGCGCCGACGCTCATCACGGGGTTGAGGGCGGACAGCGCGTCCTGGAAGATCATGGAGATCTTGGCGCCGCGGAGCCGGCGGCGGGTCTCGCCGCCCATGGTGAGCAGGTCCTGCCCGCGGAAGAGCACTTCGCCGCCGGTGACGTGGCCGGGCGGGGAGTCGAGGATGCCCATGACGGCCTGGGCGGTGACGGACTTGCCGGAGCCGGACTCGCCGAGCACGGCGAGGGTCTCCCCGGCGCGGACGCTGTAGCTGACGCCGTTGACGGCCTTGGCGACGCCGTCGCGGGTGCGGAACTCCACGTGCAGGTCGCGTACGTCCAGCAGGGGTGCGGCGGTGTCGGTCGCCTCCTGTGCCTCGTGCATCCGCCCGCTCCTCAGCGCAGTTTGGGGTCGAGGGCGTCGCGGACCGCGTCGCCGAGCATGATGAACGCCAGCACCGTGATGCTCAGGGCGCCCGCGGGCCACAGCAGCATGTGGGGGGCGTTGCGGATCTGGGTGGAGGCGTTGGAGATGTCGATGCCCCAGGACACGGTGGGCGGTTTGAGGCCGACGCCCAGGAAGGACAGGGTGGCCTCCAGGGCGATGTACGTGCCGAGGGCGATGGTCGCGACGACGATGACGGGGGCGACGGCGTTGGGGGCGATGTGCCGCAGCAGCAGCCGGGTGTTGCCCGCGCCGAGGGCCCGCGCGGCCTGGACGTAGTCGTGCTGCCGGGCGGTGACGACGGAGCCGCGGGCGATGCGGGAGATCTGCGGCCAGCCGAGCAGCACGATGAAGCCGACGACGGGCCACAGGGAGCCGCCGGTGACGACGGAGAGGAAGACGAGCCCGCCCAGGATGATGGG
Source organism: Streptosporangium nondiastaticum (assembly GCF_003011965.1). GTDB lineage: Bacteria > Actinomycetota > Actinomycetes > Streptomycetales > Streptomycetaceae > Streptomyces > Streptomyces nondiastaticus. The sequence continues at coordinate 13,849 of NZ_PXWG01000090.1, forward strand.
GATGCCGAAGAAGATGTCGGCGACCCGCGAGAGCAGGGCGTCCCACCAGCCGCCGAAGAAGCCGGCCAGCCCGCCGAGCACGCTGCCGAGGAGGGCGGCGCCGGCGGTGGCGCAGATGCCGACGGTGATGGAGGCGCGGGCGCCGTGGACGGTGCGGGTGTAGACGTCGCAGCCCTGGGTGTCGAAGCCGAAGGGGTGGCCGGGCTGCGAGCCCTCCTGGGCCTTGGCGAGGTCGCAGGCGAGCGGGTTGCCGCTCGCGATGAGGCCGGGCCACAGGGCGATCAGGACCAGGAAGAGGATGATCAGCGCGGAGACCACGAAGACGGGGTTGCGGCGCAGGTCGTGCCAGGCGTCGGACCACAGGCTGCGGGCCTTGCCGCTCGCGGTGCCGCCGGGGATCGGGCCGCCTTCGAGGGTCTCGGCGTCGCTGGTGGCCAGGGACGACGCGCCGCCGCCGGCGGGGGTGACGGCCTCGTCGGGGGTGAGGCTCCCGGGTTCCTTCGGCTCGGGCTCAGGCATAGCGGATCCTCGGGTCGAGCACGGCGTAGAGGAGGTCGACGAGCAGGTTCGCCAGCAGGAAGACGATGACGAGGATGGTCACGAAGCCGACGACGGTGGGCGAGTTCTGCCGGAGGATGCCCTGGTAGAGCTGGAAGCCGACGCCGTGGATGTTGAAGATCCGCTCGGTGACGATGGCGCCGCCCATGAGCGCGCCGACGTCCGTGCCGATGAAGGTGACGACGGGGATGAGGGAGTTGCGCAGGAGGTGCCGGGTGACGACGCGGCGGCGCGGCAGGCCCTTGGCGACGGCGGTGCGGACGTAGTCGGCGCGGGAGTTCTCGGCGATGGAGGTGCGCGAGAGGCGGGTGACGTAGGCGAGGGAGGTGAGGGCGAGGACGATGCCGGGCAGCAGCAGCTCGTCGAAGGGGGCCTCGGGGGACACGGACGGCGAGACGATGCCCCATTTGACGCCGAAGAGGTACTGCAGCACGTAGCCGCTGACGAAGGTCGGGATGGAGACGACGATCAGGGTCAGCAGGAGCACGGTGGTGTCGGCCGAGCGGCCGCGGCGCAGCCCGCTGAGGACGCCGAGGGTGATGCCGAAGACGATCTCGAAGAGGATCGCGACGAGGGTGAGGCGCAGGGTGACCGGGAAGGCGCCGGCCATCAGCTCGGTGACCGGCTGGCCGTTGAAGGCCGTGCCGAACTCGCCCGAGAGGATCTGCCCCATGTAGTGCCCGTACTGCTTCCACAGGGGTTCGTCGAGGTAGAGCTCCTGGCGGATGCGGGCGGCGGTCGCGGGGTCGGGCGCCTTGTCGCCGAAGAGGGCGGCCACGGGGTCGCCCAGGGCGTAGACCATGAAGAAGATCAGGAACGTGCTGCCGATGAACACCGGGACCATCTGGAGCAGGCGCCGGATCACGTACCGTCCCATGGACGCGTCAGCCGACCTTGATCTGCTCGTACACGGGCACGCTGAAGGGGTTGAGCGTGACGTCGGAGACCCGGTCGGAGTAGCCGGCGCTGCCGTTCTGGTACCAGAGCGGGATGGCGGGCATCTCCCGGGCGAGGATCTTCTCCGCGTCGTGGAACTTGGCGTTGGCCGCGGCCTGGGAGCCCTCGGCGTTGGCCTCGTCGACCAGCTTGTCGAACTGCGGGTCGCTGAACTTGCCGTAGTTGGAGGAGGCGTCCGTGTAGTAGAGCGGCTGGAGGAAGTTCTGGATCAGCGGGTAGTCCATCTGCCAGCCGGAGCGGAAGGGGTTGCTGAGGCGCTGCTCAGAAATCTGGTTCCGGAAGTCGGCGAAGGTGCCGACGGGGTTGACGATGCAGGCCTTGTCGTTGCCGAGGGCGCTGTTGATGCTGTTGCAGACGGCGTCCATCCACACCCGGTGGGAGCCGGTGTCCACGTTCGAGGTGAGGGTGATCCGGCCGCCGGGCAGGCCGCCGCCGTCCTGGATGAGCTTCTTGGCGGAGGCGGCGTCGAAGGTGCAGGCGTCGCCGCACAGGCCGGCCTTGTAGCCGCCCTGGTCGCCGAGGGCCGGTGAGGTCCAGTCCGTGGCCGGGGTGCGGGTCTTCTGGTAGATCTGGTCGGTGATCTGCTGGCGGTTGATGGCCATGGACAGGCCGCGGCGGACCTTCTCCATGCCGCTCTTCGACCAGTTCGGGTCGTACATGGGGAAGACGAGGGTCTGGATGATGCCGGCCGGCTGGTTGATGTAGCGGTCGCCGAGGTCGGTCTTGGCGTTCTTGAGCTGGGCGCTCGGGATGTCGTCGACGAGGTCGAGGTTGCCGGCCTGCAGGTCGGTGTACGCGGTGTTGTTGTCGGTGTAGACCCGCAGCTCCACGCCGCTGTTCCGGGCCTTGTCGTCGCCCGGGTAGCCGTCCCAGCGGGTGAGCTTCATCGCCGAGCCCTTGGCGTACGAGTCGATGGTGTACGGGCCGTTGCCGACGGGCTTTCGCAGCCAGGCCGCGTGGTCGTCGAAGAAGGCGCGCGGCAGCGGGGCGTAGGCGGCGTAGCCGAGGGTGTCGGGCCACGTGGAGAACTTGGTGCGCAGCCTGACCGTGAAGGTCTTGTCGTCCTTGACGGCCAGCCCGGAGAGGGTCTTGGCGGTGGCGCGCCCGCTCGCCGGGTGGACCTTGTCGTAGCCGTCGACGTACTCGAAGAAGGAGGCGTTCTTCTGTTTGTTGTCGACGAGGGCCGCGTAGTTCCAGGCGTCCACGAAGGACTTGGAGGTGACCTTCTCGCCGTTGGAGAAGGTCCAGCCGTCCTTGAGGGTGATGGTGAAGTTCTGCTGGTCGGACGTCTCGATCTTGTCGGCCAGCATGTTCTCGGCGGCGCCGCTGCGGGGGTCGTAGCGCTTGAGCCCGCGGAAGATCATCGCGAGCACCTTGCCGCCCTGGACCTCGTTGGTGTTGGCGGGCTCCAGCTGGTTCTGCGGGTCGCCCCAGGAGGCGCGGACGACGCCGGAGCCGCCGCCGCCCCCGCCGCACCCGGCCGCGGCCGCGGCGAGCACGGCGGACAGGGCGCAGACGGCCCACCTGGCGCGCGTGGCTCCACGCATGGAGTGCCTCCTGGTCCTAAGTGTCACTTAGGACCAGATAACACCCGATATGGCTGTATGCGACGCCTCCGCGAGGCCTCCCCCGCCCGAACCACACGAAAGGGCTCCCCCGGATCACCGGGGGAGCCCTGTCCGTGGCGGCCGGCGTTACGCCGCGCTCACCACGCTCGGCTTCTCCTCCGCGAAGTGGCACGCCGACGCGTGCGCCGCCGGGGTGTCCTTGCCCTGGTAGAGCGTGGGCACGGCCAGCAGCGGCACCTCCTCGGCGCACTTGTCCTCCGCCTTCCAGCAGCGGGTGCGGAAGCGGCAGCCGGACGGCGGGTTGGCCGGGGAGGGCACGTCACCGGTGAGGATGATGCGCTCGCGGCCCTCGCGGGCCTCCGGGTCCGGCACCGGGACGGCCGACAGCAGCGCCTGCGTGTACGGGTGCGTCGGGTGCTCGTAGATCTCGGCGTCCGTGCCGATCTCCGCCATCTTGCCCAGGTACATCACGCCGACCCGGTCGGAGATGTGCCGGACGATGGACAGGTCGTGCGCGATGAAGACGTAGGAGAGGTTGAACTCGTCCTGGAGCCGCTCCATCAGGTTGATGACCTGCGCCTGCACCGAGACGTCCAGCGCCGAGACGGGCTCGTCGCAGATGATGATCTCGGGGTTGAGCGCCAGGCCGCGGGCGATGCCGATGCGCTGTCGCTGACCGCCCGAGAACTGGTGCGGGTAGCGGTTGACGTACTCCGGGTTGAGGCCGACGACGTCCAGGAGTTCCTGGACGCGCTTGCGCCGGTCGCCCTTGGGCGCCACCTCGGGGTGGATCTCGAAGGGCTCGCCGATGATGTCGCCGACCGTCATCCGCGGGTTCAGCGAGGTGTACGGGTCCTGGAACACCATCTGGATGTTGCGGCGCACCGCCTTCAGCGCACGCCCGGACAGCTTGGTGATGTCCTGGCCCTTGTAGAGGACCTCGCCGGAGGTGGCCGTCTCCAGGGTCATCAGCAGCTTGGCGACCGTGGACTTGCCGCAGCCGGACTCGCCGACGATGCCCAGCGTCTCGCCCTGGTACAGGTCGAAGGAGATCCCGTCCACGGCCTTGACCGCGCCGACCTGCTTCTTGAGGAGCAGGCCCTGCGTCAGCGGGAAGTGCTTGACGAGGTTGCGCACCTGGAGGATCGGCTCCCGCTGACCGGCCGCCTCGGCCTTGCCGGCCTGCTTGCTCAGCTCAGCCATGGATCGTTTCCTTCCAGAAGTGGCACGCGCTGCCGCGGCCGTCGAGCTCGGTGCCGTCCTGCTCCGTGACCGGGAGCAGGGCGGGGATGTCCGCGCGGCAGACGTCCTGCGCCTTGGGGCAGCGCGGGTTGAAGGCGCAGCCGGTGGGGATCCGCAGGAGGTTGGGCGGCAGACCCTTGATCGCGTAGAGCTCCTGGCCCTTGTGGTCCAGGCGCGGGATCGAGTCCAGCAGGCCCCGGGTGTACGGGTGGGCGGGACGCTTGTAGAGCTCGTGCACGGGCGCGGTCTCCACGATCCGGCCCGCGTACATCACGGCGATCTTGTCGGCGACGTCCGCCACCACGCCCAGGTCGTGCGTGATGAGGATCAGGCCCATGTTGTACTCGCGCTGCAGCTCCGCGAGCAGGTCCATGACCTGGGCCTGGACGGTCACGTCGAGGGCCGTGGTCGGCTCGTCGGCGATGATCAGGTCCGGCTCCAGGGCCATCGCCATCGCGATCATGATGCGCTGGCGCATGCCGCCCGAGAACTGGTGCGGGTAGTCGTTCACGCGCTGCTTGGCGGCCGGGATGCGCACCCGGTCCATCAGCTCGATCGCCTTGGCCTTGGCGTCCTTCTTCGACATGCCCTGGTGCACCCGGAACATCTCGCCGAGCTGGTTGCCGACGGAGAAGACGGGGTTGAGCGCGGAGAGGGCGTCCTGGAAGATCATCGCCATCTTCGGGCCGCGCAGCTTGCGCCGCTCGCTCTCCGGCAGCTTCAGGATGTCCTGGCCGTGGAAGAGGATCTCACCGCCGGCCACCCGCCCGGGGGGCGAGTCCAGGATGCCCATGATGGCCTGGGCGGTGACGGACTTGCCGGATCCCGACTCGCCGAGCACGGCGAGGGTCTCGCCGGCGTCGACGCTGTAGCTGACACCGTTGACGGCCTTGGCGACGCCGTCGCGGGTCTTGAACTCGACGTGCAGGTCGCGCACGTCGAGCAGGGGCGCGGACTTCTTCGCGTCCTGCGGCGCGGAGCCGGCCGCCCCTTCGGTCTTTTCGGTCGTGGTCATCGGGACGTTCTCCTCAACGCAGCTTCGGGTCGAGGGCGTCGCGCAGCCCGTCACCGACAAAGACAAATCCGAGCACCGTCAGCACGATCGCGGAGCTGGGGTAGACCCACAGGAAGTCCTTGACGCCGAGGAAGTCCTTGGCGGAGGAGATCATGTTGCCCCACTCGGGCACCTCGGGGCTCACGCCGATGCCGAGGAAGGACAGCGAGGCCTCGGCCACGACGGCGGTACCGACGCTGAAGGACACGTACGACATCACGGCCGCGATGGAGTTGGGCATGATGTGCCGCGTGATGATGCGGGTGGTGCTCGCGCCCAGCGCCTTCGCGGCGGTCACGTAGTCCATCTCGCGGACGGACAGGATGCTGGAGCGCAGCAGACGGGCGACCGTGGCCCAGCTGAAGACGGCCAGCGAGACGATGACGGGCAGCACGCCGCGGCCCATCACCAGGATGATCACGATCGCGCCGATGAGCAGCGGGAACGCGAAGAAGATGTCGGCGATGCGCATGATGACGCTGTCGACGGCCTTGCCGAAGTAGCCGGACAGGGCGCCGAGGATGCAGCCGATCAGGCAGGCCAGGAAGATCGAGGCCAGACCGACGATGACGGCGATGCGGCTGCCGTAGATGATGCGGGAGAACTGGTCGCGGCCCAGGGCGTCGGTGCCGAACCAGTGCTCGCCGCTGGGGTCGGCCAGCGTGTTGCCGAGGTTCTGCGCGTACGGGTCGTGGGTCGCGATCAGGGGCGCCGCGGCGGCGACGATGAAGAGCAGGCCGACCAGCACGAGGCCGACCACGGCGAGCTTGTTGGCCATGTAGCGGTGGCGGATCTCGCCCCACTGGGTGATGCGGGCCGGTGCGGGCTCGGCGGTGTTGTTCGCGGCGGCGGTCGGTGCGGTCGCGGCGTCCGGCCCCTGGGCGCTCTCTGTGAGCTCAGTCATGGGTGACTCCTAGAACGGGTGTGACCTGGCGGTCAGCTGAGGCGGATCCGCGGGTCGAGCACCGCGTAGAGCAGATCGACCAGCAGGTTGAGCACGACGAAGACGGCGACGCCGTACGTGACCACGCCGACGATGATCGGGTTGTTGCCCTGCTGGATCGCGGTGACCAGCGCGTAGCCCATGCCGTCCCAGTTGAAGATCGCCTCGGTGATGAGGGCGCCGCCGAGCAGGCCGCCGAAGGAGATGCCGATGTAGGTGACCACGGGGATGATCGAGTTCCGCATGACGTGCTTGAGGAGCACCGTGCGGCGCGGAAGGCCCTTGGCGATGGCCGTCTTGACGTAGTCCGCGCGCAGCACCTCCAGCATCGTGCCGCGCATCAGGCGGGCGACGAGGGCCGCGTCGATGATGGCCAGCGTGAACGCGGGCATGATCATCGAGTTGAACGACCCGTCGGAGATCAGCGGGAACCAGCCGAGGTTCACCGAGAAGGTGCTCTGCAGCACCATGCCGATGACGAAGCTGGGGAAGCCGATGGCGAAGGTCGTGAGCAAGGTGACCAGGACGTCCCAGAACGAGTATCTGAACAAGGCCGCCACCAGGCCCGCGAGGACGCCGATCACCACGTCGATGATGATCGCCGCCACGGCCAGCTTGGCGGTGTTGCCCAGCTTGGGGCCGAGCACCTCCGTCACCTGGCGCCGCTGGGTGTAGTCCTCGCCGAGGTCGCCCTTGACCAGATTGGTCACGTAGTTGCCGTACTGCACGGCAAGGGGCTTGTCCAGGCCGTAGCGCTCGCGCAGCTGCTCGACGACGGCGGGGTCACGCGCCTTGTCGCCGCCGAGCGAGCCGACCGGGTCTCCGGGGAGGACGAACAGACAGGCGAAGAGGATGAGCGTCGCGCCGAAGAGGACGACCACCATCTGCCCGATCCGCCGGATCACATATTTGCCCACGATGTCTCCTTGACTTACTGCCGCCGTGGGGCGTTCGCCGTCGCCTCCGCTACGGGGAAGGTGGGGAGGCGGCCGCGCACGTCCCGGCCGCACGGGCCGGGACGTGCTGCAGGCGAAGGCCGCGGAGCCTCAAGCTCTCGCTCGGGGCTCCACGGTCTTCACGGGACTGGCTGGAGGGTGACGGTTACTTGACGCCGATCTCGGCGAGGTTCGGGTCCTCGAAGAAGTCCAGCTTGATGTCGGTGAACTTCTTGGTGTTCGCCAGGCGGTACTGGGTGCGCTTCCAGGTCGGGATGACGGCCTGGTCCTCGTCGATCGCGAGCTTCTCGGCCTCGTTGTAGATCTTGGCGCGCTCGGCGGCGTCCTTGGTCTGACGCGCCTTCACCAGCAGCTCGTCGAACTTCGGGTTGCTGTAGCGGCCGCGGTTGTCGCCCAGCGCCTTGCCGTTGGCGTCCGGGTTGATGCCGCCGGTGGAGAGCAGGGGCGAGAAGAAGTTGTCGGCGGTCGGGTAGTCGGCCGTCCACGCCTGACGCCAGATGCCCTTGGCGCCCTTCTCCTGCTGCTTCTCCAGGGCCTCCTTGAACGGCAGGCCGTTCAGCTTGACCTTCAGACCGAGCACGTCCTCGACCTGCTTGGCGACGGCCTGCACCCACTCCTCGTGCCCGGCACCGGTGTTGTAGCCGAAGTCGAGGGTGTCGCCCGGCTTGAGGCCGGCCTTCTCCGCGTACTCCTTGGCCTTGGCCTTGTCCTGCTTGACGCAGGAGGAGCACACGTCGGCCTTGTAGACCTCCTTGAACGACGGCGGCAGCAGGGCGGTGGCGGGCTCCTGCAGACCCTGGAAGACACCCTTGGCGATCTCCGCGCGGTCGATCGCGTAGGAGATGGCCTTACGGGCGTCGGCCGAGTTCATCGGGCTGGTCTCGTTGAACGGCGAGATGTAGTTGATGCCGCTGACGTCGGCCTTGATCCACTCGTTCTGGGGCTCGTACTTGGCCTTGGCGCCCGGCATCTGCGGGACCGGCATGCGGGCGAAGTCGAACTGGCCCGACTCGAAGCCCTTGTACTCCAGGGTCACGCCGTTGGCCGGGTTGAGGATCGCCAGCTCGACCTTGTCCAGCTTGGCCTTGTCCAGACCGTAGTCGTCGTTGCGGACGAGGGAGATCTTCTTGTTGTGCTCCCACGAACCCGACATCTTGAAGGGGCCGTTGCCGATGGGGGCGTCGTTGAACGACTTGTTGTCGCCGGCGCCGGCGACCTTCGGCATCGGGCTGAAGGCCGGGTGGGCGGTCTTCTTGTCGAACTCGAAGTCCGGGGCGGAGAGCTTGACCTTGAGGGTGTAGTCACCCTCGGCGGACAGGCCGGAGAACTTGTCGCTCGAACCGCCGTTGAGCTCCTTGTAACCGGCGATGCCGCTCATGTGGTACGCCACGTCGGAGGCGGACGCCTTGGTGGCGACGCGGGTCCAGCCGCGGATGAACGACTCGGCGTTCACGGGCTCGCCGTTGGTGAACTTGGTGTCCTTCTTGATCTGGAAGGTCCACTCGTCACCGGCGTCGTTCGGCTTCGCGGACTCCGCCAGCTTGGCCTTGAGGGTGCCGTCGACGTTCACGTCGTAGAGACCCACGAAGAGCTGACGGGCCACCAGCGTGCCCTCGGACTCCTGGGCGTTGACGGGGTCGATCGACTTCGGCTCGGTGATGCCGAGCCGGAAGGTCGCGCCGCCCCCCTTACCGCTGTCGTTGCTGCCGCCGCCACAGGCGGTCGCGGCCATCGCCACGACTATCGCGCCCACGACCCACTTGGCGCTCTTGGCACCGCGCATGGGTATGCCTCCTCAAGAGTCCACTTTTCACTATGCGAGAGGCGCCGGCCCCACGCTGACACCCCTGACAGCGGAGACGGAACCGGCACCTCGAGTGTGCTCGTGAGTCGGCGCTCCCCACAGCGCGTGACCCATTGACCCGAGCTCAATGAACCCAACTATTAAGTACGTCCGCCTTGTAAACCACACTTAAAGGGTCTCGCTTTGGTCACATCGAGCACCCCCAGAGGTTCGAAAACCGGACAAAGCCAGCACAGACAGACAGGCGCGAAACGGACTGTTAACACAACTTCCGGCGTTCACCGGCCGCTATTCGGACAACCTTTGCAGGCGTGCATCAATACGGACTGACTGATTCCGGGTCACCTGGAAACGCCGGAGGCCCGGTTCCGCCGCAGGGAAACTGCGGCGGAACCGGGCCTCTCGGATTCTTCGGGCTTACGGGCGGTCAGCCCTTAGCGCTTCGCACGGGAAGCCGTGCGGCCGCGCTCCTTCTGGTCCAGGACGACCTTGCGGATGCGGACCGCCTCCGGGGTGACCTCGACGCACTCGTCGTCGCGGCAGAACTCCAGGGACTGCTCCAGCGACAGCTTGCGCGGCGGGACGATCGCCTCGAAGGAGTCGGCGGAGGAGGAGCGCATGTTGGTGAGCTTCTTCTCCTTGGTGATGTTCACGTCCATGTCGTCGGCGCGCGAGTTCTCGCCGACGATCATGCCCTCGTACACCTCGGTGCCCGGGTCCGTGAAGAGCACGCCGCGCTCCTGCAGGTTCGTCATCGCGAAGGCGGTGACGGCACCGGCGCGGTCGGCGACCAGGGAGCCGTTGTTACGGGTCTTCAGCTCGCCGAACCACGGCTCGTGGCCCTCGTGGATCGAGTGGGCGATGCCGGTGCCGCGGGTGTTCGTCAGGAACTCCGTGCGGAAGCCGATCAGACCGCGGGACGGGACGACGAACTCCATGCGGACCCAGCCGGAGCCGTGGTTCGACATGTTGTCCATGCGGCCCTTGCGGGTGCCCATGAGCTGCGTGACCGCGCCCATGTGCTCCTCGGGCACGTCGACCGTGAGGCGCTCGACCGGCTCGTGGACCTTGCCGTCGACCTCCTTCGTGACGACCTGCGGCTTGCCGATGGTCATCTCGAAGCCCTCGCGGCGCATCTGCTCGACCAGGATGGCCAGCGCCAGCTCGCCACGGCCCTGGACCTCCCAGGCGTCGGGGCGCTCGGTGTCCAGGACGCGGAGCGAGACGTTACCGACCAGCTCGCGGTCCAGACGGTCCTTGACCTGGCGGGCGGTGACCTTGCGGTCCTTGACCGCGGACTTGGCGTCCGCGCCCTTGCCCGTGCCGCCGCGGCCGACCAGCGGCGAGGTGTTGGTGCCGATGGTCATCGAGATCGCCGGCTCGTCGACCGTGATCAGGGGCAGCGCGACCGGGTTCTCCGGGTCGGCCAGGGTCTCGCCGATCATGATGTCGGGGATACCGGCGACCGCGCAGATGTCACCGGGGCCGGCGACCTCGGCGGGCTTGCGGGTGAGCGCCTCGGTCATCATCAGCTCGGTGATGCGGACGTTGGAGATCGTGCCGTCACGCTTGATCCACGCGACGGTCTGGCCCTTGCGCAGCTCGCCCTGCTCGACGCGGAGCAGCGCGATGCGGCCGAGGAAGTTGTCGGCGTCGAGGTTGGTGACGTGGGCCTGGAGCGGCGCGTCCTCCTCGAACGACGGGGCCGGGACGTGCTCCAGGATCGTGGAGAAGAACGGCTCCAGGTTGGTGCTGTCCGCGGGGACGGTGCCGTCCTCCGGCTTGGTCAGCGACGCGATGCCGTCACGGCCGCAGGCGTAGACGATCGGGAACTCGATCTGGTCCTCGTCGGCGTCCAGGTCGAGGAACAGGTCGTACGTCTCGTTGACGACCTCGTCGATGCGGGAGTCCGGGCGGTCCGTCTTGTTGATGCAGAGGATGACCGGCTTCCGCTGCTGGAGCGCCTTGCGGAGCACGAAGCGGGTCTGCGGCAGCGGGCCCTCGGAGGCGTCCACCAGCAGCACGACCGCGTCCACCATCGACAGACCGCGCTCGACCTCGCCACCGAAGTCGGCGTGGCCGGGGGTGTCGATGATGTTGATCGTGATCGGCTCGCCGCCGTCCTTGGGGTGGTACTTCACCGCCGTGTTCTTGGCGAGGATCGTGATGCCCTTCTCACGCTCCAGGTCGTTCGAGTCCATGACGCGGTCGTCGACGGAGTCGAGCTGGTGCGCGGCGAAGGCGCCGGCCTGCTTGAGCATGGCGTCGACGATGGTCGTCTTGCCGTGGTCGACGTGGGCGACGATGGCGACGTTACGAATGTCGTGGCGGGTGGGCATACTTGCGGCGCTTCTCCCGGAATCGTGGATGGCGGCGCGTACGGTCCGGCACGCGCGCCCGCCGGGCAGAACACGCCGCGGCCACTTCCATGGTACGGGCCCGCGCCGCGTTCGGCTGCCGCAGGCCTGGGGCGGGGGCGCTGACCTGGTCTTTTGCCCTTCGGGGCGGGGGAAGATCCTGCCGTGGCAGGGCCGATCGCCGCGGTGGCGGCGAGCACCCCTGACGGGGAGCCCGGCGGCGCGGGACGGCCTTCCGCGGCCGGGCACCGCCGGGTTCCACCACGGGGGCCGAGCGCCGCGGCGGCGGAGAAGGGGGGGCCGGCGCCCGCCGAAGAGAGTGCCCGCCGCCGAGGAACGGAGCCGGCGCCCGCCAAAAAGCTCCCGCCGCGACGGCGAGGAACCCCCACCGGAGAGCCCGGCGGCGCCGGACGACCTCCTGCGGGACGGGCACCGCCGGATTCCGCCACGGTGGCCGATCGCCGCAGCGGCGGAGAAGAGGGGTTGGTGCCCCTCCACAAAGCGCCCGCCGCCGCGGCGAGAAACCCCCACCGGGGAACCCGGCGGCGCGGGACGGCCTCCCGCGGCCGGGCACCGCCGGATTCCGCCACGGTGGCCGATCGCCGCAGCGGCGGAGAAGAGGGGCCGGCGCACGCCGAAGAGAGTGCCCGCCCCGGCGGAGAAACAGGGCCGGCGGCCACCGAAAGCTCCCGCCGACGCGGCGCGCAACCCCCCGCGGCGAGGGTCCGGCGGAACGGCCCCGTACGGGGAGCCGTACGTGTTCAGCCCGCGGCCAGGCGGCCGCGGGTCGCGCCGCCGCCGAACCTCGCCGGGAGGAGGCCGGCCAGGATGATGCCGCCGAGGAGCGCGCCGCCCAGGGCGCGGGTGGGGGGCGGGGTGCCCGGGTCGTAGCGGGTGCCGTACGTGCCCACGTCGTGTTCGGCGAGGGCGCGGGCCTGGCGGGCCAGGGAGTCGGCGTGGCCGGTCTCGGAGCGCATGGTGCGCAGGTCCCGGGCGCCGCGCGCGAGGCCCAGGTGCCGCTCGGCCTCGGCGAGGCGGGTGCGGGCCCGGCACCCGACGGCGCCCCGGTGGGTGGTGACGAAGTCCCGCGCGGCGGCGACCTC
>NZ_PXWG01000091.1 GCF_003011965.1 Streptosporangium nondiastaticum
ACACCGGCCGCGACGTCGCGTCCCTCCGCGCGGACACGGACCGCGACAAGATCTTCACCGCGCACGAGGCCGTCGCGTACGGGCTCGCCGACCAGGTCCTGACCCGGCGGATGCTGTCGGCCGCCGCGGCGTCGCGCCCCGCGGGCCGCCCCGCGAGGACCTCCCGCAGCAGCTCGCCCAGCTCCACGCCGGCCCGCGCCTCGGCGGCCAGCAGCTCACCGATCCGGGCCGCCGTCTCCATGGCCTGGGCCAGCCGCGGATCCGCGTACGGGACGCTCAGGTCCAGGCCCGCCAGCTGCTCGTCGTCCAGCAGCCACACGTAGCCGTGCACCACGCCGCGGTGGCGCACCGGCAGGCAGATGCGCCCCTTGAACACCCCCGCCGCCGGGTCCGGCGGGATCCGCAGCGGCGACTGCGCCCGCGCGATGCCGAACGCCTCGAACCACGCCCGGACGGCCGCCGTGGACCGGCGCTGCAGGATCGAGCGGGTCCGCACCGGGTCCATGACCGCGTCGAGGTCGTCGTCGCCGCCGTGCGCGCCGAACGCGATCAGGACGAAGTCCCGGTCCTCCAGCGTCGCCGGGGCGCCGAGCGCCGCCGATATCTCGTCGACGAGGTGCTGATAGTCACCGCGCATGGCCCCGCCACGCTCCTTCCCCCGTACGTGCGGCCCCGGCCGGCCCACCGCCGGCCGCGGCTTTGGGTTCGCAAATTGTCCTGGAATCAACCCAAGGTTCTATGTGCAGGTCACCATTGTCATACATGTGTCTGAGATCCGGGCCACGGATGCGTGACAGCTGTCGATGGCTCACGATCGAGGTGATCTCTAGTTTTCACGATGAGTCACTTATGCCGTTTCCCCGCGTGGGACGGCCGTCATCGTGGAGGTGCCCCGTGCTGGGTCCCGTGATCCTCGCTGCCTCGCGCAGCGACAAAATGCGCCGTTTCGTGTCGGCAGCCCCGGGCACCAAGCAGGTCGTCGACCGCTTCATCGCGGGGGAGACCGTCGACCAGGTCATTCCGATCGTGAAGGACGCCGCCGCCAAGGGGCTGGAGGTCACCCTCGACGTGGTGGGCGAGGACATCACCACCGTCGAGCAGTCCCACGCCGCCCGCGACGCCTACCTGGAGCTCATCGGCCGCCTGAAGGAGCTCGGCCTGGGCGAGCGCGCCGAGATGTCCGTCAAGCTCTCCATGTTCGGCCAGGCGCTGGAGGGCGGCCACGAGCTCGCCCTCGCCAACGTCCGCCCCGTCGTCGAGGCCGCCGCCGCCATCGGCACCACGGTTACGCTGGACGCGGAGGACCACACGACCCTCGACTCGATGTTCGCCATCCACGAGGAGCTGCGGAAGGACTTCCCGCAGACCGGCTGCGTCATCCAGGCGTACCTCTTCCGCACCGAGGACGACGCCCGCCGCCTGGCCGCCGCCGGCAGCCGTGTGCGTATCGTGAAGGGTGCGTACAAGGAGCCCGCCTCCGTCGCATACCAGGACAAGGCAGAGATCGACAAGGCGTTCGTCCGGATCGTCAGGATCCTCATGGCGGGCGAGGGCTACCCGATGATCGGCTCGCACGACCCGCGTCTGATCGCCATCACACAGGAGCTCGCCCGGCAGGCCGGCCGCAAGCTGGACGAGTACGAGTTCCAGATGCTGTACGGCATCCGCAGCGAGGAGCACGTCCGCCTGGCCGCCGAGGGCCACCGGATGCGCGTGTACACCGCGTACGGCACCGACTGGTACGGCTACTTCATGCGGCGCCTCGCCGAGAAGCCCGCCAACCTGCTGTTCTTCGCCCGCTCCATCCTCACCAAGGGCTGAGCCGCCCCCACACCCCCCGCAGAGCCCCGAAGGAGACACGGAACCCATGGACGCTGTGACCCAGGTCCCCGCCCCGGTCAACGAGCCGGTCCACGGCTACGCCCCCGGCAGCGCCGAGCGCGCCCGCCTGGAGGCCAAGCTCAAGGAGCTGGCGGCGAACCCGATCGACCTGCCCATGACCATCGGCGGCGAGAAGCGCATGGGCGGCGGCGAGCCGTTCAAGGTCGTCCAGCCGCACAACCACGCCGCCGTCCTCGGCACCTTCAACAACGCCACCACGCAGGACGCCCAGGACGCGATCGACGCCGCCCTCGCCGCCGCCCCGGCCTGGCGCGCGATGTCCTTCGACGACCGCGCCGCGATCATCCTGCGCGCCGCCGAGCTGCTCGCCGGCCCCTGGCGCGAGACGCTGGCCGCCTCCACCATGCTCGGCCAGTCCAAGACCGCCCAGCAGGCCGAGATCGACACCCCCTGCGAGCTCGTCGACTTCTGGCGCTTCAACGTGCACTTCGCGCGCCAGATCCTCGCCGAGCAGCCGGTCGCCAACTCCGCCGGCGTGTGGAACCGCAGCGACCACCGCCCGCTCGAGGGCTTCGTCTACGCGATCACGCCGTTCAACTTCACCGCCATCGCCGGCAACCTGCCGACCGCCCCCGCCCTCATGGGCAACGTGGTCGTCTGGAAGCCGTCCCCCACCCAGACCCACGCCGCCGTGCTGCTCATGCAGCTCCTGGAGGAGGCCGGTCTGCCCAAGGGCGTCATCAACCTGGTGACCGGCGACGGCATCGCCGTCTCCGAGGTGGCCCTGAACCACCCCGAGCTGGCCGGCATCCACTTCACCGGCTCGACCAAGACCTTCCAGTACCTGTGGAAGACGGTCGGCAACAACATCGAGAAGTACCGCTCCTACCCGCGCCTGGTCGGCGAGACCGGCGGCAAGGACTTCGTCGTCGCCCACCCGAGCGCCGACCGCGCGGTCCTGAAGACCGCCCTGACCCGCGGCTCCTTCGAGTTCCAGGGCCAGAAGTGCTCCGCCTCCTCCCGCGCCTACATCCCGCGCTCCATCTGGGAGGACGGCTTCAAGGAGGAGTTCGCGGCCGAGGTCGACGGCATCACCATGGGTGACGTCACCGACCTGTCGCACTTCATCGGCGCCGTCATCGACGACCGCGCGTTCGCCAAGAACAAGGCCGCGATCGACCGCGCCAAGGCCGACCCGAGCTGCACGATCGTCGCCGGCGGCACGTACGACGACTCGGTGGGCTACTTCGTCCGCCCGACCGTCATCGAGTGCACCGACCCGGAGAACGAGGTCTTCACGACCGAGTACTTCGGCCCGATCCTCGCCGTCCACGTCTACGAGGACGCCGACTTCGACGCGATGCTGGAGCAGATGGAGTCCGTCTCGGCGTACGCCCTGACCGGCGCCGTCATCGCGAACGACCGCGCCGCGGCCGCCGACGCCATGGCCAAGCTGCGCTTCGCCGCCGGCAACTTCTACATCAACGACAAGTCGACCGGTGCCGTGGTCGGCCAGCAGCCGTTCGGCGGCGGCCGCGCCTCCGGCACGAACGACAAGGCCGGTGCGGCCTCCAACCTGATGCGGTGGATCTCGACCCGCTCCATCAAGGAGACCCTGGTCGCGCCGACCGACTACCGCTACCCGCACATGGGCTGATCCGGCCCCGTAGCTGACCTCCGCCCCCGTCCGGCTCCCCAGCCGGGCGGGGGCGGAGCCGTTTCCGGGGTGCCGTTGCCGGGCCGCCCCGCCGTCTCAGATAGTAGGAAGCCCGAGTAATCCTGCAGACAGCGCGGTACAGCTGTCCTAGCGTGGAAGAAGCCGAGCGCGCGCTCCATCGAGCGACAAGCGGTTGCGGCCCCGTGCGCGAGCGCAGGCGATCCCTGCGGCACCGCGGCCCCCGCCCTTCCCCGGCGCTCCTCCCGCCCTCCCGCTGTTCGTTCAGCACTCCCTTCCGCATCTTTCCCGCAGGCAGCAGAGGAGAAGTGACCTCCCATGGCCGACACCGCCGTCCGCAGGACCCGCCGCACCCCCCGTACGGCCGACCGCACCGACCGCCAGACCGACCGGATGAACGCCGCCGCCGCGCTCCAGCGGGCCCTGGACCGCCGGGACAACGGCGGCGTCACCGGTCACTGAGCGACCGGGCGAGTCCCGAGTCCCGCCCTCAGTCCCGCCGCGCGGGGCGGACGACGTCGAAGTGGTCGACGCGCGCGCCGTTCTCCGCCAGAGCGGTCACCCGCAGCCGCGGGCGCCCGCCCCGTGCGGCCGGCTCGGACTCCACCGCGAGGAACGAGAAGCCGGTGTAGCGCACCCGTGACCACTCCACCTGCTCCGGGTGCTTCACGCGCCCCTTCTCCCAGAAGTAGCTGTCCACGCTCTCCAGGTCCTTCACATGGCCCTCGTAGCTGTCCGGGGCGGGGAAGTCGTAGAGCGACTTCCCCGCCCCGCCGGCGGTCACGTAGACGATGCCGTCGCGCGTGGAGTCGGCGGTGCCGCCGATGGGGACCTTCCGCCCCACGCGCGTGCCGCGGAGCGCGTCGGTGCGCTCGTAGATGTGGTTGTGGCCGTTGATGACGAGATCCACGCCGTGCTTCTCGAAGAGCGGCAGCCACGCCTCCCGCACCGCGCCGTCCGATGCGTGCGCCTTCGTCGTGGAGAACGCGCAGTGGTGGAAGAAGACGACGATGAAGTCGAGCCCGCGCGTGCGGCGCAGCTCGCCGAGCCGTCGGTCGAGCCACGCGGTCTGCGCGCCCCCGCTGTAGCCGGTGTTGGCGGTGATCTCGTACGAGATGTCGTTGGCGTCCAGGGCGACGACGCCGGTGTTGCCGTAGACGAAGGAGTAGACGCCCGGGGCGCGCGCGGGGTCGAAGCCGTTGCCGGGGAGGGCCCAGCGGGCGCTCTGGCCGCCGTAGCCGTTGGGGGAGTACCAGGCCTCCATGTCGTGGTTGCCGGTGGTGACCATCCACGGCACGGACGCCGCCACGGACTCGGTCTGGGCGAGGAACTGGTCCCACACGCGCGCGTCGTAGACGTCGGTGGGCTTGCCCGCGCCGCTGTCGTCGGCGTAGCAGATGTCGCCCGCGTGCAGGTGGAACGCCGGGTTCTGGCCCAGGATCAGCTGGTCGTTGGCGAGGGCCTGGTAGCTGACGCCCTGGTCGCCGAAGGCGGTGAACGTGAACTTCTCGGCCTTGCCGCCCTTCTCCGGGCGCTCGGGCGCGGTGCGGAAGGTGCCGATGCCGGAGAAGTGGCGCGGGTCGGCCGGGTCGTAACCGTCGTGCCCCACGCCGTAGTAGTACGTCCGCCCGGGGCGCAGGTTGTCGAGCGCGGCGTGCAGGTACACCTGGTCGACGGCGGGGAGCTTCTTCGACAGCGGCGGCGTGTGCAGGGTGCGCACTTCCGCCTCCAGCTTGAGGCCGAGGTCCCACGGCGCGAGGCCCACCCGGACGTACGGCCGTCTCACCGCGAACGGCACCTGCCAGGAGATCCGCATCTGCGTCCGCGGGTCGGCGCCGAAGGCCAGGTGCCGCCCGAACGGGGCCACGTGCTTGCCGTCGACCGCCGCGGCGGCGGAGGAGACGAGCAGCTCCGGGGATGACGCGGGCGAGGGCCCTGGTGAGGGCGCCGGGCCGGGGTAGGCGCGCGCGGGCCCGGCCAGGAGGCCCGTGCCGGCGGCGGCCCCGGCCGTCACCGCCCCGGCGCGCAGCATGCCGCGCCGGGTGAGCGGCCGGGCGAACCGGGCCCGCAGGTACTCGTGCTGCTCCGCCATCGTCATGCGGTCCGCGAGCTGCTCGGGGATGCCTACACGTGGTGTGTCCATGGCGACCAACGTGCCAGGAACCGGCAACCCCGTTGCGGACTTTGGGTGAACGTGACCCGGCAGCTTCGTCATCTGTCCGTATCGTGGACAAGGTGTGTCATCCAACGGGACGGGAGAGTACGGTCCCGGTATGTCTCGCAGCATTCGCCTCGCAGTGATCCCCGGTGACGGCATCGGCCGGGAAGTCGTGGCCCAGGGCCTCAAGGTGCTCTCGGCGGTCCTCCCGTCGGACGTGAAGCTGGAGACCGAGGAGTACGACCTCGGCGCCCGGCGGTACCACGCGACCGGCGAGATCCTCCCCGACGCCGAGCTCGCGTCCCTCAAGCACCACGACGCGATCCTGCTCGGGGCGATCGGCGACCCCTCCGTGCCCGCCGGCGTGCTGGAGCGCGGTCTGCTGCTCAAGCTGCGGTTCGCCTTCGACCACTATGTGAACCTGCGGCCCTCGAAGCTCTTCCCGAACACGGCCACCCCGCTCGCCGGGCGCCCCGACATCGACTTCGTCGTCGTCCGGGAGGGCACCGAAGGCCCCTACACCGGCAACGGCGGCTCCCTGCGCACCGGCACCCCGCACGAGGTCGCCACCGAGGTCAGCGTCAACACCGCCCTCGGCGTGGAGCGCGTGGTGCGCGACGCCTACGAGCGGGCCCAGGCGCGTCCCCGCAAGAAGCTGACGCTCGTCCACAAGAACAACGTCCTCGTCTACGCCGGACAGCTGTGGAAGAGCACCTTCGACCGGGTGGGCCGGGAGTACCCCGAGGTCACCACGGACTACCTGCACGTGGACGCGGCGACCATCTTCATGGTCACGCAGCCCGAGCGGTTCGACGTGATCGTCACCGACAACCTCTTCGGTGACATCCTCACGGACCTCGCCGCGGCCGTCACCGGCGGCATCGGCCTGGCCGCCTCGGGCAACATCAACCCCGACGGGGCGTTCCCGTCGATGTTCGAGCCGGTCCACGGCTCCGCGCCCGACATCGCGGGCACGGGCAAGGCCGACCCCACCGCCACGGTGCTCTCCGTGGCCATGCTCCTGCGCCACCTCGGCCACGAGGCGGAGGCCGCCCGCATCGAGACGGCCGTCGCCGAGGACCTGGCGGCCCGGGACGGGGCGGCGCCCCGCACGACGGACGAGACCGGCGACGCACTCGCCCTGCGAGTAACCGGCTAGCTCCCGGCCGCTGACTCAGCGCGCGGCCGGATGCGACCATCGATCCAGGGCCGCGCGCACGTTTTCCGTCCACGGCCCCACGAGCGATAATCGAACGTGGGGCCGCGGCATGAGGGGAAGCTCGGATGCTCTGACACCGTCAGGGACGGGGCGAGCTCGCGGTCCGCCACACACAACGGTGAAGGACACGCACTCATGACGACGCCCACGATCGAGCTCAAGCCCTCTTCGCACCCGCTGTCGGACGCGGAGCGGGAGCAGATCCTGGCCAACCCCGGCTTCGGCCGCCACTTCACCGACCACATGGTGACGATCAAGTGGACGGAAGGCCGGGGCTGGCACGACGGCCAGCTCGTTCCGTACGCGCCGCTGTCGATCGACCCGGCGAACATGACGCTGCACTACGCGCAGACGATCTTCGAGGGCGCCAAGGCGTACCGCCAGCCCGACGGCTCCGTCGCCATCTTCCGGCCCGAGGAGAACGCCAAGCGCCTGCAGGCGTCCGCGCGCCGGCTCGCCATGCCCGAACTGCCCGTCGAGACCTTCATCGAGGCGTGCGACGCGCTGGTCAAGCAGGACAAGGCGTGGGTGCCCGGCTCCGGCGAGGCCTCGCTCTACCTGCGCCCGTTCATGTTCGCGACCGAGGTCGGCCTCGGCGTCCGTCCGGCCAACGAGTACATGTTCGTGGTGATCGCCTCGCCCGCCGGCGCCTACTTCCCCGGCGGCGTGAAGCCGGTCTCGGTCTGGCTGAGCGAGGAGTACGTGCGCGCGTGCCCCGGCGGCACCGGCGCCGCCAAGGCCGGCGGCAACTATGCCGCCTCCCTCGTCGCCCAGGCCCAGGCCATGGAGCACGGCTGCGACCAGGTCGTCTGGCTGGACGCCATCGAGCGCCGCTGGATCGAGGAAATGGGCGGCATGAACCTGTACTTCGTGTACGGGAACAAGGTCATCACCCCGGAGCTCACCGGCTCGCTCCTCCCCGGCATCACCCGCGCCTCGCTGATGACGATCGCCGCCGACCTCGGCTACGAGGTCGCCGAGGGCCGCATCTCCGTGGACGACTGGAAGAACGGCTGCGCCGACGGCACCCTCACCGAGGTCTTCGCCTGCGGCACCGCCGCCGTCATCACCCCGGTCGGCACCGTGAAGTCCGCGCGCGACGGCTGGACGGTCGCCGACGGGCAGCCGGGCGAGGTCACCATGAAGCTCCGCAAGGCGCTCCTCGACATCCAGACCGGCGCCGCCGAGGACACCCACGGCTGGATGCACCCCCTGGGCTGAGGCCCGCGCTGATGTACGTACGTCCGTATGCCCGCGTCCACGGATGCGGGCATACGTGTGTACGGGGCCGGTCGCGTACGTGCGTCCGGGGCGGGGCACGTACGTGCGTCCGGGCAGGGTGCCCGCGCGCGTCGCGCCCGTGAACGCAACGCACGCAAGTACTCGTGATCGTTGCCGGCCGTACCCTTGTCCGACCCGTGCCGTTCCGCCACCGTGATCCACCATGGGACAGCACTGGAAGAAGATCTGGGTCGGCTCGGCCGGCAACATGGTCGAGTGGTTCGACTGGTTCGTCTACGCGTCGTTCGCGACGTACTTCGCGGGCTCCTTCTTCCCCGCGGGCAATGACACCGCGAAGCTGATGAACACTGCCGGCATCTTCGCCGTCGGCTTCTTCATGCGCCCCGTGGGCGGCTGGCTGCTCGGCCGGGTCGGCGACCGGAAGGGCCGCAAGGCGGCCCTCACGCTGACCGTCTCCCTGATGTCCGCCTCGGCCGTGCTCATCGCCGTCGCGCCGACCTACGCGGTCGCCGGCTACGGCGGCGTCGCCGTCCTCCTCGTCGCCCGGCTGCTGCAGGGCCTGTCGGTCGGCGGCGAGTACGCGGCCAGCGCCACGTACCTCACGGAGGCGTCCGCGCCGGACCGCCGCGGCTTCGCCTCCAGCTTCCAGTACGTGTCGATGACGGCGGGCCAGATCCTCGGCCTGGGGCTGCAGATCGTGCTGCAGCACACCCTCTCCAGCGGCGAGCTGCACAGCTGGGGCTGGCGCATCCCGTTCGTCGTGGGCGCCCTCGGCGCGGCCGTCATCTTCTACCTGCGCCGCAACATGCTGGAGACCGAGGCGTACACGGAGGCCACGGAGGAGGGCGCGGGGGAGAGCGCCGGGGCCGCCGCCGAGCGGGGCACCATCCGGGCCCTCATGCGGCACAAGCGCGAGGCCTTCCTCGTCGTCGCCCTCACCATGGGCGGCACCGTCGCGTACTACACGTACACCACCTACCTGACGAAGTACCTCTCCAACAGCGCGGGCCTGCCCAAGCAGACCGCGACCCTGGTCAGCTTCTGCGCCCTGCTGGTCTTCGCCTGCCTGCAGCCGCTGGCGGGCGCCCTCTCGGACCGCATCGGCCGCCGCCCCCTGCTGATCACCTTCGCGGTGGGCTCCACCTTCCTCACCGTGCCGATCATGACCATGCTCAAGCACGCGGGCTCGTTCTGGCCGGCCCTCGGCCTGTCCCTGCTCGCCCTGGTCGTCGTCACCGGCTACACCTCCATCAACGCGTGCGTGAAGGCCGAGCTCTTCCCGACGGGCATCCGGTCGCTGGGCGTCGCCCTGCCGTACGCCGTCGCCAACGCGCTCTTCGGCGGCACGGCCGAGTACGTGGCCCTGTGGTTCAAGAACGGCGGCATCGAGTCGGGCTTCTACTGGTACGTGGCCGGCTGCGCCGCGGTGTCGCTGGTCGTCTACCTGACGATGCGCGAGACGCGGGACATCGACCTCAAGCGGGTCGGCGGCGCACCCGAGGGCGCTCCGGCGGAGGCGGGCAAGGTGCCCGCATCCTGAGACCCGCCCGCACGGCGGAACCGGCGTGTGCCAAGATGCACCTATGCTCCCGTTCGCCATGATTATTGGCAGCAGGCGCGCCGGTCCGCAGTGACCGCTCCCGTACCACCCGTACGGAGCGGACACCGTCGTCCCAGACCCGCGCGCAGACCTCTCGCACCCGCGAGAGGTTTTTGCGTTTTCCGGCCCACCCGCGCCGGGGAGCGCAGGGCGGGGGAGGCCGGGGACGGTGGAACGGGTAATTCCGGTAGACCGACATCCTCACAGGAGTCAGAGCAGCATGACGGACGCAACCGACGGCCCCGACGAACGCACCCGCGTCGACGACCGCTTCCACGTCTTCGACACCACGCTGCGCGACGGAGCGCAGCGCGAGGGCATCAACCTCACCGTCGCGGACAAGCTGACCATCGCCCGGCACCTGGACGACTTCGGCGTCGGCTTCATCGAGGGCGGCTGGCCGGGCGCCAACCCCCGGGACACCGAGTTCTTCCAGCGCGCCCGCGAGGAGATCGACTTCCGCCACGCGCAGCTCGTCGCGTTCGGCGCCACGCGCAAGCCGGGCGTGCGGGCCGAGGACGACCCGCAGGTCGCCGCGCTGCTCGACTCCGGCGCCCCGGTGATCACCCTGGTCGCCAAGTCCCACGACCGGCACGTCGAACTGGCCCTGCGCACCACCCTCGACGAGAACCTCGCCATGGTGCGCGACACGGTCGCGCACCTGTGCGGGCACGGCCGCCGCGTCTTCGTCGACTGCGAGCACTTCTTCGACGGCCACCGGGCCAACCCGGACTACGCCCTGGAAGTCGTCCGCACCGCGTACGAGGCGGGCGCCGCCGTCGTCGTCCTGTGCGACACCAACGGCGGCATGCTGCCCGCGCAGGTCGGCGCGACGGTGCGGGAGGTCATCGAGGCGACCGGCGCCCGCCTGGGCATCCACGCGCAGGACGACACCGGCTGCGCCGTGGCCAACACCCTCGCCGCCGTGGACGCCGGCGCGACGCACGTGCAGTGCACCGCCAACGGCTACGGCGAGCGCGTCGGCAACGCCAACCTGTTCCCCGTCGTGGCCGCCCTGGAGCTCAAGTACGACCGCCGCGTGCTGCCGCCCGGGGCGCTGGCCGAGATGACGCGCATCTCGCACGCCATCGCCGAGGTCGTCAACCTCACGCCCTCCACGCACCAGCCCTACGTGGGCGTCTCGGCGTTCGCGCACAAGGCCGGGCTGCACGCCTCCGCGATCAAGGTCGACCCGGACCTGTACCAGCACATCGACCCGGAGCGCGTCGGCAACACCATGCGCATGCTCGTCTCCGACATGGCCGGCCGCGCCTCCATCGAGCTCAAGGGCAAGGAGCTCGGGGTCGACCTCGGCGGCGACCGCGAGCTGGTCGGCCGCGTCGTGGAGCGCGTCAAGGAGCGCGAGCTCGCGGGCTACACGTACGAGGCGGCCGACGCCTCCTTCGAACTGCTGCTGCGCGAGGAGGCCGAGGGGCGCGCCCGGCGCTACTACCGGATCGAGTCCTGGCGGGCGATCGCCGAGGACCGGCCGGACGGCATCCACGCCAACGAGGCCACCGTGAAGCTGTGGGCCAAGGGGGAGCGCATCGTCGCCACCGCGGAGGGCAACGGCCCCGTCGACGCGCTCGACCGGGCGCTGCGCGTGGCGCTGGAGCGCATCTACCCGCAGCTCGCCGCGCTCAAGCTGACCGACTACAAGGTGCGCATCCTGGAGGGCGGCCGGGGCACGGGCTCGATCACCCGGGTGCTGGTCTCCACGAGCGACGAGAGCGGTGAATGGTCGACGGTCGGCGTCGCGGAGAACGTGATCGCCGCCTCGTGGCAGGCGCTCGACGACGCCTACGCGTACGGACTGCGGCGCGCGGGCGTGGAGCCGCGGGAGTGAGCCCCGCGGCGCGCCCCGGAGCGTGGCCGGGGGCGCGTCACAGGCCCTGAGCCGCCAGCCCGGCGCCGAGCAGGCCGTACGCCCGCTCGGCGTCGGCGTGGGCCGCGGCCAGCACGGCGTCGGTGATGCTCCCGGCCGAGAGGCGCGCCCAGTTGTCCCGCGCGAGGACGTGGTGGACGGCGATGACCTGTGCCGCCGCCAGACCCGCCGTCACCTCGTCCGCCCCGGCCTCCGCCAGGGCTTCGGCCAGGGCCCGCTCGTCCTCGGCGGCGTACTGCATGAGGCGGGCCGCCAGGCTCGGGGTCGAGTAGAGCATGTCCCGGAAGGCCAGCACGGCGGGCACGTCGCACAGGCCGGTGACGGGGTCGCCGGCGTCGAGCCGGGCGTGGAAGTGGGCGCGGAGCGCGGCCAGGGGGGACTCGCCCGGGGCCCGGCCGCGCACGACGCGCGCCGCCTCCCCTTGGTGGTCGGCGATGCGGTGGAGGACCAGGTCCTCCTTGGCGGGGAAGTAGCGGAACAGCGTCGGCTTCGACACCTCCGCGGCCGCGGCCACCTCCGCCACCGACACGCGGTCGAAGCCGCGCTCCAGGAAGAGCGCGATGGCGGTCTCGGACAGCGTCTGCCGCGTGCGCTGTTTCTTGCGCTCCCGCAGCCCGGTCGTCTCCTCGGTCACGAGGCCATCCTAACAGAATCTACGTTACTCGGAAACTTTTGTTACTCAGTTGCATTTTCTGCCGAGGCGGTCTTTCATGAACGCATGACGACCACCACCGCCACCGCCGAAGCGACGACCGCCACCGACGTCCTGATCGTGGGCGCCGGCCCCACCGGACTCACCCTCGCCTGCACCCTCGCCCGCGCGGGAGCGGCCGTACGGATCATCGACAAGTCCCCGGAGCCCCACCGCACCTCCCGCGGCAAGGGCATCAACCAGCGCACCCGCGAGCTCTTCGACGACCTCGGCGCGGGCGCGGAGGCCGCGGCCTCGGGCACCGAGCACATCGCCCTGCGCAAGTACCGCGACGGCGTGGCGATCGCCGACACCGTCACCTTCGGGGACGCCGACCCCGCGCCCGGCGTCCCGTACGCCAGCGGGCTGCTCATGCCCCAGTGGCGCACCGAGGAGATCCTGCGCGGCAGGCTCGCCGAGCACGGCGTGGAGCCGGAGTTCGGCAGCGAGCTGGCCGGGTTCGCCCAGGGCGCGGACGGCGTCGTCGCGACGCTCGCCGACGGGCGGCGCATCGAGGCCGCCTACCTCGTGGGCTGCGACGGCGGCCGCAGCCCCGTGCGCAAGGCGCTCGGCGTGACCTTCGAGGGCCGCACCGACGCCGAGGAGTGCATGGTGATCGGCGACGTCCGCGTGGACGGGCTCGACCCCGCCTACTGGCACCAGTGGTTCGACGAGGACGCGGCGGTCATGCTCTGCCCCTTCCGCGGCAGCACCCACTGGCAGCTGCAGGGCACGCCCGAGCGCGACGCGGACGGCCGGCCCCTCGCGCCCTCCCTGGAGTCGTTCCAGCGGCTCGTCGACCGCTGCTCCCGGCAGGCGGGCATCCGGCTGTCCGACCCCACCTGGTTCTCCGCCTACCGGATCAACGTCCGGATGGCCGACCGCCTCCGCACGGGGCGGGTGTTCCTCGCGGGGGACGCGGCGCACGTCCACTCCATCGCGGGCGGTCTGGGCATGAACACCGGCATCCAGGACGCCTTCAACCTCGGCTGGAAACTCGCGTACGTGGTGCGCGGCCTGGCCTCGTCCGGCCTGCTGGACACCTACGAGGAGGAGCGGCTGCCCGTAGCCGCCTGGACGCTCGGCCTCACCGAGGAGCGGCTGCGCGCGGTGACCGAGGGCGTGAAGCGGGCGGGCGTCGGCACGGAGGCGGTGATCACGGACGACGTCACCACGCTGGGCGTGGGCTACGGCTGGAGCTCCCTCGCATGGGGCGGGGGGAAGGCGGGCGAACGGGCCCCCGACGGACCCTGCGGCGACGGCCTCCGCCTCTTCGACGTCTTCGCCGGGCCGCACTTCACGCTGCTGGGCTTCGGCGGGGGGAGCGCGCAGGCCCTGGCGGAGGCGGGGGAGAAGTGCGCGGACCGCCTGCGCACGCGCCTCGTCGACGACCCCGAGGGGCACGTCCGGCGGGCCTACGGGATCGGGGAGGGCGAGGACGCCCTGGTGCTCGTGCGGCCCGACAACCACATCGCGCTGAGCGCGGGTGCGGACCGGGGCGCGGAGATCGCGGACCGTCTCCTGCGCCTCGGTCGCTGACACCGCACGGGGGCCTCAGGCCTGGGGCGCGGCCTTGACCGCGGAGATGTCGAAGGTCAGCTTCACCTTGTCGCTGACCATGACCCCGCCGGCCTCCAGGGCGGCGTTCCAGGTCAGGCCCCAGTCGGAGCGCAGGATCTCGGTGGCGCCCTCGAAGCCGACGCGCTCCATGCCGTAGACGTCGGTGGCCGAGCCGCCCAACTCCAGGTCGATGGAGAGGGGGCGGGTGACGTCCTTGATGGTGAGGTCGCCGGTGATGCGGTAGCGATCCCCGCCGAGCTGCTCGGCGGCGGTCGAGCGGAAGCTCATCAGCGGGAAGGCCTCGGCGTCGAAGAAGTCGCCGCCGCGCAGGTGGGCGTCGCGGTCCTTCATGCCGGTGTCCACGCTCGCGGTCCGGACGTCGATGGTGGCGGTGGAGCGGGACGGGTCGGTGCCGTCGAGGCGCAGGGTGCCCTCGTGCTCGGTGAACGCGCCCTTGACGTTGGTCACCATGGCGTGGCGGACGGTGAAGCCGATGCTGCTGTGGGCGGGGTCGATGGTGTAGTCGCCGGTGAGGGCGGCGAGTGCCGGGTCGACGGCGCGCGGGGCGGGGACGGCGGCCGGGGTGGTGCTCTGCTTGCGGCTGAAGAGGCCCATGGTGTGCTCCTGTGGCTCGGTGTGAAGGCGGTTGGCCGGTCAGGCAAAGTCGTTGAATGTTCAACTTGACCGTGAAAACACGGTAGCGCGAACTCGTTAAACATTCAACATCTAGGGAGGGGTGAATTCCGGCCGACCCCGGCCGACACGGCCGGCGCACCATTGCCGCCCCTTCCCGCCCCGTGCCACCGTGTGCCTCCGGCACCGTCCGCACCGTCCCGCACCGCGCCCCCGGGGAGGCCCCGCCGTGCCGTCCGGTCCCGCCGTTCCCCGCCCGCCCGCCTGGACCCGCAGGGGCTTCCTCGCCGCCTCCGTCGCCGGCGGCCTCGGCTTCACCACGGCCCCCCGCGACAGTGCCGGGGAGGACCCGTTCGCGGCCCTCCGCGCCCGCTGGCGCGGCCTCATGCTCGGCACCGGCTTCGACCCCGCCGCCGAGCCCTACGCAGGCGCCCTGCGCCGCACCGGAGACCTCGCCCGCACCTACCGCGCCGGCATCGCCCCGGGCCCCGCCTCGCTCTGGCCGGACGCCCCCTTCGACCCGCCCTCCGGCATCACCCGCAGCTACGCGCGCCTGCACACCATGGCCCAGGCCTGGGCCCAGCCCGGCACCGGCCTCACCGGCGACCCCGCCCTCGCCGCCGACACCCTCGCCGGCCTCGACCACGTGCACGCCCGCGTCTACCACCCCGCCACCACCCGCTACGGCAACTGGTGGGAGTGGCAGATCGGCAGCCCCAGACTCCTCCTCGACAGCCTCGCGCTCCTCCACGACGAGGCCGGCGCCGCACGGCGCACCGCCTTCCTCGCCGCCGTCGACCACTTCGTCCCCGACACGATGCTCGGCGACTACACCGGCACCAGCACCGGCGCCAACCGCGTCGACCTGTGCCGCGTCGTCGCCCTCCGCGGCATCCTCGGCGCCTCCGCCACCAAGACCGCCCTCGCCCGCGACGCCCTCTCGCCCGTCTTCCCGTACGTCACCCGCGGCGACGGCCTCTACGCCGACGGGTCCTTCGTCCAGCACTCCCACGTCGCCTACTCCGGCACCTACGGCCAGGTGCTGCTCGACGGGCTGGGCCGGCTCCTCGCCCTGCTCCACGGCTCCCCCTGGGAGATCACCGACCCCGCTCGGCGGACCGCCTACGACAGCGTCGAGAAGGCGTACGCGCCGCTGATCCACGACGGGCTCGTCATGGACAGCGTCTCCGGCCGCGCCGTCAGCCGCGGCCTCCAGGCCGCGGACCCCGGCACGCCGCAGCAGAGCGACCACCAGCGCGGCCACGCCCTCATCGCCGCCATCGCCCTCCTCGCCACCAGCGCGACCCCCGCCGAACGCACCCGCTGGCACGCGATGATCAAGGGCTGGGCCGCCCGCGACACCACCCTCCCGCTCCTCACCGACCCCGCCCTCCCCGTCGCCGACCTCGCCCGGCTCGCCGCCGCCTGCGCCGCGCACGGGGCCCCCGCCCCCGCCCCCGTGGAGCACCGCCTCTTCCCCGCCATGGACCGCGCGGTCCACCGCCGCCCCGGCTGGACGGCGTGCATCGCCATGGCCTCCGACCGCATCGCCCACTACGAGAACGGCAACGGCGAGAACCCGCGCGGCTGGCACACCGGCGCCGGAATGCTCTCGTGGTGGCGCGCAGGCGAAGGCGCCCCGTACACCGACGCCTTCTGGCCCACCGCCGACCCCTACCGGCTGCCCGGCACCACCGCCTCCGCCAAGCCCCTCGCCGACAACGAGGGCGGCGCATGGGGCGAGCCCCGGCCCGCCGTGCGCTGGACCGGCGGCGTGAGCGACGGCGAGTACGCCGTCATCGGCCAGCACCTCAAAGGGCTCTCCTCCACCCTGGAGGCCCGCAAGACGTGGATCTGCACCGCGGACGCCGTCGTCTGCCTCGGAGCGGGCATCACCGCGCGCGACGGCCACCCCGTCGTGACCACCGTCGAGCACCGCAACCTCGGCGCGCACGGGGCGCCCGCCCTCCTCGTCGACGGCACCCCCCAGCCGGTCACCGACGGCTGGAGCGCCCGCTACGAAGCCCCCCGCTGGATCCACCTCGAAGGCCACGGCGGCTACGTCTTCCCCGCCCGCCTCCCCGGCGGCGCCCCGCTCCACGCCCTGCGCGAGTCCCGCACCGGCGCCTGGCGCGACATCAACACCGGCGGCGCCCCCGACCGCCTCACGCGGCGCTACCTCACCCTCTGGCACCCCCACGGCACCGACCCCCGGGACGCCGCCTACGCCTACCTCCTCATGCCCGGCGCGGGACCCCGCGCCCTGGCCGCCCGCGCGGACGACGGCACCTGGCTCGGACTCCTCGCCAACACCCCCGCCTGCCAGGCCGCGTACCTGCCCTCCCTCGGCCTCACCGCAGCCGCCTTCTGGGCCCCCGGCACCGCCGGCCCCCTCACCGCTTCGGCCCCCGCCGCCGTCCTCGTCCGCGACCACGGCCGGACCGCTACCCTCCATATGGCCGAACCGCCCCGCACCGGCGCCGCCGTCGAGATCACCTGGAGCCGCCCCGTGCGCCGTGTCACCGCGCACGACGCCACCATCCGCGTCCTGTCGACAGGCGACAGTCTCCGGCTCCGCGTCACCCCCGGCACCGCCTGCGCCCCGCACCGCTGCTCCGTAGCCCTGGCATGACCGGGCGTGACGCCGGTTCCGGCCCGTTGCCCGTCAAGTTCACTTGCCTACGGGCCGGGGGCGGGAGTTTTGTGGAACCCCCACAGGAGTACCCCCCGATCGGGGGGACCCCCGCTCGGGGTCGCTGCGGCCCTCTGTGCCGCCTGCCCACCAAAAGGCACATGACGTTGTATGGAAACGACATGAGTTTCGGACGGTCCCGCCACGTACCGTCTATGCATGAGCAATCTCGAAGGTGCGCCCGTAGAGGCGAGTGACGTCCGTGGGCGCGTCGCCGAGCTGCACGCCATCCGCGAGCAGGTTCGGCGTGGTCCGAGCGAGCGAGCGACCCAGGCGCAGAAGGCCAAGGGGAAGCTGACGGCCCGGGAGCGTATCGACCTCCTGCTGGACGAAGGCTCCTTCTCGGAGGTGGAGCCGCTGCGCCGGCACCGCGCCTCGGGCTTCGGTCTGGAGAGCAAGAAGCCCTACACCGATGGTGTGATCACGGGTTGGGGCACGGTGCACGGGCGGACGGTGTTCGTCTACGCGCACGACTTCCGGATCTTCGGCGGTGCGCTGGGCGAGGCCCATGCCACGAAGATCCACAAGATCATGGACATGGCCATCGCGGCCGGTGCGCCGCTGGTGTCGCTGAACGACGGCGCCGGTGCGCGTATCCAGGAGGGCGTCTCGGCCCTGGCCGGTTACGGCGGCATCTTCCAGCGCAACACCAAGGCCTCGGGTGTCATCCCGCAGATCAGTGTGATGCTCGGCCCGTGCGCGGGCGGCGCGGCGTACTCGCCGGCGCTGACGGACTTCGTGTTCATGGTCCGCGAGACCTCGCAGATGTTCATCACCGGCCCCGACGTCGTCCGCGCCGTCACCGGCGAGGAGATCACCCAGAACGGCCTCGGCGGCGCGGATGTGCACGCGGAGACCTCGGGTGTGGCGCACTTCGCCTACGACGACGAGGAGACCTGCCTGGAGGAGGTCCGCTACCTCCTCTCGCTGCTGCCGCAGAACAACCGGGAGAACCCGCCGCGCGTCGCGAGCGAGGACCCGGCCGACCGGCTGGGCGAGGCCCTCCTGGACCTGGTCCCCGCCGACGGCAACCGCCCGTACGACATGCGCAAGGTCATCGAGGAGATCGTCGACGACGGCGAACACCTCGAGATCCACGAGCGCTGGGCCACCAACATCATCTGCTCGCTCGGCCGCCTGGACGGCCAGGTCGTCGGCATCGTCGCCAACCAGCCGCAGTCGCTGGCCGGCGTGCTCGACATCGAGGCCAGCGAGAAGGCCGCGCGCTTCATCCAGATGTGCGACGCCTTCAATATTCCGATCATCACTCTTCTGGACGTCCCGGGCTTCCTCCCCGGCGTCGACCAGGAGCACGGTGGAATCATCCGTCACGGCGCGAAGCTGCTCTACGCCTACTGCAACGCCACCGTGCCGCGCATCTCGGTCATCCTGCGCAAGGCCTACGGCGGCGCCTACATCGTCATGGACTCCCAGTCGATCGGCGCCGACCTGACCTACGCCTGGCCGACGAACGAGATCGCCGTGATGGGCGCCGAGGGCGCGGCCAACGTGATCTTCCGCAAGCAGATCGCCGAGGCCGACGACCCCGAGGCGATGCGGGCCCGCATGGTCAAGGAGTACAAGGCCGAGCTCATGCACCCGTACTACGCCGCCGAGCGCGGGCTGATCGACGACGTGATCGACCCGGTCGACACCCGTCAGGTGCTGATCCGCGCCCTGGCGATGCTCGCCTCGAAGCACGCCGACCTGCCCTCCCGCAAGCACGGCAACCCGCCCCAGTAAGGGAGAAACGCATGACCGACACGCTCGTCCGCGTGGAGAAGGGCACGGCCGACGCCGAAGAGCTCGCGGCCGTCACCGCCGTTCTCCTCGCCCGCGCCGCCGCCACCAACGACACGGCGCCGCCCCGCCCCCGCCGCACCACGGCCGCCTGGCGCCGCCTGGAGCGCTCGCCGGGCTTCCGGGCGCCGCACAGCTGGCAGGGCTAGAACCGAACAACGCGAGAGGGCCCGGGGCAGTGCCCCGGGCCCTCTTCGCATGGCCTCATGCGCCCTGGGCCGCCCGCACGCATGGCCTCATGCGCGCACAACGCAGAAGGTCCCCGCACACTCCACGAGGAGCGCGGGGACCTTTCTGCGTCGATGGGGCCGGCGTCGGTGCGGCCGGTGCCTCACCGCAGGCGCGCCATCAGGGCGTGCTCGACCAGGGTGATCAGCGCGCTCTTCGCCTCGTTGCGGTGGCGGGCGTCGGTCGTGATGATCGGCGCGTCGGGGCCGATCTGCAGCGCTTCGCGGACCTCGTCCGGCGTGTAGGGCTGGTGACCGTCGAAGCCGTTGAGGGCGATGACGAAGGGCAGGCCGCTGTTCTCGAAGTAGTCGACGGCGGGGAAGCAGTCGGCGAGGCGGCGGGTGTCGACCAGGACGACGGCGCCGATGGCACCGCGCACGAGGTCGTCCCACATGAACCAGAAGCGGTCCTGACCGGGGGTACCGAACAGGTACAGGATCAGGTCCTGGTCCAGGGTGATACGGCCGAAGTCCATGGCCACGGTCGTCGTGGTCTTGTCCGGCGCGTGGGTGAGGTCGTCGATGCCCGCCGAGGCGGACGTCATCACGGCTTCGGTCCGCAGCGGGTTGATCTCCGAGACCGCACCGACGAACGTGGTCTTGCCCACGCCGAAACCGCCTGCCACCACGATCTTCGCGGAGGTGGTGGAGCGGGCTGCCTCGCCGCTAGAGGTTCCGAAGTCCACTGAGCACCCTTTCGAGCAGTGTCACGTCAGGCTGGCCGCCGGCGGACTCGTCGCCGCCGGGCTGATGGATGGCGACGAGCCCGGCCTCCGCCAAGTCGGCGACGAGGATTCGGGCGACGCCGAGGGGAATGGTGAGAAGTGCCGAGATCTCGGCGACCGACTTGATCTCCGTGCACAGGTGGCAGATGCGCTGGTGTTCCGGCAACTGCCCGTGAAGCTGGGCCGGCTGGGCCGTGGTGTGCACCAGCGCCTCGATGGCGAGCTGGTACCGCGGCCGGGTCCGGCCACCGGTCATCGCGTAGGGGCGGACCAGCGGATTGTTCCGCTTGCCCCCGGAGGGGGACTGCGACGCCCTGCGATGCTGGGGCGCCTGTGGTACTTGCGGCGGCCGTGTGGGCTCCGCCTGCGCACGCGGGCTTGGTGCGGAGGGGAAGTTGAAGCGGTTCAGCGGAGGCTGAGCCTGCTGATCATTGCCGTACGGGTAACCGCCGGGGGGCGTTGCCACGTCTCCTCCTCAACGTGCCTGTCTGCTGCTGGTCGCGCCACCGCACCCTATGGCGCGGTGGCGCGAAACGCACTGCCTCTTTGCTAGTTGAGAAGGCTCCCCTGCAGTTCGGCGCGGAGGTCCGGGGTGAGGACGTTGCCCGCGCGGTCGACGAGGAGGGCCATCTCGTAGCCGACGAGGCCGATGTCGCACTCGGGGTGTGCCAGCACGGCCAGCGAGGATCCGTCGGAGATGGACATGATGAAGAGGAAGCCGCGTTCCATTTCGACCACGGTCTGGTTGACGGCGCCGCCTTCGAAGATGCGGGAGGCTCCGGCGGTCAGTGAGGTCAGGCCGGAGGCGACGGCCGCCAGCTGGTCGGCGCGGTCCCTCGGGAACCCTTCGGACATCGCCAGAAGGAGTCCGTCGGCGGAGACCACGACGGTGTGGGACACCCCTGGGGTGTTCTCCACGAAACTGGTGATCAACCAGTTCAGGTTCTGCGCCGCCTGGCTCATCGGGCTCACACTAACGCTCCTGATCGTAGGTGCCGCCGGGGCCGAAGCCCTGGTCGTGTTGCTCATGCTGCTGTGGGGTGGCCGAACCGCTGTCGGCCCCCACGGTGCGCCCCTGCTGGACGCCGCGGCGGAGATTGCTCAGCCGGCCGCGTACGTCCTCAGGGGCACGGGATATCTGGGGTCCGCCCTGCGGCGTCTGCGCCGCCTTGCCCTCGATCAGATTGGCCTTGGGCACTCGGCGGGGCAGTCCGGAAGGGGTCACTCCACCGGCTTTCGGATCCCGGAGCTGCTCGGCACGCTGCCAGCGCTCGTCGTTCTCCGATCGCCAGTCGGGGTTGTCACCCTCGTGAGGCTGCTGTGGGACGTCCTGCTGGGGCTGCTCCGGTTCGCCGGCCCCCGCGGCCTCTTCGACAGACTCGGACTGCTGCCACTGCGTCGCGCGGCGCGGCAGACCGGACCCGGTCAGCGAGTGGGAGCCGCTCGAAGCGGGGCCCGGACGGTCGAACTCTACGCGCTCGGGCTGCGCCGTGTCAGCGGGCGGCAGTGATTCCGAATCCGCACCGTAACCCTGCTGCGCGCCGTCCTGGTACGTACCAGGCTGCTGCCAGACGTCGCTCCGGGTCTGACCGGTGGTCTCCCCGTACGACTGCTGCTGCGGGTAGCCGGCGTCCGCGTAGCCCTGCTCGGCGTACTCCTGCTCCGGGTAACCGGAGTCCTGGAAGCCGTGCTGCGGCTGCTGCTCGTACGACCGGTCGTACGACTCCTCGTACGGCTGGTCGCCGATCGCCGGGAACTGCTCGGTGTGCTGGTGACCCTGCTGCTCGTACGGCTGCTGCTCGAACTGCGGCTGCTGCTGCTCGTGCTGCTGGGGCACCTCGTCGCGGAACAGCGGGCGGTTGTCGGCCGCGGCCTCCAGCGCCGCGCGCCGCTCGTCGCGGAGCCGCGAACGGTTCACCGGGTCCAGCGCCGCGTTCCCCGCGCCGCCCTGCTGGTCGTAGCGGGAGTCGTCGAAGCCCAGCTCCGCCGCGGTCCGCATGCGGCCCATGGCGGGCGCCTGGCCGCCGCCCTGCTGCTCCGGGACCATCTGCGAGACCGTGAAGCTGTCGGGGGACAGCTCGTCCTCGCCACCGCCACCGTGGGTGATCCGGTCCGGCAGCATGACCAGCGAGGTCGTGCCGGCCTGCTCGCCCGAGGGGCGCAGCTGGACCCGGATGCCGTGGCGCGCCGCCAGGCGGCCGACCACGAACAGACCCATGCGCTGGGAGATCGCGGCGTCCACGGTCGGCGGGTTGGCCAGCTTGTGGTTGATGTCCGCGAAGTCCTCGGCGGTCAGGCCGATGCCCTTGTCGTGGATCTCGACCATCACGCGGCCGTCGGGCAGCCGCGTCGCGGTGACGCGCACCTTGGTGTGCGGGGAGGAGAACGTGGTGGCGTTCTCCAGGAGCTCGGCCAGCAGGTGGACGAGGTCGGTCACGGCGAGGCCGTGGATGTCCGCCTCCGGGACGCCCGAGAGCTCGATGCGCTCGTAGGCCTCCACCTCGGAGGAGGCGGCGCGCAGCACGTCCACCAGCGGGACCGGCTGGTCCCAGCTGCGGCCGGGCTCCTCGCCGGCGAGGACCAGGAGGTTCTCGCCGTTGCGGCGCATACGGGTGGCCAGGTGGTCCAGGCGGAAGAGGTTCTCCAGCTGGTCCGGGTCCGCCTCGTGCTCCTCGAGCTCGGTGATCAGGGTGAGCTGACCCTCGATGAGGCTCTGGTTGCGGCGCGAGAGGTTGGTGAAGATCGCGTTGACGTTGCCACGGAGCAGGGCCTGCTCGGCGGCGAGCCGGACGGCCTCGCGGTGGACCTGGTCGAAGGCGCGGGCGACCTCGCCGATCTCGTCCCGGGTGGTGATCGGGATCGGCTGGACCCGGGTGTCGACCCGGCCCGGGTCGGTCCGCGACAGCTGGTCGACCAGCGCCGGCAGGCGCTGCTCGGCCACGTCGAAGGCGGCGCGCCGCAGGTGGCGCATGTTGCGGCTCATGGAGCGGGCCATCATGCCGGCCACGAAGAACGCGAGCAGCAGGGCCACGACCATGATCGAGGAGTTGACGATCGCGTCGCGCTGGGCGTCGGAGGAGATCTTCTCTGCCTCGTCCACCGCCTTGTCGGTCAGGTACGTCTCGACCGAGCGGTACGCGTCGAACTTCGCCGTGGAGGCGTCCAGCCAGGCGTCGGCCGTGATGCCCGCGGCCTCCAGCTGCTTCGGCGTCTTGCCGGCCATGATGGCGCCGGCGATCTTCTCCTGCTCGGACGACTTCGCCTTGGTGGCGATGGCGTCGTTGAGCCGGCTGATGTCGTCCTCGGTGCCGCTCGCGTCGTACTCGGCGCGGGCGATGTACTCGAGGAAGTAGTAGGAGGAGAACGACGTCCGCTGGAGCTGCTGCTCCTTCGGGTCGGCGTTCGCCTGGACGAGCAGGTGGGTGCCGATGGAGCGCTGCAGCGACTCGGCGGCCTTGGCCAGCGAGACGGCGTACACCATGCGGCCGTACGAGACGACGTTGTTCGTGCCCAGACCGGAGCCCAGCTCGTTGGCGAAGGCCATGAGGGGACGCTGGATGGCGCCGTAGGCGTCCTCGGTCTTCACCCCGGGCAGATCGCGCGTGTAGGCCTTCTTGCGGATGTCGGGCAGGGTCGCCTCGGCCTCGCGGAAGAGCTTCATGCGGCGGCGCAGCGGCGCCGTGTCCGGCATGTCCTTGACGGTCTTGTCGAACTCCGCGCGGGCGGCGTCCGTCGCGTCCTGGGTCTTCTTGATGACCGGGTTCTCCCGGTCGCCCGTCAGGAGCGGCTTGGCCGTCAGGTCGCGCTCGTCGATCACCGCGTGGGCGTAGGTGGCCGCGGCTCGCACCACTCGGGCGGTGTTCGCGGCGTCCTTCGCCTCCTCCCAGGTGTCGACCGACCCCTTGACGTCGAGGCCGCCGAAGACGAGGGCCACGATCACGGGGATGAGGAGGATCGCGTTCAGACGGGTGGGCACCCGCCAGTTGCGGGGTGAGAACCGGCCGCCGGAGCCCGCGGCGGGAGCCGGGGTCTCGGGCACGCCGGAAGCAGGGGAAGCCGAAGGCGGCACCGCTGCGCGTGACGGCGGGGTGAAGTTGCCTCGCCCGTCCTGCGTCTGCTGTGCGGCGCCCGTCTTTCTGCGCGTCACTCGACCAAAACCTCTCGGCGTCGGCACCCGGGTTGTGTGCCGTTTTTCGAACGGAGCCGTTACTGCTCAGTTCCTGGAATTCCAGCACGTCGGGGGTGCGCATTCCAAACAGCGGGGGCTCCCGCCAGGCCACTCGATTTGCCCGACATAAAACGGGCATTAAGAGCGAGCGGCGCCAAATGGCGGGCGACATGTGCGCACAGTGAAGTCGGCCGAACGCGGTCTGTTGCCGCGTCCGGCCGATTCTCTGTCGAAACGTTATGAACTCCGGGCCGGGTCGTGTCCAATGCCACAACCCCGGGACGGCGTCGTACGGGGCAATGTACGTGACGCGTGACGTGCCGGAAGTTTCTGACGAACAGCCACCGAAGAGCTACTTCAGCCGGGCCATCAGAGCGTGCTCGACCAAAGTGATCAGCGTGCTCTTCGCCTCGTTGCGGTGGCGGGCGTCGGTCGTGATGATCGGCGTGTCCGGACCGATCTGCAGCGCCTCGCGGACCTCCTCGGGAGCGTAGGGCTGCTGTCCGTCGAAGCCGTTGAGGCCGATGACGAAGGGCAGGCCGCTGTTCTCGAAGTAGTCGACGGCGGGGAAGCAGTCGGCGAGGCGGCGGGTGTCGACCAGGACGACGGCGCCGATCGCACCGCGCACCAGGTCGTCCCACATGAACCAGAAGCGGTCCTGGCCGGGAGTACCGAACAGATAGAGGATCAGGTCGTCATCAAGGGTGATACGGCCGAAATCCATCGCCACGGTCGTCGTGGTCTTGTCCTGAACGTGGCTCAGATCGTCGATCCCCGCCGAGGCGGAGGTCATGACGGCTTCGGTGCGCAGCGGACTGATTTCCGAGACCGCGCCGACGAACGTGGTCTTGCCCACGCCGAAGCCGCCCGCCACCACGATCTTCGCGGAGGTGGTGGAACGGCCCGTGCCGCCACCACCCATGCCTCCGCTAGAGCTTCCGAAGTCCACTGAGCACCCTTTCGAGCAGTGTCACATCCGGCGTACCGCCGGACTCGCCGCTGCCGCCCGGCTGGTGGATCGCCACCATGCCGGCCTCCGCCAGGTCCGCGACCAGAATGCGCGCCACGCCGAGCGGCATGTTCAGCAGCGCCGAGACCTCGGCGACCGACTTGACCTCGCGGCACAGGTGGCAGATGCGCTGGTGCTCGGGGAGCAGGGTCCCGAGCACGGCCGGGTCGGCCGTGGAGCTGACCAGCGCCTCGATGGCGAGCTGGTAGCGCGGCCGGGTGCGGCCGCCCGTCATGGCGTAGGGGCGGATCAGCGGCTCTTCGCCTTCACTCCCGTACGGCGCGTGATGAGAGGCGCCGTACGGGCCGGGCGAGGCGGGCGGGGTCATGAATCCTCCGGACAGGACAGCAGGACTGGCAATAATGCCGTCGAGCGCGGGCCGGTGGGGGGTTTTCGGCCGTACGGTCGGACGGGATCAGCAGGAAACATCGGTCAGTTCAGCAGGCTGCCCTGGAGCTCGGCGCGGAGGTCCGGGGTGAGGACGTTGCCCGCGCGGTCGACGAGGAGGGCCATCTCGTAGCCGACGAGGCCGATGTCGCACTCGGGGTGTGCCAGCACGGCCAGCGAGGATCCGTCGGAGATGGACATGATGAAGAGGAAGCCGCGTTCCATTTCGACCACGGTCTGGTTGACGGCGCCGCCTTCGAAGATGCGGGAGGCTCCGGCGGTCAGTGAGGTCAGGCCGGAGGCGACGGCCGCCAGCTGGTCGGCGCGGTCCCTCGGGAACCCTTCGGACATCGCCAGAAGGAGTCCGTCGGCGGAGACCACGACGGTGTGGGACACCCCTGGGGTGTTCTCCACGAAACTGGTGATCAACCAGTTCAGGTTCTGCGCCGCCTGGCTCATCGG
>NZ_PXWG01000092.1 GCF_003011965.1 Streptosporangium nondiastaticum
CGGCGGAACGTGCGGTGGCGCTCCCCCGGCCCCTGCGGGCGGGCACCGCGGTGCGCGGCGCCGGGACGCCGCTCCCGGCCACTGCTGCGGGCGAGGGCGTGCCCACCTCGGGCAGCGACGGGTCTCCGGCGGCCTGGCGCATCCGGTGGGCGAGGGCGAGAAGCCCGTCGTCGCCGGCGCGCACGCCGGCCTCCGCGGCGCGACGCAGCTCCGCGAGGCGCTTCTCGACGGCGGCGAAGCGGCCCGTGTCGAAGAGCTTGCCGAGCAGTTCGCCGCGGGCGGTGTCCCTGGCGCCGAGGAAGCGGGCGAACTCGCCCTGGGGCAGGAGGACGACCTGGCAGAACTGCTCCCGGCTCATGCCGAGGAGCTGCTTGACCTCCTCGCCGATCTCCTGGTGGGAGCGGCTGAGCGCCTCCCACCTGCCGTCGCGGTGTTCGCGCAGCTCGCTCGCGGCCCGCTCCTTGGTGAAGCCGGTGCCCTTCTTCTTGGGGCGCAGCTGCTCGGGACGCCGTGTGATCTCCAGGCGGCGGCCGCCGACGGTGAGGTCGAGGACGACCTGGGTGCGGGTGTCGTGGCCGGCGTGGTCGCTGCGCAGCACGGGGCTGCCGGCGGTGCCCTGGCGGGCGCCGGGCACCTCGTTGTAGAGGGCGTAGCAGACGGCGTCGAGGACGGAGGTCTTGCCGGCGCCGGTGGGGCCGTGGAAGAGGAAGAGCCCGTCGGCGGACAGCGCGTCGAAGTCGATGTGCTGGGTGCCGCCGAAGGGGCCGAAGGCGGTGATCGTCAGCCGGTGCAGCCTCATCGGGCGCCCGCCTCCTCGGTGGTCCCGGCGGCCGCGCCGGTCGCGTCGGTCTCGCTCTCGCCGAGCCGTACGTGGTCGAGGGCGGCGGTGAGGACGGCGCGTTCGCGGTCGTCGGCGGCGAGCCCGCCGCGGACGTGGGCCACGAAGTCCTCGGTGATCTCCTGGTCGCTGCGGTCGCGCAGTCTCCGGGCGTACGAGGCGAGGGGGTCCTGCGGCGGCCGCTCGGGGTCCAGGACGAGGCTGAGCACGTGCGGGAAGCGCTCGGCGAGCCGGGCCATGGGCTCGTCGGGGCGGTGGGGGTCGGTGAGGGTGGCCTCGACCCAGGCGTCCTCGTGCCGGGCGAGCGCGGGGTCGCGGAGCAGGTCGTCGAGGCGGCCGCGGATGCGGGCGAGAGGGCGGGGCACGGGGCAGTCGACCCGCTCGGCGGTGAGGCCGCCGCCGGGGCCGAGGTCGAGGAGCCACATGCTCTTGCGGTGGCCGGCCTCGGAGAAGG
This sequence comes from Streptosporangium nondiastaticum, assembly GCF_003011965.1. GTDB lineage: Bacteria > Actinomycetota > Actinomycetes > Streptomycetales > Streptomycetaceae > Streptomyces > Streptomyces nondiastaticus. The sequence continues at coordinate 1,293 of NZ_PXWG01000092.1, forward strand.
AGTAGGCCAGCGGCGAGCCGGAGTAGCGGACGCGCTCGGTGATCGTCTGGCAGCCGTGGAGGTGGCCGAGGGCGGCGTAGTCGACGCCGTCGAAGACGCCGGCGGGGACCTGGGCGACGCCGCCGACGGTGATGTCGCGCTCGCTGTCGCTGGCGGTGCCGCCGGTGACGAAGGCGTGGGCGAGGACGACGGAGCGGGTGCCGGCGGGCCGCGCGGCGAGGTCGGCGCGGACCCGGTCCATGGCGGCCGCGAGCACGTCCGTGTGGGTGGCGCGCTCGGCGCCGAGCTCCTCGCGGACGAGGGCGGGCTCCAGGTAGGGCAGGCCGTAGAAGGCGACGTCGCCGTGGGCGTCGGAGAGGACGACGGGGGTGCCCACGCCCGCGGGGTCGGTGCGCAGGTGGATGCCGGCCCGGTCGATGAGGCCCGCGCCGACGCCCAGGCGGCGGGCCGAGTCGTGGTTGCCGGAGATCATGACCGTGGGCACGCCGAGGTCCGCGAGCCGGTGCAGCGCCTCGTCGAAGAGGGCGACGGCGCCGAGCGGGGGGACGGCCCGGTCGTGGACGTCGCCCGCGACGAGCACCACGTCCACCCGCTGCTCCCGGACGATGCGCACGAGGTGGCCGATGAAGGCGCGCTGGGCGTCGAGCAGGTTCACGCGGTGGAACGAGCGGCCCAGGTGCCAGTCGGACGTATGCAGGATCCTCACGGGCCCCAAGTGTTCCATCCGCGGGCGGGTGGCCGGGCATGGCCCCGATGGGTGTACCGGACGGGCGGGTCCGGCGGCCCGCTGAAAAGATCCGGAAATATGCGACTTGTACGGAAATCCCTTGCGCGGCGCCGGGCCGCCCGCCACCCCATATGCCGCCCCGTCCGGCCCCGCCGCCCCCGGGGCCCCCTCGCCCTCATCGTGGCCGCGCTCCTGCTGTTCGCCTGCGCCGCCGCGTGCGCGACGACCGGGGACGCCGCCCTGCCCGGCGTCCGCGAGGCCCAGGACATGGCCGGCCGCGGGCAGCTGAGGGGGCAGGCCCGCCGGCCGGTGGAGAAGCAGGAGGAACGGGGGCAGCAGGAGGACGAGCAGCAGGCGCCGGCGCCGCCGAAGCTCAAGCAGACCCCCGAGCAGCGGCTGGCCGCCGCGCAGCGCTGGGGCCTGGACCAGGCCCCGCTCGTCGCACCGCCCCCGCCGCGGGACAAGCCGCGGCTGACCACTCCCGAGTGGGCCGACCAGGGCCCGGACCTGATCCCCGCGCCCGCCCACGTGCCGACCGACCAGAAGATCGCGTTCCTGACGATCGACGACGGGGCGGCGAAGGACCGGGAGTTCCTGGACATGGTGCGGGAGCTGCAGATCCCGCTGAGCGCCTTCCTCACCGACGAGTCCGCGGCCGAGGACTACGGCTACTTCCGCGACCTGCACGCGCTGGGCGTCTCGATCCAGAACCACACGCTGCACCACCCGCAGATGAACCACATCTCCGAGGACGAGCAGTACACGGAGATCTGCGGCCAGCAGGACATCCTGGAGCGCGAGATCGGCGTCCGGCCGACGCTCTTCCGGCCGCCCTTCGGCGACTTCGACGCCGACACCCTCGCCGTCGCCGAGGAGTGCGGCGCGCGGGCCGCGCCCCTGTGGAACGAGGAGGCCTTCGCCGACCGGATGGACTTCCGCCACGACGACCAGCGCTTCCACCCCGGCGACATCATCCTCACCCACTTCAACGGGCCCAAGGCGTGGGGCGGCACGATGTGCGACATGCTGCGCACCGTGCTGCGCAAGGTCACCGAGCAGGGCTACGCGCTGGCCCGGCTGGAGGACTACGCGTAGGGCGGGGGTGAGGGCTCAAGCCGAGGTCTGGGCGAGGGCTCAGGCGTCCCCGTACGCCTCGCCGCCGAGTTCGAGGCGGGCGGTGCCGGCCGTGGTGTCCGCGAGCCAGGCGCGGAAGCCCTCGACGTCCGACTCGGGCAGCCCCACCTCGATCCGCACGTCCGCGCCGTAGCGCACCTCGCGCACGGCGCGGCCCGTCGCCCGCAAGTCATTCTCCAGCTTCCCGGCGCGCTGGTGGTCGACGGTGACGGACGCGAGCCGGAAGCGCTGCCGGGTGACGGTCCCCACGGCGTCCAGCGCCTCGCCGACCACGCCCCCGTACGCGCGGATCAGCCCGCCCGCGCCGAGCTTGACGCCGCCGAAGTAGCGGGTGACGACGGCGACGGCGTAGCGCACCTCGCGGCGGACCAGCATCTGCAGCATCGGCACGCCGGCGGTGCCGCCCGGCTCGCCGTCGTCGCTCGCCTTCTGCACGCCGCCGTCGGCTCCCAGCACGTAGGCGAAGCAGTGGTGGCGGGCGGTGGGGTGCTCCTTGCGGATGCGCGCGACGAACGCCTGCGCCTCCTCCTCCGTGGCGGCGGGGGCGAGCGCGCAGATGAACCGCGACTTGCTGATCTCGATCTCGTGCACGCCCTCGCGCGCGACCGTCCGGTACTGCTCCGTCATCCCGCCAGCCTATGCGCCGGTCCGGGAATGGTGACGACGGGATGATCGTTGAGCGGGCATGTACGCGGAACCGGGGATCATCCGGAAGATCATCGAGGAGACCGGCGACACCTGGGCGCTGGTCGGTCTGTCGTCCAACCGGCAGCGGGCGGCCTACGGCGTCGCCGAGGTGCTGCGGCGCCACGGCAAGCGCGTGGTGCCCGTGCACCCGAAGGCCGAGGCGGTGCACGGCGAGCAGGGCTACGCCTGCCTGGCGGACATCCCCTTCCCGGTCGACGTGGTGGACGTGTTCGTCAACAGCGGCCTCGCGGGCCCGGTCGCGGACGAGGCCGTCGCGATCGGCGCGAAGGCGGTCTGGTTCCAGCTCGGAGTGATCGACGAGGCGGCGTACGAGCGGACGCGCGCGGCCGGCCTGGACATGGTGATGGACCGGTGCCCCGCGATCGAGCTGGACGCGATGCGGGTACGGGACGCCCGCGGCGCGCGCTAGCGTCGCTCCATGATCAAGACGCGGTCGGCGACCCCCGAGGACGCCGCGGAAATAGTCCGGCTCCGCCGGCTGATGTTCGCCGCGATGAACGGCGATGACGCCCGGGGCGACTGGGAGCGCACGGCCGAGGAGCAGGTGCGCCGGCAGCTCGCGGCACGCCCGTGCCGGCTCGGGGCCTTCGTCGTGGACGGCGATCCGCAGCCGGGCGGGCCAGCGCATCTGGCCGCGTGCGCCGTGGGCCGGGTGGAGGAGCGGATGGCGGCGCCCGGGCACCCGGAGGGGCGGTTCGGCTTCGTCTTCACCGTCTCCACCGACGAGCGCTACCGGGGGCGCGGCCTCGCGCGGGCGACGACGGAGGCGCTGCTGGGCTGGTTCGCCGGGCAGGGCGTCACGCGCGTCGACCTGCACGCGACGCCGGACGCCGAACGCCTCTACCGGAGCCTGGGGTTCGCCGAGCACTCGCTCGCGCTGTCGCTGGACGTGTCGGTGCGGGCGGGGCGGGCCTGACGGAGGCGCCCGCGGTCAGTGCGCGGGCGCGATGGCGACGGCCATCGTCATCTCCACGGGTGCGGTCCCGTCGTTGCGGTAGGTGTGGGGCACGCTCGACTCGAACGCGGCCGAGGTGCCCGCGGGCACGGTGTGCTCCTCGTCGTCCACGACGAGGGTGAGCTCGCCGGCGGTGACGGTGATCAGTTCGAGCGTGCCGGGCGGGTGCGGGTCGGACTCGCTGACGTCGCCGGGCGCGATGCGCCAGTCCCACAGCTCGACCGGGCCGCGGCCCTGCGCGCCGACGAGCAGCGTGGTGTGGCTGCCCGCCTCCGTCGACCACATGCGCACCGCTTCCTGCCTGGGCACGAGGCGGACGCGGGTGACCTGCTCCTGGTCGAGGAGCGTGGTGATGCTGACGCCGAGGGCGTCGGCGAGCTTGACGGTCGTGCCCACGCTGGGGTTCGTCCGGGCCTGCTCGATCTGGATGATCATGCCGCGGCTGACGCCCGAGCGGGCCGCGAGGGCGTCGAGGGTGAGGTGGCGCTCGGCGCGCCAGCGCTTGAGGTTGCGGGCGAGTGACTGGGTGAGCCGGTCGAGGTCCGTCGCCATCTCCGCCGTCTTCCGTCGAATATATTTGATACCGAAGTCAAAGATAGTGAACTACGGTGTGCTGCACTGCACTGTTCACCACACTGTACTGCGAGGTTTTCCCATGACGGCGGTCTTCGCCCTGACCACGAGCTTCCTGTGGGGGCTGGCCGACTTCGGCGGCGGGCTGCTCACCCGCCGCATCCCCGCCCTGACCGTCGTCCTGGTCTCGCAACTGCTGGCCGTGGCCGCCCTGGGAACCATCGTCGTCGCCACGGGCGGCTGGACCGAGGCCGGCCCCCAGCTCTGGTACGCGGCCGCCGCCGGCGTCGTGGGCCCCGCCGCCATGCTCGCCTTCTACAAGGCACTGGCCCTGGGCCCGATGGGCGTCGTCTCGCCCCTGGGCGCGCTCGGCGGCGTCGCGGTGCCGCTCGGCGTGGGGCTCGTCCTGGGCGAGCGCCCCGGCATCCTGCAGTTCGCGGGCATCGCGGTCGCCGTGGCCGGCGTGGTCCTGGCCAGCGGGCCGAGCATGGGCGGCGCGCCCGTCCAGCGGCAGACCCTGCTCCTCACCCTCGTCGCCGCCTTCGGCTTCGGCTCGGTGATGGCCCTGATCGCCGAGGCGTCCCACAACCTGACCGGGCTGTTCCTCGCCCTGTTCGTGCAGCGCGTGTGCAACGTGGTGGTGGGCGCGGGCACGCTCTTCGCCTCCGTGCGCCGCGGCAACCCGGCCCTGCCCGAGGGAGGCTGGGCCACGATCCGCGCGGCGCTGCCCGCCCTCGCCTTCGTCGGCCTCGCCGACGTCGCCGCCAACGGCACGTACAGCATCGCCGCGAACAGCGGCCCCGTGACCGTCGCGGCCGTCCTCGCCTCGCTGTACCCGGTGGTGACGGCGCTGGCCGCTCGGGGGTTCCTGAGCGAGCGGCTGCGCTCGATACAGGCCGCGGGCGCGGGACTGGCTCTTGTGGGAACGGTGCTGCTGGCGGCGGGCTGACGGCGTCACCTCCTCTACTTGCGACTCAAAGCGGCCGTCCTCGACGCACCTCGACCTGCCAGGCTCACGGCGTTCGCCCGCCCTGCGGTCGTATAGCTAATGGGAGTGTCCGACGGGTCGGGCGGCTACGTAGATCGTGAGCCCTCACCGAAAGCGGAACCTGGCGGGGTGTCCGGTGCGTCGCGCGCCCTGGGTGGCGCCCGTGCGCCCCTGCACGGGCATCACCTACGCCGGCCCGGCCTGGGACCCGGAGACCACCTTCATCACCCAGCCCATCGGCCGGTAACAAGTGGGCGTTTCGTCCGCGAGGGAGAGCCGGTTGATGCTTGCGGGCCGTTCAATCGAACCACTTCCGGGGACTGCGGGGAGAGGAACGCCACTGCATAATCCCGCCGGAACTGCGCCCTTCCTCCTGCTAGCTGCCCCTCCAAGCGCGCCTGCACAAGTTTTCACATGCGCTGACCAGTGCCGCATCAGCGAACGTTCGCCCTGTAGTGCCTCAGATCGCGGATGGCGCAGTCTCGACGAACGTGGCGTCTGAAATCCGCCAGCATGTTCGCGGTCGGTCGGGCGAGAATCCGCTCGTGATCGCTGAAACGCAGGGAATCCGCATCCGGCATCGCGGGCATGAACCGCAGGTCCATCCCACCGCCTACGTCGCCCCGACGGCCACGTTGGTCGGTGATGTGCGCGTGGGGCCGAGGGCGCGTGTGATGTACGGTGCGGTGCTCGATGCCGAGGGGTCTCGGATCGAGGTCGGGGAGGCGGCGGTGATCTGCGAGAACGCGGTGTTGCGCGGATCTGCGGTCGCCGGCGATCAGCCGGTGCTTGTTGACGACCACGTCTTCGTGGGGCCGCATGCCACGCTGCTGGGCTGCGAGGTCGGCAGGTGCGTCTATGTGGCGACCACGGCGACGGTCCTGCAGAGCGCGCGGTTGGGGGCCGGCTCGGTTGTCGCTGTCGGCGCGCTCGTCCATGCGCGCACCGTCCTGCCGGACGAGTACTTCGTGCCGCCGCACACCGTGGCGCTTGACGCGCCGGTGCGGCTGCTGGCCCCTGGCGATCCGGGCCTGGCCGAGGCCATCGGCCGGGTGGGCTTCGCGCACGTGGCGTTCGGTGTCGACACGGAGTGGACCGACCGGATCAACCGGTACGAACACATCGCGGAGGTGCGCGTCGCCGAGTTCGGCACGCACGCGGACGACCAGGTTATGAATCCCGGGAATCCCGGCTAGCGCCGCATCAGCGACCCTTGTGCTGTGCCGAGGTGACGCGCCGTCCGGATTCCGCTCCGGCGGCGCGCGCCCGGCAAGCTGTGTTGACGGCAGAGCGAGTGCGGGTCCGTGAGATCGATGACGACAGGGGCAGACGGCTGCTGCGGATCATCCGCAGGGGCACCGGGTCAGTAGTGACCTGGCGCCGGGCGCAGATGGTGCTGCTGTCGGCCCCCCGCCGACGGGCGACCTACACCCGCCCGCACGGGGGCCGCCACCTCTTCGCCGCCTATGACCCGGCCCGGCACAGGCTCTACGGCCACATCAAGCCGAAGAAGAACCGGACCAGGTTCCAGGAGTTCTGCCGCTACCAGCGCAGCCTCTGCCCGGCCGAGATCCGGATCGCGATGCATCCCGCCGCTACCGGTGCGCGGCGACCTTTCGGCCGAGTGCGTAGTTGAATGCCCAGCGCGCAGCACCCGGTGCCGCGCCATCGCCTCCGCCTGGCTCAAGGTGGGGCGAGGGCAAACTTGAACGCCCGCAGAACCTCCTGCGGCAAGCACCCTCGCCCTCTTCAACCAGCCGTAAAGCGGGCTCACCGGGCGACAGCAGGCCCAGGGCTGTGTTCAGCGGGTCTTGAAGGACTTGCGCAAGGCCGCCCGGTCCTGCCACGAGTCGGCCGCCGGGCCCTTGGTCATGTCGGTGAAGAAGCTGTCATGGCGGACGAAGAACGCGGCCCTCTCCTCCTCGGTCATGGCCGCGACGTCGGCCAGTCCCTCGAAGTAGCCCTCCCTTGCGGCGCCGGGGGAGAAGAGCATGAGGAACTCGGCCGGCTCCCCGGAGATGTTGCCGAAGGAGTGCACGCCGCCGGGCGGGATGTAGAGGTAGTCGCCACGGGAGGCGTCGAACCAGCGCTCGCCGTCGAAGATGTGAATCTCACCGGAGAGGATGTAGAAGGACTCGGACATCGTCTTGTGGAAGTGCGGGCTGGTGCCGCCGATCTGGCCCGTGAGCCGGTTCTGGTAGAGCCCGTACAGGCCGTTCGTGGAGAGCCGGGTCGAAAGGTAGTGGAACGTCGACCCGTTCGGCGCGACGTAGTCGGGCGGCGTACCCGCCGGGCGGAAACTGGCGTTGACCTCGCCCTCGTCCTGGTCGTAGAGAACCTCGGGGTAGTCGGGCGACAGGAACGACATGGCAACTCCTCGTGGACATCGGTGATCGGGCGGGCGGCTCCACACTCCCGTCGCGGCCGGGCGGCGATCAACGACGAGACCAGTAACGTTCTCTTCACCGGAGATGAAGAATGACGGGGGCCGGCGAGTGGAAATAAGGGACATCGAGATCTTCTTGACGCTCGCACAGGAGCTGCACTTCGGCCGCACCGCCGAGCGGCTGCACGTCTCCCCGGCCAGGGTCACCCAGTCGGTCAAGAAGCAGGAGCGCCGGATCGGAGCCCTGCTGTTCGACCGCACCACCCGCGCCGTCCGGCTGACCCCGGCCGGGCAGCAGCTGTACCGGGAACTCGACGCCGGCTACCGGCAGATCATGGACGGGATCGAGACCGTCTCGGCCGCCGCCCGCGGGATCTCCGGGACGCTGACGCTGGGCTGCATGGGCCCGCACCCCTGGGCAGTGGCCGATGCGATCGAGCTGTTCCGCACCCGCCACCCCGGCGCCGAGGTGCAGATCCGTGAGATCCAGCCTCCGGCTCCCCTGGAGGCCGTCCGCGCCGGCGATGTGGACGTCTCCCTGGTGTGGTTGCCCGTGGACGGGGCCGATCTCACCGTCGGCCCGCTGGTCCACACCGCCCCCGTGTTGCTGATGCTCTCCGCCGAACACGCCTTGGCCGCCCGGCAGTCGATCGGCCTGGAGGACCTCGGCGACTGCGTGATCATCGCCGGTCAGTCGATCTCCGAGACCATGGACGCGGCCTTCAACCCACTGCGGACCCCCTCCGGTCGGCCCATCCGGCGCGGGCCACGGGCCGCCACCTGGCACGAAATCCTCCACCTGGTCGCTTCGGGCCAGGGGGCCGCGGGCGTATCCGCCGAGGCGGCCGACTTCTACCCGTGGCCGAGCCTGGCGTTCGTCCCGATCCAGGACGCCCCCGCCTGCCGGTGGGCACTGGTGTGGCGCACAGCCGCCGAAACACCGATGATCGCCGCATTCGCCCGGGCGGCCGCTGACGCCATCTCCGCCCGCCCCAACCGGAACCCGAGCAAGGCCGACGTCCACGCCGACGTCTCTACGTGAAGGCCGTTATCTACGGCTAGGCCCGGCCAGTTGCAGCCCCGGCAGGGTCTCCAGCCGGTGGACCGCCCGGCGCAGCGCACAGATGCCGTTCTCTTTGGGGGCGTCGTCCTGGTGAAGGGGGCCGGCGCTGCCCGAGCAGGACGGACGGCTTCACGTCCAATGCCCGGGCGAGCTTGGATGAATCGCCAGGTCGTCGGCCTCTTGAGCTCTGACCCGACCGTGACGACGCAGTCCCCCGGACCGCTGGTCCGGGGGACTGGATCTATGCCGTCGGGAGGTAGTCACGTCATGTCTGCGGCACTGTCCGCGTACGCGCGGGCAGGTGCGCGACGCGCCGCTTGGGCGGTGACGTGGCGGCGGGCTGCGTTGAGTGTGCGGGGGAAGGAGGTCCGGTCAGGGTCGAGGCCGGCCTGGTGGACGGTGTGGTGCATGACGCCCCCGAAGCGCGTGGTGGACGAGCAGAAATCCGTAGGCCTCCTGCTCGACACCGTCGGGATCCCGCGAGCGCAGGACGAGATGGTGCCCGCCTTGGTGGGTCTTGATCTCGTCGAGAGTGGTCTCGATCTCCCACCGCTGGTGGTGGAGAGCGGCGAGCTCGGCCGCGGGCGCCTCACCGGGATTGCGGAGGGTGGTGATCAGCCGTCAGACGTCTTTGCGTCGTGTCCTTTGAGGGCGTACTCCGCCGGGGGGGTGGAAAGGGGCTGGCAGGCGCGGGTCCGGGTCGGCTACTGCGGCCTCGCCTCCACCCGGGCACGAGCCGGTGAATCCGCGATCCGCCATGGCCGGCTGACCGCCCGAGCCGCGGCTCGACGACCCGGCTCAGGGCAGTCCCGGGAGGCGAACAGGCGGCCGGGGCTGCCCTGAGGGCCGGTCACTTTCGCCAGAACAGGTGGTGCGTCACGCCGCTCGGGCTGGGCACGACCTCCAGGTGGAACCGGTCGAGCAGCTCATCGGGGGACTCCCAGAGTCGTAGTCCGGATCCGAGCTTCACCGGCGAGACCGCCACGTGCATGGTGTCGACCAGGTCGGCGTCGAGGAACTGCCGGATGGTGGTGACCCCACCGCCGAGCCTGACGTCCTTGCCCTGCGCCGCCTCCCGCGCCTGTGCGAGGACCGTGGCCGGGTCGCCGTCGACGAAGTGGAACGTGGTGTCGGAGAGCATGAGCGATGGACGCGTGTGGTGGGTCATGACGAACACCGGGGTGCGGAACGGGGGTTCGTCCCCCCACCAGCCGTGCCACTCATGGTCGTGCCAGGGCCCGCGCTGGGGCCCGAACTTGTTGCGGCCCATGATCTCGGCACCGATGTTGCGGGCGTAGTCCCGCGTGAGGTAGTCGTCGAGGCCCCGGCTTCCGCCCGGATCGGTGCGCATGGGCCAGCTCGCCGTGGCGCCGGCCCAGGCGAACAGCCTCTCGGGATGGGCGTGGCCGAACGGATTCTCGAAGCTCTGGTCCTCGCCGGCACCGATGCCGTCGCTCGAGACGTTGAAGTTCTGGACTCTCAATAGTTGTGCCACGTGTTCCTCCAGTGTGTAGGACAACGGTGGTGAGACTGTCCGGGGCGGAGACCTGTCGCTGCGTCCGTGACCGGTCGGGAACCACGCTACCCAGTGCCTCACCTATGAGGTTTGTGAGGTTCGGGCGGTCTGCTGTGGGGACGTCCGCCCTACGGAAAGCAGCACGACGGTTGACCTGACGGCCGCTTGGGGTGGCGGGAGAACTGGCCGCGCGCTGCCGACCCGGCCGGGGACCGTGGCCTCGTTCCACCCGCGGACGACACCGTCCACCGCCGGCCATGCCCGGGCATGCCGGGGAAGGCCATTACCTGTCCTGCCCGTTGCCGGGGGTGTCGCACAGCGCGTGGTCGACGAGGTCACTGGCGGCCTGCTCCTGTCGGAGTGCAGTGTCGGGCGAGCCGCCCAGGGCGGTGGACATGGAGACGGTGACGGTGCGCCTGCCGTCGCCGGTGGCACCATTCAGGGTGATGTATCCGCCATTGCCTCCTTCGTGGCTCCAGTAGCTGCCACCGCAGGACAGAGGCCGTTCGACCAGGCCGAGGCCGTAGCGTCCGTGCGGCCAGAACGCCTGCATCTCCTTGTTGACCGGGACGGTCTCCCGCATCTCGGCCAGCCGTGCCCGGGACAGCAGCTTGCCGCCGAGCAGAGCCTGGAAGAAGCGGTTGACATCCGCAGTGGTGGAGACGTATCCGCCGGGGTCGGGGAGGATCACCTCGGTGACGTCAACCCGTTCGCCTGACGGGAAGACCTGGTAGCCGTTCGCGTGCGGCGGGCGGAGCGCGGGGGTGCTGCCCGGCAGGTAGGTGTGGTCCATGCGGAGCGGTTTCAGGACCCGGTCCTCGACCTCCTGGCGCCAAGGGCGGTCTGTGACCTTCTCGATGATCATGTCGAGCAGGACGTAGCCGGTGTTGGAGTAGCTCCACCCGGCGGCGGGCGGGAAGTCCGGGCGATGCCTCATCGCCAGCGCGACGACCTGTTGGGGCGTGTAGGTGTCGTACCGGCGCTCGGCGTACTCCTGCGGGGTGCTGTAGCCGGGGAGGTCGTCGTCGTGGATGCCGCTGGTGTGCTGGAGGAGTTGGCGGATGGTGATCCGGCGTCCGTCGTTGCCGTTGCGGTCCACCAACCCGGGCAGCCGGCGGTCCACAGTGTCGTCGAGCGCCAGCTTGCCCTCGTCCGCCAGTTGCAGGATCACGGTGGCCACCAGTGCCTTGCTGGTGCTGGCCATCCGGAAGTAGCCGTCGCGGGGCACCGGACGCCTCGTGCCCGCCTCGGCGACGCCGCTGGTGGCGACCAGATCCCGGCCGGGGCCGGTGGTCACCCGCGCCTGGACGCCGATGACGCCCAGCGCCTGGAGGGCGTCGGTGTCCCGGCGCAGATCGTCTTGCCCGTATCCGGGGGCGGCCGAGTCGTGTGCGTCGGCTGCCGGCTGGATGGCAACGGCTGTGCCTGCGATGACGAGGGCGGCCGCAACGGCTGCCGGCCACCGTTTGCCGATGCGGCGGTGCTGCCGACCGGCCCGGTCGGGCACGGGAGTGCCCGGGTGGCGCTGATCAGAGCTCGGGTTTGTGAATCTCATACCCACACGCTAGGTATGCGTCCGGTTGCGAGTCGCTACCGCAGGCGGCCGGACGAAAGGTACAGCTGCCTGTAGTGCCGCAGGGCCGGCCGGTTGTCTAGGGTCAACCGCGTGGGGCCTCCCACAGTCCTCCTGTACGGCAAAGAGAAAGTGGGACAAGTGCTCGGCATACCCGGCGCGGCCCGCGCATGGTGGCTCAGAACATGGCGCGGCGGGCGTTACCTGCTGGGCACTTTGGTGTCCGCGGCAGTAGTGCTCGCCGCGGCGCCCCTGCTGTGCATCCCGTCACTGGCTCAGCCCTGGACGGAACAGCACCGCCGGCACGCCGGGGCGCTGCTGGGACAGCCGGTCGAGCCGCGCCCGCGCGCCGCCCGCCGCAACCTCGCATGGCTCGTGACGCAGATCGTCACCGGCCTGCCGGCGGGTGCCCTTGCCCTGGTCTGTCTGGGCAGCCTGTCTCTCACCCCTGTCATCACGCTGTTGTGGTGGGCCTTCCCCACAGCACCGTGGCTGCCGGTGATCAGCGTTCACATCACCAACTGGGGCACAGCGTTGCAGCTCGGGCTGGTGAATCTCGTGGTCCTGGCGACCCTGTCCGCTGTCCTCCTCCCGCCGGTCGCCCGAGCGCATGCCCGGTGCTGTCTCGCGGTCCTGGCGCCGTCCCCCACCGAGCAACTGGCCGAACGAGTCACCGAACTCACCCGAACGCGTACGGACGTCCTCCAGGCACACAGTGCGGAACTCCGCCGGATCGAACGGGATCTGCACGACGGCACCCAGGCTCGGCTCGTGGCCATCGCGATGCGGCTCGCCGTAGCCGGCCAAAGGCTCTCCGCAGACCCCGACGCGGCCGCCGTTCTGGTACGACAGGCCCACGCCGAGACCGAGGACGCGATGACGGAGCTGCGCTCCGTCATCCGCACCATCTACCCCCCGGTGCTGGCCGACCAGGGCCTCTCCGGCGCGCTCAGCACCCTGGCCACCAGGGCCGGAGTGCCGACCCCCATCGACGTCGGGCCGCTCGGTGAGATCCCCGCAGCGGTCGAAGCGGTCGCCTACTTCGCCGTCACCGAGGCACTGGCGAACGTCGCCCGGCACAGCCGGGCCACCCATGCCTCGGTTCGCGTCACACGCGACGGCGCGCTGCTCCGTGCGGAGATCACCGACAACGGGACCGGTGGAGCGGACGCCGCCCGAGGGTCCGGCCTGGACGGAATGCGCCGCCGCGCCGCCGCTCTGGACGGCACCATGAAGATCAGCAGCCCACCGGGCGGGCCGACCGTCATCACCGTGGAGATGCCGTGCGCGTAGTGATCGCCGAGGACAACGTCCTGTTGTCATCCGGGCTCGAACTCCTGCTCAACTCCCAGGGCTTCGAGGTCGTCGCGATCGCGGCCGACGCCCCCGGTTTCCTCACCGCCGTCGAGACCCACCGGCCGGACGTCACCATCGTGGACGTGCGGCTGCCCCCGACCTTCCGCGACGAGGGCATCCGGGCCGCGGTTCAGGCCCGCCGCGACCATCCCGGACTTCCCGTCCTGGTGCTGTCGCAGTACGTGGAGCAGGAATACGCGGGCCGCCTCCTCGCCGACGCCCGGGGCGGCATCGGATACCTCCTCAAGGACCGCGTGAGCCGCATCGCGGAATTCACCGACGCGCTGCGCCGTGTGGCCGACGGCGGTACCGCCATGGACCCCGAAGTCATCGCCCAACTCCTCGCACACGGGGATCCCGTCGATGCGTTGACCGCACGCGAGCGCGAGGTCCTCGCGCTGATGGCCGAGGGCCACGACAACACCACCATCGCCCAACGGCTCGTCATCACCGACAACGCTGTCCACAAACACATCGGCAACGTCTTCCTCAAACTCGGCCTGTCGGTCGGTGACAGCGGCCACCGCCGCGTCCGCGCCGTCCTGGCCTACCTCCGCCGCCATGGCAGTGCCCCGCTCCCCCCGCGAAGAGGTCGGTGACGTACCGCTACGGCCTGTTTCCGGTGCCGTCACCGGTCTGCCGCTCCATCGCCTCCGCGATGGCCGGGCCTTGACCGGCGCGGTCCGGTGGTGTTCTCCGAGGGGCGGACGGCCGTCCCGCCCACTGTCGTGTCGGCGGCTGTGACGGGTCGAGGCGATGCCCCTGGCGCCGGCGCCGGTTGCGACCCGGAGGTCCTGTGGCGCGAGCCGCCCGTGCTCGCGATCGCCGCGGTCCCGGGGACGGCGCTCGGCCGGCCCGGCGACCCGGCCGAGCGCTGTCCCCGGCGGCGTGGGCCGCGGTGCTCATGCACGGCGACCCGCGCGCTCCAACTTTGTTCCGGCCGGAAAGAAGTTGGACCGCCGAACCCCGGCCACCAGATCCCGTCGCCCACGCTGGTGCCGCCCACCAAACCCACCAGCACACGGAAGGAAGGACGGAACCCCGGTATGACCTCCGCAGTCAAAGGCCCTGCCGGCTACTTCCCCTCCATCGAGAAGAAGTACGGCCGCCCGATCACCGAATGGAAGGACCTCATCCGCGCCTCCCCCCTGGCCAAGCACATGGAACTCAAACCCGCACGGCCACCACCCGGGCGGGGAACGCGGACGCGCTCCAAGACCTCGACCATCTGCGGGGCATCACCCCACTGCCCAAGGGTGAAGAGGGACGCCCGCGGAGCCCGGCCGCCGGACGGCGCACCACCGCCCCGGTGCTGTACGAGACCTGGCCGGCTTGCGGAACTGCCGCTCGGCCAGTCCTGCCCAGCCCGGCTCTGATGCCGTCACCACAGCACCCACATCAAGATCACCACATGCCTGACTAGGCCTTACAGGACATCAATGGTCAGCGTCCGGTAGTGACGGCGGTTCGGCGAGGGCCTTGAGCTGATCCGCCGTCATTTCCGAGGGGATCGGTACCGGCGGGGCCGTGCGCAGGGGCGGGATCCAGCCCGTTGCCGCTTCCCAGCGCCGTACGACCTTCGCCGGGGCGCCTGCGACCACCGCGTGGTCCGGAACCTCTCCGCGGACCACCGCGCCGGCGGCGACCACCACGTTGCGGCCGAGGCGGGCGCCCGGGAGTATCACCGCGCCGGTGCCCAGCCAGCTGCCGGAGCCTATGGAGACGGGCGCGCTGCGCGGCCACTGGCGGCCGATGGGCTGGTGCGGGTCGTCGTAGGAGTGGTTGTCGCTGGTGACGTAGACGTACGGGCCGCAGAAGACGTCATCGCCGAAGGTCACCGGCTGCGAGGCCACCACGTGGCTGCCGCGGCCGAGGACCACGCCGTTGCCCAGGCGGAGGACGGGGTCGGGCCCGAGGTCGAGGCCGGGCATCATGCCGGCGGTGAGCGTGACCTGTTCGCCGATGATGCAGTGGTCGCCCAGCTCGATCCAGCGTTCGCCGAAGACCGTGCCGAGCGGGAAGGCGAGCCGGGTCGCCGGGCCGATGCGGCGGAAGCGGTACGGGCCGGGGTGCTCGGCGGTCACCGCGCCGGCCTGCTGGACCCACCGCCAGCCGCGGTGCACCGCGCGCGACGCGGCGCGACGCCCCCAGGCGCGCAGGGCCGCGGAGGCGTCGGAGGAGAACGTGTTCCTGTTCTTCGGCACCCGGACACGGTAGTCGGCCGGGTGCCGGCCGGCCGCCGGGGTGACCTGTGATCTTCACCCCACCGGCCGGCCGGTCCGCTCAGTCCGCGAGGGCCGCCCGGACCTCGTCGCGCAGCAGCTCGACGTAGTCCCGCATCCACCCCTCGACGGTCGCCCGGTCCCACAGGTCGGACGAGTACTCGGCCATGCCGATGAGCACGTCGCCCGCCGGGACGAGACCGAAGGTGAACTCCGCCCGGGCGGCCGCGGGCGCGAGGTCCTCGATCGCCACGGTCATCCCCGGCATGTCGATCTCGGTCTCCAGCGAGTTCTGGTAGGCGAAGCCGGCCGCGAGCCGGTCCGGCATCTCCATCCCGTACCGCTCCCGCAGCAGGGGCGCCAGGTCCCGCGGCGGCATGAACGCGTCGATGCACGCGACCGACGTACGGGCCACCTGGTCGACCAGGCCGGTGAAGGAGCCGGCCTCCCCGTCGCGCACCCGCAGGGCGAACCCGGACGTCGCGCAGGTCACGAGCGACTCGAACTCGCGGCGCCACCGGTTGGCGTAGGAGACGTTGAACACCACGTCGGACTGCCCCGACCGGCGGGCCATCAGCCGGCCCAGCGCCGCCGCGGTGACCGCGTAGGGCGTCGCCCCGCGGCGCCGTGCGAGCCGGTCCACGTCCGCGCGCACGTCGGCGGGGACCGTGAACATCACGACGCCGCCCTGCCCGCTCAGCTCCGCGGGGCGCGGCCGGTCGAGCGGCATGGCGATGCCGAACGGCGCGCCGTCCAGCTCGCGCCGCCAGAACGCCAGCTTGCGCTCCTCGACGGCCGGGTCGGTCTGCTCGCGCTGCCAGCGCGCGTACGCGCCCGGCTGGCACGGGTCGGGCGCCAGCCCGTCGGGCAGGCCCTTCGCGGCGGCGCCGTAGAGCGCGGCCAGCTCCTTGAGGACCAGGCTGACGGCCCAGCCGTCGCACACGGCGTGGTGCAGGACGAACAGCAGGACCCAGGTGCGCTCGCCGGAGCGCAGCAGGCGCAGCGCCGGTCCCGCACCGGTGGCGAGGTCGAACGGCGTCTCGGCGGCCTCGTCGGAGATCCGCGCCACCGCGGCCTCGCGCTCGGCGGCGGGCAGCCCGGTCAGGTCCTCGACGGGCAGGGTTACGGGCCGGGCCCGCAGTATCTCCTGCTGCCAGTCGTCGCCGGCGGGGACGATGCGGGTGCGCAGGCCCCCGTGCCGGGCGATAAGCCGGGTCAGGGCGGTGCTCAGCGCGGGCACGTCCAGGTCGCCGGTGAGGGTCAGGCGCATGGCGACGTTGAACACCTGCGGCAGCGCGTGGCCCTGCTGGACCCGGGCGAAGTGGACCTGCTGGTCGGTGGCGGGCGCCCGATGCTCGACGGCGTCGCTGCCTGAAGCGTCCTCGCAGCCGGAAGTCCCCTCGTCAGCAGACGGCCCGTCCGCGAAGAACGCGGCCATGGCCCGCAGCGTGGGCCGCTCGTAGAAGCGCACCATCGGGTACTCGGCCCCGAACTCCTCCCGGGCCCGGTTGACCAGCCGGATCGCGGTGATCGAGTGGCCGCCCAGGTCGAAGAACGAGGCGTCGGGCGCGATCGATGCGGCGTCGGTGCCGAACTCCTCGGCCCACAGGGCGCGGAGCCGCCGCTCGATGTCGTCCGGAGCCGCGGACCCGGACCCGGCGCCGTCTTCCGGACGGGGCGCCTGCGGCACGGCCGGCGCTGCCGTGACCAGGTCGGGGGCGGGCAGCCCCGCGCGGTCCAGCTTCCCGCCCGCGGTCACGGGCAGGGCGGCCAGGACCGTCCAGGCGCGCGGCACGAGGTACTCGGGCAGCCGCTCGGCCAGGGCGTCGGCCATGAGGTCGGCGAAGGCCTGCCGGTCGTCGGCGCCGTCCCCCACCGGGTCGGCGGGGACGGCGAAGGCCGCGAGGTAGGCCTCGCCCCGGCCGTTGCGGCGCGCCAGGACGACGGCCTCGCGCACGCCCTCCAGGGAGTTGAGCGCGCGGGAGACCTCCTCGGGCTCGACGCGGAAGCCGCGGATCTTCACCTGGTCGTCGGTGCGGCCGCGGAACTGCAGCTTGCCGTCCGTGGTCCAGCGCACGAGGTCGCCCGTGCGGTAGAGGCGGGCGTCCGGGCCGCCGTCGGGGTCGGGCAGGAAGCGCCCGGCGTCGGCCTCGGGCCGGTGCAGGTAGCCGCGGGCCACGCCCGGCCCGCCGACGTGGAGTTCGCCGACGGTGCCGACGGGCACCGGTGCGCCCGACTCGTCGAGGACGCGCACGCGCACGTTGTCGACGGGGCGGCCGATCGCGATCTCCTCGGGCTCGCCGCCGGAGTCGCCGGCGGGCTCCACCGTCTCGACCGTGCACAGCACGGTGACTTCGGTGGGCCCGTAGACGTTGGCGACCTCGTACGGCGTACCGGCCCGCGGCCGGGTGCGCATCACGTCGCCGCCCATGAGCAGGTGGCGCAGCGGCGGCTGGGCGTCCGGCGCGAGCTGCAGCAGCGTCTCGCCGAGGGCCGTGGGCAGGATGGAGAACGTGACGCCCTGCGCCGCGTACCAGCGGGCGAGGGCGAGCGGGTCCTTGCGGACGGTCTCTCCGGCGACGGCCAGCGAGGCGCCGGCGGTCAGCGCCGGCCAGACCTCCATGACCGAGGCGTCGAAGCTCTGGCTGCAGACGACGGCGCTGCGGTCGGCGGCGGTGAACCCGAAGCGCCGGTGGTGCCACGCGCAGAGGTCGACGACGGCGCGGTGCGGCACGGCGACGCCCTTGGGGGTGCCGGTGCTGCCCGACGTGTAGATGACGTAGCACAGGGACTCGCCGCCGGCGGAGAGCGCCGCGGGGGCGGGGTTGCCGGCCGGGGTGTCACCGAGGGACACGACGGCGACGCCCTCCGGCAGCCGGAGCCGCGCCGCGTCGTCGGGCGTGGCGACGAGGACGCGGGCGCCGGACTCGGCGATCACCTTCTCGGCGCGGGCCCGGCCGAGCGCGGGGTCCAGCGGGACGTACGGGCTGCCGGCCTTGAGAGCGGCGAGCATGGCGACGACGAGGCCGGCGGAGCGCGGCAGCCACAGGGCGACGGGGGCACCGTCAGCGCCCCGCTCGCGGAGCACGGCGGCCAGCCGGCCGGCCCGCTCCTCCAGCTGACCGTAGGTCAGCACCTGGTCGCCGTCGACTACGGCGGTGGCGCCGGGTGCGGCCGCGGCCCGCCGGGCCACCAGCTCGTGGACGGAGACCGCCTCCACGGGGTGCTGCGGGCCCTGCTCCCACCCGGCGGGCACGGGTCCGCCGGGCACGCCGGGCACGCCGGGTTCGCCGGGCACGCTCGGTGCGAGATCGTCGGCCGCGGACGGTACGGGCCCGCCGGCCTCAGCGCGTACGGGACCGCCCGGCACGGACGGTGCGGTATCGCCGGACGCCGGCGCCGGCCCTTCCGGCTGCGCGAGCCGGGACAGGGGCGTGTCCGGAGAGGCGACGGCCGCCGTCAGCACGTCCCGGAAGGTGGTGAAGAACCCCTCGGCGGTCTCCGGGTCGAACAGGTCGGTGTTGTACTCCAGGTGGCAGCGGATGCCCTGCGGCTGGTCGGTGAAGTAGACGGTGAAGTCCGTCAGGGCCTTGTCCGGACCCGCCTCCAGGGGCGTCGCCCGCACGTCCGGCAGGTCGAAGCGGAACGGCTCGCTGCTCTCGAACTCGGCGAGCACCTGGAAGACCGGCGTGCGGTCGGTCACCCGCGGCGGGGCGAGCTCGCGCACCACCGCCTCGAAGGGCACGCCCGCGTGGTCGTAGGCGTCGAGGGCGCGGTTGCGCACCCGGTCCAGCAGCGTCGCGAAGGACGGGTCGCCGGAGACGTCGAAGCGCAGGGCCAGGGTGTTGACGAAGAAGCCGAGCAGGTCCTCGGCCCGCTGCGGGCGGTCCGAGATCGCGGTGCCGATGACGATGTCGTCCTGTCCGGTGACGCGGTGCAGCATGGCCGCGTACCCGGCGAGCAGGGTCATGAACAGGGTGCCGCGGCGGGCACGGGCCAGCTCGCGCAGGCGCGCGGAGAGCTCCGGGTCCAGGGTCCGGAAGACGGACCGGCCGCTGGACGTCATGACCGCGGGGCGCGGCCGGTCGGTGGGCAGCGCCAGGTCCGGCAGCCCGCCGCCGAGCGTCTCGCGCCAGTAGGCCAGGTCCGCGGCGGCCTCCGGGCCCTCCAGGGCCGCGGCCTGCTCGCGGGCGTGCTCGGCGTAGCTCCAGGTGAGGGCGGGCAGGCCGGGGTCGGTGCCGTCGCGCCAGGAGCGGTAGAGGGCCGACAGGTCGCGGGCGAGGACGATCGCGGAGGCGGCGTCGACCACGATGTGGTGGAGCGACAGCACGAGCACGTGCGCGTCGTCGGCGAGCTTCACGAGCCGGGTGACGAACAGGGGTCCTTCGGCGAGGTCGAAGCGGCGGGCGCTCTCGGCGGCCAAGGTCTCCCGCACCGCCTCCTCCCCGCGCCCCGTGCCGTCCACGACCGCGAAGTCGGGCTCGGCGGGCGGCCGTACGACCTGGCGCGGCTCGCCGCCGGCCTCCCGGAAGACGGTCCGCAGGCCCTCGTGGCGGGCCACGAGGCCGCGCAGCGCCGCGCGCAGGGCGGGCACGTCCAGCGGGCCGTCGAGGCGGATCGCCTTGGTCTCGTTGTAGGCGGTGCGGCCCGGCAGCATGCGCTCCAGGAACCAGATCCGCTGCTGGCCCGGGGAGAGCGGGGCCTCCACGGGGGCCGGAACGAGGGAGGCGGCGGGGGCCGGTGCGGGGGCGGGCGCCGGTGTGACGGCGGGGGCCGGTGCGGGGGCCTCCGCCGTGGTCTCCCGGTAGCGGCGGCGCAGGGCGTCCACGTGGGTCAGGCTCGCGCGCAGTTCGCCGGGCGCGACGCCGAAGTCGACGAGCGAGACGAGCTCGTCGGCACCGGCCGCGGTGACCGCGTCCACCACGGGCGCGACGGTGTCGACGGTGCCGATCAGCGCCCGCTGGTCGCAGTAGCGGTCGTAGGCGCGACGGAACACGACATCGAGGTCGTCCTCGCTGAGCGTGGAAAGGTCCACGTTGTGCCCGAGGCTGTTGGTGACGCCGCCGAACAGCGACAGCGACGCCCGCATGTAGCGCGACAGGGGCTGGTACGCCTCGGCGCGGGCCGTGTCGTGCCGGGCGGCGAGGTAGGTGTGCAGCAGGACGGCCACGCGGCCGGCGGCCGGGTCCAGGCCGTGCTCCTCGCGGGTGCGGCGGTACAGCGCGATGTTCTCCGCGAGCTGTTCGACGCTCTGCGTCATCAGGTTGGTGACGATGCCGAGGTCGTGGCGGGCCGCGAGCGCGAACGAGGCCGGGTTGCCGACCACGGCCGTGTACATGGGCGGGGCGTCCTGGACGGGCCGCGGGAAGAGCCGCACGTCGGCCTCGCCGTCGCCGGTGGTCCTGCGCAGCGGCTCCCCCCGCCAGAACCGGCGCACCTGCTCCAGCTGCTCGTACATCGTCTCCTTGTGCCGGCCGAAGCGGTCGGGGAAGAAGACGAAGTCGTTGGCGTGCCAGCCGCTGGCGATGCCGATGCCGACGCGGCCCCCGGAGAGGTTGTCGGCCATCGACCACTCCTCCGCGACCCGGATCGGGTCGTGCAGCGGCAGGACGACGGACCCGGCGTTGAGCCGGACGCGCCGGGTCTCCCGGGAGAGGGCGGCGGCGAGCACGGCGGGGTTGGGGAAGAGCCCCCCGAAGGAGTGGAAGTGCCGCTCGGGCATCCAGAGCGCGTGGAAGCCGTTCCGGTCGGCGAACCGGGCGGTCTCCATGAGCAGTTCGTACTTGCCCTGCTGGTCGCCGTCCTCGGGGTAGTCACCGAAGAAGTAGACGCTGAAGTCGGGGGTACGGGGGGATTTCTGCGGCGCGGCCGATGTGGCGGCCGCGGCCGCGTTCCAGGCCATGGAGGTGGTGCGCGGCGCGGAGGCCCGGGGCGGGGCCGCCGGTGCCGGTGGCTTCGCGGCCACGGTGACCATGTCCGCCACGGCCTCGGACGACGCCTTCGGCGTCACCGCGCGGGCGCCCGGGAAGAACCCCGCCCCCCGCAACTCCCGCAGGGAGCCCTTGACCGCGTCCGCGATGAACTCCAGGTCGCCGTCGGAGTGCGCGGTGGAGAGGAAGAAGTTCCGCCACTCCCACACGTGGACGCCGCGCAGCATCAGGTGGTGGTAGAGCAGCTCCATGTCCGCCCGGTGGTCGAACCGGAACTGCGAGCCGAAGTGGCTCATCCGCAGCGGGAACTCCTCCGCCTCGAAGAAGGCGTTGAGCGTCCCGGCCAGCTCGGCCGTGCGCGCGTTGAGCCGCTCCTGGAGCAGCGGGCTGTGCTCCTTGAGGTGGGTGAGGACGGCCCGCGCGGCCACCATCGACACGGGGTGCTGGATGTACGTGCCGCCGAAGAACGTGGTGTCCGCGGGCGGGTAGCTGTCGTCGCCGTAGGACCAGTGGCCGCCGTCGACGCCGTCCATGATGTCGGCGCGGCCTGCGACGGCCCCGATGGGGAAGCCGCCGCCGAGCAGCTTGCCGTACGTGGCGAGGTCGGGCGTGACCCCGTACAGCTCCTGGGCGCCGCGGAGCGCGGGCCGGAAGCCCGTCAGCATCTCGTCGAACATGAGGACGATGCCGTGGCGGGCGGTGAGCTCGCGCAGCTTGCGCACGAACGCGACGGGCTGCAGCGCGGGGTGCCGGCTCTGCACGGGCTCGATGATCACGGCGGCGATGTCGCCGGCGTGCCGGGCGATCGCCTCCAGGGAGGCGTCGCTGCCGTACTCCAGGACGATCAGGTCCTCGACGGCGCTGTCCGGGATGCCGCGGGAGACCGGCACGGTGATCCGGCTCTCCGGGGAGCCGGAGGGGCGGCCGAGGACGGTGTCGGCGTGACCGTGGTACGCGCCGAGGAAGGTGACGATCTTGTTGCGCCCGGTGGCGGAGCGGGCGAGGCGGATCGCCGCGGAGTTGGCCTCCGTGCCGGAGTTGGCGAAGGCCACGCGCTCCATGCCGGTCAGCCCGGCCAGCAGCTCGGCGGCCTCGCCGGTCTCGGCGTTGCGGGGGCCGAGCTGGATGCCGCGGGAGAGGTGCTCGCGGACGGCCTCGCTGACGAACGCCGGCTCGTGGCCGAAGAGGAGCACGCCGAAGCCCATGGTGATGTCGACGTACTCGTTGCCGTCGACGTCCTGCAGGCGGGCGCCGCTCGCCCGGCGGCCGGCGATGGGGTAGAGCATCTCCTTCGTGGCGCTGCGGAAGCCGACGACGGCGCGGCTGTCGGCGAGGACGCGGCGGTAGCGCTGGGCGAGCTGCTTGGAGGTGGGGGTCTTGGCGGTGTAGCGGCGCACGAGGTCGGCGAGGTGCTCCTGCTGGGCGCGCGGGGCACCGCCCCGGACCATGCCGGAGGCGCGCGAGACGGTCACGCGGGGGCCGTGCACGCGGCGTGGCGCGGCGGCCGGCTCCGCGGGCTGTTCCGCGGGCTGCTGCGCCACCGGGCTGCCGGTGCCGGCCGGCCCGCCGCCGATCTGCTCGGCGATGCGCCGCGAGAGCTCGGTCATGGCCGCGAGGTCCTGGTCGAGGGCCGCGGAGGCGGCTTCGAGGCCGGTCACCGGGCCACCGCCGCCGTGCCGTTGAGGCCGGAGGTCGCGGCGGCGGTCTGGAGGGCCAGCAGCTGGGAGAGCTGGGTCATCATCTGCAGCTGTATCTGCGATATCTGCTGCAGCTTGTGGGCGAGGTCCTCCAGCTCCTGCCGCGTGGCGTACGCGGGAGCGGCGGCGGGCTCCGGCGCGGGGGCGGCCGGGGCCGCGGGAGCAACGGGGGCCGCCGGCACGGCAGGCGCGGGCGCGGCAGGCCACTGCTCCGCGACGGGCGGCGCGGGCGGCACCGGGGCCACCGGCGACGCGGCCGGTGCGGCTGACGCCTCCGAGGTCTCATCCGCCATCCGGCTCACGATCAGCTCCGCGAGCAGGAGCGGCGTCCCCGTCTCCTCGAACAGCTCCCGCATCGAGACCTTGACCCGGTACTCCTGCTCCAGCTCGCGCAGCGCGCTGATCATCTGGAGCGAGTCGGCGCCGAGGTCGAAGAAGGAGGTCTCTCCGGTGATGGCGTCCGGGTCGTGCCCGAGGTGCCGGGCGGCCGACTCGACGATGCTTCGGACGACCCGCTCGACCGCTGCCTGGTGCTGTACCACGGTGGCTCCATCTGTCGCTGGTGTTCCGGTACGTACGGCCGTCAACTCCGGCCCTGTCCAGTAGTCCTTGTGCTGGAAGCGGTAGCCCGGCAGCGGGATCCGGCGGCCGCCGCTGCCCGCCAGCAGCGGCCGCCAGTCCAGGTCCGCGCCCGCGCAGTGCAGGCCCGCCGCCGCGGCCCACAGGGCGCCCAGGCCGGTGCCGCGGCGCAGCGACGGCAGGGCGCGCGCCTGCGGCAGGGCCCGGCGCGCCAGGCCGCTCAGCGTGGTGTGGGGGCCGATCTCGACGACGGCCGCCGGCTCCTGCGCGCCCACGGTGCGCAGCGCCTCGTCGAAGCGGACGGGCTCCCGTGTGTGCCGCAGGAAGTAGGTGGTGTCCGGCGTCCAGCCGGGCTCCCGGAGCGTCCCGTCCAGTGCGCTGACGAAGGGGGTCCGGGTGGGCCGGAAGGCGGTCTCGTCGAGCACGGCCCGGAAGTCGTCCAGCACCGGCTCCATGAGGGCGGTGTGGAAGGCGCGTTCCACCGGAAGGCGTTCGCCGGGGGTGCCGCGCTCCTCCAGCAGGGCGAGCGCGCGGTCCACGGCGGCGACGGGCCCGGCGAGGACGTGGGAGCGCTCGCCGTTGGCCACCGACAGCTCCGCGCCGGGGACTTCGGCGGCCAGGGCGACGGCCTCCCCGCGGGTGAGCGGTACGGCGGCCATCGCGCCGGGGGCGCAGAGCTTCTGCATCAGCCGGCCGCGGGCGGCGGTGAGGCGCAGGCCGTCCTCCAGCGTGAGGGCTCCGGCGGCGTGGAGGGCCGCGTACTCGCCGACGCTGTGCCCGGTGACGAGGCCGGGGGTCACCCCCGCGTCCCGCCACAGCCGCGTGAGCGCGCACTGCAGCGCGAACAGGGCGGGCTGAGCGGTGTCGGTGGCCCACGGGGAGTCCGCGCCGGTGGCCCCGGCGGTGCCGAGGAGTGCGTCGAGGAGGGAGCCGCCGCCGAGGTCGCGGTGGAGGCCCTCGCAGGTGTCGAGCACGTCCCGTACGGCGGGGAAGCGCTCGTAGAGCTCGCCGGCCATGCCCGGGTACGGGCTGGCCTGGCCGGTGAACTGGAAGACGACGGCGGGCGCGCCGTCGCGCGGGGCCGTGCCGGCCGTGACGGCCGCGGAGTCCGTGCCGCTGAGCCGGGCGTCGAGGGCGGCGGCGAGCGCGGCGGGCGTGGTGCCGCGGACG
>NZ_PXWG01000093.1 GCF_003011965.1 Streptosporangium nondiastaticum
CCGGCACCGCCTGGCGACCGGGGCGGCCGGCCTCGGCGTGATCGCGGCCGGGCTGGCGCTCGCCGTACCTGCCGCGGCGGGAGCCCGGCCGGGGCTCGCACTCGTGGCGGCCGCCCTCCTGGGCGCCGGCTACGGCCTCGCCCTGTCCTTCGGCCTGACCGAGGCCGCCGCGGCCGCGCCGCCGGAGCGGCTGGCCATGGTGACGTCGCTGTTCTGGACGGCGGCCTACCTCGGCATGCTCACGCCCTACGCCCTCGCCCTGCTGTCCCGCCGGTGGAGCATGCCCGTACTGCTCGCCGCCGGGGCGGTACTGGCGGCGCTGACCTGCGGCCTGCTCGCCGCGCTCCACCGCACGGCGGAGGCGGACCGTACTCCCGCATGATCCTTTCGCGGCGCGCGACCGGGAGAGTCGTTCGCATGGCGACCAGCACGACTACCAGCACGACGACATCGAAGACCCCGGCGACGGTGGACACGGGCACCGAACGGCCCGTCCCGCTCTGGGCGGAGCGGACCGCGCGCCTCCTGCCCCTGCTCGGCCTCCCCGTCTGCCTGTGGCGGCTGCCCATCGGCTTCGACTTCATGATGGGCATGGACATGGAGCCCGAGTCGTGGCCCCGGTGGGCCATGGTGGCCTACGTCGGCACGCTCAGCCTGCTGTCGGAGGCGGCCGCGCTGCTCTGCCGCGGCCTGGTGCGCCCGTGGGGCGAGGTCGTGCCGCGCTGGATCCCGCTGCTCGGCGGCAGGCGGATCCCGCCGTTCGCGGCGATCGTGCCCGCGGCGCTCGGCGGCCTGTTCCTCACGTTGCTGCTGGCCGACTGGGTGCTCTGCATGTTCGGCGTCGCGGGGTTCTCCGACGTTCCCTACACCAGCGTGTGGTGGAGGGCGCTGGCCGCCACGGTCAGCGGCCTGTTCGTCCTCTGGGGTCCGCTGGTGCTGGCTCTGACGTACGCCTACTACCGGCGCCGTTGTCGTCAGGCTTGAGGCGGTCCGGCCTTACGGGCGTCCCGCGGACGTCACCCGGGCGTCCGACATCGCCCGGACGTCACCCGGACTCCGGCGGCAGTCGCTCGACGGCCATGACCGCGACGTCGTCGTCCAGCGCCCCGCCCGCGTGGGCGAGCAGGTCGCGGTGGAGGCGCTGGACCAGCCCGTCCGGGTCGGTCTCCCGCCAGCCGGCGACCCGGTCGGCCAGGGGGTAGAAGCGCCCGTCGGCGTCCCGGGTCTCGATGACGCCGTCCGTGTAGAGGAGGAGGACGTCGCCCGGTCGGTAGGGGAAGGACTCCGACGCGTAGTCGTCCTCCGTGAGGCCGCCGGTGAGGCCGAGCGGCAGGGCGGGGTCGGCGACCGTCAGGGTGGTCACCTCGCCGCCGCTGAGGACGAGCGGGGGCGGGTGCCCGCAGTTGATCAGCCGGAGCACCGGCTGGTGGTCGGGGATGTCCAGGATCGCGGCGGTGATGAAGCCCTCTCCCGTCGCCGTCCCCTCGTGCGGCTCGGCCATGTCCCAGTACGTGGCGTTCTGCAGGTGGGCCACCAGCCGCGGCAAGGGGGGATTGCGGTGGGCCGCCGCGCGGAAGGCGCCGAGCAGGGAGGCGGCGTCCCCGATCGTCGGGAGGCCCTTGCCGCGCACGTCGCCGATCATGACCCGGGTGCCGCCCTCGGTCCGCGCGGCGGCGTAGAGGTCGCCGCCCATCCGGGCCTCGGCCTCGGCGGGGACGTAGAGCGAGGCGATCCGCAGGGGGCCCAGCCGCGGCGGGATCGGCCGCAGCAGCACCCGCTGGGCCACCTCGGCCACCCAGCGCGCCTGGATCAGCTGCTGCTCGTGCTGGGCCCGGGCGTGGCGGAAGATCACGAGGAAGACGGAGATGAGGAGCAGCGCGGCGATCTGGGCCTGGTGGTTCGGCGTCGTCAGGCCCCCGTGGAAGATCCCGATCACGACCTGGGCGGTCACTGCGAGGGCTCCGATGACGCCGGTGAGCTTCGGCCCTCCGATGGCCGCGGTGATGGCGGGGGCGGCGACCAGGAGCGGGCCCAGGTGAATGTCGGGGGGCGTCAGGAGGTCGACCACCACGACCAGGGCGATCAGCCCCAGGGGCACGGCGACGAGCGGGCGGCCGACGCGCCGCCGGCGTCGTCCGGAGCCGGACCGCCTGCGCTGAAGGGGCATGGGTCCTGCTTACCTTCTCGGTGCCCTCCCCGCACACCTGCCACATCGGTCACCCCGGACCCGGTGCGGGGCGTTGTCACGCTTACGGAGCAGCCGTCAGGACGCCGAGGGCGCAGAGGCAGTTGGTCGAGGGCGCAGAGGCAGTTGACGGTGAGCTCGCCGGCCGGCACCACCAGGTTGAAGGCGGTGCGAAAAGCGGCGTCAATGGCGCTGCTGCCGTCGTGTAATATTGTCTGCGTCGCCAGGGAAACCGGGCGGAAAGCGAAACATCTGAACAAGGGGCTATAGCTCAGTTGGTAGAGCGCCTGCATGGCATGCAGGAGGTCAGGAGTTCAATTCTCCTTAGCTCCACACGCGAGAAGGAGGGGTCGTCCGCAGCGGACGGCCCCTCTTTCGTCATGCCTCTCCTCCGTCATGCCCTCTCCTTCGCCGCATCCTCTCCTTCGTCCTCCTTCCTCGTGCCTCGTCCGGGTGACGGGTGTTTCTCCGATCATCCGATGGTGAAGATCTTCGGGTGAGACCGCACGCCGCTCCCGTCCAGCCCTACCAGCCGCGGTCTGGGCGGGGGCGAGGACAGGCGTGCCCCTGCGACTTCGGGCATGCCCCCGGCGAACCAGCATCTGACGGGCGATCTGTGTGGCTTGTCCGTAGCTTGTCCCTATGAAGCATCGGTTCCGCTTGCTTGCCGCGCGCTGGCCCGCCCTGGTGCCGGTGCTCGCCGCCGTCGTGCTGGCCCTCACCTGGGGGCGGTCGCCGGCCCCGGCGGCGGTGACCCTGGTGAGCGTCTGCCTGGCCGGTGCCGTGCTCTCCGCCGTGCATCACGCGGAGGTGATCGCCCACCGGGTCGGCGAACCGTTCGGCTCGCTCGTCCTCGCCGTCGCGGTGACGATCATCGAGGTGGCCCTCATCGTGACGCTGATGGCCGACGGCGGCGACAAGAGCAGCTCCCTGGCGCGCGACACGGTCTTCGCCGCCGTCATGATCACCTGCAACGGGATCGTCGGCCTGTCCCTCCTGGTGGGAGCGCTCCGGCGGCGGGTCGCCGTCTTCAACGCGGAGGGCACCGGCGCCGCCTTCGGCACCGTGGCGACCCTGGCCGGGCTGAGCCTGGCCCTGCCCACCTTCACCACCAGCACGCCCGGCCCGCGGTTCTCCACGGCCCAGCTCGTCTTCGCCGCGGCCGCCTCCCTCATCCTCTACGGCCTCTTCGTCGCGACGCAGACCGTGCGGCACCGCGACTACTTCCTGCCGGTGACCGCCGAGGGCGAGGTCATCGACACCGACGACCACCACGCCGCACCGCCTTCGGCCCGGACCGCCCTGACCAGCCTCGGCCTCCTCGGGGTGGCCCTGATCGCGGTGGTCGGCCTCGCCAAGGGGGTCTCCCCGGCCATCGAGTCCGCCGTGGCCGCCGCCGGCCTGCCGGCCTCGGTCGTCGGCGTCGTCATCGCCCTGCTGGTCCTCCTCCCCGAGACCATCGCGGCCCTGCGCGCCGCCCGCCGCGACCGCGTCCAGACCAGCCTCAACCTCGGCCTCGGCTCGGCCATGGCCAGCATCGGCCTGACCATTCCCGCGGTCGCGGTCGCCTCCGTCTGGCTGAAGGGCCCGCTCGTGCTCGGCCTCGGCGCGACGCACATGGTGCTCCTCGCCCTCACGGTCGCCGTCGGCACCCTGACGGTGATCCCCGGACGCGCCACCCCGCTCCAGGGCGGGCTGCACCTCTCGCTCCTGGCGGCGTACGTGGTGCTGGCGGTGAGCCCTTGAACCGCCGCCGCGCGGAAGGCCGGGGAACGAAGAAAACGGGATGTGCCGTCAACCGAACCGGGGACAGGTCGTACTCATCCTCGGTAGCCTGGCGAAAAACCGATTCTCTGGCCCGCGGCAATCCCTTCGGGTAACGGGGTGAGGGTCGCGTTCCGCAGCCGGCTTTCCCAATGGCCACAAAAGCCGGTGCATCGGCCATCCGGTCGTGCTACTGCGCACCACCACGGGGTGCGCATGCTTCAAGCGCCGGCAGTGTGCGCCTTGGCGGACTTCGCATTGTTCGCCAGCATGCGTACAGGCACTGTGTGCGCACCGGGGAGGAAACCGTGAGTTGTCACTTATCGTTCTCCGAGGGCCTCTGCTGCACCAACTCCTACCGTGCGAGGGTGACATGCGGGCGCGTACATATATCTCTCCTTATCGGGCGCAAGCGGCGGACGAGGCCTTCCCGGAGTCATTGCCGTACCCGAACGGATGGTTTTGCGTGGGATTCTCGTGGCAGTGGAAGCCGGGAGCCGTCCGCGCGTGCCGCTTCATGGGAACCGATCTGCTCGTCCGGCGCGCCCGCCGTGGAGCGCTGCGGTGCGCGCTGCCCGTGCGGGAGGCCCACGGCATCGTCTGGGTAGGGCATTCCCATGACCGCACGCCGCTCTCGTGGGAACTCCCGCGGCCCGCCGGTGACTTCGCCGGCCCCCGTACCTTCCGTGCGGTCGAACTGGCGGGCCACCCGCAGGAGGTGATGGAGAACTTCATCGACCACCGGCACGTCGTCGAACTCCACGGTGTCGATTTCCTCGACATCCTGACGGCGCCCGAGGGCGACGGGCCGTTCTACTCCCTGACGCTCCGCGTCGGGCGCAGCCTTCCGTTCTTCTCCACCGTCCAGGACATCGGCATCCGGTATTTCGGCCTGGGGGCGGCGCTCATGACCATCGACCTGCCGCGCTGTCGCCTGCGGGCAGCCCAGTGGGTGCTGGTCACACCCGTCGGACCGGGCCGCATCCGGTACTGCCTCGCGGCCAGTGCGGTGCTCGACCCCCTGCTCCGCATTCCTCCCGCACCCCGCCGCGCGCTGGAACGCGCGGTGGCCGCCGGAATGAACCGCTGGTCCTTTCACGACTCCCGCGCGGACTGGCCCGTATTCCACCACAAGGCATATCTGCCCCACCCGCGGCTGAACGGTGAGGACGGGCCCATCGGCGCCTATCGGCACTGGGCCCGCCAGTTCTACCCGGTGGCGCCCGACTGACCGGAGGGAAGATGGAACTGCGTGAGATCATCCACTTCCCGCAGATCGGGACCCGGCTGCCCATCCACGTCCATCCGCGCGTGGCGGAGGCGGAGGCGCTGCTGGCGGAGTACGTGGCCGGGCATCCCGTCCTGAATCGCTATGCGGCGAAGATCCGGCAGGACCAGTCCGCGCGCCTCGTCTGCCTGTGGGCCCCGCAGTCGGCCGGCATGGAGCGGATCCTGACGGCGGCGAAATACGTGATGATCACGTATCTGATCGACGACATGATCGACGAGGGCTGGACGGAAATGGGGGCGAAGGAGATGGTGGCCGGCCTGAAGCGGGTCATCGCCCGGCAGAAGCGGCCCGAGACCGCCGTTGAGGAGACCCTGGCCGACATCATCAACCCCTTTCTGGACGGTCTGGGGAGGACCTTCCGCTGCAGGATCAACGCGGCGCTCGGGGACTGGATCGACTCCCGCACGACGGGCTGTGCCGCGCAGGAGACGCACCGCATGACCGATGAGGAATTCCTGGCCTGGCGGGTGAGCGACGTGGGCTACGAGGCCAACATCGGCATCGCCGAATATGCGGTCGGCTGCGACGTGTCCGGCCACGAGGAGGCGCTGCGGTCCCTGAAGGTGAAGGCCGTCGAGCATGTGCTGGTCGTCAACGACGTGTACTCCTACCGCAGGGAAATGGCCAAGGGGTGCGCCGACGCCGGCATTCTGACCCTCTGGATGCGGCGGGACGGCATTTCGCTCCAGCGGGCCGTCTACCGGGCGTGCGAACTGGTTCGCGCCCTCGAAGCGGAATACGTGGCCATGGAAAGGGAACTCGTCTCCAGGGAGCCGGGAATGGCGGCCTACGCGGAAGCACTGAGGATGCTGTTCCAGGGGAACCTCGCCGTGCACGCCTCCGGGACGCGCTACAACGGGGCGGGTTTCCGCGGGAACCTGCTGCGGGGTGCCTGGGTGCGGCTGGATCCCGACATCACCTCCGTCATCGCCTACGACCCCGGGTCCGAGGGGGTGGGGGAGCCGGTGCCCCTGCCGCCGCGGAGGGCCGCGTCGTTCTGCCGGGCGCGGTGAGGGAGCGGCGGGGGGAGGCGGGCCGCGGGGGCGACCGCGGCGCTGCCGGCCGTCCAGCGGCGGACCCGGCCGGGGGAGACGGGGGTGGCGAGGACCCAGAGGACGAGGCCCCACGGCGCGGCGTGCAGGTGACGCCGCACCGGCTCGATCACGACGAGCGCGGCTCCGGGGCCCAGGGTCCGGAGGCTGACGTGCCGGGAGCCGGAGCGGGACAGGATCCGGCCGACGGCGCGCTCCGTCACCTCCTGGGGGCTGCCCGCCTCTTCGGTGGCGCGGAACGCGCGGGGACTGCCGAGGGAATCGGGCAGGGACGGCAGTTCCTGCGCCGGCGGGGCGCCGCCGGGGGAGTGCCACGTCCAGACGATGCCATGGGCCTCGCGGGAGGGCAGCAGCGCGAGCGAGGCCTTGGGAGGCGTCCCGTACGGCGTCCTCGCGCACGTTCCGTCCGTGGCGAAGGCGAACCTGTGGAAGGGGCACACCAAGTACTCGCCGTCGACGGTGCCGCCGGCGCCGAGGTGGGCCCCCAGGTGGGGGCAGTAGGGCCGGGTGACCCGGAGCACCCCGCGCCGGGTGCGGTAGACCACGGCGTCGCCGCCCGCGAACCGGCGGGTGCCGACGCTGCCGGCCTTCCACTCCCGGGAGAAACCGATGCAGAACCAGCCTTCGGGACAGGGCGGTGCCGGCGTCGTCATCCCACCCATGCTGTCCGCTCCGCCCGGTGGACGGATCAGCGCCTCCGGGGGTGCACGGAAGCACAACCGGCGGACAGCGGGCCCTGGTCTTCGGCTTGGTGAGCTCCCGGTTCCCGGCTTGGTCCAGACCTATTGACGCCGGTCCGGGGCGGTTCTACGTTCGACTTCTTTCGAGGGTCCTCGCCGAGGGGGTCGGACATGACCGGTCGGACGGCGCGCTTGCTGGGAGCCGGCCTGCTCGCGGGCGTCGCGTTCCTCGGGCAGGCGCCGCAAGCAGCGAACGCGCACGTGCAGGGGAGGGCGGCGGTCGCGCCCGCCGCCGACACCTGTCCCGTCAAGCCGAGACCCGCGGGCAAGGTGCTCCAGGGCTACTGGGAGAACTGGGACGGCGCCGCGAACGGCGTGCACCCGCCCTTCGGCTGGGTGCCGGTCACCGACTCCCGCATCCGCGACCACGGCTACAACGTCATCAACGCGGCGTTCCCGGTCATCCGCTCCGACGGCACGGTGCTGTGGGAGGACGGCATGGACGCGACGGTGAAGGTCGCGACCCCCGCCGAGATGTGCGCGGCCAAGGCCGCGGGGGCCACGATCCTGATGTCGATCGGCGGAGCGGCGGCCGGCATCGATCTCGGCTCCAGCGCCGTCGCCGACCGGTTCGTCGAGACCGTCGTGCCGATCCTCAAGGCCTACAACTTCGACGGCATCGACATCGACATCGAGACCGGCCTCACCGGCAGCGGCAGCATCACCACGCTGTCCGCCTCCCAGGCCAACCTCGTCCGCATCATCGACGGCGTGCTCGCGCGGATGACCGCGGGCTTCGGCCTGACGATGGCGCCGGAGACCGCGTACGTGACCGGCGGCAGCGTGACGTACGGCTCGATCTGGGGCGCGTACCTGCCGATCGTGAAGAAGTACGCCGACAACGGCCGGCTCTGGTGGCTCAACATGCAGTACTACAACGGCAACATGTACGGCTGCTCCGGCGATTCGTACTCCGCGGGGACGGTGCAGGGGTTCACCGCGCAGACCGACTGCCTGAACAAGGGGCTCGTCGTCCAGGGCACCACGATCAGGGTTCCGTACGACAGACAGGTGCCGGGGCTGCCCGCCCAGCCGGGCGCCGGGGGCGGCTACATGTCCCCGGGCCTGGTGGCGCAGGCGTGGAACACGTACCGCGGCGCGCTGAAGGGGCTCATGACCTGGTCGGTCAACTGGGACGGGTCGAGGAGCTGGAGCTTCGGCGACAACGCGAAGGCGCTGCAAGGGCGATGACTTCCCGGTGGCGCCGGGCGCGGGTTCCGCGTCCGGGGTGAAGCCGTAAGCGGAAGATCAAACCCCGCACTACGCCTATGGTTGTCGGATTCGCCGATGTTCGAATCTTGCACAGCCGAAGGGCGGTCATGCGGTGGCGCACACGCGTGTCGAGTTCAAGGTGCTGGGGCCCCTCGCGGCCGTCGCCGACGGCCGGGTCCTCCCGCTCGGGGGGCCCAAGCAGCGGACCCTGCTCGCCATGCTGCTCGTCAACGCCAACACCGCCGTCTCCGGCGAGCGGCTGTGCGACGCCGTGTGGGGAGAGGCCCCGCCCGCCTCGGCCCAGGCCAACATCCGCAGTTACGCCGCCGTCCTGCGCAGGGTCCTCAGCCCGGCCGCCGGAGCGGGATCCGGCCAGGGCTCCGGCCAGGGCTCCGGCGAGGAGCGGCTGAGCCAGGGCAACGGCGGCTACCGCCTGCAGGTCTTCCCCGGCGAGGCCGACCTGCACCGCTTCGAGGTCCTCGCCGCGCGCGGCCGCGCCGCCCTGGCCGCCGGCGAGCACCGGGCCGCGGCCGACGCCCTGGAGGAGGCGCTGGCGCTGTGGCGCGGCAGCCCGTTCGAAGGGGTGGCGCACCACGACGCCCTGCTCGGCGAGGTCGCCCGCCTGGAAGAGGCGCGGCTGACGGCCTTCGAGGATCACGCCGAGGCCCGCCTCGCCCTCGGCGAGCCCCGCGAACTCATCGGCCCGCTACGCGCGGAGACCGCCCGCTACCCGCTGCGCGAATCGCTGTGGGCCAAGCTGATGACCGCGCAGTACCGCAGCCAGCAGCCGGGCGACGCCCTGCAGTCCTACGCACTCGCCCGCACCGCCCTCCGCGACGAGCTCGGCATCGACCCCGGCGACGCACTGCGCAAGCTCCACCACGCGATCCTCACCAGGGACCCGGAGCTCGGCGCACCGTCCGCCGCGGCGCAGCCCGTACGGCCGGCCGACGCCTGGCAGCCCACCGTCCAAGTGCCCTCGGACGATGCCGACTTCGTCGGCCGGAGCCGCCTGCTGGAGCGCGTCTCCGCCCTGATCGGACCCTCCGGGAGACGGCCCGGCAGCACCACGCCCTGCGCCGTGCCCGTCGTGATCCTCACCGGGCTCCCCGGCGTCGGCAAGACCGCCCTGGCCACCCGGCTCGCCCACCACCTCCGGGCCGACTTCCCCGACGGCCGGCTCTTCCTGCACCTCGACGGCACCCGCGGCCCCCAGCGCACGCCCGGCGCGATCCTCGCCAACCTGCTGCTCAGCCTCGGCGTCCCCGGCTCGTCCGTCCCCGAGGCCACCGAGGACCGGGCCGCGCTCTACCGCTCGCTGCTCGCCGACCGCAAGGTGCTCGTCCTCCTCGACGACGCGCGCGACGAGGCCCAGATCCGGATGCTGCTCCCCGGCACCCCGGGCAGCGCCGCCCTCGTCACCAGCAGGGCCCGGCTCGCCGGCCTCACGGACGCGCACCTCATCGACGTCGACCCCTTCGACGACGAGGAGTCGCAGGACCTGCTGCGGCGCATCGTCGGCCCGCAGCGGCTCGCGGCGGAGCCCGAGGCGACCGGGCGGATCCTGGCCGCCTGCGCCGGTCTGCCCCTGGCGCTGCGCGTGGCCGCGGCGAGGCTCGCCGGCCGCCCCGACTGGCAGGTCCGCCGGCTGGCCGACCGGCTGGCCGACGAGCGCGGGGTGCTCGCCGAGCTCACCGTCGGCGACCTCGCCGTCCGCACGTGCGTCGCCGCCAGCTACCACGGCCTGGCCCCCGACGCCGCCCGCGCCTTCCGGGCCATCGGGCTGCTCCCCGCACCGGAGTTCCCCGGCTGGGCACTCTCCGCCGCCCTTGCCGACCCCGCCTCCCCCGGCACCAGCGCCGGCACCGGCCACGAACTCGCCGCGGACCGCGCCACCGACGCGCTCATCGACGCCAACCTCGTACAGATCGAGTCCCTGACCGGGCAGCGGCAGCCGCGCTACCGCATGCACGACCTGCTGCACGCCTACGCCGCCGAACGCGCCCTCGCCGACGAGCCGGAGTCGTGGCGGCGGGCCGCGGTCGCCCGGGTCCTGGACGGCTGGCTCGCCCGCGTCCGCACGGCGGGCGACCAGCTCATCCGAAGAGGCACCGGCGGGCACGCCCCCGGCGCCGCGGGCGACCTCGTCGGATGGCTGGAGAGCGAGCGCACGAGCCTGGTCACCGCGGTCGGCTTCGCCGCGGGCGCCGGCTACGGCCCGCAGACGGCCGGACTCGCCGCCGCCCTGGAGGACGTCTGCCACCTGCGCAACTGGTGGGACGAGTGGGAACACGTCGCCCGTGCCGCGCTCGACCGCGCCACGGCCGACGGCGACCCCGTCGCCGTCGCGGTCGCCCAGGGCTCCCTCGCCCGGGCCTGCGCCGTCCGCGGGCGCGTGGACGACGCCCTGACCCGCTACGCCGGCGCCATCGCCCAACTGGACGCGCTCGGCGAGCAGCACCACGCCGCCCGCCTGCGCATCCACCGCAGCTTCGCGATCGCCGACCGGGGCATGGCGGAGCTCGCCCACGGCGACGCCGCCTCCGCCGCCGCCGTCATGAACCGCCTGGGCGACAAGCACGGCCACGTCATGGCCCTGCGCAGCCTGGGCTTCGCGCTCTCCTGCCAGGGGCGCGACGCCGAAGCCGTCGCCGCGCTCGAACCGGCCGTGGCGACGGCCGAGCGCCTCGGCCACCCGCTCGCCCTCGCCGACGTCCTGCAGCTCCTGGCCTGGGCCGAGATCGGCCGCGGCCGCGCCGAACGGGCCGCCCGCCACCTGCACCGGGCCCTGGCCGAGTACCGGGCGCTGCGCCACCGGCCCGGCGAGGCGTACGCCCTGCTGGCCCTCGGCCGCATGCACGCCGAGACCGGCAGCCCCGGCCAGGCCGCGTGGGCCCTCGCCCCGCTCGGCCAGGCCGCCGCGATCTTCGCCGAGCTCGGCGAACGGCGGGGCGAAGCGCTCACCGCGCTCTGGCTGGGCAGTACGCACGCCGCGCTCGGCGACGGCGACCACGCCGTGAGTCGTCTCACCACGGCGCTGAACGGCTTCCGCAGCCTGCGCATGCCGTTCTGGGCCGCGCGCGCCCGGCAGGAACTCGACCGCCTCCGGCCGCCAGCCGGGCCCGCCGGGCGGTGACCCGCAGCGCCCCCTGAACGGGGGCGCGCGCTGTGCCGCGCAGGCAGGACGAGCCCGACCCCGGCGGCCGGGAACACCGTACGAGGGTGCTGGCCGTAACTTTCGGCTCCGGCCTGCCCGAAGGTCGGCCCGGCCGGAAGGCTGCCCCCGCCCTGAAAGCCAGTTCGCCGGGAAGCCGACCGGCCTGAATGCCGCCCCTGCCGGAAAGCTGGCCCGCCCGAAGGTCGGCCCGGCCGGAAAGCCAGCCCGGCCGGGAAGCCGGGCCGCTGGGAAGCCGCCCCGGCCTGAAAGCCAGTTCGCCGGGAAACCGGCCTGCCGGGAAGCTGCGCCGGCCTGAAACCCCGCCCCGGCCCGGGAAGTCACCCCGCCCGGAAGCCGCCCCACTGAAAAGTCGCCCCGCCCGAAAGCCGCCCCGCTGCAAGCCGCCCCCGCCGGGAAGCCGCCCTCGCCCGAAGCCGGCCCTCCACCCCGCGCAAGCCCCGTAGCCGCCTGCCCGGAGGGCCTTGTGCGCTTCTCATGCGCCTTTCATGCGCCCGCCCAGCACGGTGAGTCGCAGCCCACGAAGGGAGGCGCGGTGTCCGAACTGGCCGCACCCGATATCGACCTGACCGCCGTAGAAGTCGTCCGAGAGGTCCTGTCCCACCAGCGCAGAATGAACGAGGGCGGATGCACCGGACGCGTCTGCCTGCGCTGCGTGCGCCACCACCTGGACGCGGTGCACGGCGCCGTGCGGGACGGACGGCGGATCGAATTCGTCCTGCCGGCCTTCCCGACGAAGTCCCCCAACCCGGCCAAGGTCCTCGGCCCCCTGCCCGACCTGGCCGAGGAGCTCGCCCTGCGGTTCCTGAACGAGCTGTGCGAGCGCATCAGCGAGGTGTACGCCCCCGGGGCGGCCATCCTGATCTGCTCCGACGGCCGGGTCTTCAACGACCTGCTGGGCGTGCCCGACGAGGACGTCACCGCCTACGCACACGCCCTCGACGCGATGATCACCAGGATCGGCGCCGACCGGCTCGACCAGTTCAGCCTGGACGACGTCTACAGCGGCGCCGGCCACGAGGACATGCGCACCATGCTCTCCGCCGGCCACGCCCCCACGCTGCAGGAACTGCGCGAGGAGGTGCGCGGCGGAGGCGCCCCGCTCGCCATGTACCGCGGCATCACCCGCTTCATGCTGGAGGACCTGTCCGGCCCCGCCTGGACCGGCACCCGCTCCGCCCTGCAGCGCAAGTGCCGCGACCTCGCCTACCGCGTCATCCAGCGCAGCCGGGCCTGGGGCAACCTCGTCGACCAGCTCTTCCCCACGGCCGTGCGCCTGTCGATCCACCCCCAGCCCTGCAGCACGGACAAGATCGGCATCCTGCTCGCCGACACCCCGGACACCTGGCTGACGCCCTGGCACAGCGTCGCCGTCGAGACCGGAGGCCGCTTCACGCTCATGAAGCGCGCGGAAGCCGAGGAGGCGGGCGCCCGGCTGGTCCACGCCCACGGCCGCCCCAGCCACTACGTCCTGGAGCAGGCCGGCACGCCCCACGGCCCCTGGAACCGGGCCTGTGCCTGAACACCGGGCCGAGCGCCCGTCCCCCCACACGAGAGAGGCACCCATGACCCCCGCAGAAGCAACCCCGGACGCGGACGCGGCCGTCGGCATCCTCACCGACCTCCGCTACGACGTCGCCCCCGTCACCCCCTTCGGACTGGCGATACGCGCCCTGGAGCCCGGCCTGCGCGTCGAGGACATCCCCGTCGCGCCGCTGCGCTCCCTCGTCCGCGAGCACCATGTCGTGCTGCTCCGCGGCTTCGGCGCCTTCGACGGTCCCGAAGCGCTCTCCGCCTACTGCGAGCGCTGGGGGCGGCCGAGCGTCTGGCCCTTCGGGACCGTGCTCGAACTCGTCGAGCGGGAACAGCCCGAGGACCACATCTTCGACTCCAGCTACATGCCCATGCACTGGGACGGCATGTACCGCGAGCAGATCCCCGAGTTCCAGGTCTTCCAGTGCGTGCACGCCCCCGGCGAGGGCAACGGCGGCGAGACCACGTTCTCCCACACGACCGCCGTCCTGGAGCGCACCGACCCGGAGACCGTCGCCCGCTGGTCTCGGGTCACCGGCACCTACCAGCGGAAGATGGAGTTCTACGACAGCGTCACCGTCTCGCCGGTCGTGACCGCCCACCCCGTCCACGGGGCACCCGTCATCCGCTACAACGAACCCACCGCCGCGGACGACGACGGCTTCGTCAACCACCCCGACCTGCGCTTCACCGGCCTGCCCGACGACGAGATCGCCGAGTTCCACCGCAGCCTGCGCGCCGCGCTGTACGACCCCGCGCACCTCTACGCCCACGTCTGGGAGACGGGCGACCTGGTCGTCACCGACAACTACACGCTGCTGCACGGCCGCAACGCCTTCACCAGCGGCGCCCCGCGCCACCTGCGCCGCGTCCAGGTGCTCGGCACGCCGCCGCTCGACAACCCGGGGCTGGTCCGATGACCCACGACAACCAGCTGATGACGGGCGACGACTACCTGGAGAGCCTGCGGGACGGCCGGCAGGTCTATCTCGGCGGTGAGCGCGTCAAGGACGTCACCCGCCACCCCGCCTTCCGCAACTCCGCGCTGTCCGTGGCCCGTCTCTACGACGCCCTGCACGACCCGGCGACCTCCGGCGTCCTGACCGGCACCGACGAGGCGACGGGCATCCGCACGCACAAGTTCTTCAAACCCAGCCGGTCGGCCGCCGAGCTCGTCGAGGCCCGCGAGGCCATCGCGACCTGGGCGCGGATGAGCTACGGCTTCCTCGGCCGCACCCCCGAGTACAAGGCGTCCTTCATGGCGGGCCTCGGCGTCAACGCCGGCTACTACGGCCCGTACGCCGCCAACGCCACCGCCTGGTACGAAGAGTTCGCCCGCAAGGCGCTGTACCTCAACCACGTCATCATCAACCCGCCCGTGGACCGCAAGCGCGCGATCCACGACATGGAGGACGTGTTCGTGCACGCCGTGCGCGAGACCGACGCCGGCGTCGTGGTCAGCGGCGCGAAGATGCTGGCGACGGGATCGGCGATCACCAACGCGGGCTTCGTCGCCCCGGTCGGTTCGGCGGCCCTCGCCCCCGGCAAGGCCGAGGCCTTCGCCCTCGTCTTCTTCGTCCGCATGGACAACCCCGGCGTGAAGCTCGTCTGCCGCACGCCCTACGCGCAGGCCGCCGGCAGCCCCTTCGACGCCCCCCTCAGCAGCCGCTTCGACGAGAACGACAGCGTGCTCCTGCTCGACGAGGCGCTCATCCCCTGGGAGGACGTCCTCGTCCACCGCGACATCGAACGCGCCACCGGCTTCTACGCCGGCTCCGGCTTCCCCAACCTGTACAACTTCCAGTCCGGCATCCGCCTGAGCGTCAAGCTGGAGCTGATGGCCGGCCTGCTCTCCCGGGGCACCAAGGCCAACGGCACCGACGCCTTCCGCGGCGTCCAGGCCGCCGTCGGCGAGGTCATCACCATGCGCGACATGGTGTGGGCGCTCACCTCGGCCATGGCGTACGACCCCGAGCCGGGCAGCGGCGGGACGGTCGTACCCCGCCTGGAGCACGCCTCCGCCATGCGCATGTACAACGCCCAGGTGTGGGACCGCGTCCACGAACTGTTCGAGACCACCCTCGGCGGCGCGCCCCTCGCCGTGCCCTCCAGCGCCCGCGACCTCACCAACCCCGAACTGCGGCCCCTGATCGACCGCTTCTACCGCGGCTCCGACAGCTCCGCCCACGACCGGATCAAGCTGCTGAAGCTCGTCTGGGACGCGATCGGCACCGAGTTCGGCGGCCGGCACGAGCTCTACGAGCGCAACTACTCCGGCAACGGCGAACAGGTCCGGCTCGACGCGCTCCGCTGGGCCACCGGGCGCGGCAGCCTCGCCCGCTACGAGGCGCTCGTGCAGCAGTGCCTCGACGACTACGACCTCGACGGCTGGCGCCGGGGGCCCTGGACCGGAAGCGAGGACGAGTGACATGTGCGGCATCACCGGATGGGCCGGCTTCAGCCGCGACCTGACCACCGAGCACGCGACCGTCAAGGCCATGACCGACACCCTCGCCGCCCGAGGGCCGGACGCCGGCGGCATCTGGCTGGACACCCACGCCGCCCTGGGGCACCGGCGGCTGGCCGTCATCGACCTGGAGCACGGCACGCAGCCGATGCGCACCCCCGAACGGGGACCCGCGGACCGGCCGCGCGCCGTCATCTCGTACGGCGGCGAGATCTACAACTTCCGCGAACTGCGCGAGGAACTCGTCCTCCTCGGGCACCGGTTCGCGACCCGCAGCGACACCGAGGTGGCCCTCCGCGCCTACCTGCAGTGGGGCACCGACTTCGTCCACCGCCTCAACGGCATGTACGCCATCGCCCTCTGGGACACCGCCCGCGAAGAGCTCCTGCTCGTCCGCGACCGGCTGGGCGTCAAGCCGCTGTTCTACCACCCGACGGACGACGGCGTCCTCTTCGGCTCCGAGCCCAAGGCCGTCCTCGCCAACCCCCTCGCGCGCGCCGAAGCCGGGGCCGAGGAACTGTGCGACGCCCTGCTCTTCCTGCGCACCCCCGGACGCGTGCCCTTCCGCGGCATGCGCGAGGTCAAACCCGGCCACCTCGTGCGCGTCAGCCGCAACGGCCTCAAGGAAGAGCGCTACTGGGCGCTCGAAGCCCGCCCGCACACCGACGACCTGCCCACCACCGTGACCCGCGTCCGCGAGCTGCTCGACGACATCGTCCCCCGGCAGATGAACGCGGACGTCCCCCTCGTCTCGCTGCTCTCCGGCGGCCTCGACTCCAGCACGGTGACCGCGCTGGCGGCACGCGCCCGCGCCGCCGACGGCGAGCGCCTCACCACCTTCTCCGTCGACTTCACCGGCCACACGGAGAACTTCCGCGCCGACGCCATCCGGCCCACGCCGGACGGCCCGTACGCCCTCGAAGTCGCCCGGCACGCCGGCACCGACCACCACGCGATCGTCCTCGACCGCGCCCGGCTCCTCGACCCGGCCGTGCGCCGCACCGTCCTCGGCGCCTGGGACCTGCCGTTCAACTTCGCCGACCTCGACGTCTCGCTGTACCTGCTCTTCGCCGCCGTCCGGCAGCACGCCACCGTCGCGCTGTCCGGCGAGGGCGCCGACGAGGTCTTCGGCGGCTACCTCTGGTTCTCCGACCCCGAGGCGCGCCGCGCCGGGACCTTCCCCTGGCTCAAGCTGGGCGCCCACCGCGGCCTCGACCCGCGGTCGCTGTTCCACCCGTGGTTCGTGGACGGCATCGACCTCGCGGAGTACGAGGCCGACCTCTACCGGACCGCCCTGGCCGAGGTGCCGCGCCTGGACGGCGAGAGCGCCGCGGACCGGCGGACCCGCGAGCTCGGCCACCTCACCCTCACGCGCTGGCTGCCCATCCTCCTCGACAAGAAGGACCGCATGGGCATGGCGAGCGGCCTGGAGGGCCGGGTGCCGTTCTGCGACCACCGCCTCGTCGAGTACGTCTTCAACGTCCCCTGGGAGATGAAGACCTTCAGCGGCCAGGAGAAGGCGCTGCTGCGCGAGGCCGCCTCCGACCTGCTGCCGGAGCCGGTGCTGCGCCGCAAGAAGGCCGCCTACCCGTCCATCCAGGACCCCGCCTACGACCGGTCCCTCATCACCGGCCTGACCGCCGCCGCGGGTGACGGGGACGCACCGCTCCACCCGTTCCTCGACGGCGACGCGGTGCGGCGGATGACGGCGAAGACGGCCGGCGGCAGCCTGTCCGAGTTCGAGCGGATCCTCGTGGAGTCCACCGTCCGGCTGGACGACTGGCTGCGCACGTACGGCGTCGAGCTGACCGATGTGAAGGGAGCCCACTGATGCACGCGATCGAGATCCGGGAGACCGGCGGACCCGAGGTCCAGCAGTACGTCGAGAAGCCCGGTCCCGGGCAGCCCGGGGAGGGGCAGATCCTCGTCGGACTCGCCGCGGCCGGAGTGAACTTCATCGACCTGTACCGGCGCGAGGGACGCTACCCGCTGCCCGTGCCCTGCGTGCCCGGCGAGGAGGGCTCCGGCACCGTCCTCGCCACCGGCCCCGGCGTCACCCGCTTCAAGACCGGCGACCGGGTCGCCTGGACGACCGTGCTCGGCAGCTACGCCGAGCGGGTCCTCGTC
The DNA here is from genome assembly GCF_003011965.1 of Streptosporangium nondiastaticum. Taxonomy (GTDB): domain Bacteria; phylum Actinomycetota; class Actinomycetes; order Streptomycetales; family Streptomycetaceae; genus Streptomyces; species Streptomyces nondiastaticus. The sequence continues at coordinate 17,547 of NZ_PXWG01000093.1, forward strand.
CCCGAGGACAAGGCCATCGCCGTGCCCGACGGCATCGACCTGCGGACCGCCGGCGGCGTCCTCGTCCACGGGATGACCGCTCACTTCCTCGCCCACGACTCCTATCCGGCCCGCGCGGGCGAGACCGTGCTCGTGCACGCCGCCGCCGGCGGAGTGGGCCTCCTGCTCACCCAGATGCTGACGCGGCGCGGCGTGCGCGTCATCGGCGCGGTCTCCACCGCGGAGAAGGAGCGCACCGCCCGCGCCAACGGCTGCGACGAGGTCATCCGCTACACCGAGACGGACGACCTGGCCGCCGGGGTCCGCGCGCTCACCGGCGGGGAAGGCGTCCACGCGGTCTACGACGGCGTCGGCGCGGCCACCTTCGATGCGAGCCTCGCCTCGCTGCGCGTCCGCGGCACCCTGGTGCTCTTCGGGGGAGCTAGCGGCGCGGTGCCACCGGTCGATGTGATGCGGCTGCTGTGGGGCGGCTCGCTCACCCTGACCCGGCCCTACCTGGAGCACTTCCGGGCCACCGTCGAAGAGTTCGAGGCGCGGGCGGGCGCGGTGTTCCGGGGGCTCCTCGACGGCACGCTCACCTTCACCGTCGCCGGGACCTACCCCCTCGCCGACGCGCACCGCGCACACACCGACCTGGCCTCCCGCGCCACGTCCGGAAAGCTGCTCCTCGTCCCGTAAAGGAGGCTCGCCATGGGCGACATCGTCGGTGCGGGCCTGCTCTCGCACGCGCCCGTCATCATGTTCCCCGAACCCGCCCGCATCGAGGCGAACGGGGGCCGCGACTTCACGCTCGCGACCGGCCTGGAACGGCTCCGGCGCGAGGTGACCGACACGGCCGGCTACGACACCGTCGTGGTGTTCGACTCCCACTGGGCCACCACGACCGAGGCGGTGATCACGGCCCACCCGCGCCGGGAAGGCCTGTTCACCTCCGACGAGATGCCGTCGGCGATCAGCCGGCTGCCGTACGACCTACCCGGCGACCCCGCACTGGCGCACGCGGTCGCCGACCTGGCGGCGGAGCGGAAGGTGTGGATCGAAGCCAACGACGACCCGCACCTGCCCCTCCACTACGCGACGCTCAACCTCTGGACGTACCTCGGGCGGACCGGCACCCCCTGGGTGTCCGTCTCCGTCTGCCAGACGGCGACCACCGAGGACTTCCTCAGGATCGGCGAGGTCGTGGGGGAGGCGATCGCAGGGCTCGCCGGCCGCCGCGTGCTGCTGCTCGCCTCGGGCGGCCTCTCCCACCGCTTCCGGCCGCTCGGTGAACTGCGCGACCACATGGCCGGGGACCCGGACGGCATCGTCACCCCCGGGGCCCGGGCGGCGGACGAGCAGCGGATCGCCTGGCTGGAGGCGGGCCGGCACGACGAGGTGATCCGGTCCATGCCCGCCTACCTGCGCTTCGCGCCCGAGGCCCGCTTCGGGCACTACCTCATGCTGGCGGGCGCGCTGGGCGGGGAGAAGTGCGCGGCGCGGGGCCGGCGGTTCAGCGCGTACGAGAACGGGATCGGGACCGGGCAGGTGCACCTCTGGTTCGACCTGCCGGCCGGCGGGGGGAGGTGACGGGCGTTGATCACCGATGAACGGCTGCTGCGGGCCTGCCTGGGGCACTTCGCCACCGGCGTCACCGTGGTGACGTGCGAGGTCGACGGCGTCCCGCACGGCGCGACCGTCAACGCCTTCACGGCGGTCTCGCTGGACCCGGCGCTGGTCCTGGTCTCGCTGCACCGCCGGAGCAGGGCCGGACGGCACCTCGCCGGCAGGCCGTTCACGGTGAACGTGCTCGGCGAGGACCAGCGGGACCTCGCCGAGCGCTTCGCCGGCCGGCGCGCGGAGGCGCCGCCCCGCTGGGCGCCGCGGCCGCGCGCCGGCCTCGCCCCCCGCCTCGCGGGCTCCCTCGCGACGCTCTCCTGCACGCCGTGGGCCGCGTACGACGGGGGAGACCACGTGCTCTTCGTGGGGCGCGTCGAGGAGGCCGAGTACCGCGAGGGCGGCCGGCCGCTGCTCTTCTACGAGGGCGGGTTCCGGGGGCTGCGGGCCCCGCACAGAATCGGAATCTCATCTTCCGGCCGGGTGCGGCGCCCCCGGGCCGTCGAACCGTCAGACCGCCGTTAGAATGCGGCGTTTGTTCGATTCGATGGCGCGATGAGCCGTGGGGGGACCACGTGAGGGCGAGACTGAGAGAGACCGCGGAAGAACTGGCCGGGCTGCTCTGGCGCGAGTACATCGTCTACCGGGACCGGTCCGGGGAGGTGGTCATCCGCGGCGAGCACGTGCAGCGCTGGATCAGCCTCGCCCCCGCGGGCGGCAGCGACGAGGTCCTCGTCCGCGCGGGGCGCATCCTGGACGGCGGAACCACCGCCCCGGCCCGCTCCGAGACCGTCGTGCCGCTGTCGGCGGGCATGAACGACCTCGCAGCGGCCTGCCGCCGGCTCCTCGCCGACGCCGCCGCCGCTCCCGCACCCCGTGACCCGGGCGCGGCGAGGGGCGGCCGCGCCGAGAAGGCCGCGAAGGCACGGCACGGGCGCAAGGGCCGGCACACGGGCCTCGGGTCCTGGGTGGTGATCGCCTCCGTCCTGGGCGTGGTCGGGCTCTGCGCGTACCAGATCGTGGCGCACGGCGGCTGAATGCGGGCGGCCGGGTCCGGCGCGCGCCACCGGAGTCACGCACGCGCTCTGGCGTCGCACCCGGCCCCGGCCCTACCGTGGCCCCGGTAGGCACACCCGTACAGCATGGTTTGTCATGAACCTGACGTCTGGCACTCACTCCTGAGAGGTGAGCCGTGTTCCTGCGCCGCAGACGCGTCCGCCGGCTGCGCCGGCTCGGTGTCGTCGCCCTGCTCCTCGGCGTCGTGGCCGCCGTCGCCGCCGGGCCCGCCCGGGCGACACCCGACGCCGCTTCCCGGGGCCCGCTGCCCCTCGTCCAGCCGATCGACCCGCAGCACTGGCGCAACCCCGACGACATGACCTGGGCCGAGTACCGCTCCGTGCCCGGGACGGACTGGGCGAACCCCGACCGCAAGCCCACGCAGCGCAAGTTCAAGGGCGCACTCGTGCTGCTGGACTACGCCGACGAGGAGTTCTCGGTCAGCAAGCCCGCCGGGACCGCCAAGTTCGGCAACCCGCAGCCCAGCGCGTCCGGCATACCGCGCGCACAGGTGCCGAAGTTCTACGAGGACTTCCTCAACAAGCCCGGCGCGCTCAACCACGGACACACCATCAACGAGTACTGGATGGAGGACTCCGGCGGCCGCTTCGGCGTCGGGCTCACCGCCTTCGGCGTCTACCGCATGCCGGGGAAGTCCCACCAGTACGGCATCGAGCCCGGCATGAACCCCGGCGCCTGCCCCGTCGGCGACACCTGCGGCAAGGACATCCGCGCCGACGGCAAGCGGGCCTGGACCGCCGACGTGGGCGCTGACAAGACGCGCGAGTTCGACTTCATCTTCTACCTGACCGCCGGCGTCGACGAGTCCTCCGCCTGGCAGGAGTTCGGGCAGATGAAGTTCCGCTCCGCGCAGGACGTGCCGGCCGTCTGGGGACCCCCGTCGCCCATCGCCTCCGGCCTCAACGCCGCGCAGACCCGCTACGTGCCGTGGACGTCCTGGCAGGCCGCCGCCCGCATCTGGCCCAACGCCGCGAACGGCTCCTCCACCCAGGCCGAGAGCTCCGGCATGGCCACCTTCGCCCACGAGCTCAGCCACATCCTGGGCATCGGCGACAACTACAACAACCCCTACGGGACGCCGCTCAGCCGCTCCTACACCGGCATCTGGGGCATGCTCTCGCGCGGCTCCTTCAACGGCCCCGGCGGCCCGCACACCCGCTGGCAGATACCCGCCACCGCGGGCGGCTCCATGGGCGCCCAGCACGTCCTGCGCGACAAGCTCAAACTCGGCATCGTCGACGAGAAGAACGTCCTGCGCCTCGACCGCGACGCCCTCAAGGACTCCGGCCTCGTCGTCGCCCGCGTCACCGCCCGCTCCGCCCCGCCCGGCGAGAAGGGGCTGACCGGCGTCAACATCACCATGGGCCGGGACCTGTCCCCGGCGTGCGACCGCACCACCGACCCGCTCTGCGACGGCGGCGGCTACGACAACTACACCGTCGAGGTCGTCGACCGCATGGGCGCCGACTCGTTCACCCCGGACAACGGCGTCCTCCTCAGCAAGACCAAGAACGCCGACCGGGCCCCCTTCGCGTGGGTCATCGACGCCCACCCCGAGGACATCGGCCTGACCGACTTCACCCGCCCCGACGGCACCCCGCAGAAGATCACCATCGGGGACTACCGGCAGCTGAGCGACGCGCTCTTCCACGCGGGGGCCGACTCCGGCAGCTCGTACGAGTACGTCGACGAGGCCAACCGGCTGCACTTCTACGTCCTGAACGTGCAGCGCGACGCCACCGGCGTCCTCTCGTACGACATCGGCGTCAAGTCCCTGGACGGGTCCGGGCCGCAGGCCCGCGGACTCGCGCTCGGCAAGGGCGCGGTGAAGGGCGGGCCCGCCCGGGGCCGGGCCGTGTGCGCCTTCGACCTCACCAACACCGGGAAGGCCGCGCCGCAGAGCGACCCCCGCCTGTCCTCCGACGTCTACCGCCTGTCCGCCACCGCCTCCGGGCGCGGCTGGTCCGCCTGGCTCCCCAACCGCCTCACCACCGCCGCCTCCGGCACCTCGGTCCCGGTCGACGTCGCTGTCACGGCCAAGCCGGGCGCCGACCGCAAGGGCACCGTCACCCTGACCGCGCGCTCGGAGAGCGACCCCGGCAAGACCGCGAAGGCCACCTGCACGCTGCCGAAGGGGAGGTGATCGTTCCGCCCTGGACGCGTCTGCTCTGGACGCGCCCTCCCCTCTGACGCGCCGCCCGACCGGTAGGGGCCTCGACGCCCCGACCGGCCGGGCACCACCGCGCCCGCGTCCTGCGTGCTCCCCGCGGACCGCTACCGCGCCCTCCTCACCGACCGGGCCACGGGCACGGTCTTCACCAAGGAGCCCGGCGGCGACGCCGTGCACGTGCTCGCGCCGCCCGGCCGCGATTGTCCGCGCCTGGAACGGGAAGACGGTCACGGAGCACTTCTCCGACGGCAGCCCGGCCGAGGTCGCGCGCCCGCGGGAGCACTCCCCGGACGCCGCGGGCCTCGGAGCGGTCGGCGTCTTCACACGGGGCGACTTCGCGCGGGGTGACCGGCCGGCCCTGGGCTGTGCGGAGGCGTGCAACGCGACCGGGGCCCGTAGCGCCGGCCGGCCCGGCCGGTACCGCGAGTCCGGGTGGAGTCACTCGTCCGTGTGGCCGGCCCCCGCGGCCACCGCCCCGGGGGCGGTCACCGCCGGACAGTGGCCACAAGGAGAAAACTTCCCCGCACACCATGGAGGCCTTGTGTCCGGCGTGATCACCGTTGGTGTGGACGGCAGCGAGCACGGCAGTGCCGCGGCGGACTGGGCGGCGGCCGAGGCCGTGCGCCGGGGCATGGAGCTGCGCCTCGTCCACGCCTGGGCCCAGCAGCCCCTGGACCTCCCGGTCACCGTGGACACCGAGGCGCAGCAGCGCTGGGCCGGGAACCTGCTGCGGGAGACCCGGGCCCGGGTGACGGGGCGGCACCCGGAACTGCCGGTCACGGCCCGGCTGCTGCCCTCCGATCCGGTGCCCGCGCTCGTGGCCGAGTCCGCCGAGGCGGGCATGCTCGTCCTCGGCTCGCGCGGCCACGGGACGCTCGTCGGGTACCTGATCGGTTCCATCGCCCTGCACGTGCTGCGGCAGGCCAAGGGGCCGGTCGTCCTCGTCCGCAGCCCCGAGCAGGTGCAGGAGGAGGCGGGGGAGGCCGGCGAGGTGCTCGCCGGTGTGGGCGAGGAGCCGGACGGCGTCCTGGGGTTCGCCTTCGAGGCCGCCGCCGCGCGCGGGGCGGAACTGCGGGCCGTACGCGCCTGGTCGCTGCCCCCGGTCGTCGACTGGGGCCCCGGCTCGATGCGGCTGGCCGACGAGACCGGCGGGCTCGCCGCGCTCGAACAGAAGCGGCTGGCCGACGCGCTGGAGCCGTGGCGCGCCCGCCACCCGCAGGTCGAGGTCGCCGAGCAGGTGGAGATGGGGAGCGCGGCGCAGGTGCTGCTGTCGTCCTGCGGGAGTGCCGCCCTCATGGTCGTCGGGCGCCACGCGTCCGGCCCGCACGGCCTCCCGCGCATCGGGCACGTGGCCCACGCGGTCCTGCACCACGCGCCGTGCCCCGTGGCGGTGGTGCCGCATCCCTGACGGGCCGGCGGAAGCGCCGGCCCGTCAGGGGCCGCTTGCGGGGGAGGGGATCAGGAGAGGGGATCGGCGGAGGGGATCAGCCGAGCGCCGACGCCAGGATCTTCGCCGTCTCGGCGACGAGGTCGTCGTCCCCCTTCGCCGTGGCCTCGTGCTTGGTCGTGAGGACGGACATGACGACCGGCGCCCCCTTCGGGGACCAGGTGACGGCCACGTCGTTGTTGGTGCCGTACGAGCCGGCGCCGGTCTTGTCCGCGACGGTCCAGCCCGCGGGGACGAGGTACTTGCGGAGCCTGTCCTTGCTGGTCGTGTTGGCGAGCAGCCAGCTGGTCAGCCGCTTGCGGTCCGCGGGCGCGAGCGCGTTGCCGAGGACGAGGCGCGCGTAGGTGCGGCCTATGGCCCGGGGAGTGGTGGTGTCGGTCGTGCGGCCCGGCTCCGCCGAGTTCAGCGCGGGCTCCCACCGGTCGAGCCGGGTCTTGCCGTCCCCGATCGAGCGGCAGAAGCGGGTGACGGCCTCGGGGCCGCCCAGCTCGCGCAGGAGGAGGTTGGCCGCGCCGTTGTCGCTGTAGGAGACGGCGGCGGCGCACAGCTCCTCGACGGTCATGCCGTTGGCGACGTGCTCGTCCGTGCCCGTGATCTTGTCGTAGCCCGAGTCCTCGACCTCCTTCTTGGTGTAGTGGATGCGCTTGGCGAGGAACTCGCCGTTGCGGTCGAGGTCCCGCAGGACGGCGGCGACGGCGACCGTCTTGAACGTCGAGCACATCGGGAAGAGGTCGTCGGCCCCGTGGAGCACCGTCCGGCCCGTGACCGTGTTGTGGGCGAACACCCCGAGCCGGGCGGAGTGCTCCTGCTCCAGCACGCTCAGCCGGCGGGAGATCCGGTCCCCGCCGGGCGTCGCCGCGTGGGCGGTCCCGCCGGTGGCCATGGCGGCGGCGAGGGCCGTGCCGGCGCCGAGGGTCAGGACGGTGCGGCGGGAGGGGCGTGCGCCAGTGCGTTCCAAGGTCATGTTCTCCTTGCGTCTCGTCCTACGTGATCTTGACGCTATGTACTACGCCCCCAATAGATCGAACGGTTCCACTTGAATGCGATCCAGTGCGATCCAGTGTGATGCAGTGCGATCCAGCATCATTTGTTCCCGCGGCGCCTCCGTATGATCATCCGGTGAAGACCTGGCTCCGGCGGTTACGCGCCCTGCCCGTCGCCGCGGCGCTCCTCGCCGTCGCCGGCTCGGCCTCGGTGAGCGGGGCAGCGGCCCGCGCCGTGCCCCGGCCGCCGGCGCAGGAGGCCGCCCACTGCCGCGCCCTGCACGCGGAACTGCCCGAGACCGTGGCGGGGCTGAAGCGGGGCGCGCTCCGGCCCGCATCGGAGTTCACGGCCCAGTGGGGTGCACCGGCGGTCCTCCTGCGCTGCGGCGTGTCCCGGCCCGACGCGCTCACGTACGGCTCCAAGAGCTTCGATCGCTATGCGCCCGCGTGGGACATCGGCGGCATCGAGTGGTTCGCGGAGCCGCAGTCCGGCGGCGGCGTCCGCTTCCTCGCCACGCACCGCGCCGCGTGGGTCGAGGTGACCCTGCCGAAGCAGTACGCGGGCGGGAGCGGCGCCACCGACGGAACCGACGTCCTCGCCGAACTCGCATCCCGTATCAGAAAGACGATCCCCGAGGGCTACGTGTGACGACCGTGCCCAGGACGCGGTCCAGCGGGAAGTAACCCACGTCCCGGGAGTCGAAGCTGACCCTCCCGTTGTCCCCGAGGAGGACGACCTTGCCCGGCGGCACGCGCTGCTCCGGCGCCCCGGCCAGTGAGCGGACGCGGTCGCGGGGGACGGGGTCGCCGGGGAGGGCGGCCACGCGCTTGATGAGCCAGTCGCGGCCGCGCACGCCGGCCGTGCCGGCCCCCGGGGCCAC
>NZ_PXWG01000094.1 GCF_003011965.1 Streptosporangium nondiastaticum
GCCGTGCGCCTCTGCGGTACGGGGGCGGCCCGGGCCGGCCCGGGCTCTTGTGCCGCCGCGGCGGGCCCGGCTACGGGCCGGCCGCCGGCCGGCTACGGCTGCCCGTAGCCGTGGAGCTTCTCCGCGGCGCGGTCGGCCTGCTCCGTGGTCAGCAGGGAGGGAGCGCGGCCGGGGACGGAGGAGGCCGTGAGCCAGACCCGGCACATCCACTCCAGCTGGGCGGTGCGGTCGTAGGCCTGGTCGAGGCCGGCGCCGTAGGTGAGGGTGCCGTGGTTGCGCAGGAGGCAGCCGGTGCGGCCGTCGAGGGCCTCCAGGGCGTGCGCGGCCAGCTGGTCGCTGCCGTAGAGGGCGTAGGGGGCGACACGGACCGGCCCGCCGAGGGCGCCGGCCATGTAGTGGATCAGCGGCAGCTCGTCGGCGAGGGTGGAGACGGCCGTGGCGTGCACGGCGTGCGTGTGCACGATCGCGGCGGCGTCCGTGGCCCGGTAGACCGCCAGGTGCAGGGGGAGCTCGCTGGTGGGGGCCAGGTCGCCGAGGAGCCGGTGGCCGTCGAGGTCGACGGCCACCGCGTCGCGCGGGGTCAGCCGGTCGTACGGGATGCCGCTCGGCGTGACGACGATCACATCGCCGACCCGGGCGGAGACGTTGCCCGACGTGCCCACGACGAGGCCGTCGGCCGTGGTGCGGCGGGCCGTCTCCACCACATCGGCCCACGTCCGGCGGATCTGCTCGGTCTCCCTCATCCGTCCTCCACCCCTCTGCATCCGTTTTCCGCCTCCGGTTCGCGTCACTACCCCGCCCGGGTCAGTTCACCTTCCGTTCACCCAAGGTCTTTACGGTCCCCGCTGTACTGACCATCGAGCTGATTGCCTGGGTGAATGGAACACATCACGCTTCTCATCGGGATCGTGATCGTCACGGCCTTGGTGTTCGACTTTACGAACGGCTTCCACGACACGGCCAACGCCATGGCCACCACCATCTCCACCGGGGCGCTCAAGCCCAAGGTGGCGGTGGCGATGTCGGCCGTGCTGAACCTCGTCGGCGCATTCCTGTCCGTGGAGGTCGCCAAGACGATCTCCGGCGGAATCATCGACGAGAGCGCGGGCATCAGACCGGAGGTCATCTTCGCGGGTCTGGTCGGCGCGATCGTCTGGAACCTGCTGACCTGGCTCGCCGGTCTGCCCTCCAGCTCCTCGCACGCCCTCTTCGGCGGCCTCATCGGCGCGACGGTCGTCTCCGTCGGCTTCGACGCGGTCAACGCCGACAAGGTCGTCATGAAGGTCCTCATCCCCGCCGTCGCCGCGCCGATCGTGGCCGGCCTCGCCGCCTGGTGCGCGACCCGGCTCACCTACCGGCTCGCCCGCGGCCGCGACGAGCGCGACACCGCCAAGGGCTACCGCGCCGGGCAGATCGCCTCGGCCGCCCTGGTCTCCCTCGCCCACGGCACCAACGACGCGCAGAAGACCATGGGTGTGATCACCCTCGCGCTCGTCGCCGGCGGCGTCGTCGCGCCGCACTCCGACCCGCCGCTGTGGGTCATCGTCTCGGCCGGCCTCGCCATCGCCCTCGGCACGTACCTGGGCGGCTGGCGCATCATCCAGACCCTCGGCAAGGGCCTCACCGACATCAAGCCCGCGCAGGGCTTCGCCGCCCAGACCGGCGCCGCGACCGTGATCCTCGCCTCCTCGCACATCGGCTTCGCGCTCTCCACCACCCAGGTCTGCTCCGGCTCGATCATGGGCGCCGGCCTCGGTCGCAAGGGCGGCGTCGTGCGCTGGTCGACCGCCGGGCGCATGGTCATGGCCTGGGGCCTGACCCTCCCCGCGGCCGGTCTCGTCGCCGGCGGCGCGGCCCTCCTCGCCGACCAGGGCGACTGGGGCGTCGCCGCGGTCGCCGTCCTCGGCCTGGCCGTCTCCGGCGCGATCTGGCTGGCCTCGCGCCGCAAGCCCGTCACCCACGACGACCTGGACTCGCGCGACGCCGTCGCCGGCGCCGAGCCGGCCGGTGTCGTCACCCAGGCCCTGCAGGCCGTCGCCCCGCCGCCGGCCGGTCCGCTGACCGCCGCGGTCTCCCCCTCCCCCGAGGCCGGGCGGGCTCCTGCCGCCGCCGCGGCGAGCTAAGGCATAAGGAAGAAACGCATGCACATCGACTGGGCAGCACTCGGCCAGGTCTTCGGCGTCAGCCTCGTGGTGACGGTCGGCCTGGTGGGCATCTTCACCCTGGGCATCATGGGCACGTCGCCCCGCACGGGGGGCTCGGCGGACTCGGGCGCGGGTACGGGTGCGGGTGCGCTCGCGCGCTCCGGGGCGTACGCGTGCTTCGCGCTGTGCGCGGCGGCCGTGGGCTACGGCATCTACTTGATCGTGGCGTAAGCGCCGCGCTCCGTCTTCGAACGGCCGGACCCCTGAAGGGGCCCGGCCGTTCGCGTACCCGCGGGGAAGCCGGGCTGCGCCGCGGCCGCGCAAGCGGCTTCCGCCGCGGGCAATCGCATCTCGTTGCCGCGCAACAAACCCCCGCCGCCGCGGCCGCTTGCATCTCGTTGCCGGGCAACGAACTCCCGCCGCAACGGCGAGCGACCACTACGGACCGGACCGGCGGTGCCGCACCCACGGCCGGTTCGGCACCGCCGCGCACGCACGCGGTGGTTTCGCCGCGGCGGCGGCAGAAGATTCGGGGGCGCCCCGAGCGACAGGGGTGACGCAACCCCCCGCCGCAACGGCGAGCGACCACAACGGGCCGGACCGGCGGTGCCGTACCCACGGTCAGTTCGGCACCGCCGAAATCGCACGAGGGGGTTGCGCACCGCTGCGGCGGTCAGAGGAATCGGCGCAGCCGGAAGCGTCATCTGCAAGTCGGACCAGGTCAGGCATGAGTTGACGGCGCCCGCGGCGCATGGTGGACTTCCGGAGCCAAACGGCGACAGCAGAGGAAGCCGGTGCGAATCCGGCGCGGTCCCGCCACTGTCACCGGGGAGCGTCTCCCCCACGCGATGGCCACGGCGGCGAGCCGGAAGGCCGGGGCGGGCGCGGATCCGGGAGCCAGGAGACTCTGGTCGCCGGTCACGTCGAGCCAGGGCGCGGACCCTGAGTGAGGACACATCTGTCATGCCCGGCGCCCGCCACCGAACGCCCCGCAGAACTCCCTCCCCCCGCCGAGGCGTGACGGCGGTCTGATCCGATGCGTGCCGATCCGATCGGTTTCGCGTGCGGCGCCGCCCTCGGCTTCCTCGGTGACCGCGTCCTGGGCGACCCGCGCCGCGGCCACCCCGTCGCCGCGTTCGGCCGTGCCGCGCACGCCGTGGAGCAGCGCCTGTGGCGCGACGACCGCGGCCGCGGCGCCCTGCACACGCTGGTGTGCGCGGGGGGCGCCGCCGCAGGTGCCGCGCTGCTGGCCCGTGCCGTACGCGCTTCCCGTTCCCGTACCGCCGACGTCGCGCTGACCGCGGCCGCCACCTGGGCCGTGCTCGGCGGCACGTCCCTGGGCCGGGAGGCGCGCGCCATCGGGGGCGCGCTCGCCGCCGGTGACGTGGAGGTCGCCCGCGAGCGCCTGCCGCACCTGTGCGGCCGCGACCCGCAGGCGCTGGACGGTCAGCAGATCGCCCGCGCCGTGGTGGAGTCGGTGGCCGAGAACACGTCCGACGCCGTCGTCGGCGCCCTCGTGTGGGGCGCGCTCGGCGGCGTGCCCGGCCTGGTGGGCTTCCGGGCCGTGAACACCCTGGACGCCATGGTCGGCCACAAGTCGGCCCGTTACCGCCGCTTCGGCTGGGCCTCGGCCCGCCTGGACGACGTGGCCGGCTGGCCCGGCGCCCGCCTGACCGCGGCCCTCGCCGTCCTCGCGGGCCCGGACCCGCGCGGCGCCTGGCGCGTGGCCCGGCGCGACGCCTCCCGCCACCCCAGCCCCAACGCGGGCCCCGTGGAGGCCGCGTTCGCGGGCGCGCTCGGCGTGCGGCTGGGCGGCACGCTCGCGTACGCGGGCCGGGTGGAGCACCGCCCCGTGCTGGGCGCGGAGAACCGCCCCGTGCGGACGGACGACATCGAGCGCGCGGTGCGCCTCTCGCGCCGGGTGTCGCTGCTGGCCCTGGGGACGGCGGTGGCGGCCCGCGCAGTGGGCAGCCTGTTGACGACGGCGAGAACGGCAAGGAGGAGCCGGTGACGGCTGACAGGAGCGGGCCCGGGGGCCCGCTGGGCGGGGGCCTGCTGGTGGCCGGCACCACCTCGGACGCGGGCAAGAGCGTGGTGACGGCCGGCATCTGCCGCTGGCTGGTCCGCAAGGGCGTCAAGGTCGCGCCGTTCAAGGCGCAGAACATGTCGCTCAACTCGTTCGTGACGCGCGAGGGCGCGGAGATAGGCCGCGCGCAGGCCATGCAGGCGGCCGCGGCCCGCGTGGAGCCGAGCGCGCTCATGAACCCCGTCCTGCTCAAGCCCGGCGGGGACCGGAGCAGCCAGGTCGTCCTGATGGGCAAGCCGGTCGGCGAGCTGAGCGCCCGCGGCTACCACGCGGGCCGCCAGGAGCAGTTGTTCGGCACCGTGACCGACTGCCTGGAGGAGCTGCGGCGCACGCACGACGCGGTCATCTGCGAGGGCGCGGGCAGCCCGGCCGAGATCAACCTGCGGCGCAGCGACATCGTCAACATGGGCATCGCCCGGGCGGCCCGGCTGCCCGTGGTCGTGGTCGGCGACATCGACCGCGGCGGCGTCTTCGCGTCGTTCTTCGGCACGACGGCGCTGCTGTCGCCGGAGGACCAGGAGCTGATAGCGGGTTACGTCGTCAACAAGTTCCGGGGCGACGTGACGCTGCTGGAGCCGGGCCTGGACATGCTGTACGAGCTGACGGGCCGGCGGACGTACGGCGTCCTGCCGTTCGCGCACGGCCTCGGCATCGACGAGGAGGACGGCCTGCGGGTCTCCCTGCGGGGCGCGGTGCGGGAGTCGGTGGTGGCCCCGCCGCACGGGGCGGACGTGCTGCGGGTCGCGGTGTGCGCGGTGCCGCTGATGTCGAACTTCACGGACGTGGACGCGCTGGCGGCCGAGCCGGGCGTGGTCGTGCGCTTCGTCGACCGCGCGGAGGAGCTCGCCGACGCCGACCTGGTGGTCGTGCCGGGCACGCGCGGCACGGTGCGCGCGCTGGCGTGGCTGCGCGAGCGCGGCCTGGCGGACGCCCTGGCCCGGCGCGCGGCCGAGGGCCGCCCGGTGCTGGGCATCTGCGGCGGCTTCCAGGTGCTGGGCGAGCGGATCGACGACGAGGTCGAGTCGAAGGCGGGCACGGTCGAGGGACTGGGCCTGCTGCCGGTGCGCGTGCGGTTCGCGGCGGAGAAGACCCTGGCGAGACCGGTCGGCACGGCCCTGGGCGAGTCCGTCGAGGGTTACGAGATCCACCACGGAGTGGCGGACGTGCGGGGCGGCGACGAGCCGTTCCTGGACGGCTGCCGGGTGGGCGCGGTGTGGGGCACGCACTGGCACGGCTCCCTGGAGAGCGACGGCTTCCGGCGGGCGTTCCTGCGGCGCGTCGCGGAGGCGGCGGGGAGGGCGTTCGTGCCGGCCCCGGACACGTCGTTCGCCGCGCTGCGGGAGGAACAGCTGGACCGGCTGGGCGATCTGATCGAGGAACACGCGGACACGGACGCGCTGCTGCGGCTGATCGAGGACGGGGTGCCGAAGGGCGTCCCGTTCATACCGCCGGGCGCGCCGGCTCCGCTCGCGCGGAACGACAACACAGGGGGTACCCGTTGACGGCCTCGGCCACCTACCCGTTCACCGCGGTCGTCGGGATGGACGACATGCGGCTGGGCCTGTTGCTCAACGCCATCTCGCCGTCCATCGGCGGGGTGCTCGTACGGGGTGAGAAGGGCACGGCGAAGACCACGACCGTACGGGCCCTGTCGGCGCTGCTGCCGCAGGTCGTCACCGTCCCCGGCTGCCGGTTCTCCTGCGACCCCGCCGCCCCCGACCCCACCTGCCCGGACGGGCCGCACGCGGACGGGCCCGGGGAAGCCCGCCCCGCCCACATGGCCGAACTGCCCGTCGGCGCCTCCGAGGACCGGCTCGTCGGGGCGCTCGACATCGAGCGGGCGCTGGGCGAGGGCGTGAAGGCGTTCGAGCCGGGCCTGCTGGCCGCCGCGCACCGGGGCGTGCTCTACGTCGACGAGGTCAATCTGCTGGGCGACCACCTCGTGGACTCCCTCCTCGACGCGGCGGCGACCGGTGTGTCGTCGGTCGAGCGCGAGGGCGTCTCCGTCCGGCACGCCTCCCGCTTCCTCCTCGTCGGCACCATGAACCCCGAGGAGGGCGAGCTCCGCCCCCAGCTCCTCGACCGCTTCGGGCTGACCGTCGAGGTCGCGGCCTCGCGCGAGCCCGACGAGCGCGTCGAGGTCGTCCGCCGCCGGCTCGCCTTCGACGAGGATCCTGCCGCGTTCGCCGCCAAGTGGTCCGCCGAGGAGGAGACGCTGCGCGAGCGGATCGCCGCCGCCCGCGCGCTGCTGCCGTCCGTGCGGCTGGGTGACGGCGCGCTGCGCCGGATCGCCGCCGTGTGCGCGGGCTTCGAGGTGGACGGCATGCGCGCGGACATCGTGACCGCGCGGACGGCGTCGGCGCTGGCCGCGTGGGCGGGCCGTACGGACGTGCTGACCGAGGACGTGCGGCAGGCCGCTCTGCTGTCCCTGCCGCACCGCCGCCGGCGCAACCCGTTCGACGCCCCCGGCCTGGACGAGGACAAGCTCGACGAGATCCTGCGGCAGTTCGAGGACGACGAGCCCGAGCCCGAGCCCGAGGGGCCGGACGACGGCGGTCCCGGCGACGGCGGTCCCGAGGGCGGCGGCCCTGACGGCGGCGGGCAGCAGCCCCCGCAGGACGGCCCGGGCTCCGACGGCACGCCGCCCGACGTACCGCAGCAGCGGCAGGAGCCCGCGGAATCCGGGACGGGGCCCGAGTCCGGGTCCGGGTCCGAGTCAGCGGAGGCCCCTGAGAGCGCGCCGGCGAGCGGAGAGGCCCCCGAGGCCCCGGCCGTCGCCGCCTCCGCCCCGTTCCGGACCCGCAGGCTCGACGTCCCGGGTCTCGGCGAGGGCTCCGACGGCCGCCGGTCGCGGGCCCGTACGGCGCACGGCCGGACGACCGGTTCCCGCCGTCCCCGCGGCGCCCTGTCCCGGCTGCACCTGGCCGCGACGGTACAGGCGGCCGCGCCGCACCAGCGGGCGCGCGGGCGCAGCGGCCCCGGCCTGCTCGTGCGCCGCGACGACCTGCGGGAGGCGGTGCGCGAGGGCCGCGAGGGCAATCTCGTGCTGTTCGTCGTGGACGCCTCCGGATCCATGGCGGCCCGGAAGCGGATGAGCGCGGTGAAGGGCGCGGTGCTGTCGCTGCTGCTGGACGCGTACCAGCGCCGCGACAAGATCGGGATGATCACGTTCCGCGGTGCGGGCGCCGAGGTGGCGCTGCCGCCGACGTCGTCGGTGGACGCGGGCGCGGCCCGGCTGGAGAAACTGCCGACGGGCGGCCGCACGCCGCTCGCGGCGGGCCTGCTGCGGGCGCACGAGGTGCTGCGGGTGGAGCGGCTGCGCGACCCGTCGCGGCGGCCGCTGCTGGTGGTCGTCACCGACGGCCGGGCCACCGGAGGCCCCGAGCCGCTGGTACGGGCGGCGCGGGCCGCCCGGCTGCTGGCGGGCGAGGGCACGGCGTCGGTGGTCGTGGACTGCGAGCAGGGCCCCGTGCGGCTCGGGCTCGCCGCCGAGCTGGGCCGGGAGCTGCGCGGCCCGGTCGTGACGCTGGACGAGCTGCGCGCGGACAGCATCTCCGCGCTCGTACACACCGTACGGACCACTCACACCAGGAGGGCCGCGTAATGCCCAAGGGGCAGCCGACCACCGTTCCCGACGACGGACTCACGACGCGTCAGCGCCGCAACCGGCCGCTCGTCTTCGTCCACACCGGCATCGGCAAGGGCAAGTCGACGGCGGCGTTCGGCCTGGCACTGCGCGCCTGGAACCAGGGCTGGCCGATCGGGGTGTTCCAGTTCGTGAAGTCGGCGAAGTGGAAGGTCGGCGAGGAGAACGCGCTGCGGGTGCTCGGTGCGTCGGGCGAGGGCGGCACCGTCGACTGGCACAAGATGGGCGAGGGCTGGTCGTGGATCCAGCGCGACAGCGACCTGTCGAACGAGGAGAAGGCGCGCGAGGGCTGGGAACAGGTCAAGCGCGACCTGGCGGCGGAGACGTACAAGCTGTACGTGCTGGACGAGTTCGCCTACCCGATGCACTGGGGCTGGATCGACACGGACGAGGTGATCGAGGTGCTGCGCAACCGCCCCGGCACCCAGCACGTGGTCATCACGGGCCGCAACGCGCCCGAGAAGCTGGTCGAGTTCGCGGACCTGGTGACGGACATGTCGAAGGTGAAGCACCCGATGGACACCGGTCAGAAGGGCCAGCGGGGCATCGAGTGGTGAGCATCAAGTGGTGAGTACGCGCATCCCCCGCCTGGTCATCGCCGCGCCGGCCTCCGGCAGCGGCAAGACCACGGTGGCCACCGGCCTGATGCGGGCCTTCGCCGACGCGGGCCTCGCCGTGTCGCCCCACAAGGTCGGCCCGGACTACATCGACCCGGGCTACCACGCGCTCGCGACCGGCCGCCCGGGCCGCAACCTCGACGCGTACATGTGCGGCCCGGAGCGGATCGCCCCGCTGTTCCTGCACGGGGCCGCGGGCTGCGACGTCGCCGTGGTCGAGGGCGTGATGGGCCTGTACGACGGGGCGAGCGGACAGGGCGAGCTGGCGTCGACGGCGCACGTCGCGAAGCTGCTGAAGGCGCCGGTCGTCCTGGTCGTGGACGCGTCGTCGCAGTCGCGCTCGGTGGCCGCGCTCGTGCACGGCTTCGCGTCCTGGGACCCGGAGGTACGGGTCGCGGGCGTCATCCTCAACAAGGTCGGCTCGGACCGCCACGAGGCGCTGCTGCGGGAGGCCCTGACGGAGTCGGGCGTGCCGGTGCTGGGCGCGGTGCGCCGCGTCCAGCAGGCGCACACGCCGTCCCGCCACCTGGGACTCATCCCCGTGGCTGAACGCAGCACCGAGGCGGTGGAGGCGGTAGCGGCCCAGGCAGCCCAGGTAAGAGAGGGCTGCGACCTGGAGGCCTTGCTGGCACTGGCGCGGAGCGCGCCCCCGCTGCTGGACGAGCCATGGGCTCCTCACGGGTTGTGGGCAGGCGTTCCGGCTTCCAACCCCGCCCCCACCCGTTTGTGGGCAGGCGTTCCGCAGGGCGGAACGGGTGGGCACAAACCACCCACCGGCCCGCAGCCGGACAAGGCACCCGTAGTGGCCGTAGCCGGCGGCCCGGCGTTCACGTTCTCGTACACGGAGCACACCGAGCTGCTCCAGGCCGCCGGCGCGGAGGTCGCCCCCTTCGACCCCCTCCACGACGAGGCGCTCCCGGACCACACCGCCGCCCTGGTCATCGGCGGCGGCTTCCCCGAGATCTACGCCCCGGAGCTCTCCGCGAACGAACCGCTCCGCAAGCAGGTGGCCGCCCTCGCGGCGTCCGGCGCCCCGGTCATCGCCGAGTGCGCGGGCTTGCTCTACCTCTCCCGTTCGCTGGACGGCAAGCCGATGTGCGGCGTGCTGCCCGCGGACGCCAGGATGTCCGGCCGGCTCACTCTCGGCTACCGCGAGGCCGTGGCGATCGCGGACACCCCGCTGGCGCGGGCGGGCACCCGGGTCCGGGGCCACGAGTTCCACCGCACGGTGACGGAGCCGGGTGCGGGCGCGAGCCCGGCGTGGGGCTTCACCCACCCGGAGCGCCGCACGGAGGGGTTCGTGGCGGGCGGGGTGCACGCCTCGTACCTGCACGTGCACTGGGCGGGCGCCCCCGGCGCGGCCGCCCGGCTCGTGGCGGGCGCCGCCGCCCGCGGGTGACGCCGGTGGCCGCCGTCTCCGTCGCCGTCTACGTGGGCGTGGGCGCCCGCCGCGGCGTGCCGGCCGCGGAGGTGCTGGAGCTGATCGAGCGGGCGCTCACGGAGGCGGGGGCGGCCGGGCTGCGGCCGGCCGCGCTGGTGACGGTGGAGGCGAAGGCGTCGGAGGCCGGGCTGCTGGAGGCGGCGGCCCGGCTGGGCGTGCCACTGCGGTCCTACGGGGCCGACGCCCTGTCACGGGTCGCCGTGCCGGCTTCGTCGGCGGCCGTACTGGCAGCCGTGGGCACGCCTGCCGTCGCGGAGGCGGCGGCGCTGCTGGCGGCCGGCCCGGGCGGCGTCCTGGCCGTGAGGAAGCGGAAATCCGCGCGGGCGACGTGCGCGGTCGCGTACGGACCCGCTTGACGGTCCTTCGGCGACCGTCAGTACCGTTTCCGGGTGGGCCGCACGCGCCCGCCGACGACCATCCGGCACTCACAAGAAGGCGGCCCGCGGCCATGCACACTCCCAGCGAACCCGACCTGCGCCACCACGGTGACGCCGAAGTGCGGGGTGCCGGCGCGGAGCTGACGGACCTCGCGGTGAACGTGCGGGCGGGCACGCCGCCGGTGTGGCTGCGCGAGCACATCGCCGCGTCGCTGGACGGGCTCGCCGCGTACCCGGACGGGCGGGCCGCGCGGCGTGCGGTGGCGGCGCGGCACGGGCTGCCGGAGGAGCGGGTGCTGCTGACGGCGGGCGCGGCGGAGGCCTTCGTGCTCCTCGCGCGGGCGCTGCGGGTGCGGCGGCCGGTCGTCGTGCACCCGCAGTTCACGGAGCCGGAGGCGGCGCTGCGGGACGCGGGGCACCAGGTGGAGCGGGTGCTGCTCGACGCGGCGGACGGCTTCCGGCTGGATCCGCGGGCGGTGCCGGGCGACGCGGACCTGGTCGTCGTCGGCAATCCGACGAACCCGACGTCCGTGCTCCACCCGGCGCGGGACCTGGCGCGGCTCGCCCGGCCGGGCCGGACGCTCGTCGTGGACGAGGCGTTCATGGACGCGGTGCCGGGCGAGAAGGAGTCGCTGGCGTCGGTCACGGACCTGCCGGGGCTGGTCGTGCTGCGCAGCCTCACCAAGACGTGGGGGCTGGCGGGCCTGCGCATCGGCTACGTCCTCGCGTCGCCCGGGACGATAGCCCGGCTGGAGCGCGCGCAGCCGCTGTGGCCGGTGTCGTCGCCGGCGCTGGCGGCGGCGGAGGCGTGCAGCGCTCCCCCGGCGCTCGCGGAGGCCGGGCACGCGGCGCGGCGGCTCGCCGAGGACAGGACATATCTGGCGGCCGCGGTGGGGCAGTTCGAGGGGGTCCGGGTGCACGGGCCGGCAGCCGGGCCGTTCCTGCTGATCCGGGTGTGGGGTGCCGCGGCCGTACGGGGCAGGCTGCGGGGGCTCGGTTTCGCGGTGCGGCGCGGCGACACGTTTCCGGGGCTGGGGCCCGACTACCTGCGCCTCGCGGTCCGGGACCGTGCGACGACGGACCGCTTCGCGGAGGCCCTCGGGAAGGCGCTCGCCGAGGGGTGAGATCACCTCTGGCCGCGGGCGGGAGTGATCGCTAGGGTGCCGCCGTATGGCGACCTCACGAATAGCCCCGGCAGCCCCGGCGGCCGCCGACCGGACGGCGCGGCTGGCCGTCACCGTGTTCCCGCTGCTCGTCGTCGCGGCGGGGGCGCTGGGGCTCGCCGCGCCGTCGCGCTTCACCGGCTGGGCGCCGGCCGTGCCGTACCTGCTGGGCGTCGTGATGTTCACGATGGGCCTGACGCTGACCGGTGAGGACTTCCGGGCGGTCGCCAAGCGGCCCTGGGCGGTCGGGCTCGGCCTCGTCGCCCACTACGTCATCATGCCCGGGCTGGGCTGGCTGATCGCCACGGCGCTGGGTCTGCCGCCGCAGCTGGCGGCCGGTGTGATCCTGGTCGGCTGCGCGCCGAGCGGGACGGCGTCCAACGTGGTCACGTACCTCGCGCGCGGGGACGTCGCCCTGTCGGTGTCCGTCGCGACCGTGTCGACGCTCGTCGCGCCGCTGGTCACACCGCCGTTGACGCTGCTGCTGGCGGACCGGTTCCTGGACGTGGACGCGGGCGCCATGTTCACCGACATCCTCAAGACCGTGCTCGTGCCGGTGGTCGGCGGGGCGCTGGTGCGGATGGTGGCGGGGCGGCGCGTCGCCCGGCTGCTGGGCGTGCTGCCCTCCCTTTCGGCGCTGACGATCGCCGTGCTCGTGCTGATCGTGGTGTCGGGCAGTGCGGCCCGCATCAAGGACGCGGCGGCCCTCGTCCTCCTCGCCGTCGTCCTCCACAACGGCCTCGGCCTGGCCCTCGGCTACGCGGCGGGCCGCCTGGCCCGGCTCGGCGCCCCGTCGAGCCGGGCGATGGCCTTCGAGGTCGGCATGCAGAACTCGGGCCTGGCGGCGTCCCTGGCAACGGCCCACTTCAGCCCCGCGGCGGCGCTGCCGGCGGCGGTCTTCTCGGTGTGGCACAACGTTTCGGGGGCGGTGGTGGCGGCGTGGATGTCGCGTCGCCCCACCGCGGAGACGGCGCCCGGGGCCGCCGGCGCACCGTCAGCGGATCACGCGGCCCCGTAGGATCACGCGGCTCGGTGAGCCCAGGACGCGGACGTCCGCCCGGGGGTCCGTGTCGTAGACGACGATGTCCGCGGAGGCGCCCTCTTCCAGGCCCGGGCGGCCGAGCCACGCGCGGGCCGCCCACGTCGTGGCGGCGAGGGCGTCGACCTGCGGGATGCCGGCCTTGACGAGTTCGGCGACCTCCTGGCCGACGAGGCCGTGGGCGAGGGAGCCGCCCGCGTCCGTGCCGACGAAGACGGGGATGCCCGCGTCGTACGCGGCCCGCACCGTGTCGTAGCGGCGCGCGTGCAGGCGCCGCATGTGGTCCGCCCAGCGCGGGAACTTCGCCTCGCCGCCCTCCGCGAGCCGCGGGAACGTCGCGATGTTGACGAGCGTCGGCACGATGGCGACCCCCCGCTCCGCGAACAGCGGAATGGTGTCCTCGGTGAGCCCGGTCGCGTGCTCGATGCAGTCGATGCCTGCCTCCACCAGCGGCGCCAGCGACTCCTCCGCGAAGCAGTGCGCCGTCACCCGCGCCCCGAGCCGGTGCGCCTCGGCGATGGCCGCCGCCACCTCGCCCCGGGGCCAGCAGGCGGACAGGTCGCCCGTCTCGCGGTCGATCCAGTCGCCGACGAGCTTGACCCAGCCGTCCCCGCGCCGCGCCTCGCGCGCCACGTAGGCCACGAGGTCCTGCGGCTCGATCTCGTGCGCGTAGTTGCGGATGTACCGGCGCGTCCGCGCGATGTGGCGCCCGGCGCGGATGATGCGCGGCAGGTCCTCGCGGTCGTCGATCCAGCGCGTGTCGGACGGCGAGCCGGCGTCCCGCAGCAGCAGGGCCCCCGCGTCCCGGTCGGTGATCGCCTGCTTCTCGCTCGTGGACTCGTCGACCGGCCCGTGGGCGTCGAGCCCCACATGGCAGTGCGCGTCCACGAGGCCGGGCAGCGCCCAGCCCTCGACCGTGGTGACGTCCCGCGCCCCCGTCGGCCTCTCGAAGGTGATCCGGCCGTCGACGACCCACAGCTCGTCGCGCACCCCGCCGTCCGGGTCCGCGCCGACGAGCACCCGCCCCTTGATGTGCAGCACATCGCTGTCGCTCATGGACCGCACTGTACGAGCCCGCTCCTCCCGTGCGCCAAGGGGCTGCCGGCCCCGGGATCCGGCCGACCCCGCCGGGGCCCCGGGAAATTCCCCGGAACCCGCCTTTCGTATTCACGCAGACAACTCCCCGCGCATTCTCCTGCCCGCTTCCCCGCACCCTAAACTCAGGATTTTCCTTACGTTTCCGCAAGGGAATTCATCCACCCCGCAACCCTCTGTGACACACTCCACACCCAGCCCCTTTCGCCCGGTTATTTCCGGGCAAAACACCCCGCACTGCGCCCGCCTCGCCCGCCCACGCGCCTCCGCGCGATAACACAACCACCCGCCGCCGGGTAACCCGCACCCCCGATGCGATTTCCGATCCGCATCGGTAAATTCCCTCCGCATGACCGCCGCACAAGCAGACCTTGCACGTGCCCGCCCCGCCTCCCCCCGGGAATTCCCGGGAATTCCGGAGGACCTCACGCTCGACGTCCCGCGCGTCGACGACGGAGCCGCGATCTGGCGCATCGCCCGCGACTCGGGAACCCTGGACCTCAACTCCTCGTACAGCTACCTGCTGTGGTGCCGCGACTTCGCCGCCACCTCGGCCGTGGCCCGCCGCAGCGGCGACGGGCAGCCCGCGGGCTTCATCACCGGTTACATCCGCCCCGCCCGCCCCCGCACCCTCGTGGTCTGGCAGGTCGCCGTGGACCGCCCGCACCGCGGCCGCGGCCTGGCCGCCGCGCTGCTGGACGGCCTCGTCGCCCGGGTGGCCCGCGAGACGGGCGGCCTCGACGGGATCGAGACCACCGTGACGCCGGGCAACACCGCCTCCAACCGCCTCTTCGCCTCCTTCGCCGAGCGGCACGGCGCCGCCGTCGAACGCGAAGTCCTCTTCCACGGCGGCCTGTTCCCCGAGGACGGCCACGACCCCGAAGTGCTGCACCGCATCGGCCCCCTCGCGCACTGACCGCGCGACTCCACGGCCGGGCACAACCGGACGTAATCGAACGCACCGAACGCACCGAACGCACCGACAGGAGCAGCCCATGACCATCACCCCGCCCGCCCTCAGCGTCTTCGAGGCCCTGGAGTCGGAGGTCCGCAGCTACTGCCGCAGCTGGCCCGCGGTCTTCGACCGGGCGCAGGGCAGCCGCATGTACGACGAGGACGGCCACACGTACCTCGACTTCTTCGCCGGCGCCGGGGCGCTCAACTACGGCCACAACAACCCGGTCCTCAAACGCGCGCTGATCGACTACATCGAACGCGACGGCGTCACCCACGGCCTGGACATGGGGACCACCGCCAAGCGCGCCTTCCTGGAGGCCTTCCAGGACGTCGTGCTGCGTCCGCGCGACCTGCCGTACAAGGTGATGTTCCCCGGCCCGACGGGCACCAACGCCGTCGAGGCCGCGCTCAAGCTGGCCCGCAAGGTCAAGGGCCGCGAGGCGATCGTGTCCTTCACCAACGCCTTCCACGGCATGTCGCTCGGCTCGCTCGCCGTCACCGGCAACGCCTTCAAGCGGGCCGGCGCGGGCATCCCCCTCGTCCACGGCACGCCCATGCCCTTCGACCACTACCTCGACGACACGGTGCCGGACTTCCTGTGGTTCGAGCGGCTGCTCGCCGACCAGGGCTCGGGCCTGAACACCCCCGCCGCCGTCATCGTCGAGACGGTGCAGGGCGAGGGCGGCATCAACGTCGCCCGTCCCGAGTGGCTGCGCGGGCTCGCCGCGCTGTGCGAGCGGCACGACATGCTGCTGATCGTCGACGACATCCAGATGGGCTGCGGCCGCACCGGCTCCTTCTTCTCCTTCGAGGAGGCGGGCATCACCCCGGACATCGTGACGCTGTCCAAGTCCATCGGCGGCTACGGGCTGCCGATGTCGCTCACCCTCTTCCGCCCGGAGCTCGACGTGTGGGAGCCCGGCGAGCACAACGGCACCTTCCGCGGCAACAACCCGTCCTTCGTCACCGCCGCCGCGGCGCTCGACGCGTACTGGACCGACGGGCAGATGGAGAAGCAGACCCTCGCCCGCGGCGAGCAGGCCGAAGAGGCCCTGCGCGCCATCTGCGCCGAGCACCCCGGGGCGGGCGCGCGCTACCGGGGCCGCGGGCTCGTGTGGGGGCTGGAGTTCGCCGACAAGGCCCGTGCCTCGGCGGTCTCCCGGCGGGCCTTCGAGCTCGGCCTGCTCGTGGAGACGTCCGGCCCGGAGGGCGAGGTCGTCAAGCTGCTGCCCGCGCTGACGATCTCGCCCGAGGAGCTGGACGAGGGGCTGAGGACCCTCGCCCGCGCGGTCCGCGAAACGGCCTGAACCGGCAAGCGCCACAGCCGGCACAGACCACAACAGCCGACACAGGGCAGAACAGCCGGCACAGAGCAGAACAGAGCAAGACCAGAACAGAAAGGCACTCACCATGATCGTCCGTTCGCTCCAGGACATCGAAGGCACCGACCGGCACGTCAAGGCCCGCAGCGGCACGTGGGAGAGCAAGCGGATCGTCCTCGCCAAGGAGCGGGTCGGGTTCTCCCTGCACGAGACCGTCCTCTACGCCGGGACCGAGACGTCCATGTGGTACGCCAACCACATCGAGGCCGTGCTGTGCGTGGAGGGCGAGGCCGAGCTCACCGACGACGAGACCGGCGAGAAGCACTGGATCTCGCCCGGCACGATGTACCTGCTCGACGGCCACGAGCGGCACACCCTGCGGGTGAAGACCGACTTCCGCTGCGTGTGCGTCTTCAACCCGCCGGTCACGGGGCGGGAGGACCACGACGAGAACGGCGTCTACCCGCTGCTGACGGAGGAGGGCTGAACCATGGCCGCGGTCACCGACCTCTACCCCACGCGCGGCACGCACGAGGCCGCCGTTCCGCGGCGGGACCCGGTGGTGTGGCCCTCGGGCTCCGGGGCCCCGGCCCCCGGGCCGGTCGACGCGGACGCCCTCGCGGGCTACGAGCGCGACGGCTTCCTCACCGTCGACCAGCTGATCACCCCGGACGAAGTGGCCGCCCTGCGCGCCGAACTCGACCGGCTGATCGCTGACCCCGCGGTGCGGGCCGACGAGAGAGCGGTCGTCGAGCCGCACTCGCAGGACGTGCGGTCGGTGTTCGAGGTCCACCGGATCAGCGAGGTGTTCGCGGAGCTGGTGCGCGATCCGCGGGTCGTCGGCCGGGCGCGGCAGATCCTCGGCTCGGACGTCTACGTCCACCAGTCGCGGGTCAACGTCAAACCGGGCTTCGGGGCCGCCGGGTTCTACTGGCACTCCGACTTCGAGACGTGGCACGCGGAGGACGGGCTGCCGCGGATGCGGACGGTGTCGGTGTCGATCGCGCTGACGGAGAACCTCCCCACCAACGGCAGCCTGATGATCATGCCGGGGTCGCACCGGACGTTCCTGGGCTGCGCGGGGGTGACGCCTCGGGACAATTACAAGCGGTCCCTGCGGATGCAGGAAGCGGGCACGCCGTCCGACACGGCCCTCGCCGAGCTCGCGGGCCGGCACGGCATACGGCTCTTCACCGGGCCGGCCGGTTCGGCGACGTGGTTCGACTGCAACTGCATGCACGGTTCGGGCGACAACATCACGCCGTTCGCGCGGAGCAATGTGTTCATCGTCTTCAACAGCGTGGACAACGCGGCGGAGGAGCCCTTCGCGGCCCCGGCCCGCCGCCCGTCGTTCATCGGGGCGCGCGATGTCACTCCCGTGAGGTAAGGACGGGCCGGGGCCCGGCACTCTCCTTCCGCCGCGGCGGCGCGCAACCTCCACGGACGTACCCGGCGGTGCCGAACCCGCCCCTGGCCCGTACGGCACCGCCGAACACCACCGTCGTGGCCGATCACCACTGCGGCGGAAGGGGGTGGGCCGGAGCCTCAGCCCACCTCCCCCACCGCGGCGGACAGGAGTGGCCGGGCTCACCCGCCCTCCTCCCCCGCCGGAGGCGCACCGCTCAGGACAGCGCCGCCAGCGCGGCGTCCACGTCCGCGACGCTGTTGTACACGTGGAACGCCACCCGCAGCCGGCCCGCGCGGGCGCCCGCCCGTACGCCCGCCGCCGAGAGGCGCTCTGTGACGGAGCCCAGGCCGGCGACGGAGACGATGGCCGAGCCGTCCGCCGGCACCGCCCGGTGGCCGGCCCGGCCGAGCCCGGCGCGGAAGCGCTCCGCGAGAGCGACGTCGTGGGCCGCGATCCGCTCCGGGCCGAGCTCTTCGACGAGCCGGAGCCCGGCGAGGGCCCCGACGTACGCCAGGATGGCGGGGTTGTGGTCGTAGCGGCGCGCCGAGGAGGCGAGCGCGGTGACCGGCCCGTACGTGCTGTCCCAGGGGTCCTCCCCGGCCACCCACCCGGCGAAGACGGGGCTGAGGCCGCCGAGGTCCTCCGGCACGGTGAGGAAGGCCGTGCCTCGGGGCCCCATCAGCCACTTGTAGCCGACGCACACGGTGAAGTCGTAGGCACTGGCATCCGTGGGCAGCCAGCCCGCGGACTGGCTGATGTCGACGAGCGTGCGGGCCCCGTACGCGCGGGCGGCCTCCCCTATCGCCCGGAGGTCGGCGATGCGCCCGTCCGCGGACTGCACGGCGCTGACCGCCACGAGGGCCGTCCCGGGCCGGACCTCCGCCGCGATCTTCTCCAGGGGGACGGTCCGTACGTGCAGGCCGGGCCGGACGTGGAAGGGATTGACCAGGGAGCTGAAGTCGCCCTCGGCGCACAGCACTTCGGCGCCGTCCGGCAGCGACTGGGCGATGAGCCCGCAGAAGACCGCGGCGGATCCCCCCGTGGCGACTCTCCGCGCGGACACGCCCACCAGCCGGGCGAAGGCGTCGCGGACGGCGCCCACCACCTCGAAGTGGTCCTCACTGCCGGCCCGGCCCCGGGAGTGCGCGGTCGCGGCATCGTGCATGGCAGCGACGGCCGGTGCGGGGAGCAGCCCCGTGGCGGCCGTGTTCAGGTAGACGGTCTCGGGCGCGAACTGCCCTGGCGCGAGGCTCTCGATGCCCGTGCCCGCACTCATGGTCATGCTCATCTCGTCCATTCACCCACTATGCGCGGCGGTGATCGCGCCGTCCATGGACCCGGAGGTGGACGCAGGGTGGAGAGCCCTCTCCACCCTGCGGCGGAGGGGGACAGCCGCTCAGGGCGACGCGCGGGCGCGTCCGCGGCGGAACCCTGGTCTCATGACCAGTACGACGACGACCGTCCGGGACGACCACGCCACCAAGCGCCGCGCCCTCCGCGCGGTGACCATCGCCGCGTGCCTGCCCTATCTCGGCCTCAAGGTCGCATGGGTGGCGGGCAGCCACATCGGCATCCCGGAGGGCAGTGCCCTGCGGGATGCCGACGCGGGGCTGGTCGTGGCGAACGCCGTGACCATCCTGATGGACGCCGCCGTGGTGGTCCTCGCCCTGCTGCTGACCCGCCCGTGGGGCAGGCGCGTCCCGGCGTGGCTGCTGGTGCTGCCGATGTG
This sequence comes from Streptosporangium nondiastaticum, assembly GCF_003011965.1. Lineage (GTDB taxonomy): Bacteria > Actinomycetota > Actinomycetes > Streptomycetales > Streptomycetaceae > Streptomyces > Streptomyces nondiastaticus. Next base: position 19,025 of record NZ_PXWG01000094.1, read on the forward strand.
GGGCGCGGTGGGGCTGCTGACGCCCATCATGTACGGGTTCCCGGCGCAGTTGCTGGTCCGGGCCCTCGGGGGCGGCTCGGCGACCGGTTCCGGAGGCGGCGGCAAGCGGCCGTTCCTGGACGAGTGGGTGTTCGGGGTGGTCTACACGGGGTTCATCGTCCAAGGGCTCGCCCTGGGCACGCTGTTCGTGCTGTACGCCCGCGACCGCTGGGGGCATCTGTGGCAGGGCACCGTCGGTGAGCTGAAGGCTCATGCCCCTGGTCGCGGACAGCGGGCCGCGCTGACCGCGGCGGCAGTGCTGGCCGTCGTGCCCGGCGGGGTGCACCTGCTGTGGGCCTGCGGCTGGTCCGCGGGGCTGGCGCCGGAGATCGCCCGGGGGTACGACGCCGCGTCCGCGGCCGCGGAGTCGGGCTACGTGCTCTACGCCGCCGCGACGGTCGCGGGCACCGCCCTGCTGCTCTCCGGCGCGGGCAAGGGCAGCCGCCTGCCGTTGCGCGTGCCGCTGCTCCTCGCGGGCGTCGGCTCCGCCGCCTCGGCGGCGTGGGGCGGCTGGCAGTTGCTCGCGACGCTGACGTCGCTGGCCGACGACGGCCGGGGGCCGACGGCGGCGATGGGCGTCACCTACGCTGTGCAGGTGATCACCGGTCTGCTGGTCCTCGCCGCGGGGGCGCGCTTCTTCGCCGCGCGGTCGGCGCGCATGCCCGCGGCGGTCCCGGGGCGCACCGCGGCGGACGTCCCCGGACGCACGGACACGGCCGTCCCCGGACGCACCGGCACGGAGGCCCTCGCCTCGTGACGGCCCTTCTCCGGCGCGGCGCCCGCGCGTTGCTGGGCCGCCGCGCCCGCCTCCGGTGGGTGCACCTGCTGCTGGGCGGCGCGCTCCTCATGCCGTACTACCTGCTGGCGAGCACCCTGGCGTCGGTTCTCGTCCAGCGCAGCAGGAACGTCCTGTTCCCCGACACCCTGGGGATGCAGTTCGGCGTCTTCGCGCTGGCGCTGGTGCCCGCGGCCGTGACGGCGCTGGTGCCGTGGGTACGGACCCTGGAGTCCACGGCGGCCCGCGCCCTGTGCGGACTGCCCGAGGAGGCGCTCGCGACGGGCCCGGCCGAGTCGTGGGCCGCGCGCGGGCGGACCGCCCTCTGGTACACCCTGCACCTGCTGGCCGGCGGCGTCCTGAGCGGCATGTCGCTGGCCACGCCCCCGTTCGCGCTGATGCTGATCGCCCTGCCGGTCACCGGCGTCCCCGGCGGCGCGGACGCCCCGTACGGGCTCGGCGACCTGTCCCTGCCGGGGCAGTTGCTCATGCCGTTCGCCGGGCTGGCGCTGCTCGCCGTGCTCGCCGCCGTGTCCGCGGGCGCGGGGGCGCTGCTCGCGCGCTGCGCACCCGTCCTGCTCGGGCCGACGGCCGCCGACCGGCTCGCCGCCGCCGAACAGCACGCCATGCGGCTCGCCCTGCGCAACCGCCTCGCCCGCGAGCTGCACGACTCGGTGGGGCACGCCCTCAGCGCGGTGACGCTGCAGGCGAGCGCGGCGCGCAAGGTCCTCGACGCCGACCCGGAGTTCGCCCGGCAGGCGCTGGCCGCGATCGAGGAGACCACGCGCGAGGCGGTCGGCGAGCTGGACACCGTCCTCGGGCTGCTGCGCGAGGACGGCGCCGCCTCCGCCGCGCCCGCCCCGACCCTCGCCGACCTGAACGGGCTGCTGGACCGCACCCGGGCCGCGGGCGGCACGGTCAGCCTCACCGCGCCGCCCGCCCTCGACCGCGTACCGCCGGTCGTCTCCCGCGAGGCGTACCGGATCGTGCAGGAGGGGCTCACCAACGCCCTGCGGCACGCGGGCCGGGTGCCCGTCCTGCTGCGGATCACTGTGAACGACGAGGCCCTGGAGGTCGCCTTGGAGAACCCGGTCGGACCCGGCAAGGGCCGTACGCACGCGCATTCACCCGCGCCCCGCCGCGCCGGTGGCGGCCGCGGCCTGACGGGCATAGCCGAACGCGCCCGGCTGCTGCGCGGCAGCAGCAGCGCGGGCGAACGGGACGGCGTGTGGCGGCTCTCCGTCCGCCTCCCGCTGGGCGGAGGTGCGGGCCGGTGACGGCGGCACCCCTGCGGATCGTGCTCGCCGACGACGAGCGGATGGTCCGGACGGCACTGCGCGCCATCCTCGGCGCGGAGGACGACCTGGAGGTCGTCGGCGAGGCCACGAACGGCGCGGAGGCCGTCTCCGTCGTCCGCGAGCTGCGGCCGGACGTCGTGCTCATGGACGTGCGCATGCCCGACGTCGACGGGATCCGTGCCACGGAGCAGCTGCTGGGCAGTGGCATGGACGACCCGCCGCGGATCATCGTCGTCACCACCTTCGAGAACGACAGCTACGTGTACGACGCGCTGCGCGCCGGCGCCAGCGGCTTCCTGCTGAAGCGGTCGGGCGCGGACGAACTCGTCCAGGCCGTCCGGCTGGTGGCCCGCAGCGACTCGCTGCTCTTCCCCGCCGCCGTACGCGCCCTCGCGGCCGAGCACGCGGAGGCCCGGCGGGCCCGGGCGGCCGCGGGGCGGCTCCGCGCGCAGCTGTCGGAGCGGGAGGCGGAGGTGCTGCGGCTCATGGCCCGCGGCCTGTCGAACGCGGAAATCGCCACGGAGCTGGTACTGGGCGCGGCGACGGTCAAGACCCACGTCGCCGGCGCCCTCGCCAAACTCGGCGTCCGCAACCGCACGCAGGCGGTCATCGCCGCGTACGAGTGCGGTTTCGTCTCACCCCGCTGATCGCGGGGTGCGCCGCGGTCTCGGGGCCCGTGCGCCCAGGCGCTGCCCCCGCCGCGACGGGGCGAGGGCCTGCACCCAGGCGCTTTCTCCCGCCGCGGCGGGGGGATGGCTTGCGCCCGAGCCGTTCCTTCCGCCACAGCAGAGCAGGGGCTCGCCTGCACCCAGGCGTCTTCTCCCGCCGCGACGGCGATCAACCACCACGGCGCCACCCGGCGGTGCCCAACAGTCTCAGCCCGGCTCGGCACCGCCGGACACCACCGGTGGGGGTTACGCATCGCCGCGGCGGAGGGAAGGGCCCTGCGCCCAGGCATTCACGGGGCTGATGCCCGAAACATGAGCAGCCTCAGGCCGACCTGCCTGTGCCCAGGCGCTTCCCCCGCCGCAACGGCGATCAACCACCGCGGCGGCACCCGGCGGTGCCCGGCAGCCTCAAGCCGGGCCCGGCGGCGCCGAAACCCAGGCGAGCGTCGCGCATCAGATGCTCGCCGCCTCGTGGAGCGCCCTCACCAAGCGCGTCACCTGGGCATGGTTGTCCTCGCGGAAGGCGAACCGGCGGCGGTTGAAGCCGACGGCCAGGCCCGTCGACGGGTCTGCGAAGGCCTGGGAGCCGGCGGCGCCGCCGTGGCCGAAGGCGCGGGCGCCGAGGAAGGGGAACCTGTCCGCGGACATGTTCCCGAACCCGAGCCCGAACGCGCCGAACGCGCCCAGGACGAGGTCGTGCCCCGCGGAGTGGATCTGCGCGAACTCGGCGGCCGTGCCGGGCGTCAGCAGGGCCTCCTTTCCGTTCAGGCCGCTGATGGCGGCCGCGTACATCCCGGCGAGCCCGCGCGCGGACGCCGTTCCGCCGACGGACGCCGGGCCGCCGGCCCGGATGACGCGGTGGTTCGGCAGCTCCTCCAGGACCGTGGGCACGGCGTGGTTGAGGTTGAAGGCGATGCCGGACAGGCTGTGCGCGCCGGGTGCGTTCTCCTGCAGGAAGCGCGTCTGGGCGGGCGTCGGGTCCATGGGCTGGGTGGTGAGGAAGCGGTGTTCCTGCTCCTCGGGGAGGGCCATGTAGAAGTCGAGGCCGTACGGGGCGCGGACGCGCTCTTCGTAGAGGTCCTGCATGGTCCGCCCGGTGGCGCGCCGGACGATCTCGCCGGTGAGGGCGCCTATGACGTAGGCGTGGTAGCCGAAGGCGGTGCCGGGGCGCCAGTAGGGCCGCTGGGCGGCCAGCTTGTCCGCTATGGCGCGGTCGTCGGCGAGTTGCTCCAGGGTGAAGCCCGCGTCGGCGCCGACGAGGCCGGCCCGGTGGGCGAGGAGGTCGCGCAGGGTGACGTGTTCCTTGCCGGCGGCGGCGAACTCGGGCCAGTAGTGGCGCACCTCGCGGTCGAGGTCCAGGACGCCTTCCTGGACGAGCAGGGCGACGACGAGGTGGGCCGCGCCCTTGGTGGAGGAGAACACGCCGGTGAGCGAGTCGCCCTCGATGCCGGGTCCGCCCCAGAGGTCGACGACCTGTTCGCCGTGGACGTAGGCGGCGAGCTGGGCGGAGTGCCCGGCGCGCTCTTCGGCGAAGGTGGCTTCGAACGCTTCGCGCACGCCCTCATAGCCCTTGGCGACGGTTCCCTGGACGGCGCTCGTCTGCGCGGCGGTCGGAGTCGGCATGGGTGTGCTCCTTGTGGTTCAGTGGGGCGGGTGCTGCTTCCGGTGGGTGAAGCCGGACGGGGCGCGTGGTTATTTCGTGACGATCGTCATCTCGCCCACGGAATAATCGGATTGAGCAATTCCGCCCTCTGCTCCCGCTCTTCACTCCCCGCTCTCCGCTTCTCCGCTCTCCGCTTCTCCGCTCTCCGCAGGAGGTCCGGCCATGCCCACGTCCCGCACCGTCCTCCTCACCGGCGCGGCCGGCCGCATCGGCACCCACCTGCGCGCCCTGCTGCCCGCTCACGGCCACCGGCTGCGCCTTCTGGACGTCCGCCCGGTGCCGGGCGAACCGGAGGCGGTCACCGCGGACCTGGCCGACCCGGCCGCCACCACCGACGGCGGCGGCAGCAGCGGTGAGGCGCTGCGCAAGGCCCTCGACGGCGTGGACGCGGTCGTCCACCTGGCGGGCATCCCGGTGGAAGCCCCGTTCGCGGAGATCCTGCGCGCCAACATCGAGGGCACGTACCGTCTTTACGAGGCCGTGCGGGAGGCGGGCGTGCGGCGCGTGGTGCTCGCCTCCAGCAACCACGCCGTCGGCTTCACGCCCCTGCCCGCCGAGGGCGGCCGGCCGCTGCCCGTGGAGACGCCGCACCGCCCCGACACCTTCTACGGCCTCTCGAAGTGCTTCGGCGAGGACCTCGCTTCCCTCTACCGGGACCGGCACGGCATCGAGACCGTCTCCCTGCGCATCGGCGCGTGCTTCCCGGAGCCGACGTCGGTGCGCATGCTGTCGGTCTGGCTGAGCCCGGGCGACTGCGCACGGCTCGTGCACGCCGCGCTCACGGCCGAGGGCGTCGGCCACACCGTCGTCTACGGCAGCTCCGCCAACACCCGGGCGTGGTGGGACCTCTCCCCGGCCCGCGCGCTCGGCTACGCACCGCGGGACGACTCGGAGCCGTACGCGGCCGCCCTGCTCGCCGCGGAGGCGGGGACCGCGCAGGTGGGCGCCGGGCTCGTCGGCGGCGAGTTCTGCGGCCCCGAGCCGCCGCGCCGGCACCCACGCTGACCTGCGACGACAACGGGAACAGCGGACTCCGTAACGGGACCGCATCAGGTGTTCGGTAATGGAACCGCAAAGAGCGGCCGCTCGTTACCCGGAGCATGACCGCTATGACACCCGGCTCGAACATCCCTCTCTCCGTCGCCCGCGTGACGGTGGACGTCACCGCCCCGGTGCGGCTCGACGTGTCGGGCCTGCTGCTCACCGCCGACGGCAAGGTGCGCTCCGACGACGACTTCGTCTTCTACAACCAGCCCTCAGGACCGGGCGTGGCCCACCGCGCCGCGGCCGGCGGCGCGCCCGACGCCATCGCGGTGGACACCGCCGCCGTCCCCGCCGCCATCGACAAGATCGTGGTGACCGCGAGCCCGGACGCCCAGGGCCGGACGTTCGCGGGCATCGAGCCCACCGCCACCGTGCGCAACGCGGACGACGGCTCGGTCCTGGCCACGTTCACGCCGCCCCGGCTGGGCTCCGAGACCGCGCTCGTCGTCGTGGAGGTCTACCGGCGGGCCGGCGCCTGGAAGGTGCGTGCGGTCGGCCAGGGGTACGCGAACGGCCTGGCGGGGATCGCCACCGACTTCGGCGTGAGCGTGGAGGAGCCCGCGGCCCCCGCCCCGGCCGCCGTGCAGGCGCCCGCCCCCGTACAGCCGCCCGCC
>NZ_PXWG01000095.1 GCF_003011965.1 Streptosporangium nondiastaticum
CTGGTCTGGGTGACGAGGCATCAGGATGCTTGTTTCTTTGTCTTGTTGGGGTGGGGGCCGGGGTGAGGCGGTGGGTGACTCCCCCTCATGAGGTCCCTGGGTGAGTGAGTCAGGAGGCTTCGGAATGGCGGATGTGCGTCATTCTGTGTGCCCGCTACCTTATGAGAGGAGCGGTCCCGTCACGGCTTCCGGGCGACCGGGTGAGGCGTCTCCACTCGACCGGAATCCTTTTGGAAATCTGAATAACCCGGTTTCTTGGCCTCGTATTTCTGGCATAACTGAATAAATTCCAGGGGATCTGAAAAGGCGTCAGGCGTGAACGGTGAAGGGAAAATGCATGCCGGGGAAAGACCTGTTTCCACATCAGGTAGAGGCCGTTGATGCCGTCCTCCGCGCTCTGCAGACGCCCGTCGGCGGGCACATGCCGGCCGAGGGGTTGCGGACCCAGGTCATCGCCGCGACCGGCTCGGGCAAGACACTGATCGCCACCGAGGCCGCTCATAGGCTGGCCGCGCGGCGCGTGCTGGTCCTGGTGCCGACTCTGGACCTGCTGACACAGACCGCGGCCGCATGGCGCGAGGACGGCCGCACAGGGGCGATGCTCGGGGTCTGCTCGCTACGGGCCGAGGATTCCGACGGCGTGCCCTGCACGACGGACCCGGACGAACTCGCGGCATGGGTTCAGGGGCTGGAGCGGGTCACGGTGTTCGCCGCCTACGCCTCCGTCGGCCTTGGCATCCTGCAACGTGCCCACACTCCCAGGGGCTGGGTGTGTGGGACCTGATGGTCGTGGACGAGGCGTACCAGGCCGCTGGCCCTGGGGCGGACGCGGTGCGCGGGGCGCGGCTGGCGGCGTTGCAGGCCGGGGTCCTGACGGCGGCGCAGGAGGTACTGCAGAAAGATGCTGGCTTTCCACAGCAAGGTCAGCGAGGCCGAGGCCATGGCCGAAAGCGTCGCTGGCGCCGCGCGGCGGCTGTGGGAGAACGACCCGCGCCGGTTCCCGGCACCGGAGCGCGTGTGGGCCGGCTGGTTGTGCGGCGGGCACTCCCCCGGCCACCGGCGGGCCGTGCTGGACGAGTTCGCCTGCGACGTCATCGAGGCCCACGACGACGGTGACGGGCTGGGGCTGCGGCCGGCCGCGTTGCGCGTGCTCAGCTCCGTGAACGTGCTGGGCGAAGGAGTCGACACAGCGAATTGTGATTCCGTCGCCTTTTGCGATGCACGGGGGTCGATGATCGACATCGTGCAAATGGTCGGCCGCGCCCTTCGTATGAAGCCCGGGGAAGGGAAAATCGCGTCACTGATCGTTCCGGTATTCCTCGCACCGGGTGAAAGCCCGGACGAAATGCTGCCCTCGCCGACCCCCGTGTGCGCAGCGACAGTTACGAACCGGAGGAGGAAGCCGGGGAGGCCGGGGAAGGAAGCCAGGAGCAGCTGGGGGGTGAGCGGGGGCCGAGTGCGTCCGCGCGGGAGCTGCTGAAGTTCTCCGTGCCGCGGGATCCGGCGCTGCTGGCGCGGTTTGTGAGGCTGCGGGTGATCGAGCCGGAGAACAGCTTCTGGCGGCGCGGGATCGAGGCGTGCGTGCGGTACGTGAAGGAGACCGGCGCCGTGCAGTTGCGGGTGCCGTACGACTTTGTCACCCCGGATGGCTGGGTACCGGCGGGGTTCCCGCTGGGGACATGGCTGGCCGATCAGCAGCGCTTCAACAAAGCCGGACCGGACGCCTGGCCCAGGATCGCGTCGCCGAGCTCGACGGGCTCGGGATGGTCTGGTCCCACCAGGACGTCGCGTTCGAGGAAGGGCTTGCCGCTGCCCGGGCCTGGGCTGCCGTCCACGGGCACTTCCTGCCGCCCGGCTCGCAGACATCATCGCCGAACGCCGCGAGGCCGGCCTCCCCATCGCATCCAGCACCAAAGCCCTCACCCAGGCACAGCGAGAGGCGCTGGACGAGATCGACCCGGGCTGGTGCCCGGTATGGGACGCCGGGTGGCAGCGCTGCTTCCGGCTCGCCCAGGCCCACGTCGAAGGCGGTGGGGCAGTACCGACGGTCGCGGGTGAGGTGATCGTGCAGGGGGAAGACCTCGGACGCTGGGTAACAGCCTGCCGCCTCGACTGGGACAGCCTCCTGCCCGTCCAGCAATGGCTTCTCGAAAACGTCCTCAGCCTCACCCCGGCCGAGGAGGCCGAACGGCCCGTCAAACGCACCCAGGAAGACAAATGGGCCCTCAACCTCGCCGCGGCACGCCAATACCACGCACGCGAAGGACATTTGAACGTCCCTAGAAAACACATCGAGTACGTGGAGCCGGAAGGCAGGCCGACCGCCGGTGAGGAACTTGTCGTGGTGAAACTCGGCATGGCCCTCGACAACATCCGCAAACGAGCCGACAAACTCACCGAGCAGCGCCGCGCGGACCTCGACGCCCTTGGCATGCGCTGGACCGGCACCACAGCGGCCAGAAGCAAGAAGTGACACTGCGCGTCCGAGCGGGCAGCCGCCCGGATCGGTTCCCCACCCCGGCGCCCAGCCCCGAAGGCGTGACCAGTACGTTCTCAGGACATGGCACCTGCCTGACACCGGATCTGAGGAAACGATACGGAATGTGGGAACCTGCAGCCGGGGCCTCGGCAGAAAGACAGCAGGAGCCGGGCCCGTACGGATCCAGCCCCTCGGGCAGTTGCGGGGGGGGGCCGATAGGCGCCTGCGGCCCTGCGCGTGACGCGGGCTCAGCCCGATACCTGGTCGACCGCGCCGACACCCCGGCTCTCCCTCCCCCTCCCCGGCCGCCAGCGAAACATATACCAAGATCGCTAAATCGCCTTCGAAACACAGACGCCAGGGCGCAGCAGTGCCTTCGAAACAACCAGACCCGCCTCCACCCCGGCCTCTCGGCACAGACCGCCCAGGCTCCGAGCGCCAGTCCGAGGCGCGCCCCCAACAAAGGCGGCCAAGAATGCGGCAGGAACCGGATCCCGCCGAATCCGAGCCCCGGCGGTACTACACAGGGCATTGCGGAGAATCGTGGCCGCGCTGGGCGGGTGGTGGCCATCTCTGCGCCGACGCAACCAGAACGTCCGCCACCCCGGCGTCCTGGCCGCTCAGCGCGAGGAGCGCGCCTGAGTCCGCAGTGAGAAGGGCGTCTCATCCCGGTGGGGGGCGTGACTGGCCGGCTCGTCCGGCATGCTCCTCACACGCTGCGGCGTGCGCGCGTCGGGGTCCGGCCGGCGCAGCACCATCCGCTGGCCGAACGCCCGGAGATCGAGATCGCCGACGCGGCCGCGTATGCGCTGCGGCTTCCGGACCGTGCGGCCAACCCCGTGATCCACGATCAGTTGTCCGCGCTGTTCCGGGATATCCGGCCACACCCCCGGTTCCGCACGCCCGCGGTCTCTTTCGACATCTCTCAGCGTGACCTGCGCGACGGGGTCGCCCTTGCCCCGGCCGGAGAAGCCGCGGCCACGGTACAACCGGCCGGTCTCACCTGGCGGCCGCTGCGGGGCGCGCCCGGCCTGACGTTCCACCTGGTCCTCCCCCGCGAGCAGTCGCCACTGCACCGCCGCGTCCGTGCCGTCGCCGAAACCCTGGCGCACGAGCTGCATTGGCTGCCGGGCTGACGCGCAGGAGGTCGAGTGAGACGGACGTCTGCGGTGGCGAGGCCGAAGCCCTGTGCCTGGTGGACTTGGCGGTGATGGTGATGGCGGCGGTCTTGCTGAATGTCCGGCACGGCCTCGCTATGCCGGCGGATCAGCATCCGAAAGCCTGAGCGCGAACGTGCCTTCGAGGTACCTGCCTGGGCGGCTGTACCAAGCGCTGCGCCGGACACGAGCCGGCTGGGCTGTCGACTGCGCGCCGATGGCACCGAAACGGGCCGCTCTGGCGGGTGGGGGGTGGAGAGGCTGCGTCGTCCTGGCCGCGCAGTGGTTCAGGGTGCGGGTGTGGTGGTGATCTGTTCGTCGGTCAGGCGGGCCCGCCAGTTGGTGACGTGGGCATCGGGCATGGATGCCAGGCGGGCGATTTCCTCGTCGCTGCGGCCGTCGGACCAGGCGAGGATCCGTGTCACGGTGCGGTTCCGTGCGGCGCGGGAGTCTTTGAGTATGTTCTCGAGGCGTTCGACTTCCTGGGCTTCGCAGATGAGTTGCTGGTCGACGGCCAAGCGTTCTTCGGCGCGCAGCCGGTGCATGTAGGCGTTGAGGCCTGTCAGGGCCAGGCCCTTGTCGTGTGCGGCGTTCTGGAATCTTTCGGCCAGGGCTGCCAGGACGCAGTCGGGGACGTCGGCGAGTGTGGCTCCGGGGGGCTTGGCCGCTTCCCAGGTGTCGCGGCCGTCCTGTGTCGTCTCCAGCCAGGTGCGGGCGTCCGTGGGGGTGCGGTCGCCGCATGCTGTGGCCCGGTAGGCGTAGAGGGCGGCGCGGTGGCCGTAGAAGGTGAAGCCGTCCTCGATCTCCTGGTCGGTGGCGCGGCATATCCGTCCCGGTACGCCTCCGTAGCCGTTTTCGGGGTGGTAGTCGGCGTAGGCGTCGAGTTCCGCGTCGGTGGCCAGGGCCCAGGAGGGGTCGCACAGGTCGGGGTTGATGGAGAGGAACGTGGCGACCTCGATGCGCCACTTCGGGTTCGGTGTCGTGCGTGGTGCGGGCCACAGAAGTTCGCCGGAGGGGTTCTCGGTGTGGGTCGCGGTCTGCTCGATGTCGTCCCAGGCGGTGGCGGCCTCGGCCGACCACTCCAGTTCGTCTTGTGGTCCGATCCGGTGGATCGAGTCCACGAGGCGCTGTACGGCGGGCAGGATGCGCAGTGCGAGGGTGTGCAGTTCCCCGGCGGTGAAGAACCGCCAGGAGCAGCCGCGTTGTTCGTCGTGGGTGAGGTGGCCGAGCAGGTGCACCATGACGCCGGGGGCGGGGATGGTGCCGTCGCCGAGTGTCCTGCGGGGTGGGCCGGGGAGTTGGCTGCTGAGGTCTTCGTGCGGGGTCCGCCAGTCGGTGTCGCCGAACCAGACGGCGCCGTCGTGTGCGTCCACGGCCAGCCACTGGTGGTAGCCGGCTCCGGGGCCGTAGCGCTGTTCCTGCTGTTCGGCGTGCTCGTCGTGCCAGACGTATTCGGCCGGGGGCGGGTTCAGTTCTGCGGCCATGAAGCCGTCCTCGGGGCGGTAGCCGGCCAGGATGCGGGCGGTTCTCGGTGTGCTGTTGGCTGCGGTCATGAGGGGTTTCCTCTCGGTGAAACGTCGACCGCCGCAAACGTAGTGCGCCCGGCACCCAGTAGTTTAACTTTCAGCCATCGTGGCCGATAGTCGGAGGTGCCGGAAACGCTGGCGCCACGGTGCGGTCTACGCGCGTGCAGCAGCCGTCAAGTTGGCTGCTTTTCACACACCCTCCACAACCTGTTCACATCCGGCTGCCGCCCCGGCCGCACCGCGGACCTCAACGGCGGACCTCAGGAGAGCGCGGACAGTGCGTGCGCGGCGAGCATCCGCTCCAGGTCCAGGACGGCGCGCGGGGCGTGCCGGGTGTCGATGCGGACGGCGTAGATGAAGCGCGTCAACTGCGGCTCCGCCAGGGGACGGGCCACGACCCGGGCGTTGCCGCGGCCCAGCGCCAGTCGCGGCATGACGGCAACGCACAGGCCCGCGGCCACGAAACCCAGGACCGTGTTGAAGTCGTCCCCCTCGTATTGCAGGCGGGCCCGGAAACCCGGCGTCTGGGCCATCTGGGACAGCAGTTCCAGGCGCAGGGCGGCCTCCGGAGCCGCGATCCACGTTTCGGCCGCCAGGCTGGCCAGGTCGATGACCTCCCTGCCGGCCAGGCGGTGGTGTTCCGGGACCACGGCCACCACCGGATCCCGTGCGACCAGCGTCCGGCGCAGCATCCGGGGCGGCGGGTCGGGGATGAAGTCGTAGTCGTAGCTGAGGGCCAGGTCCATGTCCCCCCGCTTGAGCCGGTGGTAGCCGGCCTCGGGTTCCAGTTGGCTGAGGCTGACCTGCACGTGGGGGTAGGCCGTGTGGAGTTGGGCCAGCGCTTGCGGAACGATGCTGGTGGCGGCGGAGGCGAAGGCGCCGAGCCGGATCCGGCCGGCCGTGCCCGCGCGCATGGCGTCGAGTTCCACCGATGCCGTCGCCAGCGCGTTGCGGACGCTCTGCTCGGCGCCGAGAAGGACCTCGCCGGCCGGGGTGGCGCGCACGGGGCGGCGCTCGAGCACCCTGAGGCCCGCGCGGCGTTCGAGTTCGGCGATCTGCTGGGAGACGGCGGGCGCGCTGTAGCCGAGTTCGCGTGCGGCGGCGCTGAAAGAGCCGTGCCGCACGACGGCTTCGAGGGTGGCGAGCAGGCGGGGGTCGAGTCCGTGCACGGAGTTAAGGCTCACTTATCTGTTGCGAAGATGTGTTTTCTTGTGATTGCGGTGGAACGCCAGCAGGATTCTTACTCGCGGTAAGGAAAACGCAAGCCCGTGCTCCTGGGGCGTGGTTGCTGTTCCTCTGCCGGCCAAGGTGCCCTCCGCCGGCGCCCCGTCCGTCTCCTGCCGCAGCCCGCCGCAGCCTGCCGTGGCCGGGGATGTCCGGCGGGCGGATGCGGATCCGGCCACCGGCGATCACCTCTCATGCCCCGGAAGGAAGTGGTATGCCCCTACGCCGGTTGTCCTTCAGGCCGCGGGTGGCCGTGCCGTTCCGCGGCCGCCGGCCTCGCCCGCGGCACACCCGTTCCCCGGGGGTGCCGGGGTGTGCGGCCGGTGAGCGCGCACGCGGGCGGCACCCTCCTCAAGCGCCTGCCCGGCGGGGTGGGCCAGCACGGCCGCAGCCCCCGCCTCCGGCGGCCAGGCCGCCCATGGCCTGCCGGTGGCCTGCCGGAGTGCGCCGGCACGCCGGGACCCCGGTCGCCGGGGGTGCCGCGCCGCACCCCGGCGGACCCGGACCATCCAGGCCACCCGGACCACCCGGGCCGTCCGGACCGTCTGGACCATCCGGGCCGTCCGCTCGACCGGACGGAGCAGGAGGCCACCACGCGACGCACCGGCATGCCGGCCGGCCCTCACCGACATCGTGCGCCCTTAAGCGCACGCCACCACCGTGTCAGCGCACGGCCACCACCATGGAAGGCAGACCCCAGGCGTGAGCGAGCAGTTCCTCCAAGACGACAAGCGCCCCACAGCCCGTCACGTCGACGCCGGGGACACCGGCTACAGCAAGACCTTGAAACCCCGGCACATCAATATGATCGCCATCGGAGGCGCGATCGGCACCGGGCTCTTCCTCGGCGCGGGCGGCCGCCTCGCCGACGCAGGGCCCTCCCTGTTCATCGCCTACGCCGTCTGCGGCGTCTTCGCCTTCCTCGTCGTGCGTGCGCTCGGCGAGCTCGTCCTGTACCGGCCGTCCTCCGGTGCCTTCGTCTCCTACGCCCGGGAGTTCCTCGGGGAGAAGGGCGCCTACACCGCCGGCTGGATGTACTTCCTGAACTGGGCGACCACCGGCATCGCCGACATCACCGCCGTCGCCACGTACACCCACTACTGGCGCCTGTTCTCCGATGTCCCGCAGTGGGTGATCGCGCTCGTGGCCCTGGCCGTAGTCCTCACCGTCAACCTCATCTCCGTGCGGATCTTCGGCGAACTGGAGTTCTGGTTCGCGATCGTCAAGGTCAGCGCGCTGGTGGTCTTCATGGGGATCGCCATCTTCCTCCTGACCACCCGGCACCCCGTCGACGGCGCCGTCCCCGGCCCGGCCCTGATCAGCGGCAACGGCGGGATCTTCCCCAACGGCCTGCTGCCCGTGCTGCTGGTCATCCAGGGCGTCGTCTTCGCCTACGCCTCCGTCGAACTGGTCGGAGTCACAGCCGGTGAGACCGCCAAGCCCGAGGAGATCATGCCGAAGGCAATCAACTCGATCATGTGGCGCGTCGGCCTCTTCTACGTCGGCTCGGTCGTCCTGCTGTCGATGCTGATGCCGTGGAGCAGCTACAGCGCCGGCCAGAGCCCGTTCGTGACCGTGCTCTCGCGCATCGGCGTCCCGGCAGCCGGCGACGTGATGAACCTGGTCGTGCTCACCGCGGCCATGTCCTCACTCAACTCCGGCCTCTACTCCACCGGCCGTATCCTGCGCTCCATGGCCGTGAGCGGCTCCGCACCGCGCTTCACCGCCCGGCTGAGCCGCACCCACGTCCCCTACGGCGGCATCCTGCTCACCAGCGGCATGTGCGTCCTGGGCGTCGGGCTCAACTTCGTCGTCCCGGCGGACGCGTTCGAGATCGTGCTCAACCTCGCCGCCCTCGGCATCCTCGCCACCTGGGGCATGATCATGATCTGCCACCTCCTCTTCTGGCGGAAAACCCGGGACGGCACACTGACCCGCCCCTCCTACCGCCTGCCCGGCTCCCCCTGGACCCAACTCGTGACGCTGGCCTTCCTCCTCTGCGTCCTGATCCTCATGTACGCCGACGGAGGGGCCGCACGCACCACCGTGCTGTGCCTGCCGCTGATCGCCGCGGCGCTGGTCGCCGGCTGGTACGCGGTTCGCGGTCGCGTGCCGGGCGCCACCGCCCAGAGCGAGGACTGAAGCGAGGGCCGAGCCCGCCACCGGCCTACCGGCCTACCGGCCCGCGACGTGCGTACGTCGCAGCGTCAGCGGTGGTGCGGAGACCGCGGTGGCGGCGGTGGCGGCGGCGGTGGCGGCGGTGGCGGGAGGGTGGCCGCGCCCGGTGGCGGCTGCGGCCAGACCAGCAGGACCGGGCAAGGAGCATGGTCGACGATGAAACGGCCGGCGGGCCCGAGGCTGCGAGGGCCGAGGCGGGTGCGGTCGCCATCGCGGGCCAGGATGAGCAGGCCGGCACCCTCGGCAGCAGCCACGACCTCGCGCTCCACGCGACCGGAGCACTCCCGCCGGATACACGGGCGCCCCAGCCGCGCAGCCGCATCCGCCAGGAGCCGCTCCCCCGCATCATGAGCCAGGTGCTCCACCCGCGTGCCAGGATCACGGTCCGGACGTGAGCGGCCCAGCAGACCGGCATAGGCACCACGCGCCACACCGGGCGCACCGGAGCCTGGAGGTGCGGCGGCCGGGTTCTGTGCGTGTGCATCCGGGTTCGCACGGAGGCGACTGCCGCTGTGTAGTTCAACGCCAGTGCCTCAAAGGCCGTCATGCCCTTGATACGACCACGATCTACGAATACCGCACCAGCTGCTGACCACCCGACCGGTGGTGGGGGTCAGACGGCCTTCGAGCGCTTGTGGTGGTTAAGCTCGTACTGGACCGACTTCTCCGACTGCCTGCCCGCCCACACGGGCGGGCCGTTCGAGCTGGCCGGCGCGCTGCTGTTGTTCTTCCCACTCTCTGACGGCCGGCCTCGCGGATGACGCCAGCATCGCAGTGGCAGTCGAAATCAGACGGCACCGGGGGCTGTGTCCGAAGACCGGGCTTTCGAGGACCTGAGGCGTTCCCCGGGCAGCAGTTTTTCTAGGGTTCGATGACGCCGGTCAGACCGAAGAGTTCGGCGATGGCCTGCTCGGCGGCGACGCGGTCGACTTTCTCGATCCAAGGGTAGGTGTTCTCACGGTAGTCGGGAAAGCGGCGTACGAGGTCGGTGTCGCCACGCCACGTGCCCTTACCGAAGAAAAGCTCGTCGTGCCAGGACCGTGTATCGCGCCGTCGGCGGGCCACGCCGACGGGCGGCTCGCCGTTGGCGTGTTTGTCGTCGTAAAGCCAGTACAGCCAGTGGTCCGCTATCCAGATGTCACGCTTCGCCTCCAGCTTCCGGGCGTGCTCGGCCTCGATCTCCGTCATATTCTTGGCCGCAGCGGGCTTCTGAGGCGAGTTCTCCAGCTTCACGCCGAGGACCACCGTGAAGTCGTCGCCCCAGAATTCAGGGAACCAGCCCCACTCCAGAGCCGAGAAGTGCTGCCACTGGCCGTCAGCGTCGAGGCGCCACAGGCCCCACGGGTCCTCCGGATCGTCCCCGGTGATGAAATAGCGGAAGGAATCGAACGGACGAGGGGAATGCGGGCCGCTCTCGCCGAGCTCGGTGATACCCGGGCGTCCCTTGAGTTCGTGCAGGACCTCGTCAGCCTCCTCCCGTGCGGCCTGGATTCCCCAGCCCTCACCCGCCTCATCAGTGAGGATTCTGGTCTGCTTCCACAGCAGGTGAGAGTTCGAGAATTCGCATTTCACGCCTTCCGGACTGAACCGCCTCCTGATCACGCTGTGGAAGATGAACCGGGGGCCGGGCTCCTCGGTGTAGGACACCCAGTACTCCGCCCACCCCTGCCGGTCCCCCTGCAACCTTTCCGCGTCCTGCTCGTCCAGGGGAACCAAGTCCTCGCGGGCGGGAGCCGAGGTCACCACGCGGCGCTCACCGGCCTGCCGCCAGGCCCAGTCGATCGTGGACCAGTACTCCCATGTACCAGTGCCCGCCGAAGTACGCCACAGCGCCTTGGGGCGCTCCGGGCTGCGTCCGTCGCGGACATCGGCGTAATAGCAGAATCGGTCGTGGCGGATGCTCGTTGCGTCCATACGGCAACCCCCTCGCGCGGCGCTTGCCGGTGATCATATGTGCCCGGCACGATCCGCTTCACGCCATGTCCCAGATGCGGGGTTGCAATGACGTAGGCCGGTTGAGGAAGGGGGCACCATGAGGGGGCACAGCCGCCTCGGCGGCGATCTCCATGGTTCGCAGCATGGTCTGTTCTTCGCAGGCCGCTCGTCTTCCCTGCACGGGCCGCGTAGTTGTCAGTGGGGTGCGGTGAAATGGCGGCGTGACCGTACACGATGTGGCCCGGGTCCTGCCAGCCGTTGATGAGCTGCGTGAGCACTGCCGTGGGCTGGCGATGCTCGAGGCCGTGCTGAGCCCGGAGTGGGACACGCGGTTCTACTCCTTCGACGCCTGCTGGGGCGAGGGTGAGCAAATGGCGTCGATGCGGGACGGGGTCGGAGGAGAGTACTCGATCGTCTTCTCAGTCGACGGGACGTACGTCCGGGGTTTCGACCACGCGTCGCCCATGAGTCCCTGGGCCCGCATGGACGTCCCTTTGGTGTGGCCCGGCGTGCTCGATGAAGTACCGAAGGTCTTCCTCCCCTACATCAGGGAGCCCGCGTTCTGTGAGGAGGACGGTGTCCTGACCGTCACCTGCTGTCTGTGGCGCCAGGCAGCTGACCCTGTCTGGCGGGCCGGTTCCATCGTCTTCCCCGAGACGGATGACGGAGACCCGGACGGTGCCGACTTCCTCTTCGCGCTCCTCGTCGACCGCTCACCGGAGGTCTACGCGCAGTGGGCGTCCGAGTACTACGAAGTCCCCGTCGACGTGGAGGCTGTCCGTCACATCCTGGCCGGGCGCCCGCTGACGCAGGAGGTGGTCGCCGCGCTCAACCCAGACGTCGAGCTGGCCGGGCTGGCCGAGGACATCACGGAGATCGGCTATCCGGCCTGAAGCCCCTCGTCCCTCCGACGCCGGCACTGCCGCCAGGCCCCGCCGAGCTCGGACTCTGCCGGCCACTCCCGCCGCCGGCCGCCTCGCACCCGTGCTGTGCGCCGACGTCAACCAGGTGAGCCGCAGGGACTGGGCGGTTTGTCACGTCGAGGGGCGTGTGTCAGCTGTGCCAGTAGTCGCGCTCCGGCAGGTCGACCCAGGTGTCGGGTGGTCCGAAAACAGCGTGTGTGTCGGTCAGGTGCAGTCCTGCCCAAGCGCAAGCGTAGGCGACGGCGTTGTGCCGGTAGAGGTAGTGCTGGAGGACGTCTTCGGATGTGGGGGTGTCTTCAGGGTCGAGGTCACCGCCGGGGATGAGGTCCCAGTCTTCGATGGTGCCGTTGCGGGCGATGCTGCCCTGGTCGCCGCTCTTTGCGTTGGCGTACAGGCCGTAGCAGGAGGTGCCTGCCGAGAGCAGCTTTTGCACGCCGGGCATTTGCGGTGCGTAGCCCCAGGGCTGGGTGACGATGCAGCCGCCGGGGACTGTGGTGACACCGACAGTGCGCAGGTCTTCGCCCCAAGAGGGCTTTTGGAGGGCGTGGAGCCTGCTGCCTTCGACGGGTATGGCTTGCAGGCGTCGTATCGCTTCCGGGGCGTCGATGCCGGCCACACACACCAAGCCGAGGCCCTCGTAGTGGATGTCTTTCAGGACGGCGAGGAGTTGTCGGGCTTGGTGTACTGCTGCGCGTTCCGTGTCGCTGAGTCCTTGCTGCCCATCGGGGATGGTGAACAAGTTGGGGGTGGGTCCGGCCAGGCTGAGGCGTCCCGGGGACCAGCCGGCGATGAGCTGCCGCCAGGGATCAGCTCCGGCGGCGACGAGTGCACGGGCGCTGTCGGGCTGGTTTTCCATGACTGCTTCCCACAGTGCGGTCGTGCCGTCCTGGAGCGCATCCACGTCTGCCACACGTAGGGCCAGTTCCATGACGACCTGGGGTGAGCCGGACATCACGGCCTGGTGCAAAGGCCGGGAGCCGTTGAGGTCATCCGGATCAGCGCCTTGTTCCAGCCGCCAGCGAATCACCTCAACATGCTTCCACTCCTGCCACTGCATGCCCTCCCAGCCGTGTCCTTGTCCTGTCACGCCGTCCCCTCCCGTACCGAACGAACAAGGCAGCATCGACCGCCGCCCTTGCAAGCACACCTTTGCAGGCACCACTGACATGCAAGCAGCCACCGGGGCTAACAGCGCCGCGTGCAGCAGGCGCCTGGGTGCCGTGCATACTTCTCGGATGACTGTGCCGCTCGCCGCCCGCATCCATCTGCTGATCACGCTCACGCGGCAGGCAGCAGGCGTCGGCTGACGGGTACGCGCAAGGCATCGCCGACACGATCGTCGCCCATATCGCGAACTACCAGGCCGCGGTCTTCCCTCTCGTCCCCGGCGGCGTGAATGAGGAGGAGCGCAGCGCCCGCCGCACGCTCGCGTGCCGAATCTCTGCCTTAGAAGCGCTGCCGCACCCGGTGCAGCTCGCCGCGGTCGCTGTGGTGCGGCCGGGCGCGGCAGGGGCGGGCGGGGCCTGGTGGTGTGGCGGCTGGAGGGCTGGACGGCGGCGCCGGCCATCCGGCGGGCGAGAGCACGAGAGCACTGCCTCAGGACGCTGGTGCAGAAGAGGGTCGAACGCTCCCGGGGACCGGGGGTGTGGAGTGGCCCGATTCACGGGTGGCCGGACGGGTCGTCTCGTGGCCATGTCCAGTGTCCGCGCCTACTACATGGAGGACCTGTGACCGACGCGCGCCAGATCGAGATAGTGCTGAGTTTGGCGGAGAAAGGCGGGCGGGCGCCGAAGTACCCCGGCACCGCGCCGCTGGTGGCCGTCGCGTATGAGACGCTCACGGGCATCAAGATCATGCCGGGTAAGTCAACTTCCCCGACTCCTTCGTTGCCGCTCCGCGCACGGACTGACACTGACCCGCAGGACAGCGCCTGACCAGAGTATCCGGCTGCCCTATTCCGCGTCCGGTCAGTCATATTCGGAGCCAGATGACCATGGCGGCGGCGAGGACGGTGTAGCGGTGCTTGTCGTCACGCAGTCCGCCACGGCTTGCGTCGCCTGGGTGATGAACGGTGCCGGTAGTTCATCCGACGTCCACGGTGACCAGTCATCCCACTTCTGCCCCGCGATCTCTTCCACCCGATCGGCAGCCTGCGACGGCCTCACCCCGGGAAGTTGCAGTGCCGCCGTCGTCCAGCCGATCAGCTCGTACACCTCAAGGTACTCGTACCACTCGGCGTCGTCCCAGCCGAGTCTGTCGGTGTGACGGGCCCACGCCCACCGCAGGGCCTCAGCAGTGGCATCGGCAGCCCGCTGCCGGGAAGTTCCCGTCGTCGTCCGGGCAGTGTGCTCGGCGTATCCGACCAAGTTCAGCGTCTCCCCGAAAGGGAATCTGGCGAAGAAGTCGAGGTTCTCGGCGATGGTGAGACGGATGGCTCTGCCCCGGCCGTGGCTTTTGGAGGCATCCAGCCACAACCCCGGTGACGACGACCATCCCCAGTCGTTCGGGGGATAGCAGGCAGCAGGGCGGATCACGGCGTCGAACCAGCCTTGGACGTACGCGTCACAGGCGGCGACGATCGCATGCACGTCGGCGTCACTCGCCGGCTTCTCCGGGTCTATGCGGCCCCACTGCACCACAAGCGAGCGTTCCACGGCAGTCCGCACAGCACGGTGAAGAACGTCCTGCCGAGAAGGCTGCGCCCACGGTAGAAGGGCGGGATAGCAGACAGTGAAAGGATCTTGATAGTCGGACACGGGCAAGAGCCTAGGACTACTTCGGCCAGTCATGTGCGGAGCCAGATGACGAGTGCAGTTGCGGTGGCGGTACCAAGGAAGCCGTGACCGCACTTGTTGTACAGGGCGGCCACGGCTCGGGGCTTGATTTTGTTGGTGGCCCGCTCAAGGAGCAAGCTGGTGTTCAGCCGTGGGTGCAGGCAGGGGTGCGGTCCTCCGCGGTGAGCACGGGCCCGAGGTAGCTCTGGTCCTCGGACAGCATGGCAACCGGGTCGGCGTCGTGAGCTTGGGCGCGTCTCGGCGGGCGCTGACAGTGCGGACCTCGCTCCCGCTTTGATCTTCGAGGAGGTACAGACGACCGCCCTGTCCCTGGCCGGCGCGGCCATGCTCGCCCCCATCAGGCTGATCAACTACAACAGCAGAGAGCCCATCGAATAGGCAGCTCGCAATCGTCGATCAGAATGCGCCTTCGGCTGGCACTCGGGGAGCACAGAGCAACACCGGCCATGCGGCATGGGCGATGTAGGCTGTCTTCCTCGCTACGGGCTGTAGCGACACGGAGGTGGAGAGGCAACGGGAGTCCGGACCCCGGCCGAGCCCACACACATTCCGCTCCCACGCAGCCGTCCTGAGCATTGCCGCGACCTCGGCCCCGTACGGAGCGAGGGTCATGCCACCTGGTGGACTTCACGTTGTCAGCCGGACAGCCGACGCGCGGCAAGTGCCAATCTGGTTGAGCTCGCCCGGGTCCCTTCGCGCGTCGGCCGAGCGGGCCATCTCATGCCGAAGCCCGCAGACGCGGGGAGGCGTGGCTGTACTACAGGGCATCCCTCTCCTCGCTCCGCATGATCCGCGTCACCTGGTGCGCAGGCCAGGGCGCAGGACGATGCGTACGCCGGTGAAGTCGTCGGGGGCCAGGCCGGGGCCGGACGTGAGGATGTCCAGCGGGGCGATCGTGGAAGCATAGGTGATCCCAGCGATCCACCGGAGCAGAACCCGCCAAGGCCCAGGCCACTTTCCGTCTGCCGTGCGCGCGAGGCAGGTGCCTGCGCAGAGCTTCCCGATGCTCCGGCGGGTCGCCAGGGCGAGCAGTACCTGGTTGATGAAGGACATCGCCAAAGCTCCGGCGGCAATCCGCAGCAGCAGACGAGGGTCTGTCAACCCAGGGACGTCCTCACCGGCGAGGCCCGCCGTGTAGAAGCCCGCCACGTAGAACAAGCCCGCCAACAGGCCGACGGAACCGGCCAGCGTCAGGTCGATCGCAGCGGCCACGTATCGTCTGCCCTGGCCAGCCGGGGCCGGCGCGCCCATGCCGGTCACCATTCCGTGCTCTTCAACGCTATGTCCGCAGCGATCACCATGACGCGCTCACCGTCCTGGACCTGTCGCACGTACTGGAGCGCTCCGACGTGGAAGGCATGGGCCCCAGTCGCGGCGCCGTGGAATCCCCGGGCCCTTGGCGTGATCGCAGCCGCCCCGGGTGGGGCGTGGACGGTGCCGCCGGTCGGCCGGGGGCCAAGGAGCTCGACGGATGCTCCCTCGAAGGGCGCGGAGCCGAAGACCGGCTTCGCCTGCCTGGCTGAATCAACGGTCGAGCAGAAGGCGAGAGCAGAGGTCCCCAGGGAACCGAAATGGGGCATGGCACCAACCCATGTACGTGACATGGACACAGCCTACTCGCAGGCGATCACTCGACCCCAGCTCCGCCTGCTGCCGCCCGCCGGGCTCTGCGCGAAATTCTCCATCATCGAGCCCCTTGCTCTTGGCGGAGTTGTCGGCAGCCACGACATTCGTCGCTCTCGCGGTCGGTGCCGCGCGAGCTGGTTCGCGGCTGCGCAGTACTGGCGCGCCGCCTGCGACATGATGACGCAAGACAGCAGCGGCCAGCCCCTGCTACTGCGATGGGCTAGGGCGTGTCTCCTTGATGGGTGACCCCGCTATCGCTGGGACTTGTCAACACCGGTGGCCTCCACATGGCCAACGACCTCACCGCCGAGATTCAGGCCCACTGGCCCGGGGCGGGGCCGGCTGCGTCCCCGCCCGCTCCCGCCGTCCGCCGAGCGCGCGGCACCTAGATGAGTAAGTCCGAAGTGGCCGGGTGCATGAAGCGAGGGTCTCGTTGGTCCGTTTGTGACGACAGACCTCGAGACCCTCGCGCTTGCACTGTACGTGAAGATCGATGACTCTCTGGCAGGATCGCGCCAATGGGGCCGCCCACCGAGCCTGACAGATTCCGAGTTGCTGACGCTGGCGGTGATGCAGGCCCTGCTCGGGTTCGTTTCCGAGGCCCGCTGGCTGCGCTTCGCCCGCGTCCATCTGGCAGCCACCTTCCCCTACCTGCCGGGGCAGTCCGGCTACAACAGACGCCTGCGGGCCGCGAACACACTGATCAGCCGGCTCATCCGCACCCTCGCCCGCGACACCGACCTGTGGCATGACGACGTGTGGACTGTGGACTCCACTCCCGTGGAATGCGCCCACTCACGGCCCACGGTGAAGTGTTCCGACCTGGCCGGCTGGGCCGGATACAGCTACTGCTCCTCGCACTCCCGGTTCTTCTGGGGCCTGCGGCTGCACCTCATCTGCACGCCCGGGCGGGCTGCCGATCGCCTGGGCTCTGGCCAACCCCAAAGTCGACGAACGCGAGGTACTGGCCGACATGCTCACCAGCGACCAGGATTTGCCGGCCACGCACCCCGGACAGACGATCGTCGGCGACAAAGGCTACGTATCCAAACACCTCGATGCCTTCATGGCCGAGCAGGGCCTGGACCTGCTGTGGCCGACCTATCGCAACCGCAGCCCCCGGCCCGGCGAACACCTGCTCAAACCCATCCGCCAGCTCATCGAGTCAGTAAACGACACCCTCAAGGGCCAACTCGACCTTGAGCGCCACAGAGCGAGAACCCCCGCTGGGGTCCTCGCCCGAGTCGGACAACGGATCCTGGCCATGACAGCCGCGATCTGGCACAACCGCAACACAAGACGATCCGTCACCCGGTCACCGATCGCCTACGACCACTGACCAACCCTTCGGACTTACTCGTCTAGACGCCGGTCTCGACCGCCGCCCGGCGCATGCTGCCCGGCACCGCAAATCTCCGCGGGCAGCATCTTCCTTCGCTTCGATCCCGAGGAAGCCCAGGTCCGAGACAACACCCCAGCCCCGCGAGCGAACAACAGGGGAGGGCTCAGAGATCTTGCATCGATTTCTCAAGCTCGTCGAGATCCTTCTGCGACTTCTTAAATTTCTCGAGCGCCTCCTCGTACTTCTTCTCAAAGTCGTCCCGCTCCATCTCAAGCCGCTGAATCCGTTGCGCGCTGGCCTTCGCCTCCGCCGTGAGACGCAGGACCTGTTCTTCGAGCTCCCGGGTCCGATCTGCGTTGTCCACCTCTGCGCTCCTTACCGTCGGCCCGCGCCGACCATGGGGGTGGAGCATCCACTCCACGCTTCGCAAATGATATAGGCGGGCCCAGGTCACCACGCCCGACGCAGGCACGGCCGGGGTTCGCTCCCCCCGGAGCCACCTCGTCGATGCCCGTCGCCGTCGCTCTCCCGCGGCCGGAATCCGGCCACCCCGGAGCCACGAGGTCACCTGCGCAGCCATACCAACACCGTGGCGAGATGGAGCGCGGCCTGGTAGGAGAGGGCGAGTTTGTCGGATCGCATCGCCAGGCCACGCCACTGCTTCAGGCGGGCAATGCACCGCTCGACGGTGTTCCGGCTCCTGTAGGTCTCGCGGTCGAAGCCCGGTGGGCGGCCTCCGCGCGAGCCGCGCCGCAGCCGGTGACGGACCTGGTCCACCGGCTGCGGGATGACCGCTCGGATGTGCCGTTCACGCAGGTGGGAACGGATCGCGCGGGCCGAGTACGCGCGATCGGCGATCACCGCATCAGGCCTCGTGCGGGGCCGCCCGCTGCCGGAGCGCGGAACCCCGGAGCGTGGCCATGACGGCTGTGAACGCCGGGGCGTCACCGGCCTGTCCGGCCGTCACCACGAGCGCGAGCGGCCGGGCCCGGCCATCGCTGGCCAAGTGGACCTTCGTGCTCAGCCCACCGCGCGAACGCCCGAGCGCGTGATCGGCGGGCTCGTCACTGCCACCCGACTCCTTTGCGGGCACCGGACGCATGCTGGTGGGCCCGGCACACCGTGGAGTCCACCGACACGGTCCAGCCGATCTCGCCTCCAGCATCCGCGTCGGCCAGTACGGCAGCGAAGATCCGCCGCCACGTGCCGTCCACCGCCCACCGCAACAGCCGCTTGTGCGCGGTCGTGAACGACCCGAGCTCCTCGGGCAGGTCCCGCCAGGGCGCGCCCGTGCGGTACTTCCACGCGATGGCCTCCAGGGTGCGGCGATGATCTGCCCACCGACGTCCACGGACCGGATCGGCTGGCATCAGCGGCTCGATTCGCTCCCACATCGCGTCACTGATCACAAAACGAACAGGCATGTCCGATCAACCGCTTAGCGCATCAAGGAGACACGCTCTAGTCGCTGCTGTCCGCAGGTGCTGGGTGTGCTAGGTGTCAGCGACCGATGCAGGTTCTCCGAAGGCGGGGCCAATTGGCCCTCAGTGAGCTGGGGGTTCGTCAATCGACAGGCAGGTCGGGAGACAAGATCTTCCGGTTCGTGAGGCCAATCTGGAGTGTCCGTCACCAGTCGCAAGTGTCGCTGATCCGACTTTTCGAGATAGATGACAGCCGATCTTGGCGGTTGGTACCACCCTGAGGAGCACCGAAGCCGTACCGGATTCCTGCCGTACCTGTTCCCGCGGCCCGCACAGCGCTAGCGTCGGGTCCATGATCGTATGGCTCAACGGCACTCACGGCGCGGGCAAGACGACGACCAGTGCACTCGTACAGCAGCTGATCCCGGATTCACGGGTGTTCGACGCCGAGAAGGTCGGTGAGACACTCATGGACATCAAGCCAGGGCTGCCCTGGACGGGCAACTTCCAGGACTGGTCGCCGTGGCGGCCGCTCGTGGTCGAGACCGCCCAGCGCGTACTCGACTACACCGGCGGCACGCTGGTGATGCCCATGACTGTCCTGGTCGAGCAGTACTGGCGCGAGATCAGCACGGGCCTCGCTCAACATGCCATCCCGGTCCGGCACTTCGTCCTCCATGCTGACCAGGAGACCCTCCGCGGGCGCATCGAGCGGGACACTGTTCTAGGCCCCTCCCCGTTCCGTCTCAAATACCTTGAGCCCTACGCCGAAGCTGCCCGCACGTGGCTACACGCCGAGGCCGAGGTCGTTGACACCACGCACCTCACGCCCGACCAGGCGGCCCAGCAAATCGCAAAGGCCGCCAAAAGCTGAGGCCCGCCCGCCACGCCCCCTCCGGGAGCGGAACACCCGCCACTACTCCAGCGTAGCGGCGGTGGAGTCGGCGGCAGTCGGCCGAGCCATGACATCGTGCGTTCAATGGCCCAGCGGTGGCGCCCCAGGCGGTGCGAGCCCTCCTTGCCGCGCCGTACGATGCGGGGTGTGATGCCTCGTTCCCGGAGCCATCGCCGCAGGTAGGGGTAGTCGTAGCCCTTGTCGCCGTGCAGTTTGTCTGGGCGTCGCCGACGTGGTCCGCGTCGGCTGCGGACCGGGGGTATCGAGGCAATCAGGGGCTGGAGGGCGAGGCTGTCGTGGGTATTGGCGGCAGAGACGGCTACCGCAACAGGCAGTCCGCTGCGGTCGGTGACGAGGTGGATCTTCGACCCGTTCTTGCCACGGTCGGTCGGGGTCGGTCCGGTCAGGACCCCCTTTGGGGGCCCGAACGCTGGCCGAGTCGACGGCGAACCGTGACCAGTCCAGCTCACCGCTCGCGCCGAGTTCGTCCAGGACCACCCGGTGCAGACGAGCCCAGACCCGGTCCTGGCTCCAGCGGGCGAAACGCCAGTAGACGGTCGGCCAGGCCAGCCCGAACACGGGCGGGATCTGCCCGCCACGTACAGCCTGACGTCGCCACGAACACGATCGCCGCCAGACACTCTCGATCTCCGGCCCGCCGGCGGCCACCACCCTGCGGGCGTATCACCACCGTCTCGGGCACCACCCGCCGGAACAGCTCCCACAACTCGTCCGGCACCAACCGCTGAGCAAGACTCGCCATGCTCAGCACAACGAGACACCATTCCAAAGGAAACGACGTCTTACAACACCTAACAAAATGAGTTGATCTGTCAGGGCAGGGGCAGCGGCGTGCTCGTTGTGGAAACCAGAGCGGGTGTCAACAGGACGGTAAATCTACTGGGTTAGGACTGATCACTGGCCGATATACTGAGGCTGTCCAGTAGCGCGGGCAGGCGGCCCAGTGCCTGGAATGTGCCGAGTGAGTCCATGTAGTCGAGAGCATGCACAATCAGGCCGTCACGCACCCGCAGGATCAGGAGGCCGGTGACGGCAGCCGGGGCGGCCCCAGGTTCCAACGTCGCGGTGGCCTCCCACTGTCCGATCACGACCTCGGGGTCAGTGCTGTCGAAGACAACGACGTCATGTATCTCCTGGAGTCGTACCGAGGTGGCGCCCCATGCAGCCTGGTAGCCGGCCCGGACCTCTTCCCGTCCGTGGTAGCGGTTGGGTCTGGCCGGAGCGAGGAAGGGGAACTCGTGGACGGCGTCGGGTGCGTAGAGGTTGGCCAGATCGTCCGCAGACCAGGCGAGCATCGCTCGGTGGTAGGCAGCAAGCACGTCGCGCGGTGAAGTGGGCATGGTGGACTCCGATCGATGAACGGGAGACAGTCCAGCAACGGTATGCCGTCAGCGGTCGAGTTGCTGGCCAGACCGTCACACTCAGCAGAGTGAGTTGATCTGCCTGAGGGTGATGAGGCAGCAGGCGAGGCGGAGGAAGGCTTCGTGGATGTCGGCTCGTCGTTCCCAGCGGATGGGGAGGCGTTTGAAGCCGTGCAGCCAGGCAAAACTGCGCTCGACGACCCACCGGTAGGTGCCCAGCCCGGTGCCGTGGAGTGCCACGTCGGGCGATCGCGGGCACGATGCCGCGCTTGCGGACGTGGTCACGGTAGATGTCATGGTCATAGCCGCGGTCGGCGAAGAGCGAGTCCGGCTTCCTGCACGGATGGCCGACGCGCCCGCCCACGGGCGGGACCGCTTCGAGCAGGGACAGCAGCTGGGTGACATCGTTGCGGTTGGCGCCGGTGAGAATGACGGCGAGCGGGGTGCCGCGGCCGTCGGTGATCAGGTGGTGCTTAGAGCCGGCCCGGCCCGGGCGGACCGGGGACGCGGCGACGGGCGATGGGATCTTCACGCGGCCCACCGCCGAAGCGGGCGTGCTCGCACCGAACCGCCTCCAGTACGTTGGTACTGTAAGTCGGAGCGAGGCGACACGCGACCCCCTATCAGCTCATACGCTTCGGGCGGGATCCTTGGCAGAAATGGGCGAGGTTTCAGGCGCTACGCACAAGGCGTCTGCTTTCGGCATGCACACAGAGAAGGGCTGTACATACGTACCGGAAGGGGGTTCCATGACCGTCGAGAGGTCCGCGCGGCGCCGTGATCCGCGGCGCAGGATCGAGGAGATCGCCGCGGCCACGGAGAAGGTGATCGCCGAGCACGGCATCGAGGGGGTGACTCATCGCCTGGTCGCCGAGACGGCCGGGGTGCCGCTCGGGGCGACCACGTACCACTTCGCGACCAAGGACGACCTGATCACCGCCGCCCTGCGGCGTGCGGTGGACCGTTTCGCCGTCTACCTCGACGACTGGACCGCCCGCCACCACGGCCAGGACACCGAGGCACTGGCCGAGGATCTCGCCGATGCGTTCGTGAGCTGTTTCGGCTCCCAACGTGACCAGCAGGTAGTGGAGTTCGAGCTCTACCTCGCCGCCCTGCGCCGCCCGAAGCTGCGACCCCTGGCGGATCAGTACACCGAGCTGAGCGTCCAGGCCCTCACTCACTTCGCCGACCCGCTCACCGCCACCGCGGCGGCAGCCGCCCTCAACGGGCTCACTCTGCGGGGACTGGCGGGCACCAGCACCCCGCACCGCGAGAACATCGCCTGCGTGCTGCGCCGCATCCTGGCCCCACGCCCCGGCACGGCACAGGCACCAGGCCCATGAGGAAGCCGCACCCCTGGCCACCGCCGGGACCGAGACCGGGCCCCGCCGACGGCAAGGAACCCGGCCCGCATCGCCTGCGCGCACCCGCACGACCCCCACAACCTCGCGACCGGCGCCGGCCCGGATACCGCGGACCGCAACCGGGCCCGGGCCGCGCAGGGCCCACTGTTCCGGATCGCCCTGGAACAGGAATACACCAATATCGCCCGAGCGGCCGTGGCCTTCATGAACGGCCTCGTCCTGCACGGCCTGACCAGCCAACGCCCCCTCAGGGAGTGAAGTCAAAACCATCCACGGCCGCGTCCTGGCCACCTGACCCGACCCGCTCGTGCACAGGACAACGGCCCGGTGCAGGAACAAGCTGGTCGTACCGCCCGCCGACCCCACGCGCGTAACAGCCAACCCCCGACTCAAAAGGTGATCGCATGCCGCTGACCATCGAAGAACGTGAGGCGTTCCTGGCCGAGCCGCACATCGGCGCTCTATCGGTGGCCTCGGGCCGCCCGGACCGCGCCCCGCTGGCCTTGCCCATCTGGTACGGCTACGAGCCGGGCGGCGAGGTGTGGATCACCACCGACCGCGCCTCCCGCAAGTTCGCCCTCATTCAGGCGGCGGGCCGTTTCTCGATGATGGCCGACTACGGCACCCGCTACGTCTCGGTCGAGGGCGAGGTGGTCCACACCGGAAGGACCACGGAGGCGGAACTGCGGGCAATGGCGGCCCGCTACCTGCCGGAAGGGCAAGTGGACTGGTACGTCCACCACGCCGCGGAGATCTTCCCGGAGCCGGTCACGTTGCGCATGCGCCCGCGACGCTGGCTGTCCGCCGACCTGACCATGCCGACGGGAGACTAAAACCATGCGCACGGGAGACAGGTCATGACGCCCGAAGACGTGGCGGAGTACGCCCTGTCCCTGCCGGAGGCGACCGAACACGAGCCGAGCCGGACCATGCAGCTCTACAAGACCGGCGGGAAGATCTTCGCCGTCCTCACCCCCGCCACCGCCGCACGCCCCGACGAAGTGGCCCTCAAGTGCGACCCCGGCCTCGCCCTCCACCTGCGCGAGCAGTACCCCGCCATCCGCTCGGGACGCTACGGCCCCCGCCACCTGTGGAACACCGTGATCCTCGACGGCACCGTCCCCGACGAGGAACTCACCGACATGATCGACCACTCCTGGCACCGCACCGTCGACCAGCTCCCCAAAGCCAAGCGTGAGCGCCTGCGCGGACTGTGGCCCGGCCGCGCCGCCGGGCCCGGCCGCTGAGTGCCAGCCTCTGAAGAACAGCCCACCAGGGCCGTGGAGAGGCGGTTCAGCGGCCAGGAGCAGGGGGCGTGGCGAGCGCGGGGTTGGGGGTGAGGATGCGGCGGAGGATGTCCTCGACCTCGGCGCGGGTCGGCGGCTCGCTGGCGGCCAGGCCGCGCAGGGTGAGCCCGTTCATCGCCGCGGTGGCGGCCTGCGCGGTCACAGGGTCGACGTAGGCCAGCAGGACGCCGGTCGTGGCCTGGGTGTACCGGTCGGCGATGGGGCGCAGGGCGGGGCGGCGCAGGGCGGCGACGTAGAGCTCCAGCTCGACGGCCTCATACGCCCGGTTCGGGCCGAAGACGCCCATCATGGCGTCGGTGAGCAGCACGACCAGCTGGTTGACGCCGAGATCGGGCCGCTGGGCCGCCCATTGCTGCAGCATCGCCGCGTAGCGCTCGTAGGCCAGTGCCAGGGCGGCCTCGATGAGGTCGTCCTTGGTCGCGAAGTGATACGTGGTCGCCCCCAGCGGTACCCCCGCCTTGTCGGCGACCGCCCGGTGGGTCAGTCCCTCGATACCGCGCTCGGCGATGACGCTCAGGGTCGCTTCCGTGATCTCCGCGATGCGGCGCTCGGGGTCACGGCGTCGCCGCGCGGCAGGGGGCTGGGCAGACATGGCAGAGGACTCCGGACAGACGCAGAGACGGTGCGATACGTACGTACTGTAGCCCGCCCGCGCCCTGCGCCCTTCCTTGGATGCGACACCACAAGGGCCCTGCCCTCGCCATCGGCGTCGCGACCACGGAGCCCCGGACCGCCTGTACACGGAGAGCCCCGCACGCGGCGAGGAGTACACCCGTACTGCAAGGCCCTGCGCACGGACAGGAGGGCGCGCCGGCGGCCGCACGAGCCCTGACAAGAGGCCCCCTGGGAATGGAGGGCCTCGCGTGCTCTCGCGCCCTGGAGCCGCGTCGCCGCGCACAAGTTTCCGGTGTGTCCGTATTGCACACCCCACCGACCCGCGTTACTGTACTTGTGTACTAATTACAGAGCGGAGGATGGCGCCCGGCCGGGAACGGCCCGTCTCGCGCCCTCCGCCTCCGAGCGCTCGCGGCAGTCGTCCGCGCGCCTGCGTACCTCGACCCCTCTTTTTCTGGAGTGTTCCTCCATGAGTGCTGTTTCCTCCCTGTCCGCCGCCGTGGGCTCCGTGGCGTCCTACGCGTTCTGGGGCCCTGACGGCAGGGTGCTCGCCGACTTCTACGCCGCCGCCCTGGGCTGGCGTGTCGCCGAGGAGTTCCCCGGCGAGGACGGCGCCCCCACGGCCTTCCTCGTCACGGACGGCTCGACGCGGTTCATCTTCTACACCGCCCGCGACTTCACGGCCCCCGACTGGCCGCAGGAGGAGCTCCCCTTCCACCTCGACCTGGCCTTCGAGGACGTGCCGGCCGCCGAGCGGCGCCTGCTCGGCCTGGGCGCGACCAAGCCCGCCCACCAGCCGGGCGGTGAGTACTGGACGGTCCTGCTGGACCCGTCCGGCCAGCCCTTCTGCATCAGCGCGGGCCGACTCGAGGGC
>NZ_PXWG01000096.1 GCF_003011965.1 Streptosporangium nondiastaticum
TGGGAGGTGGGGGTGGTGCGCGGGGGGAGCTTCGTGGGATCCGGGGGGCGCCACGTCGCGAGGCGCGGGGGACGGTGCCTGGCCGTCGCGAGGCGCGGGGGACGGTGCCTCGCCGGACGGCGCCACCGGCTGCCACGCGAAGACCATCCCCCCGCCGATCACGCCGAGGATCGTGCCGAAGAGGAACCCGCCGAGGTTCGACATCACCAGCGCCGCGGCCGCGATCATGACGGTCACCACCCCGGCGAGGGCCCGGTACTGCGGTGCGAACCACGCGCTCAGCCCCATCAGCACCATGATCAGGCCCATCAGGACCGAGGGGATGCCCGCGATGCCCTGGTGGAGCATGATCTTCAGCGGGGCGAGGGGGATGACGGAGATCTCCGTCCCGGCGAGCACGGTGGCGAGGCCGCCCCAGAAGGGCCGCGCCCTGCGCCACCGGCGCCACGCGGCCCACGGGTGGCGCCGGGGACGAGGACGTACGGCGGGCCCTGTGCCCGCGGGGCCCGCGGCGCCCGCCGCACCTGTCGTGCCTGCGGTGCCGTCCGCCACGTCAGAAGCACTCCTGCTTGCCCTTGGCGATGTTCATCCGCAGCCCGGCCAGCTTGAACGTGCCCGCGTTGGTCGCCCACGCGACCTGCCGGACCTTCTTCATGCTGACGTGGTCGGCCTGCTGGGCGAAGAGGTCCTGCAGGCCCTGCGCACCGTCCGGCCCCTTGTCGAGCGTGGAGGCGTCGCGGCCGATCTCGACGTTCTTGAACTCGGCGTCGCCGCCGAGCTGGGTGGCGTCGATGAAGAGGTTGCTGGCCCGGACCGGGGTGCCGCTGCCGCCCGCCGTCAGGGTGAGCGAGATGTCCCCGATGACGGGCAGGTGGGTGACCACGGACTGGCAGAGCTTCTGCAGCTCGGCCTCCTTGATCGCGGTGACCGCGACGGGCAGCAGGTCGCCGCGGGCGTTGGTGTCCACGCTGCCGTACTGCGCGAAGCCCTCGCCCTCCAGGCTGTCGGCCGAGACCTTGAACTCCTGCCCCGACACGGCGAACGAGGCCGCGAGGGCCCCTTCGGCCAGCGCCACGGCCAGGGCCGCCGTCGCCGCGAAGCCGGGCACGGCCAGGACGGCGAAGCGGCGCCACCTGACCCGTCCCGTGACCGGTCTGCCTTGCGCGTCGTTCATGCTGATCGTCCCCTCGGAGAGCCTCGGATCGGAGAGCCTCGGATGAGCGCTGCCGGACGGGCGGCCTCCGTGCGGCACGGGGCCGGTGATGTCACGGGCGTACGGCGTGACGGGCCTGCCCGGAAGGTGTACCCGAGAGTAAGTCCGTGACTGCCGGCGGACAAGGTCCCGGTACGGACTATTCCCGTACGGGCAAAGGAAATTGACGATCAGTCACATATCTGATCAGCGGCCGGCCGGAGGGCGGCGGCTACGCGTACCGCACCCGCATCTCCTTGATCCCGTTCAGCCACGCCGACCGCAGCCGCCGCGGCTCCGCGGCGAGCCGGATGCCCGGGAGGGCGTCGGCCACCGCGTGGAAGATGAGGTCGATCTCCAGCGCGGCCAGCGAACGGCCGAGGCAGAAGTGCGGCCCCCCGCCGCCGAAGCCGAGGTGGGGGTTGGGGTCGCGGGTGATGTCGAAGACCTCGGGGTCGTCGAAGACCTCGGGGTCGTGGTTGGCGGAGGCGTAGAAGAGCCCCACGCGCTGGCCGGCACGGATGCGGGCGCCGCCGAGTTCGGTGTCGCGCGTGGCGGTGCGCTGGAAGGAGACGACGGGCGTCGCCCAGCGGACGATCTCCTCCGCGGCGGTCGCGGGGCGCTCGCGCTTGTAGAGCTCCCACTGGCCGGGGTGGGTGAGGAACGCGTGCATGCCGTGGCTGATGGCGTTGCGCGTGGTCTCGTTGCCCGCGACGGCCAGCAGCAGCACGAAGAAGCCGAACTCGTCGGAGGCCAGATTGCCCTCGTCCTCGGCGGCGACCAGCCGGCTGACGATGTCCTTCGCCGGGCACTCCTTGCGCGCGGCGGCCAGGTTCATCGCGTACGAGATGAGCTCCGCCGCGGAGTGCGCGCCGACCTCCTCGGTGATGGCCAGCTCGGGATCGTCGTAGGCGATCATCTTGTTGGACCAGTCGAAGATGCGGGCCCGGTCCTCCTGCGGGACGCCGATGAGCTCGGCGATCGCCTGCAGGGGCAGCTCGCAGGCGATGTCGGTGACGAAGTCGCCGCTGCCGCGCTCCCGGGCCGCCGCGACGATCGCGCCGGCGCGCTCGCGCAGCGCCGTCCCCAGGGCCCGTATCGCGCGCGGGGTGAAGCCGCGCTGCACGATCTGGCGGACGCGGGTGTGCTCGGGCGGGTCCATGTTGAGCATGATGAGCCGCTGGACGTCGATCTGCTCGCGCGATATGTGCTCGTTGAAGCGGATGATCGCGGTGTTGCGGGAGGCGGAGTAGAGGTCGGGCCGGGTGGAGACCTCCTTCACGTCCGCGTGCCGGGTGACGGCCCAGTAGCCGTCGTCGTCGAAGCCCGCGACGCCGTGGGGCTGGGCGACCCACCACACGGGCGCGGTGCGGCGCAGCGCCGCGAACTCCGGGAGGGGGACGCGCTGGTGGTAGACGGCGGGGTCGGTGAGATCGAAGCCTTCGGGGAGCGCGGGAGCGGACATCGGTCCTCCAGGGGGCGTCGGCGGCGCGGCCCGGGCTCCGTGGAGGCCATGCCTGACGGGGCACGCGCCTGGCATGCCTGACGGGCGCGCATCCGACGCGCCTGACGGGCCATCAGATATGCACGCCCCGACGGTAGTGACGGGCCCGGCGGGCGGCAAGAGAGGGCGCGAGGCCATCTGTCGCGCGCCCGGCACGTGCGCGACCCTTGCGTACCGGGGGTAGCGCTCATAAGACTGCGAGCGGAAGAGCGGAACAAGAACGTGTTCTTGTTTGCCGGGGGCGCCGGGACGCCCAGCGGATGCCACGAGAGGACGAACCATGGCCGCGGAACCCGTCATCGTCGAAGCCGTACGGACCCCCATCGGCAAGCGCGGAGGCACGCTCGCCAACCTCCACCCCGCCTACCTGCTGGGCGAGACCTACCGTGAGGTCCTCGACCGCACCGGCATCCAGCCGGACTGCGTGGAGCAGATCGTCAGCGGCACCGTCACCCACGCCGGCGAGCAGTCGATGAACCCCGCGCGCACCGCGTGGCTGGCCATGGGCCTGCCCTACGAGACCGCGGCCACCACCGTCGACTGCCAGTGCGGCTCCTCGCAGCAGGCCAACCACCTCGTCGCCAACATGATCGCGGGCGGCGTCATCGAC
The DNA here is from genome assembly GCF_003011965.1 of Streptosporangium nondiastaticum. GTDB lineage: Bacteria > Actinomycetota > Actinomycetes > Streptomycetales > Streptomycetaceae > Streptomyces > Streptomyces nondiastaticus. Next base: position 3,307 of record NZ_PXWG01000096.1, read on the forward strand.
ATCGGCATCGCGTGCGGCGTGGAGGCGATGTCCCGCGTCCCGCTCGGCAGCGCCTCCAAGCACGGGCCGGGCAAGCCGTTCCCCGACGAGTGGAGCGTCGACCTGCCCAACCAGTTCGAGGCCGCCGAGCGCATCGCCCGCAAGCGCGGCCTCACCCGCGAGCGGGTGGACGAACTCGGCCTCCTCTCCCAGCGGCGGGCCGCCCGCGCCTGGTCCGAGGAGCGCTTCAAGCGCGAGACCTTCGCCGTCCAGGTCCCCACGACCGAGGACGAGCAGAACGCCGGGCAGGGCATGTGGCGGCTCGTCGACCGCGACGAGGGATTACGCGACACGAGCGCCGAAGCCCTCGGCCGGCTCAAGCCCGTGATGCCGACCGCCGTCCACACCGCCGGCAACTCCTCCCAGATATCCGACGGCGCCTGCGCCCTGATGTGGGCCTCCAAGCGGATGGCCCGCGCGCTCAAGCTGCGCCCCCGGGCCCGCGTCGTCGCCCAGGCGCTCGTCGGGGCCGACCCGCACTTCCACCTCGACGGGACGATCGACGCGACGCGGGCCGTCCTCGGCAAGGCCGGCATGTCGCTCAACGACATCGACCTCGTGGAGATCAACGAGGCGTTCGCGTCGGTCGTCCTGTCCTGGACCCAGGTCTTCGAACAGGACCTCCAGAAGGTCAACGTCAACGGCGGCGCGATAGCCCTCGGCCACCCGGTCGGCGCGACGGGGGCCCGGCTGATCACGACCGCGCTGCACGAACTGGAACGGGCGGACAAGGAGTTCGCGCTGATCACGATGTGCGCGGGCGGGGCGCAGGCGACGGGGACGATCATCCAGCGGCTGTGACGCCCGCCATGCCCACGGGCGGCTGACCGGTACGCCCTGCTCGCCGGCCCGCCCGCCGAGCTGGACCTGATGTTCGTCGCCGACGAGGCCCGAGGCCGGGGCGTGGGACGCCGCCTCGCGGCCCACATGAAGGAGCGCGCCCGGGCCGCCGGGCTGGACGCCGTGCGCGTCGTCTCCCACCCGCCGTCCGAGGGCTTCTACCGGAGCGTGGGCGCGGTGCGGGTCGGGACGGTCCCGGCGGCGCTGCCGAAGATCACGTGGGAGCGGCCGGAGCTGGTGTTCGCGCTGGGGTGACGGGACGGCCCGAAATCCGCGCGACAGGGGCGCGGGGCGTTGCTTACTGTCAGGGCACCCGGCGGATCGTCGCCGACGGCCGACGCACGGCCGGGGGATGGCGTGTGCCCTTTCCTGAAACCATCCACCCGAAGGAGAGCCGGCGCCGTGGACATCGCCGTGCAGTGGGTCCGGGTGACCTGGACCAAACGGTCACGGGGCGCCGAGGCCGCCACGATCAGGAACGCGCTGCCCCTGGCGTTCGTGCTGCCGGACGCGCCGCCCCCGGCCGTCCACGAGGTCGTCATGAGCGAGCGCGAAGCCTTCGCCGCCCGGGAATCCCTGCGCTGCCCGGCCGAGACGGGCGTACGGCTACGGGAATCCGGCGGCCACCTGCTCGTCCGGCCGCCCGCCCTCTCGCTCCTCCAGGCCATCCCCCCGAGACGCCGCCGCCCGCCGGCGGTCCGGCTCGCCCCCGGAGAGTGGCTCCGCTGGCAGCTGAACCACCGCTGCAGCAGCGCGGCGGGCATGGCCGACTGGTTCTACGAACAGACCACCCTGAACATCGCCTACGGCCCCCACGCGCGCGACGTGTTCCTGGGCGCCCCTACGCGTCACGTCGACGAACGGGGTTACCTCCGCTGAGTGCGGAACTGAAAGTCCCGTCGATCATAATTTGTCAGTGCAAACACCTACGTCGGCCCCGGAATCCAGCCCTCGCCCGAAGCGCCGCAAGGCGAAGTGGCTCGTCGTCCCGGCGGCAGTGGCCCTGACCTGCCTGGCGTGCAGCGGCAAGGGCATCCTTGACGAGGGCATTCAAGAGAAGACGACGGCCTGCCCGAAGGCCATGTCGACCATCGGGTGGAAGCTCCCCGAAGGGGCGAGCGACCAGCACTGCGAGAAGCTCGACACCCTCGCGGGCAGCACCGTGTCAGGCACCTTCCGCATACCCCGCGCCCACGCCCGCCCCTGGCTCGCCGCACTCCCCGGAGAGCGCAATCGGCCGGTGGAGGGGGCGGGGACCGATGGAGTGGTGGAACGGCGGGAAGGACTCTCCCTGACCGTCCTCAAGCCGCCGAAGGGCCCGGCTGACGAGGTGAGAATCACCGCGCTTTGGGAAGGCAACGACACGGCAGTCGTCACCTTCCAGACGTTCGACTACTGAGGACGCCCCGGCGGGCCTTGGCTGCCGAACTCGTACTCCAGCACGTACGACGCCGCGTCCAGCGTCATCTCGTTGACCTCGACGGCCCGGCCGCCTTCGGCGAACGCCGTGCGGCAGATCAGGATGACGGGAGTGCCGGACGCCGGCCCGAGCCGGCCGGCCTCGTCGGCCGACGGCATGCGACAACGGATCTCCTCGCGGAAGTGCACGGGCTTGGCCCCGAGTTCCGCCAGGCGCGCGTAGACGCCACCCGGGCCGGTGTCGACTTCCAATACCGGGGAGCCGACCACGAGGCCGGCGGGGAGGTACGACGTGGAGAGCAGGACCGGTCGGCCGTCGAGGACGAAGCGTCGGCTCCGTACGCAGACGGCGCTCTCCGGAACCAGCCCCAGGGCCGCGGCCACATGCGCCGGTGCCGGCTGCTCCGTGACCTCGATGCGGTCCACCATGAGGTCGCGGTCCTCGGAATCCGCCGACCAGATGGACCGGCCGGCGGCCCAGGTGGCTTCCGTCAGCCGCTGGATGCTCTTCCGCCGAATGGGCTGGAACGACTGCCCCGTCATGCTGGTTGCATACCGTCGAGGCGTTCCAGAAAGGTCACCGTCCGGGACGCCAGCGGGTCGAAGGCCTTCGCGGCGTCCGCGTCGCGCAGCGTGAAGCGGACGACCAAGCCGAATCCTGGGGACATGGCCTTCTCCTCCTGGGTGGGTTCCCTGTACGGGCTACCCACCAAGTGGACGCCTTATGGTTCGTGGCCTGGTACTGAGCGAGAGCGTAGGCCGGTTGACTACGCCGGTATCAACCGCCGGCCGTCGTGGATCCGCACGTGTGGGGCGTCGTCACTGAGGGCATCCAGCAAGCGGACTGCGTACGCTTCCGTCATCGCTGCGGTCACCTCCTCCGGCGCCATCCAGGAGACGGCGACGGACTCGTCGGAGGTGCGTTCGCTGCCGCCGACGGGAGCGCAGCGGAAGACAAGCGCGACGATGCCGCGTGCCATGTTCTTGTAGACGCCGGTCAGTCGCTGCACCTCAACCTCGATGCCCGTCTCCTCCAGCACCTCCCGGCGGGCACCGGCCGCCGGCGACTCCGCGATCTCCAGCACGCCGCCGGGCAGCTCCCAGCGCCCGTTGTCGGCCCTCCGGATGACAAGAACACGCCCGTCCTCGCGAACGACGGCTCCTGCGACCGAGACGGAATGGAGTGGTGCGGACCTGCGAGACTGGGCTGCCGTACTCATGTGGACGAGGATAGAAGGGCAGAGATCCATGGGTAGCGAGGCCCTTCGGCACTCGGGGAAGCCCCGGTATCTGCAGATCGCAGATGACCTCGCCGATCAGATCCGCTCAGGCGTATTGGCTCCCGGCGTCAAGGTCCCCAGCGAGTCCGAAGTGATGGGGCGCTACGGAGTCTCACAGGGCACGGTACGCAAGGCCGTAGCTGAACTGCGTACGGCGGGGCTGGTGGAGACCCATCACGGACGAGGCTCATACGTGAGGAGTTTGCCTCCGGTGAGAAGGAAGTCCTCTGACCGGTTCCGTCGCTCTCATCGCAAGGCGGGCAAGGCCGCCTATCTGGTCGAAACTGAGGGGGCTGGGCACACACCTGGCGTTCACGTGCTTTATGTGGGGCCCATGGATGCTCCGACGGACATCGCCGATCACCTGGGCGTTGCCGAGGGAAGCAAGCTGTTGGCGCGCCGTCGTCGATACTTCGTTGACGGCGTACCAACAGAGGAAGCAACGTCGTATCTGCCCTGGTCGATTGCCGAGGCTGTTCCTGAATTGCTGAGAGACAATCCTGGTGGAGGCGGCATTTACGCCCGGCTGGAGGAGCACGGGCACCACCTCGCCGAGTATGTCGAGACAGTTCGAGCCCGGTTGGCCACCAAGCAGGAGACGACCGCACTGCAGCTCAGCCCCGGCGCTCCTGTGATCCACCTCGTCCGCGCCGCAGTAACCGACGAGGGCAACGTCGTGGAGGTCTGTGACACGGTCATGGCTGCGGACCGGTTCGTACTCGACTACCGCATCCCTGCATGCGACTGAGGCGTCAGCGATGCTTCGCCATTCCCCCTGAAGAGTAAGCAGGTTGACTTGTCCCAGCGGCGCGGGCAGCCTGTGTCGCAACTCATATACATGAGTGCATGAGTTGAGGAGGGGATCAATGACGTATCGAGTGGGCGCGTACGTGGTGGACACCAGTGAGGACAAGGTCGCCCAGGTGATCGGGCACCGGGGTTCCCGGGTGCAGGTGCGTGCTCCGGGCGGCGGGGCCGAGTGGGAGGTGCACACGTCCGTGCTGCGGCTGGCCATGAGCCAGGAGCGGGAGGCGGTCCGCGCCCTGGCCAACAGCGACGGGGCCGCGCCGCAGCGGAGAGGCTGTGCACAGTGCGCAGAGCTGGAGGCGGCCTGGCGCGCAGCGTGCGCGGCGACCGGGGAGCGGACCACCACGACCGGTTGGGCCCTGAGCCGGTTCCGCAACCACTGGCGGCTGGACCACGTCGGAGCGTCGGGCGCGTAACCATCAAGCCGTCGCCGCGCGCGCCTCCGTGAGGATCGCCGAGAGCTCGTCCATGGCCGCGCGCCACGCCGGGTCGTCGCGGTCGAGGGTCTGGACCTCCCGTTCGGCGGCGCGGCGCCGGGTCAGAAGGTCAGGGCGGCGTTCGATCTCGGCCTCGCCCGCCCAGATGGTCATCCAGCCCCGGACCGGGCCGAGGCTGCCGTGGCGGGCCGCGAGCTGGAAGACCTCATTCTTCTGGCGGTCCATCTCGTCCAGCCGGTGCGGGGCGAGCCGGGCGAGAGCCGACCGCAGTGCGTCCGGGGTGCGCTCCGGACGGGGCAGGAGTTCGCTCGCCAAAGCCTGTTCGCCCTCGGTCATGCGGACGAGGATAGGGGCGAGCGGCCGCCCTCATGCACCCCCCGCACCCCCCTTCCCCCGGTCTCGCCACGCCTCATGATCCCGCCGGGGCAGCCCCTCGCTGTCGTGCGGTTGTTCCGCGTCCGATCCGCACAGTTCGGTGTTGAGTTCGCGGACGAGGGCGTCGAGGTCTGTGGGGCGGTCGGGGGTCCACCAGTCGCCGAGGAGGTCGGCGAGGGATGCCTCGCGGGCCTGGAAGAGGAGTCCGGCGACGCGGCGGCCTTCGTCCGTGGGGACGAGGGGGAGGCCCTCGCGGCGAGCTAGGCCGCGGACCTCCAGCTGGATGGCGGCCTCGGTGACGGCGCGCAGGGGGATGTCGGCGCGCTCGGCGAGGAGGGACGGCTCGACGGAGCCGTAGCGGTTCATGCGCAGGAGCATCCAGCTGGCCGCGGGCCGCAGGTCGAGCCCGGCCCGCTCCGTGATCACCTCGTAGATCTTCTTGCGGCCCTCGCGGCTGCCGAGGAGGGACAGCGCGCGGGCGACCTCGTCGTGGGAGGAGCGTTCGACGGGGTTGCTGGAGACGACCTCGCTCGCGTCGGGGGCGGTGACGCTGCCGCGCAGGGGTTCTTCCTTGAGGAACCAGGCGAGGGCGAAGGCGACGAGCGCGGGGGGCACGGCGTAGAGGAAGACGTCGGTGATCGAGTCGGAGTAGGCGGCGAGGACGCGCGCCCGTTCCCCCGGCGGCAGGGCGGAGACGGCGCGCGGGTCGGCCTGGAGCCGGTCCGCGCTGACGCCGGGCGGCAGCTTCGCGCCGGCGAGGGCGTCGGCGATGCGCGGCCCGAGCATGTTGGTGAAGATCGTGCCGAAGATGGAGACGCCGAAGGAGGCGCCGATGGAGCGGAAGAAGGTGGCTCCGGAGGTGGCGACGCCGAGGTCGCGGTAGGCGACGGCGTTCTGCACGATCAGGACGAGGACCTGCATGACGAGGCCGAGCCCGAAGCCGAAGACGAAGAAGTAGCCGCTCATCTCGGCGGTGCTGCTGGCCGGGTCGAGCTGGTGCAGCAGGAGCAGGCCGACGGTCATGACGGCGGTGCCGGCGATGGGGAAGGCCTTGTAGTGGCCGGTGCGGCTGACGATCTGGCCGGAGCCGGTCGAGGCGATGAGCAGCCCGGCCACCATCGGCAGCATGTGCACGCCGGACAGCGTCGGCGAGACGCCCTGCACGACCTGCAGGAACGTCGGCAGGTACGTCATCGACCCGAACATCGCGAAGCCGACGACGAAGCCGATCACCGAGCAGAGCGAGAAGGTGTGGATGCGGAAGAGGCCGAGCGGCAGCACGGGCTCCGCGGCGCGCCGCTCCACGGTCACGAACGGCACGAGCAGCAGCACGCCCAGCACTCCGAGGCCGATGATCTGCCAGGACGTCCAGGGGTACGTGACGCCGCCGAGCGAGGTCATCAGCACGAGGCAGGTGGCGACGGCGGCGATGAGGAACGTGCCGAGGTAGTCGATGCGGTGCGGGGTGCGGCGGACCGGGATGTGCAGGACGGCGGCGATGGTGAAGAGGGCCACGACGCCGATGGGGAGGTTGATGTAGAAGACCCAGCGCCAGCTGAGGTGGTCCACGAACAGGCCGCCGAGCAGCGGGCCGAGGACGCTCGTACCGCCGAAGACCGCGCCGAAGAGGCCCTGGTAGCGGCCGCGGTCGCGGGGCGGGACGATGTCGCCGACGATCGCCATCGACAGCACCATGAGCCCGCCGCCGCCGAGGCCCTGGAGGGCGCGGAAGGCGATGAGCTCGCCCATGTTCTGGGCGATGCCGCACAGCACGGAGCCGAGCAGGAAGATGACGATGGCCGTCTGGAAGAGCTTCTTGCGCCCGTACTGGTCGCCGAGCTTGCCCCAGAGCGGGGTCGCGGCGGTGGAGGCGAGCATGTACGCGGTGACGACCCAGGAGAGGTGTTCGAGGCCGCCGAGGTCGCTGACGATCGTGGGCAGCGCGGTGGAGACGATCGTCTGGTCCAGGGCGGCGAGCAGCATGCCGAGCAGCAGTGCCCCGATCGCCACGAGGACGGCGCGCCGGGGCTGTCCCTCGCCGGGTACGGAGGCGGGCTCGGGCGCTGCGGCCACGGAGGGGCCAGGGGTGTCGTCCGCCATGGGCGCTCCCGGGTCTCCTGGGGTCTCGCGGGGCCCCGCCGGGTCTCCTGGACGGCGGGGCCCTTCCATCGTGGTCCCGATCGGCGCGTCCGGCCCGCCGGGGTAGGCCATTGGCAGCGCGGGGGGAGCGGGCGCGAGGCCCACCGCGAGGCCCAAAGGGTACGGCGGGGAGGTCCTGCGGGGGCCGGCCCGTCGGCACGGGTTGGCATGAAAGGCCCGACTTTTTGTATCGTGGGGAAACAAAGTGGTTCCGCCCGTATTCCCTGACCGGCGGGCGGGACCGCTTGTCTCCCTCCCGCGCGCCCTGGAGTCCGCCGATGCAGGCCAACGCCCCCGCCGTCACGACCACGCTGACCGCCCGCGCCCTGCTCCTGGACATGGACGGCACCATCGTCAACTCCGACGCCGTCGTGGAGCGCTGCTGGCGCGGCTGGGCCGCCGAGCACGGGCTCGACGGCGACGCGGTGATGAAGGTCGTCCACGGCCGCCAGGGCTACGCCACGATGGCCGTGCTGCTCCCCGAGCGCCCGATGGAGCAGAACCACGCCGACAACCGCCGGATGCTCGCGGCCGAGACCGCCGACGTCGACGGCGTCGTGCCGGTCGCCGGCGCCCCCGCCTTCATGGCGGCCCTCGCCGCCCTCCCGCACGCCCTGGTCACCTCCGCGGACCGCGCCCTGGCCGAGGCCCGCATGGGCGCGGCGGACCTGCCCATGCCGGAGGTCCGCGTGACCGCGGAGTCCGTCGGCGCGAGCAAGCCGGACCCGGAGGGCTTCCTCAAGGGCGCCGCCGCGCTCGGCTTCGAGCCCGCCGACTGCATCGTCTTCGAGGACTCGGAGGCGGGCATCGCCGCCGGCCGGGCGGCGGGCATGCGCGTCATCGGCGTCGGCCCCCGCGCGGCCGCCCACGCGCCGGACGTGGCCGTCGCGGACCTGACGCAGGTCCGGGTCGAGGCGACGGCGGACGGCGCGATCACGCTGTACATAGCCGACCGCTGAGCCGGGCCCGCCCCCGCCGGGGCGCCTGCCCGGCCGGGGGCGCCGCTGCCGCCGGAAAAGCCCGCCGCGACGGCGCGACACCCCCGCGGCGAGGGCCCGGCGGAAAGAGCAGGCCCCGTGGCCGCCACGGCCCGCCGACCCGGTGATCAGCCGGATACCGCCTCGTACAGGCTGAAGCCCGCCAGTCCCAGCATCACGACCGCCGCCACCCTGGTGACGACCGCCAGCGGTACGTACTTCATCAGCGTGCGCCCGCCGACGATGCCCAGGCCCGCGACGGCCCACAGGGCCAGGACCGCGCCGAGGCCGACCGAGAGCGGATCGTCGTAGCGGGCGGCGAGGTTGGCGGTCATGATCTGGGTGAGGTCGCCGAACTCGGCGACGAGGATCAGCATGAAGCCCGCCCCGGACACCTTCCAGAAGGACTGGTCGGCGGGCTTGCGGATCTCCTCGTCGTCCTCGTCCTTCTTGAAGAGGAGCATGGCCGCGCCGGCGAGGAAGAGCAGGCCGACGACGCACTGGACGAGGCGGTGCGGCAGCAGCGACAGGACGCTGCCGGCGGCGATGGCGAGCGCGACGTGCACGGCGAAGGCGGCGGCGACACCGGCGAAGACGTAGCTCGCGCGGTAGCGGGTGCCGAGCATGAGGCCGGCCAGGGCGGTCTTGTCCGGCAGTTCGGCGAGGAAGACGACGCCGAACGTCAGGGCGGCGACGGTGAAGCTGAACACGTGGTGGGTCCCTCAGTCGGTCGGGTGCTGCCGCACCGAGGGGACCTGCACGCTTCCGCACGTTTCAGGGGTCGCTTCGGCACGGCAGCGTCATGGACACTGCGGCCGAAGGTCTCGCTGGCCGGCCCGTACGGGACGGGCGGCCTCCGGGCGCCGGCCGAGGCGAGCTCGGCAGTATGTCGACGGTCCGGCGAAGAGCTACTCCCCTTCTGCTCCCCTCAGGGTACGCGACGCCCGCCGTTTCCCTCCCCCGGCGCCGTCCGCCCGGTGCAGCCGCCCCCGCGCCACCAGCTCCAGCACCACCGCGACCGCCACCACCTGCACCGCCATCAGCGCGACCAGCACGAACAACTGCACCGCGGCGGCCGGCAGCAGCGACGCCCCGCCCAGCAGCATGCCGACGAACGCCCCCGGAAGTGTGACGAGCCCCACCGTGCGGGTCTGGTCCAGCCCCGGCAGGAGGGCGTCGGACGCGGCCGGGCGGGCGATCTCCAGCCGGGCGTCGCGGTCGAGCATGCCGAGCGCCAGGCCGGCCTCCACCTCGCCGCGGCGCGTGCGGAGCTCGTCCAGGGCGCGCCGGCCGGCCAGGGCCGTCGCGGTCAGGGCACCGCCGATGAGGATGCCCGCGACGGGGACGAGGGCGATGCCGTCGACCGGCACGAGGCCGGTGAGCACCAGCAGCACGAGGACCGGCAGCACGGCCGCGCCGATGGGCAGGGCCGCCCACCACCACGTGCGGTTGCCGGTGATCCGGCGCCCGGCGGTGCGCACGGCCACGGCGTACATCAGGGCGACGAAGCACAGCAGCAGCGGCAGGGCCCGCACCACCCAGCCGATCAGCGCCGAGACCGCGGCGAGTTGGACGGCGGCGCGCACCCCGGCGACCGCGACGGGCCGCGCCCAGCCGCGGCCGCGCGCGTCGGCGAGGCGGGCGGCCGCGGCGATCGCCACGGCGGCGGCGAGGAGGACGGCGAGCACCACGGCGAGGGTGGCGTTGACGGGCAGCAGCACTGCGGCGGCGAGCACGCGGCCCACCCTAGGCGGGCCGAACGACCGGTTACCGGCGGTCGCATGGCGGCGTGTCAGGAAATGCCGGGACGCTGAGCCGATCGGGTTCAACGTCACGTGAATTGCCCCTTGCCTTGTCATGATCGCGTCGTCACCCTGTTACCTGGCGACCACCCCCCGGAAACCGGACGCCGCGATCCTGGCCGTTCCCGACGGCCCAAGACCCCCCACTCCACAGGGAGTTCCCATGCCCGCACTGCGCACCCGTCCCGCCGCGCGCCGTCTCTACGCGCGTCGCACCGCCGCGGCGAGCGGCCTCGCGGCCCTCGTCGGCTCGCTCGTCCTGGGCGGCGGCACGGCCCACGCCGCCCCGCCCACCCCGCCGGACGCCGCCACCGTGCGCGGCTACCTCACGGAGCTGAAGGTCAGCCCCGAGGGCTCCATGGACGGCTACAGCCGGGCGAAGTTCCCGCACTGGGCCACCCAGTCCGGGGAGTGCAACACCCGCGAGGTCGTCCTCAAGCGCGACGGCGAGAACGTGCAGCAGGACGCCAAGTGCGCCGCCGTCTCCGGCACCTGGGTCTCCCCCTACGACGGCGCCACCTGGCACGACGCCCAGGACATCGACATCGACCACATAGTGCCGCTGGCCCAGGCCTGGCGCTCGGGCGCCAACGCCTGGACCACCGAGCAGCGCAAGGCGTTCGCCAACGACCTCACCCGGCCGCAGCTGATCGCCGTGACCGACCGCGTCAACCAGGAGAAGGGCGACAAGGACCCGGCGCAGTGGATGCCGCCGCTGAACTCCTACGCGTGCACTTACGCGCGCATGTGGGTCACGGTCAAGCACTACTACAAGCTGACGGTCGACTCCGCGGAGAAGGACAAGCTCGCCGCCGTCCTCAAGGGCTGCTGAGCCGGGACCGCGCGGCGGTACGACCAGCACGAACAGTACGAGCGGTACGAGCGGTACGAGCGGTACGAACAGAGCGCCCGGGGCGGGCCGGATCCACATCCGGCCCGCCCCGCCGCATTCCCGCCCCGGCCCCCGCGTTCCCGCCCGCCGTATTCCCGTCGGGTTCCGAGATTGCCGGTATGTGAAAAAGTCGATCCATCGGTCCTTGAACTTGCAAGCATCGATTAGGGGTACCTAACCTGGGGGACCTCATCGTTCCTGTCCCCGATACGAGGAGCCCCTCATGCCCCCCACGCCCGCCACCGCCTCCCCCTCGGCCCCCGCGAGAACCGGAGCCGCCGCGGCCCCCGCCCTCACGGAGCGCCTGGACGCGGCCCGCCCGTACGTCCTGTCCGGCTTCCGGGTCGTGATCGGCCTGCTCTTCGCCTGCCACGGCATCGCCTCGCTCTTCGGCGTGCTCGGCGGCGCGGCCGGCACCCACGGCGGCACCGTCGAGACCGGCCTCTGGCCGTTCTGGTACGCGGCCGTCATCCAGGCCGTCGGCGGCATCCTCGTGCTGCTCGGCGTGGGCACCCGCAGCGCGGCCCTGATCGCGTCCGGCTCCATGGCGTACGCGTACTTCGACATGCACCAGAGCGGGGCGCTGTGGCCGATCCAGAACGGCGGCGAGGTCCCCGTCCTGTTCTGCTGGGGCTTCCTGCTGCTCGTCTTCACCGGCCCGGGCGCACTGTCCCTGGACCGGCTCTTCTCCCGCCGCGGGTGATCTGCGCCATTTTCACCTCCCCCGCTCACATGTCACACGCGCCCCAGGCGTACGCTGTGCGGTTGTGAAGGCCGCCCCTGCCGCTCCCCTGCGACGTCGCGGCGGGGGACCGTACCGGGAGATCAGGACGTGCTGGAGCAGTTGGGGGCGTTGGCCGAAACCCCATGGATCTACGTGATCGTCAGCATCTCCGTACTCCTGGACGTCTTCCTCCCCGTGCTCCCCAGCGGGGTCCTGGTGATCACCGCGGCGACCACCGCCGCGGGCACCGCGGCCGACGCGGTCGGTGACGCGGCCCGCGGCCACGCCGGCTTTCCCCAGATGCTCGCGCTGGTCATGTGTGCCGCGACGGCGTCCGTCCTCGGCGACATGGTCGCCTACCGGCTCGCCTGGCGCGGCGGCGACCGCTTCGACCGGGCCATCGCCCGCTCGCGGCGGCTGACCGCCGCCCAGGAGAAGCTCGGCACGGCGCTGCTGCGCGGCGGCGGCCCCCTGGTGGTCGTCGCCCGCTTCGCGCCCGCCGGGCGCTCGGTGGTCAGCCTCGGCGCGGGCGTGATGCACCGCCGTGTGGCCGAGTTCCTCCCCTGGTCCGCCCTGGCCGGCCTGACCTGGGCCGCGTACAGCGTGAGCCTGGGCTACTTCGGCGGCCAGTGGCTCGGCGCGGGCTGGATCGGCACGGCCGTCTCCTTCCTCGCCCTGTTCGCCGCGGGCGCGGGCGCGGCGTACGTCGTGAAGCGGCCGCGAGAGGCGTAGCGCCGTTCCGGTCGCCCCGATCGCCCCCATCGCGGCAGCCGCTCGTTCCGCCACCACCGCAGCCGCACGTTCCAGCAGGGCCCGGTACCGCAACGACCGTACGTCCGGTCGGCGAGTGGCGGACACCCGCACGCCGCACCCGCACGACAATTGGTACGGACCAATACCCTTCCCGGCTACGCCGCCAGGCGGGCCAGCACCCGCGCGCAGTGCCGCGCGTACCTCCGCTGGAAGGCCGGCACCAAGGGCCCCGCGGCCCGCGTGAACCAGCGCGCCGGCCGGCTGAACGCCGTCACGGCCAGGCGCACGTCCTCCGCCCCGTCGAGGGTGACGACGAAGGACTCCTCCCCGCACTCGGGATGGCCCGGCAGCGTGCCGTAGGCGAAGCCCGCGCGGCGCTCCTCCCGTACGGTCCAGACGACCGCGCACGTCCCGGCGGCGCGCAGCGGGCCGAGGCCCAGGGAGACGTCCACGGTGACGCCGGGGGCGGCCGGGAGGGTGCCGGCGGGGACGCGGATGCCGGCCGCGCGGTGCAGGCGCCAGGAGAGGACCGCGTCGGCCGCCGCCTCGAAGACGGGCCGGCCGCGGCCGACGTACCCGGTCTCGTGGAGGTGGTGGTAGCCGGCGGGCAGCGGGAAGCGGGCGGTGGCGCCGGCCTCCGGATAGGTGAGGCCAGGGGGCACGTGTGTCATCTGTTCCAGTATGCGGCCGCGCGGCGCGACGGGCCGCGACGGGCGTTGGAGACGGCGGCGGGCATGGAGACGGGCGGCGGCCCGGCTCCGCGAGGGAACCGGGCCGCCGGACGGGCCGGCCTGCTCAGCAGGCCTCCGGGCTCACCGAACCGTGGTGAACACTCCCTTGTCGTCCTTCTTGAACGCCGACAGGCCGTTGGCCCACAGCTGGTTGACCCTGCTGATCTCGGCGCTGTTGGGGCGGGTGTTCTGGCAGGACGTGCCGGGGCCGCCGCCGGACATCAGCTCGCTGCACGGACCCGAGTAGTGGTCCGGCAGGCCGAGCACGTGGCCGGTCTCGTGCGCGGTGACGCGGGTGGAGTTGTACTGCTGGTTCTGCCGGTAGTCGAGGAAGACGTAGCCGCGGCCGTGGCCGTCGGTGCTCGCGTAGGAGCCGCGGGAGTCGTTGCCCTCGTAGTAGGCGAAGTCGGCGTTGCTGCCCGCACGCAGCTGGACGTTGCGCACGGAGCTGTTCCAGATCTGCGCGCTGGCGGCTATCTGGGAGGCGAAGCTGGGCGCTCTGCTGGCGTCGTAGGTGACCGTGACGGCCCGCAGGCCCGGCGACTTCGCGGCCTTGGCCTGCGCCGACTTCATCACCGCGTCGAAGAACGCCTTGTTGTTCGCCTCTTCGGCCGCCGAGCCGGCGTACGACGACTGCACGGTCTGCGATCCCGTGACCGCCGGGGCGGCCGCCGAGGCGGGAACCGCCGTCATGGCCGCCGCGAGCCCGAGGCCGATCGCCGCCGACAGCACCATCGTGGAGCGTTTCATGTGGGGGACTCCATTCGTGCCGAGGACGTCCGGGACGGCTGGTGGGTGTGCCGTCCGGATGTCCGTCGGGTGAACTGCTGGTCCCCGAGAGTCTGTGACGAGTTATCAGCGATACGGATGATGCCAACTGGCCATAACACCAGCCAATCACCTACCCTGCCCCGCCATGTGCCTGGTGTGACGTGCGGGGCGCAGTTATGCTCCCCCCGTGGAGCTCGAGGTCAGGCACCTCCGCGCGCTTTGCGCCATTGCGGATGCGGGAAGCGTGCGGAAGGCCGCGCTGCAGCTGGGCATGACCCAGCCCTCGCTCACCACACAGCTCCGCCGCATCGAAGGAGCCGTCGGCGGCCTGCTGTTCACCCGCGGCCAGACCGGCAGCCGCCCCACGCCCCTGGGCCACTCCGTGCTCTCCCGCGCCCGGCCCATCATCGCCGAGATGAGCGCGCTCATGGCGGCCGCCCGGGACGCCGCCGCGGGCGCGGGCGGAGCCCGGCTGCGGCTCGGCAGCCTCGGCGGGCGCGTCGTCACGGGCTGGCTGCGCCGCCTCCACGCCCGGCTGCCCGACACCGACGTCGCCATCCACATAGAGGTCTCCGCAGGGACGTTGCTGCAACTGCTCGCGACCAACCAGCTCGACGCCGCCTTCGTCCACGAGACCGAGGGCTTCCCCCTGCACATACCGCCGGGCGTCGAGCAGCGCGTCCTCATGACCCGCGAGCCGCGGTTCGTCGCCCTGTCCGTCACGCACCCGGCGGCCGCCCACCCCGTGGTCGGGATCGCCGAACTCGCCGACGACGCCTGGATCGTGGACCCGGCCGCCGACCACGAGTGGTCCGCCCTGCAGCGGGCCTTCACCACCGCCGGCATCGATCCGCGCCTGGTGCACGTGCGCGACACCACCACGGCCGCGGACCTCGTCGCCTCGGGCGAAGCCGTACGGGCCTGCCAGCCCACCGCGGAGGCCGGCCCGGGAACGGTCCTCCGCCCCCTCTACGGCGACCCTCTCACCGTCGGACTCTCCCTCGCCACCCGCCCGGGCGCGCTCTCCGTCCCCGAAACCGACGCCCTCTTCTGCGACTTGGCCGACGCCTATCGGTCCCTCGCCTACGCCAACCCGACGTACCGGTCGTGGCTCCACAGGAACGGCGGCATGCTGCCCTCGCCATGATCGGACCCGCCCGGACCCGCCCGAGCGCCTCCCCCGGCCTCCGCCCGGAAACGCAGGAGCCCCGCACCGATCCCGGTGCGGGGCTCCTGCCGATCCTGTGGGCACAGACGGATTCGAACCGCCGACATCTGCTTTGTAAGAGCAGCGCTCTACCGCTGAGCTATGCGCCCTGGCACGAGGTGACAGCCTACATCGACCTGCCCGGGTCCCCGCAAACGCAGGGCCGCGGCCCCCGTGCGGGGGTTATCCCCACCCCCGGTCCGGTAGCAGGCTTCACCCCCTTTTCGGTAGTGGGCTTCATCGCACCTCACCATGATCCACTCCTACGCTGATCCCGTACGCAGCGCCTCTGCCGCACCTCACCGAACCACCCTCACCCCCGGAGACCCGATGAAGCCCCGCACCCGTTCCGCCGCCCTCCGTATCCCGCTCGTCACGGTCGGTGTGCTGGTCGCCGGAGCCGTGCTGACCGGCTGCGGGAGCGCCGACGCCGACGAGGCCACCCCGGAGCACAAGGCGTTCGCCCTGGCCGGGAAGGAGCTCACCGTCGAGTCCGACAACTCCGCGCTGGAGCTCGTGCCCGCCGACGTCAAGGACGTCCGGGTCACGCGCTGGTTCTCCGGATGGACCCTGGGCGGGACGGCGAAGGTCACCTGGGAGATGGACGGCTCCGTGCTCAAGCTCAAGGAGAAGTGCTCCGGGCTGAGCGTGGACTGCGAGTCCCGACACAAGATCGAGGTGCCGCGCGGCGTGAAGGTGACCGTCAAGAACGACAACGGCGCGGTCAAGGCCCGCGGCTTCGACACCGACCTCGACGTCCGCTCCGGCAACGGCGCCGTCCGCGTCGACGACAGCAGCGGCTCCCTGCGCCTCCACAGCTCCAACGGCACCCTCACCACCACCGGCGTCACCTCCCGCCAGGTCAAGGCCGACACCGACAACGGAGCCGTCCAGCTCTCCTTCGGCCGCGTCCCCGACCGCGTCGACGCCGGAAGCGACAACGGCAGCATCACCGTCGGCCTGCCCCGCGCCCCCTACAAGGCCGAGGGGCGCAGCAACAACGGCAGGGTGCGCGTCGACGTCCCGCGCGACGACAACAGCGCCCACGTCGTCACCGCCCACAGCAACAACGGCGAAGTGAAGATCCGCCTCGCGGACTGACGGGTGAACCGGACGGGTGAACTAACCGTCCCGTGTGTTCGTCCTTACCGGGTGGGAGAATGGCATCCGGCCAGGGGCGATCCATCGGGAGAGGGCACGTGACGGCGACCTTCGCACAGTCCGCACGACCGGCACACCGCCGTTTCCGGGCTGCGGGCGCCCGCGCCGCCGCCGCCCGCGACGCCCTCACCCTCGTCCTCCTGCCGCTCCCCCTGCTCGCCGCGGCCCTCGCCGCTACGCCCGCGGCCTTCGCCGGCGGCGGCACGCGCCGCTGGGGCCGGGGCCGCGGCGAAAGCCAGCGGGCCGACGCCCAGGCCGCGAAGGACGCCGCCGCAGCCGCCTTCTACGAGCTCGACACCGCCCAGCGCGAGCTGCGGATCTCCATCGAGACGATCACCGCCGTCGACTCCTCCCCCGCCGCCCGCAAGGCCGCCGCCGACTTCGCCGCCTTCGGACAGCGCATCGACGAGGTCTCGCACGCCTACATCACCGCCGTCGACTCCCACGACCTCGACCGCGACGACCTCGACGCCGGCGCCGCCGCCCGCGCCCGCACCGACCTCACCAAGGCCAAGGACGAGCTGCTCCGCGCCAAGGCCGACCTGGAGCGGTTCGGGCAGGGCCTCGGCCCGCTCCTCAGCACCGCCGAGGAACAGCTCTCCCGCCTCGCACCCGCCGTCGAACGCGCCCGCCAAGGCCTCCTCGCCGCCACCGTCGCGCTCGACGCCGTCCGGGAGGCGGGCCTGCGGGCCGACGGCCTCGCCGCGCGGCTCGCCGCGCTCTCCCCCGAGCTCACCAAGCTCAACCAGGGCGCCGGGCAGCACGGCGTGCCGGACACGCTTCGGCGCGCGGAAAGAGTCCTGCAGGAGGCCGGAGCCGTACGGGCCGAGGCGGAGGGGCTGCCGGCCAAGGTCGCTGAGATCGACAAGCGGCTGGTGTCCCTGCGGACGCGCGCCCAGGCCCTGACCACCCGCGCCGCCGGCGTCGCCCCCGTCCTCAGCGAGCTGCGCCGCCGCTACAGCGCCGCCTGCTGGCAGGACCTCCAGCAAGTGCCCGAAGAAGCGCAGCTGGCCGTCGCCCGGGCCGAGGAGAAGCTCGCCGAGGCGCGGCGGGCGCGCGACGAGCAGCGGTGGCCCGACGCCCAGGCCCTGCTGTCGACCGTACGGGCCGTGCTGAGCACCACCGACGAGTCCGTCTCCGCCGCGGCCGACCGGCTCCGGCGGCTGGACGAGGTGTCCTTCGACCACCAGCGGGAAGTCGAACGCACGCGCTTCGCGATCCGCGACGCGCAGCGGCTCGCCATGGCGGGGCGCAGCACGCCCGACCCGCGGCACGCGGGGCCGCTGGACGCGGCGGTGGAGCGGCTGGAGCGGGCGGTGGCCGGGCTGGAGGGGCGGCATCCGGACTGGTGGCACTTCCTCATGGAGACGGAGGCCGTCCGGGGTTCTGTTTCCCGGGTCGTTCAGGAGATCCGGGCGGCTGCGGCGGGGTGAGGCCGTCGGTGGCTGCGGGTGTGCGGGTGCGGGTGCGGGTGCGTGGGGGTGCCGGTGGCGGGGGCTCCGGGGTGGGGGTCCGGGGCCGTATATTTACGGGCCCGTTGCCGCAGAAGCCAAGGGTGCCCCGGTATTGGGCCCACAAATACACGTCAGCGCCCCGGACCCCCACCCCTGCGCCCCCGCCACCTCCCACCGTCGCCGGCAGCCGCGCCCCGTCGTAGACCCCGCTCCCTCCCGCCGTCGTCCGGCAACCGCACTCCGTCGTAGGCCCCCGCCGTCGTCCGCTGCCTGTCCGGCGGCAGGCTGACTATGCTGCCCGCATGCCTCGTTACGAATACCGTTGCCGTGCTTGTGGGGACACCTTCGAGCTGAGCCGGCCCATGGCCGAGTCGTCCGCGCCCGCGACCTGCCCCGTGGGGCACGAGGACACGGTGAAGCTGCTGTCCGCCGTCGCCGTCACGGGTGGGTCCGGGTCCTCCGGTGCCCCTGCGCCGCAGGGCGGGGGCGGCGGAGGATGCTGCGGGGGCGGGTGCTGCTCCTAGCCCGCCCTGCGTGCCAGGGTCAGACCGTCCGCCACCGTCAGCATGACCGACTCCATGCGCTTGTCGGCCGCCACGTGCGTGTTGAACTCCCGTACGTGCGCGCCCGCGGGGTGGTTCTCCGGGTCGAGGACCGAGCCCATCATCAGGGTGTTGTCGGCGACGATCAGCCCGCCGGGGCGGAGCCGCGGGACGAGCTCCTCCCAGTAGTTGACGTAGTTGTCCTTGTCGGCGTCGAGGAACGCCAGGTCGATGTGGGGTTCGGCGGGCATGGCCCGCAGGGAGTCCAGGGCGGGCGCGATGCGCAGGTCGATCCGGCCGTCGACGCCGGCCTGCTCCCAGGCCTGCCGGGCGTAGGCGGTCCACTCCTCGGAGATGTCCAGGGCGACGAGCCGGCCGCCCTCGGGGAGCGCCTGCGCCATGGCGAGCGCGGACAGGCCGGTGAACGTGCCGACCTCCACGACGTGCCGGGCCCCGGTCAGCCGTACGAGGAACGCCAGCAGCGGCACCTGCTCCTCGGCGATCTGCTTGACGGCGTGCGCGGGGAGAGCCCGCTGGGTGGTCTCGACCAGGCCGCGCTGCACGGGGTCGAGGGGAGGGTTGTGGGCGAGCACGTACGCGTACAACTCGGGTGTGAGCGCGGTGCCTTTGAACTCGGTCACGGGTTCCTCCTCGACGGCGTGCACAAGGCCGCGAACGAGCCTACGCCGCCGCGTCCGCGAAAGCCCGCAGGATCTCCTCGCCCGCGGCCACGCCCCGTGCCTCCAGGGCGGTGACGTGCGGGGCGGACCAGCCGGTGTCGGCGAGCTCGCCGTGGCCGGGCCGCCAGCCGCGGTCGGCGGCGAGCAGCAGGTCGGCGTCGAGGAGCGAGTCGCCTGCGGCGAGCACCTCGGAGGCGCCGGCGCGCCGCGCGACCTCCGCGACCGCGGCGCTCTTGGTGAGCGGGCGCGGCACGGCGTAGAGCTTGCGGCCCTGCAGGGACACGCTCCAGCCGCGGGCGCCGGCCCACTCGGCGAGCTCCGCGACCCAGCCGCCGGGCAGCTTCGCCCGCTCCACGACGAGGTAGGCGAAGAGGTCCTCGGCGGTGCGCTCCTTGAGCAGCCAGTCCGGGTCCGAGGCCCGTACGAGGTGCTCGCGCACCTCGGCGAGCGGCGCGCACCCGGCGGCGATCCGCCGCTCCACGCCGGCCCGCCAGGAGCGGTCGGACTCGCCGTCGACGAGGAGCTCGCCGCCGTTGGCGCAGATCGCGTACGCGGGCGGGGGGCCGGGCAGCCGGATCCGCCCGTACTGCTCGCGCGTCCGGGTGGTCGTGGGCACGACGGGCACGGCGGCGGCCAGCCCGGCGTACGCGGCGGCCGCCGTCTCGGTCATGTACGAGAGCGGCTTGCGGTCGTAGACCTCGACGCACAGCAGCCGCGGGGCCTGCGCGTCGGGCCCGGCGAGGCCGAGCGCCGCGGTCGAGTAGATGAGCGTGCGGTCGAGGTCGCTGGCGACGAGGAGGGTCACTTCGCGACCGCCTTGCCGTCGGCGCCGGTCGCGCCGCGGGTGTACCGGGGGTGGATCAGGCCGACGCAGCTGTACGGCAGGCCGTCCACCTCCTCCACGGGCACGCCTCGCTGCTCCGCCAGCAGGCGCACGTGGTTCAGGTCCGCTCCGGCCCCGCGCTGGGCGAGGATCTTCCAGGGGACGCGGCGCAGCAGCACGCGGGTGGTCTCCCCCACGCCCGGCTTGACGAGGTTCACGTCGTGGATGCCGTACTCCTCGCTGATCCGCTCGACGGCGTCCCAGCCGGCCCAGGTGGGCGTGCGGTCGGCGCCGGCGAACTCCTTGGCGTCCCGCCGCACGTCCGCCTCCACCGCGCCGAAGCGGGCGGTGACGGCGTCGACGAAGGCGCGGGACACGTCGGCGCCGGCCAGCTCGCGGTAGAACTTGGCGCCGTGGAAGTCGTCCGGGCCGACGAGGTCGGAGCGCAGGACGGTGCGGGAGACCAGGCCGGAGACGGTGGAGTTGAGGCAGGCGGACGGGATGAGGAAGTCGTCCCGGGTGCCGAAGGTCTCCACGCAGTGACCGGGGTCGGCGAGGACGGCGATCCGCGGGTCGAAGCCGGGGAACTCCTCCAGTGCCGCCGCCAGTTCGCGGGTGATGGCGCCCTTGCCGGTCCACCCGTCCACGAAGACGACGTCCGCCGGATCGTGGTGCGCGGCGAGCCAGCGCAGGGCGACGGGGTCGATGCCCCGGCCTCGGACGATGGAGACGGCGTAGTGCGGCAGGTCCAGCCCGTGCGCGTACCGGGCCCAGCGGCGCATCAGCACGCCCACGGGCGTCCCGGCCCGGGCCAGCGAGACGAGGACGGGCCGGGGGGACCGCTCGGCGAGCACGGTCTCGGTGACGGCGCCGACGGCGCGGGCGATCCGGTCCGCCGAGGCGTCGAGAGCGGCCGTGTAGAGGGCCTGGTACTGCTCGCTGGGCTGGTACTCGACGGGCAGCGACTCGGCGTAGTGCGCGCCGCCGCTCTGGATCGCCTCCTCGCGCTCCTCGGTAGGGGCCTCCAGCTCGACGCCGGACAGATCCTGGAGGAGCCAGCCGACGTCCTCGGGGTCGTAGGAGGAGAAGGCGGGACCGCGGAGGGGTTCGGGCATGGGACTCTCAGGTGCGTAGGAAGGGATGACGGCGAGCAGGATCTCGTCGGCGTGAGCGCCGAGTACGTCCAGCAGGCCGCCGGGGGCGTGGAGTTCGGGCGTGTCGCCCGCCGAGTCCACGACGGCGATGATCGTGTCGAAGCCGGCGCCGGCGACGTTGTACGCGTAGCGGTCGCCCGGGCCGTCGGCGGGGTTGTCGTGCGCCGGGAAGGTGATCCGCGATCGGATCGCGTAGCCCGGGTCGTCGACGGGCAGCACCGGCGACCGGGTGGTCGTCGAGAAGCGGACAGAGGCCGTATCTCCCAGAGATGCCTCCAGTGCCTGCGCGATGCGCAGGGGCGCGTACATCAACTCCTCGGTGCCGAGGACGAGGATGCGCCGCGGGGGTTGCGCACCACCGTCGTCCGCAGGCCGGGGTGTGCCCACCCGTGCCGCCCCAGCGGCACGATTGCCCACAACCAGACCGGCAATCTCCGGGAGAGCCGCTTCCAGCCGCGCCCTGTGCTCCGGGGTGAAGCCGTGGCGGCCGCCGTCGGGCAGGCCGTCCGGCCACGGAAGGTCGATACGGGAGGGGGCGGGGGCGCAGGGGTGGGGGTCCGGGGCGCTGACGTGTATTTGTGGGCCCAAT
>NZ_PXWG01000097.1 GCF_003011965.1 Streptosporangium nondiastaticum
CCCTGCCCGGCAGCTGCCGGGCAGGGCGCCTCTCGCGTGCGGGGCGCTACTT
This sequence comes from Streptosporangium nondiastaticum, assembly GCF_003011965.1. Taxonomy (GTDB): domain Bacteria; phylum Actinomycetota; class Actinomycetes; order Streptomycetales; family Streptomycetaceae; genus Streptomyces; species Streptomyces nondiastaticus. The sequence continues at coordinate 53 of NZ_PXWG01000097.1, forward strand.
CTGCTTCTTCATCTCGGCCTCCAGGACCTCCTTCTCGGTCGCCGTCTCGGCGGCCGGCGGGGGCTTGATGCCCAGATCCGCGCCCCAGTCGCGGTACTCGTCGGTGCGGCGGTACTCGCCCTTGGAGCCCTTGCCCGACTCCTCGGTCTTCGCGACCACGCCGTCCTTGTCGACCCAGACGGTGAGGACGGCCTTCTCCACGCCCTCCTGCTTCCACTGCTTCACCGTGAAGTCGCGGTCCTTCTCCTGCATCGCGTCGCCCTTGTACGCGGCGAGCTCCGACGCGACGACCGTGCCCTGGAAGCGGGCCGCACGGCGGCCGCCGACCGTCTCGACGCCCGTGTTCTTCACGTCCTTGGACGTGGCGAGAGCCGACGTCAGGCGGACGAAGAGCTCCGACGAGGGGTCCTTGCTCTTGTCGGCGCCCTCGATGCTGAACGTCCACCACTTCTTGCCGGGGACCTTCTCCCCGTTGAAGTACATCTTGTCGTTGATGGTGATCATGTGGCTGACGCCGTCCGGGGTCTCGGCCGTCTTCGGGCCGACGTCCTTCATCTCGGAGGCGTCGGGCTTCACCTGGAACGCGCCCTCGCTGACGTACTCGCCGTCCTGGTCCTTGCGCGTCCCCTTGGTGCGGAACGTGTTCTGCTTCGCCCCCTTGGCCGCGGCCGCCTTCAGCGTGGCGGCCGGGTCCGCCGCCTTGAGGGCCTTGTCCGCGCCGTTGTCGCTCTTCCCACCGCCGGAGCCCGCCGGCTTGCCGCCGTCGGCACCGCCGCTCCCGCCCCCGCACGCCGCCAGGCTCAGGGCCAGTGCCATCCCGGTCGCCGCCACGACGCTCTTACGTATCGCCTTCAAGGGTCTTAACTGTCCTTTGTCCGCACTTCGTAAAGTTTTGGTGAGGATATCCCGAGTGATCACAGGTCGCGAGCGAAAATGACCATGACCGGAAACAGCGTGTCAGCCTGCCGGTGCGGTCAGTAATCTCAACGCCCTCGTTCCGTTCCCTTCCGTTCACCGAATGATCGAGGAGTCCTCGCCATGCGCCACTCCCTCCGCGCCACCGCAGCGATCATCGGCGCCGTCGCCGCCCTCGGCGTCGCGGCACCCACGGCCGGCGCCGACGCCGCGGCCACGCCCCCGGCGCCCTCCGGCGCCCTGCGCATCCACAACGGCGCGCTCGGCGGCTGCCTGACCGCCGAAGGCTCCGGCTACCGCGACCCGCGCGGCGCGCTGCGGCCCTGGCTGGTGGCCCTGCAGCCGTGCCGCGAGTCCGAGCGGGCCGCCCAGACCTGGTACTACAGCCACGCCACGCACCAGTTCTCGTCACAGGCCCAGCCGTACCGCTGCATCGGCGCGGACAGCGGCAGACCGGGCGCGCTGCTCGTCACCGTGCCGTGCGACGCGGACGCGGCGGGGCAGCGCTTCCGCACCGAGCGGACCGGCTCGGGCGAGCGGCAGAAGGTCGTCGCGGAGGAGGGCGGCCGGATCTGGGAGCAGGCCGCGCACCGCACCGGCAGCTCGCGCGACGCCACGGGCGAGGGGGTGCGGACGGTGCGCGACGCGGGCTCCGCGGGCGCGGAGCGGAGCTGGCTCCTCAGCCGCGACTGAGGCCGCGGCCGAGAGGAGACCGGGGGCGACCGGGAGGCGGCCGAGAGGGGCCGAGAAGGCGCGCGGGGCCGGGTTGTCAGTGGCGGCGGTTACGCTCGCAGGCATGAGTTACGCAGACCTGCGCGAACTCCAGAGCGCGCTCACCACCGCCTCGGACATCGCCTTCTCCCTCGACGCCGCCGCCCCCGCGCCCCATGAGGCCGAGCAGTTGGTGGACGCCCTGCGCAGGGCGCTGACCGCGGCGAGCGCCCTGGGCGGCGGGCTGGGGGCCACGGGCTGCTCGGAGCACCCCAAGGGGCCCGTGGATCCCCTGTACGGGGACAAGAGCGACCCCCTGCCGCCGGGCTGGGGCCGGTGCCTGCTGTGCAACGACCGGCGGCGGCGGGCCGGGGCGCAGCGGCGCGGCTGGCGCTGACCCGGCCGCGGGGGCGTTCTCCGTACGGGTCAGTCCTTGTTGATGGACGCCCAGAACTCGTCGAAGGACATCAGGCGGTCGCCGTTGGCGTCCTTGGAGTCGATGATCGACTGCGCGACGGTCTCGGTGACGAAGTGGTCGCCGAGCTGCGCCATGGCCTTCTTGTACTCGGCGGCCGTGACGAACCCGTCGCCGTCGATGTCGAACTTGGCGAACGTTTCGCGTGCGCTCTCGATGTCAGCCATAAGAGCCTCCCCTTGGTGTGGTGTTCGGTTGTGCCGGTGTGACCGGCACAGAGTAGCCGCCCCCTCGGACCCACCTGATCACGGCCAGATATCACCCTCCGTAATTTCGCATAAAAATAAGCGTTACCCATGATCTATTCGTGAATTTCAAGGCGCGTGGCCCAGCTCACCTTTGATTCCAGGGAGAAATAATCCACCTTGCCCGAATTGAACGGATAGCCGTTTTGGCTGGACCGCACCCCGTCTGCCATAGTCGGAAGCCACGACCCTCATTGACCCGAGCCAGGTCGTCAGCACGCCGCGGAACACACCCCAATCTCCGCGGCGCACGAAGAGGCCCCCGCCCCGTCGCACGCCGACGGATGGGGGCCTCTTCGTTTATGAGCGCCGGACCTTTACGGGCGCCGGACCCTGCGCCGGTCTTCCTCCCCGCGAGGGCGTCAGCGGTCGGCGACGCGCATCTCGAACCACGTGGTCTTGCCGCGCGCCAGCAGGTCCACTCCCCAGCGGTCGGAGAGCTTGTCGACGAGGAACAGGCCCCGTCCGGTGGTGTCGAGCTCGTGCACGGGCATGAGGCAGGGCAGCCCCCGGGAGGGGTCGCGGACCTCTATGCGCAGCCAGCCCCTCCGGCGCAGCATCCGCAGGCCGAAGTAGCGCGCGCCGGTGTGCCGGACGGCATTGCCGACGAGCTCGGAGACCAGCAGGACGGCGTGCTCGGTGAGTTGACCCGAAAGGCCCCAGTGGCGCAGCACCACGGTCTGGGTGAGCCGCCGCGCGGCGACGGCCGACTCGGGGCGGGAGGGCAGGCGCACCTCGCCCTGCGTGGGGTTGCCGTACAGATCGAGCGCCCTGAGCGCCAGTTCATCCTCCACGGTCGGCGACCACCGGACAGCGGCCGTGCCTCCCCGCTGCCGTGGCTGCTCCGTTCCCTCCAGGCCCGCCATGCCCCCATCATGGCCGCCGCAAGCACGCCCGGGGCCGGAACCCGGGGATTCACCTGACCGGAAGGGCAGCCTCCGAGGCTTCGTCGCGACATATGCCAAGGGCAGGCGATCTTCCGGGAAACCCCGGCTGACCTGCGGCGACCACGGCCTCCGCAAAGATCACCGAAAGCGGCCGGGCGGGCCGGCACAGGCGGGCGTACACAGCGCGTAATTCCCCCACAAGAGGCACCGGGGGTGGACACCGGCACGACCGTGCGTCAACACCGGTGGCGGCGGCGCCCCCTTCAGGGGCCGCCGCCAACCGGCCGAAGGTCAGACGAACTTGGCCTTGCCCGGTCCGTCCTCGACGAAGCTGCGCATGCCGATCTCGCGGTCCTCGGTCGCGAACAGCCCGGCGAACCAGTTCCGTTCGATGGCGAGGCCGGTGTCGATGTCGGTCTCCAGACCGGTGTCCACGGCCTCCTTGGCGGCACGCAGCGCCAGGGAAGGGCCGGCGGCGAGCCGCGCCGCCCACGCGTGCGCCTGCTCGTAGACCTCGGCGGCGGGCACGACGCGGTCGACCAGGCCGAGGGAGAGGGCCTCGTCGGCCTTGACCATGCGGCCGGTGAAGATGAGGTCCTTGGCCTTGGACGGGCCGATCAGGCGGGACAGCCGCTGGGTGCCGCCCGCGCCGGGGATCAGGCCGAGCAGGATCTCGGGCTGGCCGAGCTTGGCGTTGTCGGCGGCGATGCGGAAGTCGGCGCAGAGCGCGAGCTCGCAGCCGCCGCCGAGGGCGTAGCCGGTGACGGCGGCGACGACCGGCTTGGGGATGCGGGCGACGGCGGTGAAGGAGTCCTGGAGCCCGCGGGACCGCGCCACCATCGCGGCGTGGTCCATCTTCTGCATCTCCTTGATGTCCGCGCCGGCCGCGAACACCTTCTCCCCGCCCCACAGGACGACGGCCCGGACGTCGTCGCGGCGGGTGGTCTCCTCGGCGAGCTCGCGCAGCCGGTCCTGGGTGGCGATGTCGAGCGCGTTCATCGGCGGGCGGTCCAGGCGGATGGTCCCCACGCCGTCGGCAACCTCAAGATGCACAGTCATGAGGCCCAGGTTAGTGCCGGTTAACCGCCTGCGGCCCGGTGCACTCGGTCACAAGTGCACCGGGCCGCAGGCACCGGGTGAAGAACTGAAGAGGCTGAAGAGCTGAAGAGACGTTTCCGTCGGCTCAGTCGGCCTGGGGGCTGCTCTTGCCCCACTCCGCCCACGACAGGTTCCAGCCGTTGAGGCCGTTGTCGGGCTTGATCATCTTGTCGTCGGAGTTCTTGACGATCACGACGTCACCGATGAGGGAGTTGTTGAAGAACCAGGCGGCCGGGGTGCCTGGGTCGCCGCCGCCGCGCTCGTCCTCCAGGCCCACGCAGCCGTGGCTGGCGTTCGCCGAGCCGAAGGTGCCCGACCCGGACCAGTAGTTGCCGTGCAGGAAGGTGCCGGAGGTGGACAGGCGCATCGCGTGCGGCACGTCCGGGATGTCGTACTCGCCCTTGCCGTCACTTCCCGTGAAGCCGACGGTGGCGCCGTTCATGCGCGTCACCTCGTGCTTCTCGCTGATGACCATCTGGCCGTTGTACGTGGGGTTGGCGGGGGCGCCGGCGGAGATCGGGACCGTCTTGAGGAGCTTGCCGTCGCGCTCGACCGTCATCTGGTGGGACTTGGCGTCGACGGTGCTGACCTGGCTGCGGCCGATCGTGAACTTCAGGGTCTTCGTCTGCGAGCCGTACACGCCCGGGCGGCCCTGGACGCCGTCGAGGTTGAGGTCGACCGTCACCTTCGTGCCGGCGGCCCAGTACTTCTCGGGGCGGAAGTCGAGGCGGTCGTTGCCGAACCAGTGCCCCTTGACCTCGACCGCGGGCTCGGCGGTCACCTTGACGGCCCGCTCGACGGCCTTGGTGTCGGTGATGCCGCGGCTGAAATTGATCGATACGGGCATGCCCACGCCGACCGTGCTGCCGTCCTCCGGCGTGAAGTAGCCGACGAAGGTGTTCTGCGGCGTGAGCGTCGTGAACGACGCGTGCTTGGCCGACGGGCGGCCGTCCTTGTCCTTGGCCAGCGCGTCCACCGTGTACTGCGTGGAGGCGCCGAGGTGGGCCGTGGGCTCCCAGGCCCTGCCGTCGTCGACGATCTTGCCTTCGACCGTGCGGCCCTTGGCGTCGGCGACCTTGACCGACGTCAGGCTGCCCTTGTCGACGGTCACCTTGAGCTTGCCGGACGTCTCGACGCCCTTCGCGCCGTCGTCCGGGGCGATGGCCACGACGGCCTCCGACGGGCCGTCCGGCACCTTCTTGGCGCCGTCCTTCTTCCCGTCGTCGTCACCGCCACAGGCCGTGACCAGCAGCATCAGCGCGCCGAGCAGCAGCGCGAACAGCCCCTTGCGGCGGGCTGCGCGCCGGCTCGGTATCAGCTGCACGTTCAAATCGGTTGTCTCCCCTCGCACGGCCCGCGGCCACGCGGCGCCCCCGAAGCGCGGCTCACGCGCTGGCGTTAGATAACCACAAGGCTCCGGCGCCGCAGACCTGTGCAATGTCACCGTTCGGTCCCAAATGGGAACGGTGGTACGAGATATGCGGCGTGGGTGATCCCCGTGGCTGAAGGTGAGCATCATAATCCGGCCACCCGGGTGCTCCGGCCCGGGGTGACGGAGGACGCGACCCGGTGAGCGCGCGCGTGCTTCTGGGCAGAACTGGGGGCAAGGACGAGGACCGCCGCCGCCCGGCACGGGACGCCGGGTGCCCGGCGCGCTGCCCGCGAGCCGCCGGAGGCGAAGACGTGTCGAGCGCACCCGAGCAAGAGGCGGAACGGGGAGACGAGTTCGGCGGCGGCCGGGCCGGGTGCCCCGCGACCCGGCCGGGGGCCCGCGGCACCCCCGTCAACGGCCGGCCTCGCCCGGACGCGGCCCTGCGGCCGCTGCCCGGCCCCGCCGTGTGGCCCGGCAGCCCCGAGCCGCTCGGGGCCCGCTTCAAGCCGGCCGCCGGGGGCGCGCCGGCGGGGACGAACTTCGCCCTGTGGGCCGGCGGGGCGGAGGCCGTCGAGCTGTGCCTGTTCGGCGGCGGGGACGGCGACGGAGGGGGGCCTTCCGCGGACGGCGCGCCGGAAGGCGAGATACGGCTGCCGCTCACCGAGCTGACGCACGAGATATGGCACGGTTTCGTCCCCGGTGTCCTGCCCGGGCGCCGCTACGGCTACCGCGTCCACGGCCGCTGGGACCCCTGGACGGGCGCCCGCTGGAACCCGGCCAAGCTGCTCCTGGACCCCTACGCCCGGGCCGTCGACGGCGACTTCTCGCTGCCTCCCGAGGTCTACGGGCACGTGCGCGACTGGCCCCAGCAGCACGTCGCCGACACCGTCCGCGACGAACGCGACTCGGCCCCGTACGTCCCCAAGGGCGTGGTCGTGGCCGACGGCGACGACTGGGCGGACGACCAGCGGCCCAAGACGCCGTGGCCCGACTCGGTCATCTACGAGCTGCACGTGCGCGGCTTCACCAAGCTCCACCCGGGGGTCCCCGAGGAGCTGCGCGGCACGTACGCCGGGCTCGGGCACCCGGCGGCCGTGGAGCACCTGGTGCGGCTGGGGGTGACGGCCGTGGAGCTGCTGCCGGTGCACCAGTTCGCGCACGAGGACCACCTGCTGCGGCGCGGTCTGCGCAACTACTGGGGCTACAACTCCATCGGCTACTTCGCGCCGCACGCCGGCTACGCGGCGACCGGGACGGACGGCCGGCAGGTGGGCGAGTTCAAGCGCATGGTGCGGGCCCTGCACGCGGCGGGTATCGAGGTCGTTCTGGACGTGGTCTACAACCACACCGCCGAGGGCGGCGAGCTGGGCCCCACGCTCTCCCTGAAGGGCATCGACAACCGCCGCTACTACCGGCTCCAGGCCGACCGCCGCCGCTACGCGGACTACACCGGCTGCGGCAACACCCTGCATGTGGTCCAGCCGAACGTCCTGCGGCTGATCACCGACTCCCTGCGCTACTGGGTGACGGAGATGGGCGTCGACGGCTTCCGCTTCGACCTGGCGGCGGCCCTCGCCCGCTCCATGCACGACGTCGACATGCTCTCGCCGTTCCTGGCCGTCATCGCCCAGGACCCGGTCCTGCGCCGGGTCAAGCTGATAGCCGAGCCGTGGGACGTGGGCTCGGGCGGCTACCAGGTCGGCTCCTTCCCGCCGCTGTGGACCGAGTGGAACGACCGCTACCGCGACGCCGTGCGGGACTACTGGCGCGGCGCCCTGCCCGACGTGCGCGACCTCGGCTACCGGCTCTCCGGCTCCAGCGACCTCTACGCCTGGGGCGGCCGGCGGCCGTACGCCTCCGTCAACTTCGTCACGGCCCACGACGGCTTCACGCTGCGCGACCTGGTGAGCTACGAGCAGAAGCACAACGAGGCCAACGGCGAGGGCAACCGCGACGGCACCGACGGCAACCGGTCCTGGAACTGCGGCGCGGAGGGCCGGACGGACGACCCGGCGGTGCTGGCCCTGCGGCGGCGGCAGCTGCGGAACCTGCTGACCACACTGCTGCTGTCCACCGGGGTGCCGATGCTGGTCGCGGGCGACGAGATGGGCCGCACCCAGGGCGGCAACAACAACGCCTACTGCCAGGACAACGAGACCAGCTGGACCGACTGGTCGCTGCTGTCCGACCCCGGCTGGCGCGCGCTCGCCGACCTGTGCGGCCGGCTCCTCGCGCTGCGCCGCGCGCACCCCGTGCTGCGCAGCCGCTCCTTCTTCTCCGGCCGGCCGCAGAGCGCGGACGGGCTGCGGGACCTCGCCTGGTTCACGGCCGCAGGCGCGGAGATGACCGAGGCCGACTGGTACGCGCCGGCGGCGACGCTCGGGATGTACCTGTCGGGGCGGGACATCCCTCAGCGCGGGCCGCAGGGCGAGCCGGTCACGGACGACAGCTTCCTCGCCGTGCTCCACGCGGGGGCACGGGACGTGGCGTTCACGCTGCCGGGGCCGCCGTGGGCGGACGCGTACGAGCTGCTCGTGGACACGGCGCGGGAGGAGCAGGGGGCGGCGCCGGGCGAGCGCCGGGCGGCGGGGACGCGCGTCACGGTGGAGGCGCGTTCGGTGCTGCTGTGGCGGGTGGCGACGGGGAGGCCCGCGGGACCGGAACCGGGAACGGAGCCTCCAATTCCGTTGCCGTAAAGGGGGCTTAGGCAGAAAAACCGAGTGAGCGGTGTCAGTGGTGAACCGTAGTCTCGCTCCTGATGACAGAGACCCATGAACCCCCCGAACCTCCCCGCCCGGCCGGAAGCCGGTCCGCCGTCCGCTCGCTGCTGCGCCTGTGGCCCTACGTGCGCCCCGTGCGCGGCAGGCTGGCCACGGCCGCGGCGGTGACCGTCGTCGCCTCCTGCGCCGGCCTCGCGATCCCGCTCGCGCTCAAGTGGATCGTGGACGGCCCGGTCGCCGGCGGCGACCCGTCCGGCGTGTGGCTGGGCGGCGGGCTGGTGCTCCTGCTCGGGCTGCTGGAGGCGTCGCTGTTCGCGGTGCGCCGGTTCGTGACCGCCCGCCCGCTGGCGCGGGTCGAGGCGGACATGCGGGCGGACCTCTACGGTCACCTGCAGCGGCTGCCGGTCGCCTTCCACGACCGGTGGGCCTCGGGCCAGCTGCTCTCGCGCAGCACCACGGACCTGACGCTGCTGCGCATCTTCCTCGCCTTCCCCCTGACCTTCCTGCTGGTCAACGGAGCGACGATCGTGGCGGGCTTCGTCGTCCTGCTGATACAGCAGTGGGTGCTGGGGCTGGTGCTGCTCGCCCCGGTGGTGCCGCTGGTGATCATCTGCGCGTATTTCGAGGAGCGCTACTCCCGGGCCGCGCGCACCGCCCAGGACCAGTCGGGCGACCTCGCGACGGTCGTCGAGGAGAGCGTCCTCGGCATCCGCATCATCAAGGGCTTCGGGCGGCACCGCGGCCAGGAGAAGGCCTTCGCCGCGCTCGCCGGCCGGCTGCGCGGCACCGAGCTGCACAAGGCCCATCTGCTGGGGCTGCTCTGGGCGTTCATCATGAGCCTGCCGGAGCTGGCGATCGGCGCGGCGCTGGTGCTCGGCGTGCTGCAGGTCGCCGACGGCGACCTGTCGGCGGGCACGCTGGTGGCGTTCCTGTCGACGGCCCTGGCGCTGCGCTGGCCGGTGGAGTCGATGGGCTTCCTGATCGCGATCTCCAACGAGGCGGCCACGGCCGCCGACCGCTACTTCGAGGTCATGGACACCCCCGTCCCGCCGCAGGAGACCGCCTCGCGGCCCGCGAACCCTCCGGCGCGGGAGACACCGGGCGAGGCGCCGCAGGAGACTCCGCGCGAGAGATCCGGCCTGCGCCTGGAGGGCGTCGGCTTCCGCTACCCCGACGCCCCCGCGGACGCCCCGCCCGTCCTGGACGGCGTCGACCTGCACGTCCGGGCCGGGGAGACGATGGCCCTCGTCGGCACCACGGGCAGCGGCAAGACGACCCTGACCGCCCTCGTCCCCCGCCTCCACGAGGCGACGTCCGGGCGGATCACCCTGGACGGCCAGGACATCGCCGCCATGCCGCGCGAGCGCCTCCGCGAGCTGGTGTCGGTGGCCTTCGAGGACCCGACGCTGTTCTCCGCGAGCGTCGGGGAGAACGTGCTGATGGGCGCCGACGGCGGCGGCGAGGCCGAGCTGCGGCGCGCGCTGGAGGTCGCCCAGGCCGGTTTCGTCGACTCCCTCCCGGAGGGCACCCGCACCCAGGTCGGCGAGCAGGGCCTGAGCCTGTCCGGCGGCCAGCGGCAGCGGCTCGCGCTCGCCCGCGCCGTCGCCGGCGACCCGCGCTTCCTCATCCTGGACGACCCGCTGTCCGCGCTCGACGTGCACACCGAGGCACTCGTGGAGGCGGCCCTGCGCGAGGTGCTGGCCGGCACGACCGCCCTCGTCGTCGCCCACCGCCCGTCCACGGTCATGCTCGCCGACCGCGTGGCCCTGCTCTCCGGCGGCCGCATCGCCGCCGTCGGCACCCACCACGAACTGCTGCGCACCAACCGGGAGTACGCCCTGCTCATGGCCGGCGACGAGGACCGGGGCGACGCGGCGGACGCTCCGTACGCACGGCACGAGGGAGGCCGGCGATGACCACCGCCACCGACCAGACCACCACCGAGCCGGAGCGGACGGCCACCGGCGCCGGCCCCGCACCGGACGACCCCTTCGACAAGGACGTCCTGCCCGCGCCCAAGGGCGCCTCCCGGGCGCTGCTGCGCTCGCTCCTCGCCCCCGCCCGCGGCCGCCTCCGGCTGAGCGCCCTCGTGCTGCTGCTCCAGCAGGCGGCCGTCCAGGCGGGCCCGCTCCTCGTGGCCGTCGCCATAGACCGGGCCGTGCCGGCGGTCCGCCGGGACGACTACGGCCCGCTGATCGCCGTCGGCGTCGCGTACGTGGTGAGCGCCCTGGCCGCGGGCCTGCTGCAGTACGTCTTCATCCGGCTCTCGGCGCGCATCGGCCAGAACGTGCTGCTCGACCTGCGCGGCCGCATCTTCCGCCACGCGCAGACCCTCAGCGTCGACTTCCACGAGCGCTACACCTCGGGGCGGCTCATCTCGCGCGCGACCACGGACGTCGAGTCGATCCGGGAGCTCATCAACGACGGTCTCCAGGAGCTCATCGGGGTCTGCCTGGCCGTTGTGTACATCTCCGTCACCCTGCTCTATCTGGACTGGGGCATCGGCGCCGTGGCGGTGCTCTCGTTCGTGCCGCTGCGGCTGCTGATGCGCTCGTACGACCGGCGTGCGCGGTCGGTCTACCGCAGGCGGTCCACGGCGATTGCCGCGGTGATCGTGAAGTTCACCGAGACCATGAACGGCATCCGTCCGGTCCAGGCGTTCCGCCGCGAGCGCGCCAACGAGGAGCACTTCGCGGAGCTCAACGCGGAGCACAGGAGCGCCAACGTCGGGGCGATGCTGGAGATGGCCCGCTACGTCTTCCTCTCCCGCCTCGTGGCCAACGTGGTGCTGGCCGCCGTCGTCCTGTGGGGTGCCTACCGGGTGGCCGGCGGGGGGCTGGAGCTGGGCGTGCTCGCGGCGGCGGTGCTGTACCTGCGGCGGCTGTACGACCCGATCGACCAGCTGGGCATGTTCCTCAACTCGTACCAGTCGGCGGCGGCCTCGCTCGACAAGATCGCGGGGCTGCTCGCGCAGCGGCCGGGCGTGCCCGAGCCCGCCGAGCCGCGGGCGCTGCCGGAGCGGCGGTCCGGGATGCCCGGCCGCGAGGTCGTCTTCGAGCGGGTGCGCTTCGCCTACCGCACGGGCGGCGAGGTCCTGCCCCGCTTCGACCTGACGCTGCGCGCCGGGCAGACGGTCGCGGTCGTCGGCTCGACGGGCGCCGGCAAGTCCACGCTCGCCAAGCTCCTGGCCCGCTTCTACGACCCCACGGACGGCCGGGTCCTCCTCGACGGCGTGCCGCTGGACTCGCTCGCCGGGCCGGAGCTGCGGCGCGGGGTGGTCATGGTGACGCAGGAGGCGTTCCTGTTCTCCGGCACCGTCGCGGAGAACATCGCCATCGGCCGCCCCGGCGCGTCCCGGGCGGAGATCGAGCAGGCGGCGAAGGCCATCGGCGCGCACGACTTCATCGCCGCCCTGCCGGAGGGCTACGACACGGACGTGCGCAAGCGCGGCGGGCGGATCTCCGCGGGCCAGCGCCAGCTGGTGGCGTTCGCGCGGGCGCTGCTCGCCGACCCGGCGGTGCTCATCCTGGACGAGGCCACCTCCTCGCTGGACATCCCGGGCGAGCAGGCCGTGCAGCGCGCGATGGCCACGGTGCTGCGCGGCCGCACGGCGGTGGTCATCGCGCACCGGCTGTCGACGGTCGAGATCGCGGACCGCGTCCTGGTGATGGCCGGAGGCCGCGTGGTCGAGGACGGCTCCCCGGCGGAGCTGATCGCGGGCACGGGCCGGTTCGCGGATCTGCACCGCGCCTGGCGCGACAGCCTGGCCTGACGGTTTCGCGGGATTCCGCATCCGGCGGTACGGGCTCGCCCCCGCGGCGGGCCCGTACCGCTATGCGGACGTCGGTCTTTCGTCAACGGACGGATTCCGGCCAACTTACCTCCGGACTCCTGACACGTACATGCCCTCGATGGCACTCTTCCCTCCACTGACGCGCGGCTTCCCCACGGCACCGCCGCCGCGCCGGCAGCGATCCATCGCTCCATCGGCACGTGCATCGCCCGCCGTCCCCCCGAGGCCCCACGCCTCCGTTCCCGACCCGCGGCACCGACCGGCAGCACCCGGCGGTCACCGCACGCGGGAAGCGCAGCGCTCCATCACGTTCCACCGCACCCACCGATCCACCGCACCCGCCGGACCCGCCGGACCCATCGGATTCCACCGGACCGGATCCCCGGACGCGATCCATCGGCCCAGCTCCACCTGTTCTGTTCTGCCTGATCTGCCTCGCAGAAGGAGTCAGCGTGAGACCCACCCCCCAGACGAGACGCTCCCCCCAGAAGAGAGCCGTCGCCGCCGGCGCGCTGGTCGCCGTCTCGGCGATGCTCGCCGTCGGCACCCAGGCCGGCTCCGCCACGGCCCGTTCGACCGCCCAGGGCAGCGCCCCGCGCCAGGTCGTCGCCAAGGCCGACCCCGGCGCCCTGCCCGCCAAGCTCTCCCCCGCGCAGCGCGCCGAGCTCATACGGCAGGCCGAGGCGTCGAAGGCGGAGACCGCCCGGGCCCTCGGCCTCGGCCCGAACGAGAAGCTGGTCGTCAAGGACGTCGTCAAGGACGTCAACGGCACCGTGCACACCCGCTACGAGCGGACGTACGACGGCCTGCCCGTGCTCGGCGGCGACCTCGTCGTCGACACCGCCAAGGGCGGCGGCCTCAAGAGCGTCGCCAAGGCGACCAAGGCCCGGCTGGCGATCGCCACGACCACGCCCTCGCTGGCCGCCTCCACCGCCGAGAAGCAGGCCGTGAAGGCCGCCGGCGCGCAGGGCTCGAAGGCCACGAAGGCCGACAAGGCGCCCCGCAAGATCGTCTGGGCGGCGAAGGGCACCCCGGTCCTCGCCTACGAGACCGTCGTGGGCGGCCTCCAGGAGGACGGCACGCCCAACCAGCTGCACGTCATCACGGACGCGCGGACGGGCGAGAAGCTCTTCGAGTTCCAGGGCGTCAAACAGGGCACCGGCAACAGCCAGTACAGCGGCCGCGTCACCATCGGCACCACGCAGTCGGGCGGCTCGTACCAGATGACCGACTCCGCGCGCGGCGGCCACAAGACGTACAACCTCAACCGCGGCTCCTCCGGCACCGGCACCCTCTTCACCGACGCCGACGACGTCTGGGGCAACGGCACCACCAGCGACCCGGCCACCGCCGGCGTGGACGCCCAGTACGGCGCCCAGCTGACGTGGGACTACTACAAGAACGTGCACGGGCGCACCGGCATCCGCGGTGACGGCGTCGGCGCGTACAGCCGCGTCCACTACGGCAGCAACTACGTCAACGCGTTCTGGTCGGACGACTGCTTCTGCATGACCTACGGCGACGGCTCCGGCAACTCCAAGCCGCTCACGTCGATCGACGTGGCCGCGCACGAGATGACGCACGGCGTCACCTCGGCCACCGCCAACCTCAACTACGCCGGCGAGTCCGGCGGCCTCAACGAGGCCACCTCGGACATCTTCGCCGCCGCGGTCGAGTTCTGGGCCGACAACCCGAACGACCCGGGCGACTACCTCGTCGGCGAGAAGATCAACATCAATGGCAACGGCACCCCGCTGCGCTACATGGACAAGCCCAGCAAGGACGGCCGGTCCAAGGACGCCTGGTACTCGGGCCTCGGCGGCATCGACGTGCACTACTCGTCCGGCCCCGCCAACCACTGGTTCTACCTCGCCTCCGAGGGCAGCGGCGCCAAGGTGATCAACGGCGTCTCGTACGACTCGCCGACCTCCGACGGCCTGCCCGTGACCGGCATCGGCCGCGACAACGCCGCGAAGATCTGGTTCAAGGCGCTCACCGGGCGCATGCAGTCCACCACCGACTACGCCGGGGCGCGCGAGGCGACGCTGTGGGCCGCGGGCGAGCTGTTCGGCGTGGGCAGCGACACGTACAACAACGTGGCCAACGCCTGGGCCGCCATCAACGTCGGCAGCCGGGCCACGCCCGGGACCGGGGTCAGCATCACCGCCCCCGGTGACCAGACGAGCATCGTGAACACCGCCGTCTCCCTGCAGATCAAGGCCACCAGCAGCACCTCCGGCTCCCTGAGCTACTCGGCCACCGGCCTGCCCGCCGGCCTGTCGATCAACGCCTCCACCGGCCTGATCTCCGGCACGCCGACCACCACCGGCACCAGCAACGTGACCGTCACGGTCAAGGACTCCGCCGGCAAATCCGCCAGTGCGTCCTTCAAGTGGACCGTGAACGCCACGGGCGACGGCAGCGTCTTCGAGAGCACCACCCCCGTCGCCATCCCGGACGCGGGCGACGCCGTGACCTCGCCGATCGTCGTCACGCGCAGCGGCAACGGGTCCTCCGCCCTGAAGGTGGACGTGAACATCACGCACACCTACCGCGGTGACCTCCGCATCGACCTCGTCGCGCCCGACGGCAAGACGTGGCGGCTGAAGGACTCGGACTCCTGGGACTCCGCGGCGGACGTGAAGGAGACCTACACGGTCGACGCGTCCGGGGTCTCCGCGCCCGGCACGTGGAAGCTGCAGGTGCAGGACGTGTACGCGTCCGACACCGGCACGATCAACGGCTGGAAGCTCAGCTTCTGAGCGCACGCCCCTTACGGGGCGCGGGCTGACGCCCCCTCCGAACCGGGCGCCGTCCGGGGTGAGCCCGACTCCCCCGGACGGCGCCCCACGCACGTCCGGGCCGCGTCAGCGCAGCAGCACCCCCGCCGCCTCCCCCGTCGCCTCCGACGGGAGGGTCACCAGGCCCATTTCCGCGCCGCTGGACAGGAGCCGGTGGGCGGGGAGGATGCGGACGGTGTAGCCGAAGGGGCCCGTGCGGTCGAGGGTGAGGGGGCCCTCGTAGAGGCGGCGGCCGTCGAGGGCCGGGCCGCCGGCGGGCTTGAGGGGGAAGACGGCGGTCTGACTCAGCCGGTCGGTGGGGTCGACGCGCCCGGCGACGGCCTGCACCTCGACGTCGGCCGGGTCCAGCGGGCCGAGGGTGACGCTCACCCGCAGGGAGACCGTGGAGCCGAGGGTGGCCGTGCCGTTGAGGGCGGTGTCGGCGACGGCCTCCACGTGGTCGACGGCCACGCCGGGCCAGCCGGCCCGCACCCGGGCCTTCCAGGCGGCCAGTTCGCTCGCCGCGGCGGGCGTGAGGGCCCGCTGGGCCTCGGCGGCGGGGGCGTAGAGCCGCTCCACGTACTCGCGCACCATGCGCCCGGCGAGGACCTTCGGGCCGAGCGTGGTCAGGGTGCGCCGGACCATCTCGATCCAGCGGCCGGGGAGCCCGCCGTGCGCCCGGTCGTAGAAGCGCGGGGCGACCCGCCGCTCCAGCAGGTCGTAGAGGGCGGCGGCCTCCAGGTCGTCGCGGCGGTCCTCGTCCATGGCCGCGCCGTCGGCGGTGGGGATGGCCCAGCCGAAGTCGGGCTCGTACCACTCGTCCCACCAGCCGTCGAGCACCGAGAGGTTGAGACAGCCGTTGAGGGCGGCCTTCATGCCCGAGGTGCCGCAGGCCTCAAGCGGCCGCAGGGGGTTGTTGAGCCAGACGTCGCAGCCGGGGTAGAGCCGCTGGGCCATGGCCATGCCGTAGTCGGGCAGGAAGACCAGGCGGCGGCGGACGCGCGGGTCGTCGGCGAAGCGCACGAGCTCCTGCACGAGGCGCTTGCCGCTGTCGTCGGCGGGATGGGCCTTGCCGGCGACGACGATCTGCACGGGGCGCTCGGGGTGCAGGAGGAGCTCCATGAGGCGGTCGCGGTCGCGGAGCATGAGGGTGAGGCGCTTGTACGAGGGGACGCGGCGGGCGAAGCCGATGGTGAGGACGTCCGGGTCGAGGACGCCGTCGATCCAGCCGAGCTCGGCGGTGCCGGCGCCGCGCTCGCGCCAGGAGGCGCGCAGCCGTTCGCGCACCTCTTCGACGAGCTGTTCGCGCAGGGTGCGGCGCAGCTCCCAGATGTCGGCGTCGGGGATCTCGGCGAGGGCGTCCCAGCGCTGCGAGCCGCCGGCGGCCAGGGCGTCCTCGGCGCGGCCGGCGCCGACCCGGCGGGCGCCGAGGCGCAGCACCTCGGGGGCGACCCAGGTGGGGGCGTGGACGCCGTTGGTGACGGAGTCGATGGGCACCTCCTCGGGGTCGAAGCCGGGCCACAGGCCGGCGAACATCTGCCGGCTGACCTGTCCGTGGAGGGTGGAGACGCCGTTGGCGCGCTGGGCGAGGCGCAGGCCCATGACGGCCATGTTGAAGAGGTTGGGCTCGCCGCCGGGGTAGGTCTCCAGGCCCAGTTCGAGGACGCGTTCGACGTCGATGCCGGGGAGTTCGCCGGCGGGGCCGAAGTGGCGGGCGACGAGCTCGCGGTCGAAGCGGTCGATGCCGGCGGGCACGGGGGTGTGGGTGGTGAAGACGGCTCCGGCGCGGGCGTGTTCCAGGGCGGCGTCGAAGTCCAGTCCGGTGGCGACGAGTTCGCGGATGCGTTCCAGGCCGAGGAAGCCGGCGTGGCCCTCGTTGGTGTGGAAGACCTCGGGCTCGGGGTGGCCGGTGAGCCGGCAGTAGGTGCGCACGGCGCGGACGCCGCCGATGCCGAGGAGCATCTCCTGGAGCAGCCGGTGCTCACCGCCGCCGCCGTAGAGCCGGTCGGTGACCTCGCGCTCGCCGGGGCCGTTCTCCTCGACGTCGGAGTCGAGGAGCAGCAGCGGCACGCGGCCGACGCGGGCCTGCCAGATGTAGGCGCGCAGGGAGCGGCCGCCGGGCAGGGCGAGGGAGATCCGGCTGGCGCTGCCGTCGGGCTCGCGGAGCATGGTGAGGGGCAGCTCGTTGGGGTCGAGCAGGGGGTAGTGCTCCTGCTGCCAGCCCTCGCGGGAGAGGGACTGGCGGAAGTAGCCGTGGCGGTAGAGCAGTCCGACGCCGATGAGGGGGACGCCGAGGTCGCTGGCGGACTTCAGGTGGTCGCCGGCGAGGATGCCGAGGCCGCCGCTGTACTGCGGGAGGGCGGCGGTGATGCCGAACTCGGGCGAGAAGTAGGCGATGGCGGCGGGCAGTCCCTCGGGCTGCTCCTGATACCAGCGCCGGCCGGTGAGGTAGTCCTGCAGGTCGTCGGCGGCGGCGGCGAGCCGGCGCCGGAAGCGGCGGTCGTCGGCGAGGGCGGCGAGCCGGGGGGCGGGCACGGAGCCCAGCAGCCGCATGGGGTCGCCGGCGGCGGCCGACCAGCCCTCGGGGTCGACGGCCTGGAAGAGCTCTCGGGTCTCGGGGTGCCAGGACCAGCGCAGATTGCGCGCCAGCTCGCTTAGCGGTCGTAGGGGCTCCGGGAGAACGGGGCGCACGCTGAATCGACGAATGGCCTTCACCCCCACGACGGTAGCGGTGAGGCCGGGGGGCTTCGTGGCGCTTCGCGGCAACTGCCTGCTCCTGGCAGGTGCAGGCGGGAAGTGCGCCCCCTGCCGCGGCGCGCGGGGACGTGGCCGTCCTGCGCAGGCGGGGTCACCCGCCTGGCCGGGAAAGGCGTCCGCATGGTGGACCGCGCGTGGAAGCGGACCGCATGCCTCAGCGCGGTGGATACGGCATCCGTACGAGGCGGGAATACGCCGTGCGTACAGCAGGATCGGCGGCGGCCGGTTCCCGCTACGGCCTTCGGCGGCCGTGACGGGCCGCCATTACCCCGTCTGGCCGCCGGTTACCCGGTTTTCGCGCATTGCACACGATCGGCCCAGCGAGGAGACTTCGTACGGGTGACGGAGTGCCGACCATCCTCCCCAGCCGGTGCCACGGGAACTACGCACCGGTAGGTCCCACGGTGCGGGCATGCCCGCCCGGGACCGGTGGGAAAGCTCAACCGGTATGCAGGCCGTAGCAGTCCGCCGCCGCCCCGATTACCCGTCCCCGGCCCTTCCGCATTTCTTTCGCACCCACCCGAGTGAACGCGGTCAGGAGCAGTCATGCCCGCACCCAGCCGACGGCAGGCGGAGCAGATAGAAAGAGCAGAACCCGCCGGCACCGCCGTTTCGTTCCCGCCTTTCCGCCCCCCTCTTCCTCCTCAGGTGATCCCATGATCGGTCGTATCCCCGTCCTGGACCTCGGGCCGCTCGTGGACTGCGGCCGCCGGCCGGTCAAGGCGGTCGTCGGCGAGACCTTCCAGGTCACCGCCACCGTCTTCCGCGAGGGCCACGACGCGCTCGGCGCCAACGTGGTGCTGCGCGACCCGGCGGGCCGCTGCGGCCCCTGGACCCCCATGCGCGAACTGGCCCCCGGCACCGACCGGTGGGGTGCGGACGTGACCCCGGACAGCGAGGGGCGCTGGACGTACGCGGTGGAGGCGTGGAGCGATCCGGTGGCGTCGTGGCGCCGGACGGCCTCGGTGAAGATCCCGGCCGGGATGGACGTCCAACTCGTGCTGGAGGAGGGCGCGCTGCTGTACGAGCGGGCGGCCGCCGGGGTGCCGAAGAAGGAGGGCCGCGAGGCGGTGCTGACCGCCGTCGACGCGCTGCGCGACCCGGGCCGGCCGGCCACCGCCCGGCTCGCGGCGGCCCTCGCACCGCCGGTCACGGCGGCCCTGGCCGAGCACCCCCTGCGCGAGCTGGTGTCCGCGAGCCGGCCGGTGCCGGTGCTGGTGGAGCGCGAGCGGGCGCTGTTCGGGTCCTGGTACGAGATGTTCCCGCGCTCCGAGGGGGCGACGCCGGCGGAGGGGCGCCGCCCCGCCCGCAGCGGCACGTTCCGGACCGCTGCGCGGCGGCTGCCGGCCGTCGCCGCCATGGGTTTCGACGTCGTCTACCTGCCGCCGGTGCACCCCATCGGCACCTCGTACCGCAAGGGCCCCAACAACGCCCTGACCGCGGGCCCGTACGACGTCGGCAGCCCCTGGGCGATCGGCTCGGCCGACGGCGGGCACGACGCCCTCCACCCGGACCTCGGCACCTTCGAGGACTTCGACCACTTCGTCGCGCGCGCCCGCGAGCTGCGCATGGAGGTGGCCCTGGACTTCGCGCTGCAGTGCTCGCCGGACCACCCGTGGGTGGCCAAGCACCCCGAGTGGTTCCGCCACCGCGCCGACGGCACGATCGCCTACGCCGAGAACCCGCCCAAGAAGTACCAGGACATCTATCCCCTGGCCTTCGACGAGGACTTCGACGGGCTGCTCCGGGAGAGCCTGCGCGTGCTGCGGTTCTGGATGGAGCGGGGGGTGCGGATCTTCCGGGTCGACAATCCGCACACCAAGCCGGTGGTCTTCTGGGAGAAGGTGATCGCGGAGATCGGCCGCACCGATCCGGACGTGGTCTTCCTCGCCGAGGCCTTCACCCGGCCCGCGATGATGCGCACGCTCGGCGCGATCGGTTTCCAGCAGTCGTACACCTATTTCACCTGGCGCAACACCAAGCAGGAGCTCACCGACTATCTCACGGAGCTGTCCGGGGAGTCGGCGGCGCTGATGCGTCCCAACCTCTTCGTGAACACCCCGGACATCCTGCACGCCTATCTGCAGCACGGCGGGCGGGCCGCCTTCGAGGCGCGCGCCGTGCTCGCCGCGACGCTCTCCCCCTCCTGGGGCGTCTACGCCGGTTACGAGCTGTGCGAGAACACTCCGGTGCACCCCGGGAGCGAGGAATACCTGGACTCGGAGAAATACCAGCTGCGGCCGCGCGACTGGGAGGGCGCCGAGCGCGAGGGGCGCAGTCTGGCCCCGCTGATCACCCTGCTCAACCGGCTGCGACGGCGGCAGCCCGCCCTGCGGCAGTTGCGCAACCTGCGTTTCCATCACGCCGACAACGACGCCGTCATCGCCTATTCCAAGCGTGCGGGCAGCTCGTGCGTCCTCACCGTTGTCAACCTCGACCCCCACCACACCCACGAGGCCACGGTCTCGTTGGACATGCCGGAACTCGGCCTCGCATGGCATGAGTCCGTCCCGGTGCGCGACGAGCTCACCGGAGAGACCTATCACTGGGGCAGGGACAACTATGTGCGCCTCGAGCCGGGCCGTTCCCTCGCGCCCGCGCACGTGTTCTCGCTGCGACCGTCCTCACCGATCGGAGGGTCACCCACACCATGATCGTCAATGAGCCCGTCCCCGACACCTTCGAGGACACTCCGGCCAAGGACCTGGATCCCGACTGGTTCAAGCGAGCCGTCTTCTACGAGGTGCTCGTACGGTCCTTCCAGGACAGCGACGGCGACGGCATCGGCGACCTCAAGGGTCTGACGGCCAAGCTGGACTACCTGCAGTGGCTGGGCGTCGACTGCCTGTGGCTGCCGCCGTTCTTCCAGTCGCCGCTGCGCGACGGCGGCTACGACGTCTCCGACTACACCGCGGTGCTGCCGGAGTTCGGCGACCTGGCCGACTTCGTGGAGTTCGTGGACGCGGCGCACCAGCGCGGCATGCGCGTCATCATCGACTTTGTCATGAACCATACGAGCGATCAGCACGAGTGGTTCCAGCAGTCGCGCAACGACCCCGACGGCCCTTACGGCGACTACTACGTCTGGGCGGACGACGACAAGCGCTATCCGGACGCGCGCATCATCTTCGTGGACACGGAGACGTCGAACTGGACCTTCGACCCGGTCCGCAAGCAGTACTACTGGCACCGCTTCTTCTCGCACCAGCCCGATCTCAACTACGAGAATCCGGCGGTGCAGGAGGAGATCCTGGCCGCGCTGCGGTTCTGGCTGGACCTCGGCATCGACGGCTTCCGGCTGGACGCGGTGCCGTACCTCTTCGCCGAGGAGGGCACCAACTGCGAGAACCTGCCGCGGACGCACCAGTTCCTCAAGCGCGTCCGGGCGGAGATCGACGCCCATTACCCGGACACCGTGCTGCTGGCGGAAGCCAATCAGTGGCCCGAGGACGTCGTCGACTACTTCGGGAACTACGAGTCCGGCGGCGACGAATGCCATATGGCATTCCACTTCCCGGTGATGCCGCGCATCTTCATGGCCGTGCGCCGGGAGTCGCGCTACCCGGTCTCGGAAATCCTGGCCAAGACCCCGGCCATCCCGTCGCGCTGCCAGTGGGGCATCTTCCTGCGCAACCACGACGAGCTGACGCTGGAGATGGTCACCGACGAAGAGCGCGACTACATGTACGCGGAGTACGCCAAGGACCCGCGGATGCGCGCCAACATCGGCATCCGGCGGCGGCTCGCCCCGCTGCTCGACAACGACCGCAACCAGATCGAGCTGTTCACCGCGCTGCTGTTCTCCCTGCCCGGCTCGCCGATCCTCTACTACGGCGACGAGATCGGCATGGGCGACAACATCTGGCTCGGCGACCGCGACGGCGTCCGCACGCCGATGCAGTGGACGCCCGACCGCAACGCGGGCTTCTCCTCCTGCGATCCCGGCCGGCTCTACCTGCCGACCATCATGGACCCGGTCTACGGCTACCAGGTCACCAACGTCGAGGCGGCGATGAGCAGCCCCTCGTCGCTGCTGCACTGGACCCGCCGGATGATCGAGATCCGCAAGCAGAACCCGGCGTTCGGGCTCGGCTCGTACACCGAGCTCACCTCCAGCAACCCGGCCGTGCTCGCGTTCCTGCGCGAAGTGCGGCTGCCGGGGCAGCGGGAGGACGACATCGTGCTGTGCGTGAACAACTTCTCCCGCTTCGCACAGCCGACCGAGCTCGATCTGCGGGCGTTCGGCGGCCGGCATCCCGTCGAGCTGATCGGCGGGGTGCGCTTCCCCGCCATCGGCGAACTGCCCTACCTGCTGACCCTGGCCGGTCACGGCTTCTACTGGTTCCGGCTCCGCCGTGGTGCGCCGCCGCCGGCCGGCCACTGAAGGCGCTCCCGTGCGCGCCGGCGCCCGCCGGCCGGCCGCGCACGGGCGGTTTTCCCCCGGCAACCCTGGGAACTCGTACTACTACGCACGAGCCGGGCCGAACGGATCGCCTCCGCTTCGGGGACCGCCGCAGGGGCCGCACCCCGGCCGCCGCGCGCGCCGCACCAAGGGCCGCAGGCGCTGACCGCAACGGACGATCCCGCCCGACACCCCGGCCCCGGCCGGGGACCCCAGCACCGCGTACAGGTCAATGCCGCAATCCGGGACCACGATCCGGGACACTTTGCCCCATATGCCACGCCCCGGGGAAAGGACGCGACGCCATGTCGGACGCTGCACCGTCCCGCCGGGGCACCGGACGCCGGGGGGCCTCCGCCGCCCCCGGCCCGCTGCTGTCCTCGGTCCGTGCCGCCCCCGCGGCCCCCGCCCCCGAGGCGGAGACCGCCGACGCGGGGCTGCTGGGGTCGCTGGTGCCGCTGCTCTCCGAGTGGCTGCCCCGTCAGCGCTGGTTCGCCGGCAAGGGCCGCCTCATCACCGGCTTCACGCTCGTGGCGGCCACCGAGCTGCTGCCGCACCACGCCGGCACCACCGCCCCGGGCCTGCTCCACCTGCTCGTGCGGGCCCAGCAGCCCGGCTCGCCCGGCGCCGCCCGGTCCGAAGGCGCCCCCGGGCCCGCCATCCACGCCGGCACCGACGACTGCTACCAACTCCTGCTCGGCGTGCAGGACGTCCTGCCGCCGCACCTGGCGCCCGCCCTCATCGGCCGCCCCGTCGGCGGCCCGCTGCACGGCCGCGCCGTCTACGAGGGCCTGGCCGACCCCCGGCTCGCCACCCTGCTCCTGGAGCGGCTGCGGCTGCCCGGCCGGCTCGGCCCCCTGCGCTTCACGCGCGAGGAGGGCGTCGTCATCGGCGCCGGGCTCGCCCCCCGGCTCATCGGCGCCGAGCAGTCCAACTCCTCCGTCGTCTACGGCGAAACGTACATCCTCAAGCTCTTCCGCCGCGTCTGCCCCGGCACCAACCCCGACCTCGAACTCCCCCGCGCCCTCGCCGGCACCGGCTGCGCCCGGGTGCCCGCGCCCGCCGCCTGGTTCGAGGCCGTCGTGCCCGGCGCGGGCGCCGAGCCCATGACGCTCGGCGTCCTCCAGCCCTACCTGCCCGGCTCCGCCGACGGCTGGCAGCTCGCCCTCAGCGCCCTGGCCGTCCGCGCCGACTTCACCGCCTCCGCCCGCGCCCTCGGCCACGCCACCGCCGAGGTGCACGGGGCGCTCGCCGAGGCGCTGCCCACGGTCGTGCTGCGCCGCCCCCAGCTCGAACACCTCGCCGCCGCCATGACCCGCCGCCTCGACATCGCCGCCGACGCCGTCCCCGCGCTGCGCCCCTACCGGGCCGCGCTGCGCGGCGCCTACGACGACCTGGCCGCCCTCGGCCGGGCCGGGCGCACGTGGCGCGCCCAGCGCATCCACGGAGACCTCCACCTCGGGCAGGCCCTGCGCACGGCCGAGGACGGCCGCTGGGCCATCATCGACTTCGAGGGCGAGCCCGCCCGCCCGCTGGCCGAGCGCACCCGCCCGCAGCCGACCGCCCGCGACGTCGCCGGGATGCTGCGCTCCTTCGACTACGCGGCGGCGGTCGGCCGGGCGGCCGGCACCAGCTGGCCGGAGCGCGCCCGCGCCGCGTTCTGCGAGGGCTACGGCGCGGTGCACGGCGACCCGCGCGAGGAGCCGCAGCTGCTGCGCGCCCACGAGACCGACAAGGCCGTCTACGAGGTCCTCTACGAGGCCCGCCACCGGCCGGACTGGCTGGTGGTCCCGATGGCGGCCATCCGCCGCCTGGCGGAACCGGCCGCCTCCGCCGACGCCGCCGGGGCGGCCGAGCCGGTGAACGGGGCACCGCCCGCGCCGGAGGCTTCCGCCGGCACCACCGATTCCGCTCCCGGCACCGACGGCCGGGAGCTCCCGAGGAGGACCGCACCGTGACCGCTCGACCGCCGTCCCGCCGGACGCCCCACGACGCCGAAACCGGCCTTCCTGGTGCCGGGCCGGGCATTCCTGCCACGTTCCTGCCGGGGCGGGGCGGGAAGGCGGGCGGGGAGCCCGCGGGCGGGCCCGGAGCGGCGGCGCCCGGGCCCGCGGCGGCGGGGCG
>NZ_PXWG01000098.1 GCF_003011965.1 Streptosporangium nondiastaticum
TGGGCGGCGTCGCCCCGGGCGCGCAGCCAGGCGATGGAGACGACGGCCGCGGTGAGCCCGCCGTCGAGCGGCGCGAGGTGCAGCGGCCGGGCGGGGTCGAGGGTCAGCGTCTCCCCGGCGAGCCGGCCGGCGCGGGGGCGCGGCGGGGCCGGGAGGAGGGCGTCAGCGGTCGACATCGGGCGGCAGCAGGAAGGGGTAGGGGCGGCGGCGGACCTTGAGGTGCCAGGCGCGGTCGGCCTTGCGCAGCCGCTGGATGAGCTCCCACATCGCGGCGTCGCCCTTGTAGTACTTGGCGACCTCCCCGGCGGTGAGCGCCGGCGTGATGCGGGCGTTGGCCTGTTCGAGGAAGCCGGGCACGAGGGCGGCCAGCTTCTCCTTGTGGAGGTTGCCGAGGAAGTCGAGGACGACCCCGCGCGGCGAGTAGAACTTGTCGAAGATGGACTTGGCCATGGCGATGCGGACGGCGTCGCGCAGGATCCACGGCAGCGAGGTGAAGAACAGCCGGACGTCGAGGAGTTCACGGCCGCGGGCGTCGCGCATCAGGGGCGAGGTGACGTCGAGGTAGACGAGGTCCCCGTCGAGGTCGATCCAGTTGGAGGCCTGGGCGTCCAGGCCCAGGGACGGGGAGACGGCGCCGTGCACGGTGTCGAGGAAGCGGGCGAAGAAGTCCTCGGCCCAGTCCCGCCCCTCGCTGTGCAGGAGGCGCGAGACGAGCCGCTTGCCGGGCAGGGCCTCCTGGACGCAGTAGCCGACCGTCTTCCCGGAGGGCAGTGCGGTGTCCCACAGGCGGGTCTCGGCGACGCGGACGCCGGCCGCGGACAGGCGGGCCGTGTACTGGTCGAGGGTGTGCCCGTAGGCCTCGTAGCGCTTGTGGCCGTCGAAGACGGGGAGCCGCTTGCACGCGAAGGCGCCGCGGCCGGTCTCCAGGGCGAGGACCAGGGTGACCTCGCCGTAGCCGAGGACGGTCAGCCCGCGGGGGTCGCCTGCGGCGAGCGCGCGCTGGACCTGCAGTTCGAGTTCCCGGAGGTCGTCCTCCGGGACGGACAGTGTCATGGCCGGGCCTGCCTTCCGTGTGGGTAGCGGTGATCGCGCATTCCGCCGGACCCTCGCCGCGGGGGTTCCCGCCGTGGCGGCGGGTTCCTTTCTGCCGGGGCCGGCAGAGTCTTCTCCCGCCGCGCGGGTCTCCCCGGTGCGGGGGGCTCCTTCCTTCTGCCGAAGCCGGCGCATCCTCCTCCCGCCGCGGGGCGGGCACTTCTCCTCTGCCGGGTCGGCGGACTTCTCCCCCGCCGCGCGGGTCTTCCCCGGTGACGGCGGCTCCTGCCTTCCGCCGGAGCCGGCCGAACCCCTGCCGCCGCAACGGCGATCCGCCACAGCGGTGCGGGTCCGGCGGAATCCGCGCCGGCCGGCGCCGCCGCGTGTACCGGATCCACCGGAACGGCATCACGCCGCCGTGAAGACCAGCGCCGCGTTCTGGCCGCCGAATCCGAACGACGTGGAGAGCGCCGCGTCGATGGACGCCTTGCGGGGCGACCCCGCGACGACGTCCAGCTCGACGTCCGGGTCGAGCTGGACGAGGTTGGCCGTGGGCGGCACCAGCGACCGCTCGACCGCGAGGACGGTCAGCGCGGCCTCGATCGCGCCCGCCGCGCCGAGGGTGTGCCCGAGGACGCCCTTGGCCGAGGTGACCGCCGCGCCGTCGCCGAGGGCGCGGCGCAGGGTCGCGGCCTCCACCGCGTCGTTGAGGCGGGTGGAGGTGCCATGGGCGTTGACGTGGCCGATGTCGCCGGGCGCCGCGTCCGCCTGGCGGAGCGCGGCGCGGACGGCGGCGAGGACGGCCCTGCCCTCGGGTTCGGGCGCGGTGAGGTGGTGGGCGTCGGCGGAGGCCCCGTAGCCCGCGAGGAGCGAGCGGACGCGGGCGCCGCGGGCGCGGGCGTCGGCCTCCCGCTCCAGGACGAGGATGCCGCTGCCTTCGCCGATGACGAAGCCGTCGCGGCCGGCGTCGAAGGGCCGGGAGGCGGCGGCGGGTTCGTCCAGCCTGCGGGAGAGCGCGCCCATCTGGGCGAACCCGGTGACCATCAGGGGGCTGATGCCGGCTTCCGCGCCGCCGGCGACGACGATGTCGCAGGCGTCCTCGCGGAGCAGCTGGGCCGCGGTGCCGATGGCGGTGGCGCCGGAGGAACAGGCCGTGGCGGTGACGAAGTTGGGGCCGGTGGCGCCGAGGTCGATGGCGAGGTTGCCGGCGGCCATGTTGGGCACCAGCATCGGGACGAGGAGCGCGGACACCTTGCCGGGGCCGCCTTCGAGCATCCGGCGGTGCTGTTCCTCCCAGGTGCTGACGCCGCCGAGGCCGCAGCCGACGACGACGCCGACGCGCGCGCCGTCCCACCGCCGCGGGTCGAGCCCGGCGTCGGCGACGGCCTCGCGGGCGGCGACGATCGCGAGCTGGGTGAAGCGGTCGTGCATCAGGACGCTGCGGCGGCCGACGTGCCGGGCGGGGTCCAGGCCGGGGACGGTGCAGGAGATGTCGACCGGGAGCCCGTCGAGGGCGGGGTTGCGGGCGGCCGCGGAGACGCCCGCGCAGACTCCGTCCCAGGTCGCCTCGGTGCCGATGCCGGCCGCGGTGACGAGGCCGAGCCCGGTGACGGCGACGGGGGCGGCGGGGCGCGCGGCCGGCACGGCGCCCCCGGTGCCCGCGGCTGTCGTGGCGCTCACGGCGCCGTGGCCGCGATCTCGTCCGTGATCACCTTCACCACGGTGGCGATGGTGTCGGTCGGTGCGGCGGCCTCCTCTCCGATCTTCACCTGGAACTCGGACTCGATGACGAGGAGGAGTTCCACGAGGAAGAGGGAGTCCATCTCCAGTTCCTCGAAGGTCACGTCCGGGCCGATGGTGCCGCGGTCCACCGCGAAGCGGTCGACCAGCAGGTCCACCAGCTTGTCGTAGACAGGGCTCATGGTGCGTCCGCCTTTCGTGAGCGTGCACGCCGTCCGGCGCGGTGTGCCGGTCAGTCTGGACGGCCGCGCTGACGGCGGGCTGACGGATTCCTGACCCCGCCGCGGGTCAGCCATCCGTCAGCGTCCGGTCAGCCCGGGTGAGCAGACTCGGCACGCCGGAGCCGTCCGCAGTGGAGGAGCGCTCTCGTGGTTCGCACACCTTTCGGGAATGCAGGAAACGCACGGCGTGCCGGGTGCGGTCGCCGGGCCCGCGGCGGTGCCCGGTGACGCGGGCGGCCGTGGTGGCCGGCGTGGGCAGCGCGCTGCCGCCGGTGCCCGTCACCAACGCGGAGCTGGTGGCCGCGCTCGACACCTCCGACGAGTGGATCCGGACCCGTACGGGCATCCGGCAGCGCTACTTCGCCCCGGACTCGATGGCCACGTCCGACCTGGCGGCGGGGGCCGGCGCGAAGGCCCTGAAGTCCGCGGGCGGCCGGGCCGTCGACACGCTCGTCGTGGCGACGACGACACCGGACCGGCCGTGCCCGGCGACGGCGCCCACCGTGGCGGCCAAGCTGGGCCTCGGCAGCGTCGCGGCGTACGACGTCGCCGCGGTGTGCTCCGGCTTCGTCTACGCCCTGGCGACCGCGGCGGGGCTCATCGCGCTCGGCGCCTCCGAAGGGGCCCTGGTCATCGGCGCGGAGACGTTCTCCCGGATCCTCGACCCGGCCGACCGCTCCACCGCGGTGATCTTCGGGGACGGGGCGGGGGCGCTGGTGCTGCGGCCCGGCACGGAGGGCGAGGCCGGCGCGCTCGGCCCGTTCGACCTGGGCAGCGACGGCGAGGGCCTGGAGCTGATCACGGTGCCGGCCGGCGGGTCCGAGCGGCGCCCGCACGCGCCGGCCGCGGCGGACCACTACTTCCGGATGCAGGGCAAGCAGGTCTTCCGGCTCGCCGTGCAGCGCATGAGCGCCTCGGCGCGCACGGTGCTCGACCGCGCCGGGTGGCGGGTCGCGGACGTCGACCGCCTCGTCAGCCACCAGGCCAACCACAGAATCACCGCCCGCCTGGCCGACGAGCTGGGCCTTCCGCAGGAGCGCTGCGCCGGCAACATCGCCGAGGTCGGCAACACGGCCGCGGCCTCCATTCCCCTGGCCCTCGACCACGCCCACGCCGAGGGGACGCTGCGGCCCGGGGCCCGGCTGCTGCTGACCGCCTTCGGCGGCGGCCTCACCTGGGGGGCGACGGCGCTCACCTGGCCCGCCCTCGACCGCGACTGACGGCAAGGAAAGCGATGACCCCTCAGAAACTGATCACCGACTACATCGTCGAGGTCTGGATGGACGGCGACGCCGACGGGCTGGAGCCGGACACCCCCATCGACGAGCTGAACATCATCGACTCGGCGGGCGTCTTCGACCTGGTCCACTACCTGCAGCAGGAGTTCCGGATCACCATCCCGCTGCGGCAGATCTCCCTGGCGAACTTCCGTTCCGTCAACGCGATCTCGGACCTGGTCGGCCGGCTGCAGACAGGCGAAGGGACGGCCTCCGCATGACACACCTCATGGACGGCCCGCAGGACACCGTGCGCATCCACCGGAAGGTCGTGGGGATCGTCGCGGAGCGGACCCTCTACGACGAGGCCCGGCTGCTGCCCGACAGCCACTTCGAGGCCGACCTCGGCATCGACTCGGTGATCCTGGAGTCGATCCTGGTGTCGGTCGGCGAGGAATTCGGCATCGCGGAGCGGCTGCCCGGCGACGTCACGACGATCCGCGAGCTCGTCGCCTGCGTGGAGGGCGCGCTGGGCCTGCCCTCCGCGGCGGCGCGGCCCGCGGCCGGGCCGGAGGGCACGGACCCCGTCCTGGAGGCGGTGCTCGCCGGGGCCGTGCGGCAGACGCAGTACCAGCGCAGCCACCTGGCCCTCGACGCCGACTTCGAGAGCGAGCTCGGCATCGACTCCGTCATCCTCACCTCGCTGGTCGCCGAGGCCGCGCAGGAGCTGGGCCTGCCGGAGAGCGTGGTGGGCACCGTCACCGCGAAGACCCTGCGCGGCCTGGCCGCCGAGCTCACGGCGCTGCTCGCGCCGGCGGCCGGCGGGGCGGAGAGGCCCGCGGCGGCCGGGGACGGCGCCTGGGACGACCGCTCGATGAAGGACTTCACCGAGCAGCGCGACCCCGACCTCTTCGCCAAGGCCCGCAGCTTCGGGGCGTACCGGCGCAGGCGCGAGGAGGAGCGGCTGTACTGGTACGGCATGCCGCTGGTCTCCCGCTGCGAGAACCGGGCCGTCATCTACGACGAACTGGAGGGCCGCGAGCGCGAGTTCCTCATGTTCGCCTCGAACAACTACCTGGGCCTCGCCAACCACCCGCGCGTCGTCGACGCCGTGTGCGACGCGACCCGCGCCTACGGCGCCACGCACACCGGCTCCCGCTTCATCGGCGGCACCAACATGCTGCACAAGGAGCTGGAGCGGCGCCTGGCCGCCTTCAAGCAGCGCCCGGCGGCGATCGTCTACCCCGGCGGCTACGCGGCGAACCTCGGCGCCATCTCGGGCCTGGTCAAGAGCTACGACACGCTCGTCGTCGACAAGCTCAACCACATGAGCATCGTCGACGGCAGCCGGCTGTCGGGCGGCATCCGCCGGATCTACCGGCACAACGACATGCGGGACCTGGAGCAGGTGCTGCGCCGCGGCGCGGAGCAGGGCACGGGCGGCGGCACGCTGATCGTCGCCGACGGCGTGTTCAGCATGCACGGCGACGTCTGCGACCTGCCGGAGATCGTGCGGCTGGCCAAGGCGTACGGCGCCCGCGTGCTGATCGACGACGCGCACGCGACCGGCGTCCTCGGCGCGCGCGGCTCCGGCACGGCCGAGCACTTCGGCCTCAAGGGCGAGGTCGACCTCGAACTGGGCACCATGAGCAAGGCCCTCGCCGGCATGGGCGGCTTCGTCGTCGGCGAGGAGGAGGTCGTCGAGTACCTGCGGTACTACTCGAACTCGTACGTCTTCGCCGCCAACATCCCCGCCGGGGTCGCGGCCGGGCTGATCGCCTCGCTCGACGTCATCGAGGCCGAGCCCGAGCGCCTCAAACGGCTGTGGGCCAACATCACCACGCTCCGGGACGGGCTCCGCAAGGCCGGCTTCGACCTGGAGCGCACCGAGAGCGCCATCCTCCCCATCGTCATCGGGGACGAGCGCAAGGCCATGGAGATGGGCCGCGCCGTGCGGGCGCGCGGCCTGTTCTGCCAGACCGTGGTCTACCCGGGCGTGCCGCTCGGCGACGCCCGCCTGCGGGTCAGCGTCACCTGCGAGCACACGCCGCAGGACCTGGAGCTCGCGACCGGGATCTTCATCGAGTCAGCGACGGAGACCGGCGTCCTGCCGCGATCCGAGTGAGCGAGGAAGTGCACACACCATGCACACCACCATGGGCGCTTTAGGCGCCGGCGTGATCCAGCTGCGGCGGGACTTCCCCGCCGGGCAGGCCGGACGGCCCGCCTTCACCGGCGAACACCCCCTCACCTACGGCGAGTTCACCGCCGCCGTCGACGCACTCACCTGCCGGCTCCTCGACCTCGGGGTCCGGGCCGGCGACCGGGTCGCGATCTGGACGGACAAGCAGCCGCGCTACGCCGCGGCGATCGTGGCCGCGGTCCAGGCGGGCTGCGCGTACGTCCCCCTGGACGGCGGACAGCCGGCAGGCCGGGTGGAGACCATCCTCCAGGACGCCGAGCCGGTCGTGCTCTTCACCGACGCCCGCCGCCTGGAGCAGCTCGCGGGCCGTATGCCGCCCGCCTCCCTGGAGGCGATCGTCACCACGGGCGAGGTGCCGGACGGCGACTTCTGCGGCGTTCCCGTCCACCGCTGGGACGACTTCGGGCGGGTCCGGCCAGGGCGGGTGACGATCCTGCCCGCGCTGCAGCCGTCCGACCTGGCCGCGATCCTCTACACCTCGGGGTCGACCGGCGTGCCCAAGGGCGTCCGGATCTCCCACCGGAACCTGGCCAACTTCGTGGGCTGGGCCCGCACCGAGCTCGACGTGGGACCCGGCGACGTCTTCGCCAACCACGCGTCGTTCAACTTCGACCTCAGCACCTTCGACCTGTTCGTCGCCCTGTCGGTCGGCGCCGCGGTGTGGATCGTGCCGGACGCCGCCGCCCGCGACGTCACCGCGCTCGCCGCGGGCATCCACGAGCACGGGGTCACCGTCTGGTACTCGGTGCCGTCCGTGCTGCACCTCCTCACCGCGTCCGGCGCGCTCACCCCCGCCGTCACCCGGAGCCTGCGCTACGTCCTCTTCGCCGGCGAGGTCTTCCCCATCCCGCAGCTGCGCGCCCTCGCGGACCGGCTGCCCGGGGAAACGGCCCTGTACAACCTCTACGGGCCGACCGAGACCAACGTCTGCACCTACCACCGGGTGCGCCCCGAGGACCTGCTGCGCGACACGCCGGTGCCCATCGGCGCACCGATCACGGGCGCCCGCGTGAGCGTCGTCGTGGACGGCCGGGCCGTCCACGTGCCCGGCGCCATCGGCGAACTCGTCGTCGAGGGCGACTGCGTGACCCCGGGCTACTGGCGGCGCCCCGACGAGCCCGCCGCCGCCTTCCACTGCCAGGGCCGCCACCCCACCGGCGACCTCGTCAGCTACGAGGACGGGCAGCTCGTCTACCGCGGCCGCAAGGACCGCATGGTCAAGCTCAGCGGCTACCGCGTCGAACTCGGCGAGATCGAGGCCGCGGTGCTCGCCCACCCCGCCGTCGCCGAGGCCGCGGTCGTGGTGAAGGCCGACCCGCAGGAGGGCTCCTCCGGCCGCATCGCCCTCTACTACACGCTGCGGCCCGGCGCGGCGAAGCCCGGCCTGGTGCGGCTCAAGCAGCACTGCGCCCGCCTCCTGCCCCGCTACATGCTGCCGCACACGGCGACCTGCCTGGACCGGCTCCCGCACAACGCCAACGGCAAGACCGACTACCGGCGCCTTGACCACGAGACGGCACAGCCCACCGCAGAGCCTGCCGGCACTGCCAGCACATGACGGAGACCATCTTGAGCCGAGGACCGATCGGGAAGCCCTGGCCGGGCGGCGAACCGGAGACCGTGGCCGCGCTGCTCCGGTGCCGCGCGGACCGGACGCCCGACGCGCTCGCCTACCGCTTCCTCCACGGTGCCGACGACGCGAGCGAGTCGGTGCGCTACGGGGAACTGGACCTGCGCGCCCGCACCGTCGCGGGGCGGCTGCTGCGCGAGAACCTGAGCGGCAAGCCCGTCCTGCTGCTCCACCCGCCGGGCCTGGACTACATCGCGGCCTTCTTCGGCTGCCTGTACGCCGGCGCGGTCGCCGTGCCCGCCTACCCGCCGGACAGCGCGCGCTTCGGCCAGACCATGCCGCGGCTCGCCGCCATCGCACGGGACTCCGGGGCCACGCACGCCTACACCACCGCCGACGTCCGCGACGCGGCCCGCGCCAAGCCGGAGGAGATCTCCGCGCTCGGCCTGGCCGGGCTCACGTGGCTGACGGCCGCCGACCTCGGGCCCGCGGACGCCGCGGCCTGGCACGAGCCGGGCACGTCGGGCGACTCCCTCGCCTTCCTGCAGTACACCTCGGGGTCCACGGCGGACCCCAAGGGCGTCATGGTCACCCACAGCAACCTCGTCCGCAACCTGCGCTCCATCCATCTGCGCCTGGAGCACGACGAGGACTCCGGGATGGTGTCCTGGCTGCCGCCGTACCACGACATGGGGCTCATCGGCGGCATCCTCACCCCGCTCTACGGCGGCTTCCCCGCCCATCTGATGGCGCCCGCGACGTTCGTCCGGCGGCCGCTGCTGTGGCTCGACACGCTGTCGCGGACCCGGGCCTCGACCAGCGTCGCCCCCAACTTCGGCTTCGAGCAGTGCCTGCGCCGCGTCACCGACGAGCAGCGCGACGCCCTCGACCTGCGGCACTGGCGGCTCGCCCTCAACGGCGCCGAACCCGTACGGGCCGAGACGCTGGAGCGCTTCGCCGCCCGCTTCGCGCCCAGCGGCTTCGACCGGCGGGCCCTGCTGCCCTGCTACGGCCTGGCCGAGGGCACCCTGATGGTGACCGGCATCGGCGCCTCCGAGCCGCCTGTCCTCGGCTCCTTCGACGCCGGGGCGCTCGCCCGCGGCGAGGCGCGGCCCGCCACGGACGGCGCGGAGCGGGTGACCCGGGTCGTCGGCTGCGGCGCCCCCGTGCCCGATGTCGAGGTCGCCGTCGTCGACGCGGAGAGCCGCCGGCGGGCCGAGGAGGGCCGTGTCGGCGAGATCTGGGTGGCGGGGCCGAACGTCGCCGGCGGCTACTGGGGCCGTCCCGAGGCCTCCGCCGAGGTGTTCGGCGCCCGCATCGCCGGCGAGGGCGCCACCCCGTACCTTCGCACCGGTGATCTGGGCTTCCTGCGCGACGGGCAGCTCTATGTGGTCGGCCGCACCAAGGACGTCGTCATCGTGCAGGGCCGCAACCACTACCCGCACGACATCGAACTCACCGCCGAGAAGGCGACCGCTGCCGTCCGCCCGGGCAGCGGCGCCGCCTTCGGCATCGCCACCGAGCAGGGCGAACAGCTCGCCCTCGCCTACGAGTTCGGCAGCGGCGACCCGGCGGCGGCGCTGGCCGCGCTGCGGACCGCGATCGCCGAGGAGCACCAGGTCGCGCCGCACACCGTCGTCCTCCTCAAGCGGTCGACGGTGCCGAAGACCACCAGCGGCAAGATCCAGCGGCAGGCGTGCCGGGCGGCCCTGACGGGCTTGGAGCTGTCCGTGGTGGCGGCGAGCGTGGTCCGCGACGACGCGGGACCGTCCCGCACGGTCCGCCCGGGCCGCGAGGCGGCGGTGGAGGCCGTCACGCGCGTGCTGCGCCGGGCGACCGGCGCGGACGAGGTCGCCGACCGCGGATTCGCCGAACTCGGCCTGGACTACGCGGGACTCCTGGACGCCGTGGGCGCCCTGGAACGGGAGTTCGGCGTGCGGCTGCCGGTGGGCGAGCTGCTGGTGCACCCGCAGGCGGGAACGCTGGTCGAACTGCTGCTGGCCGGGGACGGAGCGGGTGAGGACACCTCCGCCGGGGCCTTCGTGGCCGCAGAGGCGCCCGTAACGGCGAAGGCCCCCGTGGCCACGCCGGCCGGCGCCGCCCCGTCCACCGCCGACATCGAAGCCTGGCTGGCCGCCCGCATCGCCGAGCGGCTCGGCCTGCCGGCCTCCGCGGTCGACCGGGACCTGCCCTTCGCCTCCCTCGGGCTCGACTCCCGGCAGGCGGTGGCCGTCGCCACCGAACTCGGCGACCGGCTGGGGCGGGAGCTGCCCGCCGGCCTGGTCTTCGAGCACCCGTCCGTCCGCACGGTGGCCGCCCGCCTCGGCGCAAAGGCGCAGCCGCGGCCCGCGGCCTCCTCCCCCACCGCTCAGGCGACCGGCGAGCCGATCGCCATCGTCGGCATGGGCTGCCGCTTCCCGGGCGCCCCCGACGTGGACAGCTACTGGCGGCTCCTGCTGGACGGCCGCGACGCCGTCGGCGAGGTGCCGCGCGACCGCTGGGACCCCGAGCTCGTGGCGGCGCCGCGGCACGGCGGCTTCCTGGACCGCGTCGACGCCTTCGACGCCCGGTTCTTCGGGATCTCGGCGCGCGAGGCGGAGCGCATGGACCCGCAGCAGCGGCTGCTGCTGGAGGTGGCGTGGCAGGCCTTCGAGGACGCCCACGTCACGCCCGCGCGCCTGGCGGGCACCGAGACCGGCGTCTTCGTCGGCATCAGCAGCCACGACTACG
Source organism: Streptosporangium nondiastaticum (assembly GCF_003011965.1). Classification (GTDB taxonomy): domain Bacteria; phylum Actinomycetota; class Actinomycetes; order Streptomycetales; family Streptomycetaceae; genus Streptomyces; species Streptomyces nondiastaticus. The sequence continues at coordinate 10,714 of NZ_PXWG01000098.1, forward strand.
CCGGGCTGCAGATGCCGCACCTGGAGGCGGTCGACGTCTATTCGGCGACCGGCAACGCCCAGTCGGTGGCGGCGAACCGGCTCTCGTACCACTTCGACCTGGCCGGCCCGAGCCTCGCCGTGGACACGGCGTGCTCGTCGTCGCTGGCCGCCGTCCACATGGCGTGCCAGAGCCTGCGCGCCGGCGAGTGCCGCACGGCGCTGGCCGGCGGGGTGAACCTGCTGATCACGCCGGGGCTGTCGGTGGCGTTCGCGCAGGGCGGCATGCTGTCCGCGGCCGGGCGCTGCCGGACGTTCGACGACGCGGCGGACGGCTACGTGCGCGGCGAGGGCGTGGGCCTGGTGTACCTCAAGCCGCTGTCGGCGGCGCTGGCCGACGGCGACCGCGTCCACGCGGTGATCCGCGGTTCGGCGGTGGGCCACGGCGGACGCAGCAACGGCCTGACGGCGCCGAAGGGTTCGGCGCAGCGGGCGGTGATGGCACGGGCCCTGGAGCGGTCGGGCCTCACGGCTCCCGAGGTGGGCTATGTGGAGGCGCACGGCACGGGCACGGCGCTCGGCGACCCCGTCGAGTGGGAGGCGCTGGCGGGCGTGTACGGGCGGGGCCGGGCGGCGGAGGAGCCGTGCCTGGTGGGTTCGGTGAAGACGAACATCGGCCACCTGGAGGCGGCCGCGGGGATCGCGGGGCTCATCAAGGCGGCGCTGGTCACCAAGTACCGCCAGGTGCCGCCGTCGCTGCACCTGGCGACGCCCAACCGGGGCCTGGAGCTGGAGGGGGCGGGCCTGGAGGTGGCCACGGAGCGCCGTCCGCTGCCCGTGCGGGACACGGCGCGGGCCGGGGTGAGCTCGTTCGGGTTCGGCGGCGCGAACGCGCACGTCGTCCTGGAGGCCGCGCCGGAGCTGCCGCCCGCGCCGGCACCGGCGGTGCGGCGCCCGCGGCACGCCCTGTGCCTGTCGGGGCACACGCCGACCGCCCTGGCGGCGCTGGCCCGCCAGTACCGGACGCACCTCGCGGCTCGTCCGGACGCGGACCTGCGGGAGGTGTGCCACTCGGCGAACACGGGGCGGGCGCACCTCGCCCACCGCGCGGTCGTCACGGGCGCGTCGGCCGCGGACCTGGACGCCGCGCTGGAGGACCTGGTCCGGGACCGGGCGTCGACGGCGGCGGTGCGCGGTCACGTGCTGGGCCGGCCCGAGCCGAAGGTGGCGTTCCTCTTCGGCGGTCAGGGCACCCAGTACACGGGCATGGCCAAGGAGCTGTACGGCACGCACGAGGCGTTCACGCGCACGCTCGACCGGGCCGGCGCCGTCCTGCAGCCGCTGCTCGGGGTTCCGCTGACGCAGCTGCTCTTCGACGAGGAGAACGCGGGGCTGCTGCGCAGCACGCGGTACTGCCAGGCGGCCCTGGTGGCCCTGGAGGCCGCGCTGGCCGGGGTGTGGACGTCGCTGGGCGTGCGCCCGGCGGCCGTGCTGGGGCACAGCGCGGGCGCGATCGCCGCGGCGGCCGTCGCCGGGGCGGTGTCCCTGGAGGACGCGCTGGTGCTGGCGGCGGAGCGCGGCCGGCTGATGGACGAGCAGCCGGGCGAGGGCGCGATGATCGCGTGCGCCGGCGACGCGGCCGCGGTCCGCGAGGTGGCCGGGGAGTTCGCCTCGGTCGCGGTCGCGGCGGTCAACACCGGTGACCACGTGGTGCTGTCGGGCGCGGCCGCGGAGATCGCCGCGGCGGGCGACGCCCTGCGCGGGCGCGGCCTGACCGTGCGGCCGCTGGTCGTCTCGCACGCCTTCCACTCGCCGCTGATGGCGGGCGCGGCGGACCCGCTGCGGGAGGCCGCGGACCGGATCGCGTTCGCCGAGCCCGCCGTCCCGTGGATCTCCGACGCGACGGGCGAGCTCACCGGCCGTCCGGACGGCGGCTACTGGCGGGCGCACCTGCTCGGCACGGTGCGCTTCGCCGACGGGTTCGCGACGCTGCGCCGGCTCGGCTGCGACGCGTTCGTGGAGATCGGCCCGCACCCGACGCTGCTCAACCTGGGCCGCTCCATGACGGCGGCCGAGCCCGGAGCGGCGGACGGCCCGGCGCCGCTGTGGCTGCCGTCGCTGCGGCGCGGCGGCGACGCGTGGGAGTCGCTCCTGCAGTCCGTGGGCCGGCTGCACTGCGCGGGCGGCGCCGTGGACTGGGGCGCGCTCGACGGCGAGGAGGCGCCGCGGCACGTCCCGGTGCCGCACGCGGTCTTCGAGCGGGAGTCGTACTGGTTCACCGCCCCGGCCGCGGACCGTGCGCAGGACGCCGCCGTGACGGGCCCCGCCGTGCCCGCCCCCGCGCCGCGGGAGCCGTACGCCCCCGCGGCCGCCGGTCCCGCCGTCGAGGGCAGCGTCCTCGGCCACATCGCGCGGATCTGCGGCTTCCCCGCCGAGCAGATCCCGCCGTACGCCCGCCTCGGGGTGGACCTGGGGTTCGACTCGCTGATGCGGACCGATCTGCAGCGCAGCATCGCCGCCCAATTCCCCGATCGGATGGACGAATTGCACCGTGACCTTCCCGAGGACCCGACGGTACGGGACCTGGTGGACCGGCTGGCCGACGGCGGTGGATCCGTACCGCCTGCCGCCCCCGCCCCGGCGCCGGCCGTTCCGCCCGTGGTGCCGCAGCCCGCGCGGCCGGCGGTTGCGCGGGTGAAGCAGGAGTACGCGTTCGAGGAGTGGGCCGAGTACGCCGAGCTCCAGGGGCGGCTGCGGCAGGCCCGGTCGGGCGGCTCCAACCCGTACGGCCGCTCGCACGAGGGCTTCAACTCGGCCGAGGCGACGATCGGCGGCCGCAAGGTCGTCAACTTCGCCGCCTTCAACTACCTGGCGCTGTCGGGCCACCCGCAGGTGCGCCGGGCCGCCAAGGAGGCCATCGACCAGTACGGCACGTCGGCGTCGGCGACCCCGCTGCTGTTCGGCGAGACGCCGCTGCACCACGAGCTCGACGCCGGGATCGCCTCGTTCCTCGGCACGGAGGCGGCGATCGTCTTCGCGGGCGGCCACGCCACCAACGTGGCCACGGTGGGGCACCTCTTCGGGCCGGAGGACCTGATCGTCCACGACGAGTGGAGCCACGACTCCACCGTGCGCGGCTGCGTCCTGTCGGGCGCGCGGCGGCGGCCGTTCCCGCACAACGACTGGGAGGCCCTGGACCGGATCCTGACCGCGCTGCGCGGCCGGCACCGGCGGGCGCTGGTGGTGATCGAGGGCGCGTACAGCCAGGACGGCGACATCCCGGACCTGCCGCGGTTCATCGAGGTCAAGCAGCGCCACGGCGCCATGCTGATGATCGACGAGGCGCACTCGGTGGGCGTGCTCGGGGCGACCGGGCGCGGCATCGGCGAGCACTTCCCCGTCGACCGGGCCGACGTGGACCTGTGGATGGGCACGCTCAGCAAGGCGATCGGCAGCCTCGGCGGCTACATCGCGGCCCGCGAGCCGATCGTCGAGTACCTCCGCTTCACCGCTCCCCTGCACATCTTCAGCACCGGCATCTCGCCCGCGAACGCGGCGGCGGCCCTGGAGGCGATCCGGGTGGTGCGCGCGGAGCCGCAGCGCGTGGCCCGGCTGCGCGAGCTGTCGGACTTCTTCCGCGCCGGGGCCCGGGAGCGCGGCCTGGACATCGGGGTGTCGCGGGCGTCCGCGGTGATCCCGGTCATCACCGGCGACTGGGAGAAGACGATGGCGCTGTCGAACTCCCTGCTGGAGCAGGGCGTCAACGTCATGCCCATCGGCTATCCGGCGGTCGAGCGCGACAAGTGCCGCCTGCGCTTCTTCATCAACGTCGACCACAGCGAGACCGACCTCGAAAACTCCCTCGACCTTCTGGTGTGATCCCATGCCGACGCAGAACACGGAAACATCCGGCTCCGGCGGACAGCCCGACGTCCTGGTCACCGGGGCCAGCGGATTCATCGGCGGGCACCTCGTCCGCCGCCTCGCCGAGCGCGGGCACCGGGTGCGCGTGCTCGTCCGCGAGGGCAGCGACCGCTCGGGGTTCGCCGGCTCCGAGGCCGACACCGTCGTCGGCGACCTGGACGACCCGGGCAGCCTGCGGCGGGCCGCGGACGGCGTGCGGCAGGTGTTCAACTGCGCCGGGAAGTCCGCGGACTGGGGCGCCTGGGAGGACTTCCGGCGCATCAACGTCACCGGCGCGGCGAACGTGGTGGAGGCGGCGGCCCTCGCGGGCACGGTGCGGCGCGTGCTGCACGTGAGCACCACCGACGTCTACGGCTATCCCGTGCGGCCCTGCGACGAGAGCACCGAGCCGCACGACACCGGCCTGCCGTACAACCGCAGCAAGCTGCTCGGCGAGCGGGCCGTGCGCGAGGCCTCCGCGCGCACCGGGGTGCAGGTGACGGTGATCCGCCCGGTGTCCGTCTACGGGCCCGGCAGCAAGGACTTCGTCATCGAGATCGCGGACCTGCTGCTGCGCAAGCAGATGGTCTACATCCGCCAGGGCCGCGTCCCGGCCGGCCTGCTGTACGTGGGCAACGCCGTCGACGCCATGATCGACGCGTGCGCCTCGGACGCCACGGCGGGGCGCGCGTACAACCTGCGCGACCCCGAGCTGACCACGTGGCGCGAGTACATCGAGGCCCTCGCCCGCGGGCTGGGCGCGCCGCCGCCGAAGCTGAGCCTGCCGACGCCGGTGGCCACCGCCGTGGCGACGGTCTCGGAGAAGCTCTACGGCCTCTTCGGCATCAAGGCCCGTCCGGTCCTCACCCGCCACGCCGTGCACCTCTTCGACCGCGACCAGTCGTACGGGATCGGGCGCGCGCAGGAGGAGTTCGGCTTCAAGAGCCCGGTGGGCTTCGAGGAGGGCATGCGGCGCACGGTCGCGTGGCTGGACTCGGCGGAGGGACGCAAGCATGTCGCCCGCTGAGCCGCTCGTCGCCGCCCCGCCCCGGGACGCCCTGTGGTTCCCGCGCTTCGGCTCGCCGCCGCCCGCGGCGGGCACGGCCGGGACCCGGCTGGTCTGCTTCCCGTACGCGGGCGGCACGGCCTCCGTCTACCGCGACTGGCGCGGGCACCTCGGCGGCGCGGTCGCCGACGTGGCGGCCGTGCAACTGCCGGGCCGCGGCCTGCGGATGCGCGAGGAGCCGTACACGTCCGCGGAGCCGCTCGTCGCCGACGTCGCCGGCGAGCTCGTGCGCCGGGGGATCACCCGCGACTACGCGTTCTTCGGGCACAGCATGGGCGCCCTGCTGGCCTACGAGGTCGCGTGCGCGCTGCGGGACCTCGGCGAGCCCGGACCGCGCCACCTGTTCGTCTCCGGCAGCAGAGCGCCTCACTTGTACGGGGACCGCACCGAGCACCTGCTGCCGGACGCCGGGCTGCGCGACTTCGCCGCCGGCATCGGCGCGCTCGGCGACGGCGACCAGGCGCTGCTCAACGGCGCCTACCTGGACCGCAGACTGCCGGTCCTCCGGGCCGACCTGCGGGTCTGCAACGGCTACCGGTGGCGGCCGCGCCGCCCGCTGGACTGCCCGATGACGGCCTTCTCCGCGAGCGACGACCCGGTCGCGGACGCCGCCGAGGTGGAGGCCTGGCGCCCGTACACGGCGGGTTCGTTCCTGCGCCACCACGTGCAGGGCGACCACTTCTTCCTCACCGCCGGCGGCCCGGCGCGGCAGCGGCTGCTGCGGGAGCTGCGCGGCGAGCTCGCCCGGCTCGCCCCCACGACCCCTTCTGATTCTGAGCAAAGGAACGCCTCATGGACGTACTGAGCCTGGTCAAGAGCGTCAGGGACCGCGTGGGGGAGCCGCTCGGCGACGCCCTGGCCGCGGTGCGGATCGCCGGCAACTGGCGGATGCCGCTGCTGCTCGCGGTGTCGAAGGGCTTCGTCACGCCCGTCTACCGGGCGGCCTTCCTCGCCTCGGCCGCGGGCTCCGGCGTCCTCGGCTGCCTCGCCGTGCGCCCCTGCGACCTGGAGTCGCTGGCCGAGAAGCTGGGCGCCGCGCAGGACAAGCAGCGGCTGCGGGCCTGGCTCGAACTGGGCGTGCGCCTGGGCGAGCTGGACCGGCGCGAGGGCTGCTACCGGCTGAAGAGCATCCCCGCCCGGGCCCTCGCGCGGGCCGGCAACGACGCCTTGGCGGCCGCGCTGGAGGAGGTGCTGCGCTTCCACGTGCCGGTGCTGCTGGGCGGCCCGCGGATGGCGGCGACCGGCGAGCGCTTCTCGCTGGGCGACCAGGACGGGCTCGTCATCGCCCGCTCCACGCGCGTGATCGAGCCGCTCGTCGAGGCCGCCGTCGCCCGGACCCTCGACCGCGACAACCCCGTGCGGCTGCTGGAGGTCGGCTGCGGCAGCGGCGTGCACGTCCGGCACGCGGCGCGGCTGAACCCGCGCCTGTCGGCCCTCGCGATCGACATGCAGGAGGAGGTCGCGGAGACGGCGACGAAGAACATGGCCGAGTGGGGGCTCGCCGACCGCGTCGAGACGCGCCGGGGCGACCTGCGCACCCTCGACCTGGAGCCGCAGTTCGACCTGGTGACGATGCACAACAACATCTACTACTTCGCCGAGGACGAGCGCGTGGCGGCGCTCGCGAAGGCCCGTTCGCTGCTGGCGCCGGGCGGCAGGATCCTGCTCACCACCTCGTGCCAGGGCGGCAACATCGGCCTGGACGTCCTCAGCCTCTGGTTCGCCTACGCCGACTTCGGCGGCCCGCTGCCCCGCGAGGAGGAGCTCGTCGCGCAGCTGGAGCGCGCCGGGTTCACCGGTGTGGAGGCGGCCCGGCTCGTGCCGGGCGAGCAGTTCCGGGCCTTCACGGCCACCAGCAAGTAGCCCCCGCCACCGCACCCCGCACGTCCCGCGACGGCCCGAGCGCCCCAGGAGAGCCCGACATGGCAACCCGTTCCACTGACCCCGTGACCCTCGCGCCGCAGACCGGCGACGTCGTCGTCCTCGGCGGCACCGGGACCGCCGACCCGGCCGTCCTCGGCGGCAAGGCGGCCCGGCTCGCCGACATGATCGCGGCGGGGCTGCCGGTGCCGCCCGCCTTCTGCCTCACCACCGGTCTCTTCGCGCGCTACCTCGCCGACACGGGCCTGGCCGGCAAGATCGAGGGCGCCGAGGGCGGGGCGGTCCGCGAGCTGATCCTGGCGACCCGCATCCCCGCGCCGCTCGCCGACGAGGTCCTCGCCGCCTACGAGCGGCTCGGGCGGCCGCGGGTGGCCGTGCGCTCCTCGGCGCTCAAGGAGGACTCGGCGGCGCGCTCCTTCGCCGGCCAGCACGACACGGTCCTGGACGTGGCGGGCGACGCGGCGCTGCTCGACGCCGTGCGGCAGTGCTGGGCGTCGCTGTGGTCCGCGCGGGCCACCGCCTACCGCGACGGCGACGCGGCCGAGGCGATGGCCGTCGTCGTCCAGGAGATGGTCCACTGCGACGTCAGCGGCGTGCTGTTCACCGTCGACCCCGTCAGCGCCCGGCCGCACCGCGTGGTCGTCGAGGCCTGCCGGGGGCTGGGCGAGGGCCTGGTCTCCGGGCGGGTCTCCAGCGACCTGTTCGTCGTCGACGACCGCAGCCTGGAGGTCGTCGAGGAGCGCGTGCGCTACAAGGTGGCCAAGTGGGCGCCGCTGGCCCCCGGGAAGATCGGGATGACGAAGGTCGACGCCGCCGACCGCAGCGTGCCCTGCCTGGACCACGCCCGGCTCGCCGAGCTGGCGGGGCTCGGGCTGCGGGTGCGCGAGCACTACGGCAGCGAGCAGGACGTCGAATGGGGCCTGCGGGACGGGGTGTTCCACCTCTTCCAGACCCGCCCGATCACCACCCGGCCGCTCCCCGGCGACGACGCGGCGCGCGCCGGGACGCTCAGCCCGTACGTGGTGCAGCAGCCGGACCCCGTCCAGCACGGCACCCTGTGGTCCCGCATGGACATCGGGGAGATCTTCGTCGGGCTGATGACGCCGCTCGGCCTGAGCTTCGCCCGCTACTACCAGAAGAACGTCCACCTGGACTGCGCCGCCGCCCTCGGCGTCCGCGACACCGGCGACGCCGACCTGCACATGGGCTACTACCAGGGCCACGTCTACCTCAACATCTCCTACAGCGCCCACCTCCTGGGCCAGGCCCTGCCGACGCGCGACCAGCGGCACTTCACCAAGCGGTTCGTGGGTGAGGACGTAGAAGGAGGGGCGGGAGGGGCGGGAGGGGAAGGACGGTCGCTCGCCGATTACGTGAATCCGTTCGGGAAGTTCCCCGGCGGCATCGAGGACGTGCTGTCCACGGCGCACTGGCTGCGCTGCACGGCCGCCGAGGCGGTGCGGATGAAGTCGCGGTCGAAGGAGATGGTGGCCTCCCGGCTCTACGAGTTCGACCGCGCACGGCGGCTGGACCTCTCGCGCATGGGCCGCCGCGAGCTGCACGCCGAACTCACCCGCAACCTCGGCTACTTCCACGACAGCCACGTGGGCTACATGCCGTACTACATCAACGCCTTCGGGTTCTACGGGATCCTCACCGAGCTGTGCCGGATGTGGCTCGGCGAGGAGGGCCAGAACCTGCAGAACCGCATCAAGACCGACATGTCCAGCCTGCGGACCGTGGAGTCCGCGAAGGAGATCTGGGCCGTCGCCCAGGCGGCCAAGGACCGCTCCCGCGTCTTGAAGATCATCAACGAGGAGCCGCTGGAGAACGTCGCCGCGGCGCTGCGCGCGGACGACGAGGGCACCGTCTTCTGGGAGCGGCACATGGAACCGTTCCTGCGCGCCAACGGCACCCGCGGCCACCAGGAGATGGAGCTCAGCCACCCGCGGTGGATCGACGACCCCTCGTACATCTTCCAGATGATCCGGCGGTACGCCTCCGACGGCTTCTCCGCCGACGACATCCTGCGGCGCAGCAGCGGTTACCACGACGACTCCCGCGAGATCCTCAAGAAGCTCTCGCTGCCGCAGCGCAAGGTGATCGAGACGGTCATCTCGCTGTACGCGCTCTGCAGCGAGCTGCGCGAGACCACCCGCATGTCGATGATCACCTCGATCTGGCTGGTGCGGAACGTGGTGTACGAGGTGGGCCGGCGGCTGGTGGAGGCGGGCGTCCTGCACTCGCTCGACGAGGTGGCCCACCTGGACTTCGAGGACGTGCGGGCCTATCTGGCCGGGGAAGCCGGAGAGCTGGAGGCCTTCCCCCGGGAGCGGATCGACGAGGCCAGGCGCCTCCACGAGTACCGCAAGCGGCTGCCGGAGCCGCCGCTGACCTTCATCGGCGAGCACGACATCACCCAGGCCGTGCGCCCCGCCCCGGGCGGCGCCCGGCTCAGCGGGCTCGGCGCGAGCCCCGGGCGCGTCATCGGCCGCGCCCGCATCGTGGAGGACCTCGTCTGGCAGGCGGACGAGTTCGAGGCCGGCGAGATCCTCGTGACGCGCTACACCGACGCCTCGTGGACCCCGCTGTTCGCCATCGCCGGCGGCGTCGTCACCGACGTCGGCTCGATGCTGTCGCACAGCTCGATCGTCTCCCGCGAGTTCCACGTGCCGTCGGTCGTGAACACCAAGTACGCGACGCAGCGCATCAACACCGGGGACATGGTCATGGTCGACGGCGACACGGGGGTGGTGGAGGTAGTCGAAGGCTGATCCGACGGCAGCACGATCCACCGAGGAGGAACGAGAGATGATCCCCAACCAGTGGTATCCGATACTCCCGGCCGAGGAGGTGCGCAACGACAAGCCGACGGGCGTCCGCCGGATGGGCCAGGAGCTGGTGCTCTGGCGCGACCTCGACGGCAACCTCGTCTGCCAGGGCGCGCGCTGCCCCCACAAGGGCGCGAACCTCGCCGACGGCCGGATGAAGGGCAACTCCGTCGAGTGCCCGTACCACGGCTTCCGCTACGGGCCCGACGGCGGCTGCAAGGCCATACCCTCGCTCGGGTCGGGCGCCCGAATACCCGGCTCGCTCCGGGTGCCCGTGCACCCGGTGCGAGAAGCCCACGGCCTGGTGTGGTTGTGGTGGGGCGAGGAGCGCGCGGAGCTGCCGGACATCCAGGCGGCTCCGGAAGTGGCCGACAACCCGAAGGTCCACTCGACGCTGCACTGGACCCGCCCGGTCCACTACACCCGCTACATCGAAAGCCTGCTCGAGTTCTACCACATCACGTACGTCCACCGTGATCACTGGTTCAACTACATCGACTACCTGTTCCTCTACGGGACCCCGCGCAAGCTGGGCCTCGACGGCAAGGAGCGCTACCTCTCGGCCACGAAGATCGTCAACCACAAGCTGGAGACCGAGGCCGGCGGGCTGACGATGCGCTACTCGTTCGACCACCAGGACGAGGCGGACCCCAAGAACACGACGCACTACGTCATCACGTTCACCTTCCCCTGCCAGGTGCACGTCCGCACCGAGCAGTTCGAGGCGACGTCGTGGCTGGTCCCCGTCGACGACGGGCACACCGAGCACATCCTGCGCTGGTACGAGTACCCGGCGTTCAAGCCGGTGCTCCGCTCGGAGAAGCTGCGCCGCATCCTGCCCTGGATGTCCCTGTACATGGAGAAGTGGATCCAGGACGTCCAGGACGTCCGCATCATGGAACGCCAGGAACCGAAGATCAGCGAGGGGGGCGTCAGCAAGTTCACCCCGGTCGACGAACTCAACGCCAAGTACTTGGCGATGCGGTCGCGCTTGATCCAGGAGGCGGCGCAGTCGAAGGGGGCGAAGGAGAAGGAGACGGCGGCCGCGCCGCTGCCGCCCGCCGAGACACCTGAGCCCGCGGCGGGCAAGCGCCCGGCACCGGCGAACGGCCGGAGGACGCCTAAGGCGGCAGCGAACGGCGAGGGCCTCGCGGCGGCCCGGGCGAACGGGCCGCGCTGAGCCGGGGCGGGGCCGGGCCTCACGAGCTCCGGCAGTGGTCTGTGAGGCCAGGCCTCACAGATGCCGCCGCAGCGGCGCTCAAGGCTGGGTTGTGAGGCCAGGCCTCACACATCCGCCGCGGCGGCGCTCAGCCACCACGGCGCGGACCGGCGGTGCCGAACCCCGCCAAGCCCGTCCGGGCACGGCCCGGAATGCGAAAAACCCCGGCTGGGAAGCCGGGGTTTTTCTGCTGCGCCGTGCGCGGCGGTCAGCCGCGGGACGGCACCGGCGCCTCGGCCGCCGGCTCAACCGCGGCCGAGGCCGCATCCTCGGCCGCAACCGGCTTCGGGATGAGGAAGGACGTCGCCAGGGCCGCGGCCAGGATGACCACGCCCGCGATCATGCCGGACGTGTACCCCGTGGCGGACGCCGCGTCGTCCGCGGGCTGGACCGCGGTCTTCACCGCGTACAGGACGGCGAAGCTCAGGCCCGCGCCCAGGTTGAACGCGCCCGCGTTGAGGCCGGGCAGGAAGCCCGGGTTCTCGCGCGGGGAGAGGACGATACCGAGGCCGTTGAGGACGATGTTCGCCACGCCCGCGTAGGTGATGCCCACGAGGAGCGACGCCACCAGCAGCAGGGCCTTCGAGTGGGCGGGGATCGTGAGGATCATCAGCACGACGGAGGCCGCGGAGCCGACCAGGCCGATGCGCAGGACGCGGCCGTAGCCGTGGGTGGCCGCGAGGCGCCCGGCCAGCGGGCCCATGGCGAGGCCGGCCAGCGCGTACGGGGTCAGGGTCCACCATGCGGAGCCCTCGGCGCCCATGCCGAGGCCGGCCTGGGCGTCCTGGGCGAACGCCGGGATCAGGCCGTTCATGACGGCGAAGACGCCGGTCATGGTGAGGGTGGTGGTGAGCAGGGTCGCCCAGGTGGCGCGCCGGCGCAGGTGCCGGGTGGCGACCAGCGGGTGCGCCGAGCGGTCCTCGGTCCGCCAGAACAGCGCGAACGCGGCGGCGGAGACGGCAACCAGGACGGCGATGAGCCCCCAGTTCGCGGCGCCGAGCTTGCCGGCCTCGTTGAGGGCGACGAGCAGCGAACCGACGGACACGACGAGGAGAGCGACGCCCGGCCAGTCCATCCGGTCCGCGCCGGGGACCTTGGACTCGGGGGTCAGGAACGCGGCGAGGGCGGCCGCGAGGACGGCGACGACGGCCATGACCCAGAACACGGACTGGAAGCCGTGCTCGTCGGCGAGGAACCCGCCCGCGAGCGAGTCGACGCCGGCGATGCCGCCGTTGACCGCGGTGATCACGCCGAGCAGGGTGCCGTACCGCTTGGGCTCGGTCACCTCCTGGCGCAGCATGATCAGGCACAGCGGGACGACCGGGCCGGAGAAGCCCTGCACGATCCGCCCGGCGAACAGCACGGGCACGCTCGTCGCCAGCGCCGCGATCACACAGCCGGCGGCCATGAGGACGAGCATGCCGACCAGGACCTTGCGGCGGCCGATGACGTCACCGAGCCGCGGCAGGAAGAGCGAGAACAGGGCGGCCGACGTGAAGAACGCCGTCTGTGTGAGCCCCACCTCGGCGGAGCTGGCGCCGAGGCTGTCCTCGATGCTCTTCAGCGCGGGGCTGAGCATGCTCGCGTTGAGCTGGAAGGCGATGCAGGCGGTCAGGAGTGCGGTGACCAGCACGCCCACGCGGGCAGGGCGGTGGTCGGTAAGAGATACGTTCATGCCTCGACGCAGGGGGTGAGTGGAGCCTCGCGACGCAGCGGACGCGCTGCGCGCACACAGAAAAACCCCGGGACGACGGGGAATCCCGGAACGGCCGCCGGAGCGTGGCCGCTCCGCCCGGGCTTCGGGTCGACAGATCGCCGGCACTGCCACTGACAGCGCACTGACCTGCGAAAACCCCCGTCGCAGGGGGTCTGTGTCCCTTTATGGTACCCGGGATTTTCCGGGCGCTTCCGGGATCGTTCGACCACGGTCGGTCATACGCCCACGCCATCCGCGGCGAGCGGCCGGCGCGTGACGCACGGCACACCTCGCGGGCGGCCCGCGCTCTCCCGGGGCGCGGGAGCGATGAGATCCGGCCACGTTCACCGGCCCGGCGTGATCACAGACAACCTGGCGCCCGCATTTGTCATGTACCTCGATGTCGGCACGAATGCGCTGCTCACTGGGGGTGCAGTCGGCCGGCGGAGGCCCGCGGTGCACCCCGTGGACCTCCTTCCGTCCGCTCCGTCCCTCCCGAGGTGCCTGTGCCCGCCCACCCGCCCGGATCCCCCGACCGGCCCTTCCTGACTCACCGTCATGGTTCGTCGGCACCCGCCGTTCCCGCGGTCTCCCGGTGGTGCTCGTGACCGCCGGGAGACCGGGCGGCGGCTCATGGGCGCTCGCCCTGCCGATGCCCGACCAGAAATCGTCCTTCATCCTCACCGGCATGTCCGTCGTCCTGGTGCTGCTCCTGTGGTGGCTGATCCGGGCGGTCGCGCGGCAGGGCGGCGCCCGGCGGGCCTGCCGCCGGGTGGCCTGGGAGTTCCGGATGACCCGGCGGGCCTTCGCCGCGCCCTTCCGCGCCCGCGGCCTGCACCGCCGCCGTGTCCGCACGCTGACGGCCTTCCTCGCCGACCCGGCCGTTCCCGCCCTGGTCGACCACGCGCTCACCGGCGCGGAGGAGGCGGCCGGGGAGGACTGCCGCGCGACCGCGGCCGCGGTGAGCGCCGACCGGCGGCA
>NZ_PXWG01000099.1 GCF_003011965.1 Streptosporangium nondiastaticum
CGCGGGCCCGCCCGCCGCGCTGCGGCGGATGCGCGCGTGGGCGGACGGCCGGGACGGGCTCCTCCCCGGCGCCGCGCGCCTGCGCGAGGCGGCCCTCGCCGCGTGGGGAACGGAACGGCTCGACCGGGTCCGTACGTGGTGGGAAGAGGCGACCGCACCGGTCGCACCGGCCCTGATCCACGGCGGCGCCTCGCTCGGAGCGCTCGTACCGCCCCTGCACCGGGGCCGGACCGCGCTGCTCACCGGCGAGGACCTCGCCGCGGGCAGCCCCGCGCTCGACCTCGGCTGGCTGCTCGGCGACCTCGCCGAACTCGCCTGGTCGCAGGGGCGGAACGGCGGGCCGGTGCCCTCGGAGGGCCCGGACCTGCGCCACGTCCTGCTGGCCGGTTACGGCTACGGGCCGGGCGCCCGCCCGGAGGACCTCGGCCGGGCCGCCGTCCTGCGGGTCGTCACCCACATGCAGGACTTCGCCGCGTACTGCGACTGGACCGAAGAACTGCACGACTACATCGCCTTCACTGCCGAGCTGATCGACGAGGAGGGCCGCCGGGCCGTCCCGGGGCCCGGCCCCGGCCCCGGAGGAACGCCGACGCCATGACCACCACCACTGCCGACACCGCCGTCACCACCGAGAGCGCCGTCACCGCCGAAGGCGTCGACACCGCCGAACAGCCCACGCTGCAGCGCTTCCAGCCCACCGACCTGGATGCCGCCCCCGAGGTCAACGCCCTGCTGGAGCGGCTCGGCCTCGGCCGGCTCGACCAGGACGGCCTCGCCTCCTTCGGCGGCCGCAACGACAACTGGGCCGGCCGCACGAGCGGCGGCCGGCAGGTCTTCGTGAAGACCGTGGCCCGTGCCGCCGAGGGCGGCAGCCCACAGCTCGACCGCGCCCTGGCCTTCGAACACCTCGCCGCCCACCGCCCGGCCGGCTCCCCGCTGCGCACGCCCGGGCACCTCGGCTCGGACCGCACGGCCGCCGTCGGCGTCTACGTCCTGCTGCCCGGCGCCCGCTCCGGCTCCGAACTCGCCCTGGACGACGCCTTCGACGAGGAGCTGTGCCGCGAGGCGGGACGCGCCGTAGGGGCGTTGCACGCGCTCCCCGCCGACCGGGCGGAGCAGCCGGAGCCGGTCACCGAGGACGCGCCGCTGCCGCCCATGCCGTGGCTGGAGGCGCTCCCCTGGAGCACCGTGCAGGAGCGCAGCATGGGCCAGATCGCCGCCTGGCGGCTGGTCCAGGACGACGACCAGGTCATAGCCGCGCTGCACGCCCTGCGCGCCGCCGAGCGCGCCGCGCCGCACGCGCCCGTCCACTGCGACCTGCGCTTCGACCAGTTCCTGCGGCACGACGGGAAGCTCTACCTCTGCGACTGGGAGGAGTTCCGGCTGGCCGACCCGGCCCGCGACGTCGGCGCCTTCGCCGGCGAGTGGCTCTTCCACGCCACGTACGCCGTGTTCGCGCCGGGAGCCGGGCAGGAGGAGGGGCCCGCCGCCGGCTTCGGCCTCGACCACGCCGAGATCATCGAGCGCGGCGCGGCCAGCCTGCGCCGCCACACCCCCCGGATCACCGCCTTCTGGCAGGGCTACCTCGAACAGCTCGCGCTCGAAGGGCGCGCGCCCGACGCCGGGCTCGCCGAGCGGGCCGCGGGCTTCGCTGGCTGGCACATGTTCGACCGGCTGCTCGCCACGGCCGAGCTGCACGCGACCCTCAACCCGGTCGCCCGCGCGGCCGCGGGCATCGGCCGGACGCTGCTCCTCAACCCGTCGGGATCCGTCGCCACGATCGGTCTCGCCCAGCCCTCCGGGAGCTCCCGATGACTGCCACCGTCTCTCTCACAGATGTCACCGATGTCCCGGCGCGGGGCCTCACCCCCGGGCTCGCCGCCGCCCTCGCGACCGTCTCGGTTCGGGGCGACGGCTGCCAGGCCACCGTCGCCGGGCGCTCCCTCTCCGCCGACAGCCCCCGTGACCTGCGCGGTCGGCTCACCAACGCCCTCTACGAGGAGCTGCACGCGGGCCGCGACGGCGCCGCCCGCGACACGGACACGCCGCCCCGGCGCAGCCTGCGCGACCCGGAGCTGGAGCGCCGCCTGGCCGCCGCCGTCCCGCACGACCGCACGCCCGTGCGCGGCCGGCTGATCGAGGTCCTGCGGCGGCCCGACGGCGACCAGCTGATCGTCCGCCTCCCCGAGGTCACCGCCCGCGTGCCCGCCGACCGGCTGCTCGGCCCCGGGCTTCCCGTGCCCGGCGAGCCGGTGGACCTCTCCCTGGAAGCCGCCCGGCCCGCGCTCTCGCCCGGCTTCTTCTACGTCATGGGCTCGCGCGCGCTGCCCCGCCCCACCGGCTCCGTCCGGCGGATCTTCGTGCACGCGGCGGACGCGGACAGCGCGGTCACCCTGTGGGGCGCCACCCTGGCCGCCCTGGAGCGCGCGGAGGCCCGCTACCACGCCAAGGTCCTCTCCGACCCGCAGGACTTCCCGCGCCGCGACGGCATCGTGGTTTATCTGCACGGCGACCACGTACCGGGCGAGGAAGCCGTCGTCCGGGCGGTGGCGCCGCTCCCCGGGAAGGGCGCGGAGACCTCCGTCTTCACCGAGCGCCTCGCCCCGGGCGTCGCCGCCTCCTGGGACCCCGAGGACCCGCGCCCCGGCCAGGACGGCATGAGCTTCGGCCAGCACCGCGCCTTCGCCCTCGCCACCGCCCTGATCGACCACGCCCTCGCCCCGGAGGGGTCCGGGGCGACCCGCGAGGAGCACGTCGTGCGGTGCTTCCGCGAGGCCGGCATCGACCCCCGGCGGCCCGACCGCAACCTGACTTCGCCCACCGACCGCACCCACTCGGGGAGTTGAGCCCGCATGACCACTGACACCACCGCACTGAGCGATGCGACCGAGACCGAGACCGCGAGCGGGCAGCCCGACCCCGGAATGAGCGGCTTCGCCGTCTCCATCACCGCCGCCTACAGCGACGCCCTCGCCGAGGTCTACGACGACATCTACCCGAGCACCCCCGACCTGGAGGACGTCGCCGACTTCCTCCTCACCCTCACCCGCCCCGGCGCGAGCGTCCTCGAACTCGGCGTCGGCACGGGCCGCGTGGCTCTCCCCCTCGCCGACAAGGGCTTCGAGGTCCACGGCGTCGACGCCTCCGAGGGCATGCTCGCGCGCCTCGCCGAGAAGGACCCCGAGGGCCGCGTCACGCCCGTCCTCGGCGACTTCGCGACCCTCGACCTCGGCCGCACCTTCGACGTCGTGCTCGCCCCGTTCAACGCCCTGTGCTGCGCCGTCACCCCGGCCGAGCAGATCGCCCTCATCCACGCCGTCGCCCGCCACACGGCGCCGGGCGGGCACGTGGTGATCGAGACGTTCGACCCCAGCGACTACCACGTGCAGAAGAAGAACGAGGTCAACACGTACCCGATCGGCACCCGCGGCGCCATGATCGAGTCCGTCGGCGTGCTGCCCGCCTCGCAGAACATGATGATGCAGAACACCCTCTTCCTGGACGGCGAGGCGCCCAAGTCGGCGACCACGGTGATGCGTTACCTGTGGCCCAGCGAGCTGGACCTGCTGGCCGGCCTCGCCCGGCTGGAGCTCGCCGAGCGGTACACGGGCTGGCAGAAGCAGCCGTTCGACGGCGGCGACAGCCGGAAGATGGTCGTCTCCGTCTACCGCCCGCTGTGAGCGTTCCGACCCACCGCGGGCCGGCCGACCGTGCCCTGACCGGCCGCGTTCTGGCTGAC
Organism: Streptosporangium nondiastaticum; assembly: GCF_003011965.1. GTDB lineage: Bacteria > Actinomycetota > Actinomycetes > Streptomycetales > Streptomycetaceae > Streptomyces > Streptomyces nondiastaticus. The sequence continues at coordinate 3,740 of NZ_PXWG01000099.1, forward strand.
CGGCTCGGCAACGGGCTGCGCCTGACCGTCGAGCCCGAGCCCGGCCGCGGGCTCGTCGCCGTCGCCCTCACCGTGGCCGCGGGCGGCGCCCACGACCCCGCGGGCCGGCACGGCATGGCCCACCTCGTGGAGCACCTGATGTTCCCCCGGGGGACGGCCGCCGACCCGGACGGTCACGTCGGCCGCGTCGAGGGCGCGGGCGGCACGTGCAACGCCGAGACCCACCGCGACCACACCGTCTTCCACACGGTCGCCCCCGCGGACGCGCTCCCCGGGATCCTGGAGTGGGAGGCGCGCCGCCTGCTGGACTTCGCGCCGGACGACGCGGTCGTCCGCACGGAGACGGAGGTCATCGGCGCGGAGATCCGCGGTGCGGTCGGCGGCGGCCGGCTGTGGGACACGGCGTACGCCTCGCTCCACCCCGGCAGCCGCGACAGCTACGGCAGCGTCGCCGAACTCCGGCGCGCCACGGCCGCCGAGGCGCTCGCCTTCCAGCGCGCGCACTACACGGCCGGTGCGACGGCCCTGACGGTCGTGGGGGACGCGGATCCGGCGTGGGTCGCGGAGCGCGTGGCGGAGCTGTTCGGGGAAGTCGCCGCGGCGCCGGCCCGTCCGGTGGTGCGGCCTGCCGCGGCACCGGGCCCGGCGGGCAGCATCCCGTACGGCGCCTCTGGAACTGCCCTCGCCCTCCCCCTCCCGGACGCGGCGGGCGAGCGGCACGCCTACCTCGCGCACGTGGTGCTCGCGGAACTGCTGACCCGGGCCCGGCTGCCCCGCGCCGTCCGCACGGACGCCCGGCTCGCGTCGGCGAACGTCATCTGCGGGTACTACGGACAGTGGCTCGCGTCGGCGGCGCCCGACATCGCGCTGGTGCTGCTGGGGCTGCCCGACGGCGTGCGTACGGACGAGTCCGTCGCCGCCTGGGAGGACGTCCTGCGCGAGGCGGCGGCCGCCCCGCCCTCGGACACGGAGCACCGCCGCACCCTCAACGCCCTCCTCGTGAACTGCCACCGCCAGGCGGACTCCCTCGCGGCCAGGGCGGTCGCCCACGGGCGCGCGGCCCTGCTCTTCCCCGGGCGCCTTCCCGGCGACAACGGACCGGGCACGCTCGCCGGGCAGCTGGCCCGGGTCACCCCGGCGGACGTGTCGGCCGCCGCGCGCAGGCTCCTCGCCGCACCGTACGGCGTGACCGAACTCGTGAACCCATGAACTCGTGAACTCGTGAACTCGTGAACTCGTAAGGAAGGCACCCCCATGAAGCGCCCCTGGGTTCGCAGCACGCTCGGCAACGGCCTGCGCGTGGTCGCCGTCGAGGCCCCCGGCGCGCCCCTGGCCGAGCTCCGGCTGGTCGTCCCGTACGCCCTGACGGACCCCCGCGAGGCCTCCGCACGCGAGCTCCTCGCCGCCCGGCTCGGCACCGGCAGCACGAGCCGCGACCGGCAGGCCGTCGCCGACCGGACGGCGGACCTCGGCGCGGAACTGTCCACGGTCGTGACCGTCGAACAGCTGCTGCTGTCCGTGAGCGTGCTGTCCGAGGGGCTGGAGGGGACGCTGGAGCTCCTGGGGGACCTGCTGATCCGCCCGGCCTACCGCGACCTCCCCGCCGCCCCGCCCCCGGCACCGCGTCCGGCCGGCCCGCGCACCGCCCTGCGCCGCGTCGTCCTGACCCACGCCTTCGGCCCGCACCCGCTGGCCGCCGCACCTCCGCCGCCGGGCCCCGTGACGCCGGAGGACCTGTACGCCTTCCACCGCCGGGCCGTCGTCCCGGCCGGTTCGGTGCTCCTGGTGATGACGGGCGCGGAACCGGACCGCGTCCTGCGGCTCGTCGCCGAGCACCTCGGCCCGTGGACCGGCGGCCCCTCCGGCCTGGTCCTCCCGCCCTTCGGCCGCGCCGCCCCCGCGCCCGGCCGGCCGGCGCTGCGGCACCCGGGCGCGGACCAGGCCCTCCTCCTGACGGCGGGCCCGGCCGTCCCGTCCACCGACCCCGGCCACGCCGCCCTCCACCTCGCCCAGCTCGTCCTCGGCGGCCCCGCCTCCTCCCGGCTGACCCGGCGGCTGCGCGAGCGGCACGCCCTCGCCTATGCGGTCTCCGCCGCCCTCCGCGAGAACGCCGCGGGCAGCTGGCTGGAGATCGAGTGCGCGGGCGCCCCCGGCACGGCGGACCGCCTCGCCGCCGAGGCCGCGGACGTCCTGCGCGTGCTCGCCGAGGACGGCCCCACGCCCCAGGAGGCCGAGCGCGCCCGCCGCTACGCCGCCGGGTTCACGCGCTTCGCGCTCGCGACGCGGGCCGAGGAGGCGAGCGCCCTCGCGGGGTTCGCGGCGCGGGGCGTGGACGTGGACTGGCTCGCGGCGTACGCGGAGGCCGTGGGCGGCGTCACGCACGCCGAAGTGACGGCGGCGTGCGGGGAGTTCCTGCGGCCGGAGAGGACCTTGCTGGCCACGGCCGACGACGACAACGACGACAACGAAGGAATCGAAGGAAAGGAAGACGCAGCCCCGTGAGCACGCGTGCGACCACGACCACCCCGGCGGTCCTCTACCCCCTCCAGCCGGACCACCCCGAGCTGGTGGCCCCCTTCGCCGCCCTCGTGCAGCGCTCCGGCGCCCGCCGCCTGTGGCTGTGCCAGTCCTTCAAGGCCGAGCCGCACCAGGTCCTCGCCCACCTCTCCGGCGCCGGCTACGACGTGCCCGTCGGCACGAGCGTCAGCGTGATGCCGCTGCGTCATCCGTACGAGGCGGCGCTGCAGGCCCGTTCCCTGGCGCTGCTCACCGGGCAGCCGGTCGTCGCCGGTTACGGCATCGGCACGCCCGACTTCGTGGCCGCGCTCACCGGCGAGCCGTACAAGAGCCCCCGCACGGCCGTCCGCGACTACCTCACCTCCGTACGGGACCTCCTGGACGGCAAGGCCGTCGACCACGCCGGCCCGTACCACCACCTCGACGCGCGGCTGCTGCCGCTGGACCACGCGCCGGTGGAGGTCGGGGCGGGCGTGCTCCGAGCGGGCATGGCGCGCACGGCGGGGGAGGTCGCCGACGTCGCGATCACGTGGATGACGCCTCCCGCGTACGTACGGGACGTCCTCGTGCCCGCCCTGGAGGACGGCGCGCGGGCCGCGGGCCGCCCGGCGCGTCCGCGCGTCGCCACGGCCGTGCACGTCGCCGTCGCACGCCCCGGCCGCGACCTGCGCCGGGCCGCCCTCGCCGGGGCGGGCGAACACCTCAAGGGGCCGCACTACGCCGACATGCTCCGCCGCGCGGGCGTTCCCCTGGGGGACGATCCGGCCGCGAGTGCGGACGCCCTCCTCGGCCACTCCGTGGTCGTCACCGGCACTCCCGGGGAGATCGCCGAGCGCCTGGCCGCGTACCGCGCGGCCGGCGTCGACGAGATCATGCTGAATCCGGCGGGGGTCATGCTCACCGAGGGCGTCCAGGCTGCCGTGGACGACATGGAGGAGATCATCACGGCGTGCGGCTGAGCGCGGGGCGGGCGACCGCCACCCCGCGCCACCCACTCGGGTGGCGAACCTGTCGCCGCCCGCCCACGGGCCTTACGGTGGACGGGTGCTGCTGAGCTTCCGGGTCTCGAATCACCGCTCGATCAGGGAGGAGCAGCAGCTGCTCCTGGCCCGGGTCGGGGACGCGAGCGACGCCGGCGGCCGGCCCGTCCCCATCGCGGTCCTCTTCGGCGCGAACGCGGCCGGCAAGTCCAACGTCGTCGACGCCCTGCACTTCATGGCGGGCCTGGTCCGCACCTCCCACCGGGACGCCGAGCCGGGAGCCGGCCTCGTGCGCTCCCCGTTCCTGCTGGACCAGGAGAGCGCCGAGGCCGCGTCCTGGTACGTGGTGGACCTCGTCCTCGACGGCGTGCGCCACACGTACGGCTTCGGCCTCGACGACGAGCGGATCCGCGACGAGTGGCTGTACCGCTACCCCGGCGGCGAGCGGCAGACGGTGTTCGAGCGGTCGGGCGACGACATCCGCTTCGGCGACGAGGCGCCCCGGCCCGAACTCGACCTCGTCCGGAGCATCACCGAGCCGAACGCCCTGTTCCTGACCGTCGCGGCACGGTCCCGGCAGGCCGGGGTCCAGCCGGTCTACGCCTGGTTCATGAACGTCCGCTTCCGGGCGGGCGGGGCGCACGGTTCACCCGATCCGGGAAGCCTGCTGCGGCTGCAGGACCCGCGGCGGGCCGCGTCCGTCGTCGCCCTGCTGCGCGCCGCCGACCTCGGCATCGAGGACATGGGCGTCGAGGACTTCGACGCGGCCGAGGCGGGCGACCGGCTCTCCGTACGCGGCTTCGCCGACCGGCTCCTGCGCGAGCTGCGCCGCACCGAGCTCTCCACCTGCCTGTTCACGACCACGACCGCCCGCGTCTGGGTCCAGCAGAAGGGCCGCGGCGGCAGCAGCACCCGCCTCGGCCTGGAGGACCAGTCCCAGGGCACCCGCATGCTCTTCGACTACGCGGGCCCCGTCCTCGACACCCTGGAACAGGGCGGCGTCCTCATCGTCGACGAGGTCGACGCGAGCCTGCACCCGCGCATCACGGCACACCTGATCAGACTCTTCCAGGAACCCGCGACGAACCCGCACGCCGCCCAACTCCTCCTGACCACCCACGACGTGAGCCTGCTGGGCCGCTGCGGCGGCGAGGAGATCCTGCGGCGCGACCAGATCTGGTTCGTCGAGAAGGACCGGCACGGCGAGAGCGCACTGTACCCCCTCTCCGACTTCGAACCGCGCGACGGCGAGAACCGCGAGCGGCGCTACCTCGGCGGCAGCTATGGTGCGGTCCCGGTCCTCAGCGACGAGCGGTTCGAGGCGGCCCTGGCCGCCAGGGGGAAGGCAGCAGCGGATGACGAGGACGCCGAAGCGTAACGGACGCTGCGGGCCCGGCCCTTCCTTCGAGTCGAACGTCCTCCGCTTACCGGGCGGCCGTCGTGCCCGGGACCGCCTGCTGGTCGTCTGCGGCGCGAAGGTCACCGAGAAGGACTACCTCCTCGGACTCGTCGACCACGTCGCCAACCCCGCCGTGACCGTCCGCATCAGGACCAAGTCCTGCGCGCCCGAGCAGCTCATCACCTACGCGGCGCGCGAACGCGACCGCATCGGCGACGACTTCGACCAGGTGTGGTGCGTCTTCGACGTCGACCACTTCGAGGTGGCCTGTGCGGTCACCGCCGCCCGCCGCATGGGCATCCACGTCGCGGTCTCGAACCCGTGCTTCGAACTCTGGCTGATCCTCCACTTCAGCGTCCACACGGCGCCGGTGCGCACGTACCGCGAGCTGCTCCCGTACCTGAAGCGGCACGTCCCGGCGTACGAGAAGGCCCGCCTGGACTTCCGCGACTTCGAAGGCGGCTGGCCGGAAGCGGGCCGCCGCGCCCAGCGCCTCGCGACGAAGGGCCGCGAACACGAGACCAACCCGTCGACGGGGGTGTGGGCGCTGGTGTCGCGGATCGCGACGCGGTAGGCGCGGCAGGAACGGCCGGAGCGGGGGCGGGGCGGCGGGCCCTTCGGCCGGCCGCCCCGCGGTTGCTCGTGGACCCATGGACCCGTGGGCCCGGGGACTTGCGGGCTACTCCTCGTTGATGGGGCTCACGAACTCCAGGGTGAAGGTCTCCTGGAACTCCGGCTTCGGCTCCACGAGGGTGATCTGCGCGCCGCGGTGGTTGGAGCGGAAGGCGAGGTGCTTCTCCGAGAAGATCTTGACCCCGCCGATGACCGACTCGAACATGAACTTCGACCATTCGGCGCGCGGAACGGCGTTGACCCAGAGCTTGTCCTCCTGGACCACGAGGCCCGCCGCCTCGTGGTGAGCGAGGTGGATGACGTACGGGGAGCCCGGGATGGGCTCGCTGGGCTCGATGATCCAGTCCTGCTCGATCGGGAGCGGGTTCATGCGGTCGGTGATGACCGGGGCGCCGTACTTCAGCGCGTGCTCGGTGGCCGTCACCAGGGCGGACGGGCCGATGATGTGCGCGTGGATCTTGTAGATGCCGGGACGTACGGGGACAGGAGGCATGGGCGGAACTTCCTCTCTCCAGCGGCTTCCCACAGCGTTCCGAAGCGGTGCCGTCCCACCATCGGACCGGGGTGGAAACGTGTACAGGATGAGATAGCGCCAAGTCGACGTAGGCGAGGATCGCTCGATCGCATTTGCGAAAGGTGGGGGGAGGCCGTCACTCCGCCCGCTCGTACTCGAACTGCGAGCGGGCGCGCTCGATCCGCCTGTGGATCTCGGTCTTCGCCGCCGGTGTGAGGGACTCCGGCAGGGCCCGGAACGTGTCCGGGCGGACGTCGAGCAGGCTCCAGACCTCCTCGCCGGTCACGACCGTGAGGAGCGTGTAACACCGCCACTGGGGCGATACCTCGGGCCGGTGCCGGAGGTAGTGGGCGAAGAGCGGGAGCAGGTAGTGCGTCGCGGACGCCGCGGCGTGTTCGCGGACCCAGTCGGCGGAGAGCCGACGGCTGAAACCGAGCGCGTCGGCCTCCTCCTCCAGGAGAAGCAGCCGCTCCGTGCTGACGGCCCGGATCGTGCGGGGGACGGCGTCGTCGTTCATGCAGCTTCCTTCCAGCCGGCGGCGACGTGCGCAGTCCGGTACTCGTTCACGTCCACGTATGGAGCATATGCCGCCCGTAATTGATGGTCAGGTCTTGTCCTTGCCCGTGGCCAGCCGTTGGGCGAGCGCCTCGCCCAGGGTCTGCCAGTCGTGGCGGCTGTGCTTCTCCGCCGTGGACTCCATGAGGCCGCCGACGCCGAAGATCTTGCACTCGACGGTGGTCTCGGCGATGACCCGGCTGCCGCCGTCCGGGGCCTCCTCGACCCGTACCCGTCCCTCCTCCTTGATCTTGTCGGCCATGGTCGACGGGATCCTGCGCCAGGTCCAGACGAGCTGCTTCTCGTCGAACCGGCTCTCCTCGGTCTGCCGGAAGCCGGAGCCGAGGAGCTTCTGCACGGGTGCGGGTGCGTTCATGGGCGGGATCAGGGCGACCTCGCGTATGAGGTCGCCCTCCGGGGCGGTGCGGCGTGCGGTGACGGACCACTGCACGTACTGCAGCCGGTTCCGGTACAGGTCTTCGAGGAAGGCGTCGTCCGTGAGCAGTGCCCAGACGTCGGACGCGGGGCCGTTGACGTTCAACTGCACGGTGAACTGAGGCATGTTGACACGGTATGCGCGTTCTGCGGACGGCGTGGGAACTTGCCGAAAGGCTTAGGAGAAGATGTCGAAGACGGAGCCGCCGGCTTCGGCGAGGCCGTCCGACAGCGGCTTCGCGCCCGTGCCGAACGCGGCGGTCAGGACGTAACCGATGGCCGCGTCCCGGGGCAGCACCTTCGCCCGCGGCTTCCACGCGGCCCGCCCGGGCCGGCCGTGGCCCGGGGACGTGAAGTCGCCGAGGACCGCGCCGTCCAGGCTGAGGCGGCTGAAGGTCTCACCGCGGGGGACGAGCCGGTACGCGTGGCCTTCGTGCGCCGCCTCCACCGCGTACGACCGGCGAGTGAACCGGCCCTTGCCCAGGGACAGCCCGGCGGGGGAGCCGCCGACCGTGAGCGTGAGGGCGGCGGCGTCCCGGGTGCCGATGGGGACGGAGGGCTTGAGTGCGGTCTTGAGCGCGCGGCGCACGACCGCCGGCGGAAGGCCCGGGCCGGTGACTTCGGCGACCCCTTCGTCGCCGTCCACGCGGATGCGGACCGGGCCGAAGGCCGGATCCTCGACCGTGGTGGCGATGACGATGCCGAGCGACATGCGGGTCAGACCAGCCCGAGGGCCTTGGTGACGGTGATCTCTACGAGGACCCGGTCGGGGTTGGGGGCGGGCATGCGGCCGTACCGCTCGGCGTAGCGGTTGACCGCGTCGGCGATGGCCTCGGCTTCCGTACGCACGACCGCGCGGCCCTCCAGCGTGGCCCACTTCCGCTCGCCGATCTGGCAGACGGCGACGCGCGCGCCGTCCGGGCCGGCGGCCAGGATGTTGGCGATCTTGCGGCTGTTCTTGTTGGTGATGACGCGCGCGATCCCGGCCTCGGGATCGAAGGTCACCCCCACGGGCACGAGGTGCGGGCTGCCGTCGGGGCGGGTGGTGGTGAGGGTGCAGATGTGCCGCTCCCGCCAGAACTCGATGTAGGCGGGGTCCAGGTTGCGCAGATCGTGGGCCATGCGGGAAGGGTAACCGCGCCCCCGTGTGCCCCTCAGGAGAAGTCGGCTGTCTCCAGTGCACGCCAGTGCGCTACGCGGCGCCGGCCGCCGCCCCCTCGCGCAGGCGCCGCGCCGCCGGAAGCCCGACGATGGACTCGTCCCCGCCGGCGACGCAGATGATCATCTCGGCGACGCGGGGTGGCCAATCCAAGGTTGAGTGGAATAGGCTCAACTTATCGCACGTTGCCCTAGGCAGGATGGCGTGGCCGACGTAGGGCCGGGGACAAGGAGGAGAACACCGTCGTGGATGCCGAGCTGACCAACAGGAGCCGGGAGGCGCTGAGCGGGGCCAGTGAGCGGGCCGTGTCGGCCGGGCATGCCGACATGACGCCCGCGCACCTGCTGCTGGCGCTGCTCGCCGGGCAGGACAACGAGAACATCATGGATCTGCTGGCCGCCGTGGAGGCCGACGCCGCCGCGCTGCGGTCCGGCGCCGAGCGGCAGCTGGCGGGCGAGCCCAGCGTGCAGGGGGCGACGGTCGCGCCGCCGCAGCCCAGCCGCGAGCTGCTCGCCGTGATCGCCGACGCGTCGCAGCGGGCCCGCGAGCTCGGCGACACCTACATTTCCACCGAGCACCTGCTGATCGGCCTCGCCGCCAAGGGCGGCCGCACGGGTGAGCTGCTGCAGCAGCAGGGCGCTTCCGCGCCCCGGCTGCTGGAGGCGTTCGAGACCGCGAGGGGCGGGCAGCGAGTGACCACTGCCGATCCGGAGGGCACGTACAAGGCCCTGGAGAAGTTCGGCGCGGATCTGACCGCGGCCGCCCGCGAGGGCCGGCTCGACCCCGTCATCGGGCGGGACACCGAGATCCGGCGCGTCGTGCAGGTCCTGTCGCGGCGGACCAAGAACAACCCCGTCCTCATCGGCGAGCCGGGCGTCGGCAAGACCGCCGTCGTGGAGGGGCTCGCGCAGCGGATAGTGAAGGGCGACGTCCCCGAGTCGCTGCGCAACAAGCGCCTCGTCTCGCTCGACCTGGGCGCGATGGTCGCCGGCGCGAAGTACCGGGGCGAGTTCGAGGAGCGGCTGAAGACCGTCCTGGCCGAGATCAAGGCCAGCGAGGGCCGGATCATCACCTTCATCGACGAGCTGCACACCGTCGTGGGCGCGGGCGCCGGCGGCGACTCCGCCATGGACGCGGGCAACATGCTCAAGCCCATGCTCGCGCGCGGCGAGCTCCGCATGGTCGGCGCCACCACCCTCGACGAGTACCGCGAGCGGATCGAGAAGGACCCCGCCCTGGAGCGCCGCTTCCAGCAGGTCGTGGTCGCCGAGCCGACCGTCGAGGACACGATCGCGATCCTGCGCGGGCTCAAGGGCCGCTACGAGGCCCACCACAAGGTCCAGATCGCCGACAGCGCCCTCGTCGCCGCGGCCACCCTCTCCGACCGCTACATCACCTCCCGCTTCCTCCCCGACAAGGCCATCGACCTCGTCGACGAGTCCGCGTCCCGGCTGCGCATGGAGATCGACTCCTCGCCCGTCGAGATCGACGAGCTGCAGCGCGCCGTCGACCGGCTGAAGATGGAGGAGCTCGCCCTGTCCCGGGAGTCGGACGAGGCCAGCAAGCAGCGTCTGGAGAAGCTGCGCCGCGACCTCGCCGACAAGGAGGAGGAGCTGCGCGGCCTGACCGCCCGCTGGGAGCGCGAGAAGCAGTCCCTCAACCGGGTGGGCGAGCTCAAGGAGCGCTTGGACGAGCTGCGCGGGCAGGCGGAGCGCGCCCAGCGCGACGGCGACTTCGACACCGCGTCCAAGCTGCTCTACGGGGAGATCCCCGGCCTGGAGCGCGAGCTGGAGGCGGCGGCCGAGGCCGAGGCGGAGGCCGAGCAGGACGCCGCGGCGAAGGACCTCATGGTCAAGGAGGAGGTCGGCCCGGACGACATCGCCGACGTCGTCGCCTCCTGGACCGGCATCCCGGCCGGCCGCCTGCTGGAGGGCGAGACGCGGAAGCTGCTGCGCATGGAGGACGAGATCGGCAGGCGGCTGATCGGCCAGAACGAGGCCGTGCGGGCCGTCTCCGACGCCGTGCGCCGCTCGCGGGCCGGCATCGCCGACCCCGACCGGCCGACCGGCTCGTTCCTCTTCCTCGGCCCGACCGGCGTCGGCAAGACCGAGCTGGCCAAGGCCCTCGCCGACTTCCTCTTCGACGACGAGCGGGCCATGGTCCGCATCGACATGAGCGAGTACAGCGAGAAGCACGCCGTGGCCCGCCTGGTCGGCGCGCCGCCCGGCTACGTCGGCTACGAGGAGGGCGGCCAGCTCACGGAGGCCGTGCGCCGGCGCCCGTACAGCGTCGTCCTGCTGGACGAGGTCGAGAAGGCGCACCACGAGGCCTTCGACATCCTGCTGCAGGTCCTCGACGACGGCCGCCTCACCGACGGCCAGGGCCGGACCGTTGACTTCCGCAACACCATCCTCATCCTCACCTCCAACCTGGGATCCACCTATCTGGTGGACCCGCTGCTCAAGGAGGAGCAGAAGAAGGAGAAGGTCCTGGAGACGGTGCGGGCCTCCTTCCGTCCCGAGTTCCTCAACCGGCTCGACGACATCGTCGTCTTCCACCCCCTCGGCACGGAGCAGCTCGAAGAGATCGCCCGCATCCAGCTCGGCCACCTGCAGCGCCGCCTCGCCGACCGCCGGCTCACGCTCGACGTCTCCCAGGAAGCGCTCCACTGGCTGGCCACGCTCGGCCAGGAGCCCGCGGAGGCCGTGGACGGCGCCGCGCCCGACCTCGCCTACGGTGCCCGCCCGCTGCGCCGCCTGGTCCAGACGGCCATCGGCGACCAGCTCGCGAAGGCGATCATCGGCGGCGAGATCCGCGACGGCGACACCATCCGCGTGGACCGCGCGCCCGGCGGGGGCGCGGGGCTTTCGGTGACCAGGGGCGAGCCCGCGCCGGCGGTCTGACCCCCTCCGCCCGCGGCCGGGAGACACCCCCGGCCGCGGGTGCCGCCGGGAAGGGGTTGCGGCACGGGGGCGGGTGTGAGGGAGGATGGCGTGAGACCGTACGAAGGGAATTAAACGGTGAGCATCGACCCGTCCTCGATCCCGAATTTCGGGGGACAGCCCGAACCGCAGCCTGGGGCGGGCCCGACCGGCCCCGTCATCCCCGACCAGGACCTGGTCAAGCAGCTCCTGGAGCAGATGGAGCTGAAGTACGTCGTGGACGACGAGGGTGACCTCGCCGCGCCGTGGGAGCAGTTCCGCACGTACTTCATGTTCCGTGGCGAGGAGGAGCAGCAGGTCTTCTCCGTGCGGACGTTCTACGACCGCCCGCACGCCATCGACGAGAAGGCCCGCCTGCTGGAGGCCATCGACGACTGGAACCGCCGCACGCTGTGGCCGAAGGTCTACACCCACACGAACGACGACGGCACGGTCCGCCTGATCGGCGAGGCCCAGATGCTGATCGGCGTCGGCGTGTCCCTGGAGCACTTCGTCTCCAGCACCGTCAGCTGGGTGCGGGCCTCGATCGAGTTCGACAAGTGGCTCGTCGAGCAGCTGGGCCTGGAGGCGGACGCCGAGTCGGGCGACGACGAGAAGCCGGACGAGGACGCGTAACTCTCGCAGGGTTCGGCACCGCCGGGCTGCGCCGCTGTGGCTGAGCGCCGTTGCGGCGGGAGGGAGAGGCACGGCCTCTCCACACCGTTCTGCCGCCAGGCAGAACACTCCCGCCGCAACGGCGAACAACCCCCACCGGGGTATCCGGCGGTGCCGTGCTACATCGGCATACGCGCCACGGTCAAAAGGTACGTGCCGTAGAAGAACGACACCCCGGCCATCGCCCCCACCGTCGTCAGCACGGTGCGCGGCCGCGCGCGGGCCAGCGCCAGCGCCGCCGGCACCAGCAGCGGGAACGCCGGCAGCAGGAACCGCGGCTTCGAGGCGAAGTAGCTCGACCCCCCGACCGCGATGACGACGAGCACGACCGCGTACACCAGCAGCGGAAGCGGCGGCCGCGGCCGCTCCAGGGCCAGGAGGGCCAGCGAGACGAGCGCGACGGCGATGATCGCGACCGTCACGTAGTAGGCCATCGCGTCCCGCCCGACGATCAGGTGCCGGACGAACCGCAGCGCGTCCTTCCCGAAGTCGAAGCGCGAGCCCCACAGCCGCTGCACCTCGAAGTAGCCGAAGAGGCCGCCGCCGGAGCGGAACCCGGCCCAGACGACGTAGCCGGCCCAGCCCAGCGGGGCGAGGGCGGCGCCCGCCCACACCCGCCAGTTCGTACGGGCGCTCCGGTCGCGCCACAGCAGGAGCGCGCAGGAGCAGACGACGGCCGCGGCGACGGCGACCGCGTTCGGCCGGGAGAGCCCGGCGAGCAGGGAGAGCGCCCCGGCCCACAGCGGGCGGCCGGTGACCAGCGCGTACAGGGCCCAGACCGCGAGGGCGGTCATCAGCGGCTCGGTGTAGGCCATGGACTGCACGATCGCGTGCGGCAGCAGCCCCCACAGCACGACGAGCAGCGTCGCGGCCCTGCGCCCGTACGGCTGCCCGTACAGCCGCTCCCCGAGCGCGTAGATGCCCCACGCGGCGGCTCCGGCGGACAGCCAGGCGACGACCAGGCCGGAGCTGACGACGGTCAGCGGGGTGACGGTCGAGAGGGCGCGCACCAGGCCGGGGAAGAGCGGGAAGAACGCCAGGTCGTTGAAGACGACGCCGCGCGTGGTCGGCGAGGGCAGCACCAGGCCGTAGCCGTGCCGGGCGATTCCGGCGTACCAGATGCCGTCCCAGGAGTGGCCGAGCAGCGTGCGCGGGTGGCGGCCGATCCACCAGGCCCAGGCGGCCATCGTCGCCATGCCGGTCAGCCGGGCCGCCGCGTAGAACGCGAGGGCGGGGGCCGCCCGGCGTAGGGCTTCCCGCGCGCGCTCGACGCGGCGGACGCGGGCGCTGCCGGACGCGGGGCGCGGCTCAGGCGCCCGGACGGGCACGGCGGTGTCGGCTGACACGGGGGGACCTCCGGCTTGCTCGGCCTCTCGGCCTCGGCCTCTGGGCCTGTCCGGCGCCGGTGGCGGCGCCTTCGACCGCACTTTCGGCCTCGCGGCCGACTGCACCTTCGACCTTGCGGCGCCCGCCTCGCGCGCGCGAGCGGGAGCGCCCGTAAGCGGTGCGCCTTCCACCCGCTCGGCGGGCACCGCGGAGTGTCGGCGCGGCGGGCGGCGGGCCGTGTGCTGTGCCCGCGCGCACCGGCCTGCCTAGGGTGAGGCAGCCTCAGAAACCGACACGGAAGTGGGATCGCATGAACAAGGAGTGGAGCCCCGCCGCCCGCGTGCAGGGCCTCGGCACCTCGGTCTTCACGGAGATGACGGAGCTCGCCCGCCGCACGGGCGCGGTCAACCTCGGCCAGGGCGTGCCGGAACTGGGCGCCCCGCCCGGGCTGCTGAAGGACGTCTCGGCGGCGGTCCTCGCGGGCAGCAACCAGTACCCGCCCGCCGTCGGCTTCCCCGCGCTGCGCGAGGCGGTCGCCGCGCACCAGTTCCGGCGCTACGGGCTGGAGTACGACCCGCAGGACGAGGTGCTGGTGACGACGGGTGCGACCGAGGCCCTCGCCTCGGCGCTGCTCGCGCTGTGCGACCCGGGCGACGAGGTGCTGGCCTTCGACCCCTGCTACGACGCCTACCCGGCGGGCGCCCGCTTCGCCGGCGCGCGCGTGGTCGGCGTGCCGCTCGCCGAGGACGGCGACGCCTTCGTGCTGGACGCGGCCGCGCTGCGGGCCGCGGTCACCCCGCGGACCCGGGTGCTGCTGCTCAACACCCCGCACAATCCGACCGGCAAGGTCTTCGCGGCGCGGGAGCTCGCCGAGATCGCCGCGGTGTGCCGGGAGCACGGGCTGACGGTGGTGACGGACGAGGTGTACGAGCACCTCGTCTACGACGGCCTGCAGCACGCGACGATCGCGGCACTGGAGGGGATGCGGGAGCGTACGCTGACCATCTCGTCGGCAGGCAAGACGTTCAACGTGACCGGCTGGAAGGTCGGCTGGGTGTGCGGGCCCGCGGAGCTCGTGCGGGCGGTCGGCGCCGCGAAGCAGTTCCTCACGTACGCCTCCGGCACGCCGTACCAGGAGGCGCTCGCGCGGATGCTGGACGGCGTGGAGGAGTGGGCGGCGGAGCTGCGGAGCACGCTGCAGCGCAACCGCGACCTGCTGAGCCGGGGGCTCGCGAGCGCCGGACTGCGCCCCTATCGCGCGGAGGCGGGGTATTTCCTCCAGGCGGACATCCGCGCGTGGGGGTACGCGGACGGCGTGCGATTCTGCCGCGAACTCCCTTCGCGCGCCGGGGTGGTGGCCATTCCCACGGCCGCCTTCAATCTGCGCCCCGATGCGCCGCCCTATCTCGTGCGTTTCTCGTTCTGTAAGCGTGAAGAGTCCGTGATTTCGGCGGTGGAGAAGCTGCTGAACGCCGCCTGACGGGGATTTGTGCCCGTCCCGCGCCTGATCGCATATGCATCCGGCGGGTTCCCCCGGCCCGCCGGCCGCGCTATCGGCCGCACGCCGGAGCCGTCACCGGTCCGCAAAGATTCTGAACAGTTGAACTGTCCGGCCCTCGCGTGGATGGAAAGCACGATGAGATGGGTAAAAACGCTGTGGGCGCTGCTCATTCATGATTTCCTCTCATTAAGGCTCCGGGGAATCCCGTAATCGCTGTCCTCGATCACTGTCCTCGGACGTCCTCGGACCCACGGAAACAGCTCATATGTGGGCATGAGCCGGCGCACGCGAAGACCTGCTGGTCCTCACCCGAAGACTCTGGTCCTCCCCGGCGGGCCGGCCCACCCTCCACTGCGTGCTTGCGGAGCCGACCCATGCTCACCACCCTCAAGACCACCTACACCGACACCCGCGCCGCGGACCTCGCCTGGTGCCTGGGCAAGGACCCGCTGCCGGCGCTGGCCGTCCTCGACCTCCAGCTCGCCGGCTCCCAGGTCCAGCTGCGCCTCCTCGGCGCCTCCCACCAGGTGCTGCTGGAGGAGGGCGACGGCGTCTGTTCGGAGACCGTCGCCTGTCTGCCGGGCAGCGCCACCCCGCTGCCGCTGGGCGTCGCCAAACGCATCGGCGCCTGGGAGTACGAGTTCGCGGCCCGGATAGAAACGCTCTCGCACGGCTCGTTCGCGGGCCGCGCGCAGGAACTCCTCGCCCTGGTCGCCGAGCACCCCTACGGCCTGGCAGGCACCTTCCCGGGCAGCCCGCACGCCTTCACCGCCCTGCTCGCCCAGCGCTGCGACGGGCAGATCAGCTGGCGCACCTGGCACGCCTACCCCCAGGAGGGGCGGCTGGTCGCCACCCGCACGAGAGTGGGGGCACGGACGGCGGCGGCCCTCTCGTAATAGACCCTTGTGGGTGACAAAGGGTTGCCGTTTCGTGACGTAGCGTTCCCAACATGATCTACCGCCCGGTACCGGCGCGGCTGCCCGTACCGGCCGGGCTCGGCCGCCTCGTCGTGCTGACCACCGTCTTCGTCTGCGCCGCCTGCGGGCTGGTGTACGAGCTGGAGCTGGTCGCCCTGGCCTCGTACCTCATCGGGGACTCGGTCACCCAGGCGTCCGTGGTGCTCTCCGTCATGGTCTTCGCCATGGGCATCGGCTCGCTGCTCGCCAAACAGCTGCGCGGACGCGCGGCCCTGGGGTTCGCCGCGGTCGAGGCCTTACTCGCGCTCTTAGGCGGCTTGTCGGCCATGGCGCTCTACGCCTGCTTCGCCTGGTTCGGCCAGGCGCGGCCGGCCCTGGTCGGCTTCTCCCTGGCCATCGGCGTGCTGATCGGCGCCGAAGTGCCCTTGCTGATGACGCTCATCCAGCGCATCCGCCGGCAGGACGCGGGCGGCGCCGTGGCCGACCTCTTCGCCGCCGACTACGTGGGCGCCCTGGTCGGCGGCCTCGCCTTCCCCTTCCTCCTCCTGCCCGTGCTCGGCCAGCTGACGGGCGCCCTGCTGACCGGCGCGGTCAACGCGGTCGCCGGCGGCGCGCTCGTCCTGTGGCTCTTCCGCGGCGACCTCTCGGTGCGCACCCGCCGGCTCCTCATAGCCGCCAACGGCCTCGTCCTCGCCCTCCTCGCCACCTGCTCCGCCCTCAGCGGGCCCTTCGAACGGGCCGCGCGCCACGCCGTCTACGGCGACGACGTCCGCGTGGCCGTCCAGTCCGACGTCCAGGAGGTCGTCCTGACGGGCGGCGGCGGGAGCGGCAAACCGCTCTCCCTCTTCCTCGACGGCCGGCTGCGCGTCAACGGCGACGACGAGTACCGGTACCACGAAGCCCTGGTCCACCCCGCGATGGACGGTCCGCACGCCCGGGTCCTCGTCCTCGGCGGCGGCGACGGCCTCGCCGTCCGCGAACTGCTGCGCTACGGCGACGTCTCGTCGGTGACCGTCGTCGAAGTCGACGCGGCCGTCCTGCGCCTGGCCCGCACCGACCCCGACCTCGCCGCCCTCAACCACGGCGCCTTCCGCGACCCGCGCGTGCGGCTGGTGACGGCCGACCCCTTCGAGTGGCTGCGCTCCCGCGCCCCGGCCGAGGCCCCGTTCGACGTGGTGGTCTCCGACCTCCCCGACCCCGGCATCACCACGAGCACGAAGCTCTATTCGCAGGAGTTCTACGGGCTGGTGGAGCGGCGGCTGGCCCCGGGCGGGCGGCTGGCCGTCCACGCGGGCACCCTCGGCGCCCACCCGCACGTGTTCTGGACGGTCGACGCCACCGTCCGCTCGCTCGGCCTCCGCTCCATCCCGTACCGCGTGGACGGCGACGGCTTCCCCGGCGGCCCGGACCGGGTCCCCGCGCACACCGGCCGCGGCGACGACTGGAGCTTCCTGCTCGTCTCGCGGGAACGGCTGCCACTGGAGCTGCCCCGGGCGCGGCCCTGCCTGCTGTCCCTCACCGGCGGCAGGCTCGCTGCGGCCGGGCGGGAGGCCGAGGACAGCCGGGAGCCGGGGCTGCTGCCGTCGACGCTGATGCACCCGCGCTATGCGGAGTGACCGTCGCCGTTCGGGTGAGCGTCGTCGTTCGGGCGAACGCCGTCGTTCGTGGCGTGCCCCTGACGCATGCGCGCGCGGAAGGCGCCGGGTGAGCACCCCTCCCTGTGCTGGAAGAACTTGGAGAAGTTCGCCGCGTCGTCGAAGCCGACCCGGCCCGCGATCCGGGCCGCGGACAGCCCGCTGTGCGCGAGCAGCCGCTTGGCCTCCAGCATCACCCGCCGGTCGATGAACTCCTTGGCGCCCACCCCCGCCGCGGCCGTCGTCGCGCGCGACAGCGTCCGGGAGGAGTAGCCGAGCGCGCGGGCGTAGTCGGCGACCCGGTGGCTCGTGGCGAACTCCCGCTCGACGGCGGCCCGGAAGCGCAGGAAGGCGTCGCCCGGGGCGGGCACCCTGCTGCCGACGGGCGCGGTCAGGTGCGCGAGCCGCAGCACCAGCACCGACAGCAGGTGGCGCAGGACGTCGGCGTGCACGTCGGCCGGCAGGCCCGCGCCCGTGCGGAAGTCCGCCTCCAGGTGGCCCACCGCGCAGAACACCGCCTCCCGGTCCTGGCCGACCGGCTGCCACACCACCGGCCGGAAGGGGTCGTCCGCCACCGCGGCCACGGGGCTGCCGGACGGCAGGAAGCCCGGCTGGACGAGGATGACCGTGCCCTCGATCGCCTCCGGGTCGCCGAACTGCTGCACCTGCCCCGGCCGCACCCACAGCACCGAGCCCTCGTCGAGCCAGTGGCCGGTGAAGTCGACGGTGTGGGCGGAGGCGCCGGAGCGGACGGCGACGATCTGGTGGAAGTCCAGCCGCTGCGGGCTGACCAGCAGGCCCTCCGGGGCGCGGGCGCGCAGCTCGGCCACCGGCATCACCTCGACGCCGGCGGGCGTGCCGGCCGGGGCCCGGTAGGCGAGATCGATGATGCCGCCGGCGGTGTCGTCCGCACCGTGTCGCTTTTTCACCATGGTGAGACGCGAGCCTACCTGTTTATGGGCGGAAAGCGCCTTTAGCGTGGACGTAACGCACAAGACGGTGCGGTTAACGCACACGACAGTGCGCTTCAGGGAAATCCAAGGACGGACATGGCACGGCAGAAAGAAACCGCGCGGTACAAACTCACTTACGCCTTCGACGCTTACTGCGGCTGGTGCTACGGCTACGGCCCCACCATCCGGGAATTCGCGGAGGCGAATGCAGAGCGCATCGAACTCACGGTGCTCAGCGGCGGCCTGTTCACCGGCCCGCGGGCGCAGCCGGTCTCCGCCTATCCCTACATCCCTCAGTCGGACGCCCGGATCGGCGAGCTGACCGGCGCGGTCTTCGGACCGGGCTATGCCGAGGCGTTCGCCGGCGGCACGGCCGTCCTCGATTCGGCCGCCGCCGCAACGGCCCTCGCCGCGCTGCGCGAGCAGGCCCCCGAGCGGACACTGGAATTCGCGGGTGCACTGCAGCGCGCCTGGTACGTGGACGGGCGGAGCCTGTCCGACCCGGAGACGGTGCGGGCCGTCGCCTCCGGGCTCGGCGGAGTGGACGCCGACGCGGCCGTCGCCGCCTTCGCCGACCCGGCCACGCGGCGCGCCGCGGAGGCGGAGTTCCGGGAGGTCCGGCGGCTGGGCGTCGAGAGCTTCCCGACGCTGCTGCTGCACACGCCCGGCGGGCTGCGGCGGCTCGGCGGTCCGACGACCAGCGCACGCGCGCTCACCCGCGCCCTCGACCAGCACTGATCACTTGAGTGATCACCCCGCTTCAGCAGCTTTCGCACCACATTCCTTTCGCACCACACTCCTGAGGAGAAGAACCCCATGGCGAAGATCGCCCTCTTCGGCGCCAACGGCACCATCGGCAGCCGCGTCCTGCGCGAGGCCCTGAACCGCGGCCACCAGGTCACGGCCGTCGTCCGCGACCCCAAGAAGCTCACCGAGACCCACGAGAACCTGACGGTCGTCACCGGTGACGTCCTCGACCCGAAGTCGGTCGAGGCCATTGCCGAGGGCCAGGACGTCGTGGTCAGCGCGGTCGGCGGCGGTGACGGCCCCGGCCACATCGCGACCATCAAGCCCGCCGCCGAGTCGCTGGTGGCCGGCGTGCGCGCGCTCGGCGAGCGGGCCCCGCGCCTGATCACGGTCGGCGGCGCCGGCTCGCTGCGCACGCCGGACGGCAAGCAGGTCTGGGACGCGGAGGGGCTCCCCGAGTTTCTGCTGCAGATCATGCACGCGCACGGCGACGCCCTCGACTTCTACCGCACGGTCACCGACGTGCGCTGGACCAACCTCAGCCCCGCCGGCCTCATCGAGCCGGGCGAGCGCACCGGCACGTACCGCACCGCCCTGGACGACCTCGTCGTGGACGGCAACGGCAAGTCGCGGATCTCCGCCGAGGACTACGCGGTGGCCCTCGTCGACGAGATCGAGGAGGCCAACCACATCGGCGAGCGCTTCACGGTCGGCGACTGACGCCCGCCGGGCCCCGGCCCCGGTCTCGCGACCCCCGGTCTTGGGGCCGGGGTCCTGGGGTAGGGGCTCCGGTCTCGCGGCCGGGGCTCCGGGAGCCGGGTCACGCGGCCGGATCCACGAAAATCCGTCCGGAGAGGCCCTGGTGAGGGACCCGGTGGGTAGGCTCGGCTGCTATGGAGCATGAGGTGTTCGTCCCGTTTCCCGTCGAGGCCGTGCGCCGGGTCCTCGCCGACCCGGCGCGGGTGGCCCGGTGCGTCCCCGGACTGCAGCAGGACAGCGCCGACGCCTCGGGCGAGGCCGTCGCCGGGCGGCTGCGGCTGCGCATAGGCGGCTCGACCATCACCTACCGCGGCCGGCTGCGCCTGACCGAGCGGGAGGGGGCGTACGAACTCTCCGGCGAGGGCACCGAGGTGCGGGGCACCGGCACGGTGACGCTGTCGCTGCGCGGGCTGCTGACGGAGGCGCCCGGCGGCGCGCGGCTCACCTGCGCCGGGACGGTGGCCACCGGCGGCCGGCTGGCGGAGTTCGACGAGAAGACCACGGAGGCCACCGCCCGCCGCCTGCTGGACCGTTTCGCCGCCGCGCTGGTGGAGGAGCTGCGGGAGGACGCCGAGGAGGAGGCCGGGGACGGCCCCCGCCTGGAGGGCGGCAGCGTCTTCGACACCGCCGTCCCGCCCTCCTCCCTCGACCCGTCGGCCGACGACCTCGCGGACGACCTGGCCGACGACGACCTCGACGAGGACGACGTGGACGACGAGCCGCCGGCCGAGGCCGCGCACGCCCGCCGCACGATGATCGGCCGCAGCGCCGAGGAGGTCGACCACGCGCCGCCCCGCGGCCGCTACGCCCCCGTCCCGGCCCCCGAGGCCGGCTCGGCGACGGCGACCGCCCTGCGCTGGGCGGCACCCGCCGCGGCCGTCGCGCTCGCA
>NZ_PXWG01000009.1 GCF_003011965.1 Streptosporangium nondiastaticum
GGGGCTGCGGGCGCGTCCGCGGCGAGCGGCGCGGGGGCGGGCGCATCCGCCGCGAGCGGCGCCGGGGCAGGTGCGGGTGCCGGTGCGGCCTCCGCTGCCTTGCCCGGCTCCTGCTGACCGGCTGCCGGAGCCGCCTCGCCGCCCTTCTCCATCGAGATGCCCGACGAGCCGCCCGGAACATCCGGAACGCCCTCCGCAGGCGCGCCCGCTGCGCCCTCGTTCTCGGTGCTCACAGCTCTCTCCTCATCAGTGCACATCAGTTCGGTGTGGTGGAGTCCACGTCGCCCCACAACCAGCTTTTCCCAACACGCGTCAGACCACCGTAAGCGGACCCTGTGCCCCACGGCAGCAGACCTTTACTCCGGGCACTCCCCGTCAAAAAGGACCGCATGCGTGAGGGTGCCGAGCGATGGCACGATAACGCGGTGACCTATGCGCACCCGGCCCGGGACCTCGGCCCCGAGCGCCGCCCGCTCGCCGTCGTCGCCCACCGCGGCGCCTCCGAGGACGCCCCGGAGCACACCCTGGCCGCGTACCGGAAAGCGATCGAGGACGGCGCGGACGCGCTGGAGTGCGACGTGCGGCTCACCTCCGACGGCCACCTCGTCTGCGTGCACGACCGCCGCGTCAACCGCACCTCCAACGGCCGCGGCGCCGTCTCCGCCCTGGAGCTCGCCGATCTCGCCACCCTGGACTTCGGCTCCTGGAAGGCCGACGTCTCGGCCACCGAGGCCCCGGACCTCGACGCGACGTCCGTGCTCACCCTGGAGCGCCTGCTGGAGCTCGTCGCCGACGCGGGGCGCCGCGTCGAGCTCGCCATCGAGACCAAGCACCCCACCCGCTGGGCCGGTCAGGTGGAGCAGAAGCTGCTGGAGCTGCTGGGCCGCTTCGGCCTCGCCGATCCCCCGGCCGGCGCCCCCTCGCCCGTACGGGTCATGAGCTTCTCCGCGCGCTCCCTGCACCGCGTCCAGCTCGCTTCCCCCACCCTGCCGACCGTCTATCTGATGCAGTTCGTGTCGCCGCGCCACCGGGACGGGCGCCTGCCCGCGGGCGTCCGCATCGCCGGCCCGAGCATCCGCATCATCCGCAAGGACCCCGGCTACGTCGCCCGGCTGCACGACGCGGGCAACGAGGTGCACGTCTGGACGGTGAACGAGCCCGAGGACGTGGAGCTCTGCGCGCGCCTCGGCGTCGACGCCCTGATCACGAACCGGCCCAAGCGCGTGCTCACCCAGCTCGGCCGCTCGTAGGCCACCCGTAAGCCACCCATAAGCCCCGCAAGCCGATCGCACTCCGCTAAGCCGATCGCATTCCGCCCCATTACATGGAGTGCACCGGCGCGTTCGGTGCGTGTTCGAGTCGCCCGAGTGCCCCCGGCGGGTGCGGGATGGCCGGTTTCCGGTCCAGTCCATTGGGGCATCCATCCCCTGACGTGGGGCAAAGGAGGTCTCGGGGGTGGCGTTGGTGGTGGCACAGGAGGTGCCCACGTCGTCGATCATGGCCGTACCCCATGGTCCAACCGGTGTGGGCCAGGCAAGACACCGGATGCGCAAGGATCTGCGCATCATCGGGGTACCGGATTCGGTCATCGACGACGCAGTACTGATCCTCTCGGAGCTGCTCAGCAATGCGTACCGGCACGGACGCCCGCTGAGCGCCGCGGGAGGCATCCGCAGAGACGAGGACGAGGGGGAGAACGACGGGGGAATACGTGCCGCGTGGAGAGTGGACGCCCACGGCCGGCTCACGGTCGAGGTGACGGACGGCGGGGGCCCGACCCGCCCGGTTCCGGCCACGCCTTCGGTGACCGCCCGCGGAGGCCGCGGGCTCAACATCATCAGTGCCCTCTCCCTGGACTGGGGCGTCCGTGACGCGGCCGGTGAGGTGACAGTGTGGGCAGCGCTCTCGGCTCACGACAGCTTCGCTACGCGCGTTGAGACGGAGCCGGACGTGACGACAGGCGCGAAGACAAGCGCGAAAGCAGGCGCGAACACAAGCGCCAAGACGAGCGCGAAGACGGGCGCAGGCCCCCGGCTGGCATTCGCAGACATCGACGAGCTGACATGACGGCGGCGTGACGCGCGTAGACCCCCGCGCAAGACGGGACAGCGCCCGCGTACCGCCCTGACCTCCAGGGCCGGTGGGCCCCGTACCCCGGAGCCGGGTCTCCGCGGGCGAGCGGCACCCCACCACCGGCCGGCCGTGCCGCACTCCTCCCGACGCCCCGCGCGTGCCCGTTCCGGCCGCAGCACCGAGCGCTAGGCTCGCGCCCGTACGAGCTGTACGAGCCGTACGGTCCGAACCGTACGCACGCAGCCGTACGCAACGAGCTGTACGCACCTGCTGCACCGATCGGGAGACACGCACGCCATGGCCAAGAAGCGCCGCCCCCAGACCAAGGCCGCAACGCCGCAGGCCGTCGACGGTCCGATCCCCGTCGTCGGCGCCCGTGAGTCCTGCCCGTGCGGTTCGGGCCGGCGCTACAAGGCCTGCCACGGCCGTGCGGCCGCGCACGCCGCCACCGAGCTCGTCCAGCGGCCCTTCGAGGGGCTGCCCGGCGAGGCCGACTGGGTCGCGCTGCGCGAGCTCGTGCCCGCCGCGACGGTCGAGCTCACCCTCAAGGGCGGGCTGCCGGAGGGCGTCCCGTCGGTGACGCTGGCCACCGTCCTGCCGATGGCCTGGCCCGCCCTGCGCCGCGACAACGGCGCCGTCCTGCTGGGCCTGCAGAACGACACCGCCTCCGGCGACCTCAGCCGCGACCTCGCGGACACCCTCCGGCGCGCCCTGACCGCCGCGCCGGGCAGCCCGGTGACCGCCGGCCGCGCCGAGGCCGACGGGCCGCGCCTGCAGGATCTGCTGGACCCCGAGGGCCCGTTCGAGCCGATCGTGCACACGGGCTTCGAGTTCTGGGTCGAGAACGCCGAGAACGCCACCGGTGAGGTCGCCGCCTCCCTGGATCGCGCCAACGCCGCCGCCATCCCGACGGTCCGCCTCTCCGGCGTCGACGCCGCGTACTGGTGCGAGACCCCGGAGAAGAACCACCTCCGCTGGGTGATGACCCACCCCGAGGAGCAGCTTCTGGACGCTCTGGCCCGGCTGCACGCCGCGGGCACCTCCTCGCTCGGGGAGGACACGCGTCTGGTCGGCTCGTTCCGGGCGCACGGGCTGACCGTGCCCGTGTGGGACCTGCCGGGCACGATGCGCGCGGAGGACACCGAGAAGCCGGCCGCCGCCTTCGCGGAGCGGCTGGCCACGGCCCTCGCCGACACCTCTCCGCTCTCGGGCGACGAGCGCCGGGCGCGCAGCGGGCTCACCAGCCGTCAGATCACCCTGAACTGACGCCGGTCGGCCGGCGCGGTCCCCGGACCGCGCCGTGACCGGGTGCGGAGCGCCACCTTCCAGGCAGCGGAGTAGTTGATTCCGGGGGCTAATCAGGAGCTGTTTACGTGACTCCTGTCACAACTCCCGCTGTCAGCCCGGAAATACGCGTCCGGAAATCCACGATCGAATTTGCGAACGGCCAATCTCTTGTTACCGTTCTAGGAGCCCGGTCGCTGGTGCATCCCCCGTCGCCAGCGACCGGGCGTTTCCATGCCCGGAACCCCGCCGGAAACGCCGCCGGAACCGCCGGCCGGCTCCACGGTGAGCGGCCGAGGCCATCAGCCGGTCTCCTCCGTCGAGTTGCTCCCCGAACGCAGCAGCAGCTTCCCGTCCCCGGAAGTGTCCTCCGAGGCGATCTCCGCAACGGCCGTGTACAGATCCTCTCCACGCGCCTCCGCCCGCGCCGCGTCCGCGCCCCGCACCGTCCGCGCACGGGGCGTCTCACACCCGTCGGGGTCGTCCGAGGCGGTCGTGCGGCAGTGCACCTGCACGGTCCGGCCGTCAGGGCCCATGAGGGTCAGAACGGCCCGCAGGGGGGCGCCTGTCGCGTTGCGGTAGTACGTACGGGCCCAGGTCTCGTTCCCCTGCTCCAGGACGCACGTCTGGGCCTCCACGCCCTCCGGCGAGGTGAGTTCGGGACCGCACCGCGCCGTCGCCGAGACCGCCGGGCCGCGCCCGGGCCCCGCCAGCGGCGGCGAAGCCGACGGCCACCCGCCGGCCGTACCGTCCGGGCCGCTGTTCAGGTCTCGGCCGAGATCCTTGTCCAGGCCCTTCCCGAGGCCCTCGCCCCGGTCCCGGCCGAGCTCCGGACCGGCTTCCCCGCCCGGCTGCTTGCCGGCCTCCGCGGCCGAGCTCTTGCCCAGCCCTTTACCCGGCTCCAGGCGTAGTCCGCTGTCGGCGCCCGACCGTTTCCCGGAGCTCTCCCCCCGGGCGGCCTCGGGGCCCGACAGGCCCACGGGCCCGGCCGTGGCGGCCGCCAGCGGCAGGACGACGGCCAGCGCCACGACGCTCGCGAGCGCGACCATACGGAGGTTGGCCCCCCGCGCATCGCCCGGCTCCGCGGGCACCCTCGACCCACCGGGCACTTTGGGCACACCGGACGCAGACGCACGCACCATGGGGACCACCTGAGACTCGCCGCGCGGACGCTGAATGGATCGCGGGGACGGCTGGGACGGCTCGGAGCACCCCGCCCTGCGGGACGCCCCGGCCTGATCGACGGGACCCGGCCGGCACCATCCGGTCCAGGTCCTCACCCGAACATAGCGGTCAGAACAGGGCTGTCCCCGGGGCCGCGCGGTGGAATCCCGCAGAACTCGGACGGGCTTACACCCGTACGAGTGAGAGCGCGTGCGTCTCCCGTCCGTACGCGCTCTCCATGTGCTCGTCGTGCTCGTCGTGCTCGTCGTGCTCCCGGTGTGCCGGTGCGCCTGCCGCGCCCGTCACGCCCTACGCGATCGCCTCACGCACTCGTCGCGCCCGTCGCGCTCAACGTGCTCGGCGTCGTGCCCGTCTCCCGCAGCAGCGCGCGGGGTTCCCCGTGCGGGCAGTCACCGAGATCAGAACGCGAGCCGGCTGCCACCGCCCGCCGTCCCCGTGCCGGCGGTCTCCTCGACGAGCACGTCGACCAGAGAAGACACGTCCGGCAGCCACGGCCGCGCGGGCCCGGTCGTACGTTCCTTACGCTCCCCGCGCCCCGCTCGATCAGCGCGGAACGTACGGATTCCGCCACCGAAGGCGCCCTTGACAAGTTCGGTGCTGCTGCCCGGCTGCGGAGCCCGCTCCCAGCGCACCCGGCCCGCCCCCGTGGGCGAGGGCGGCAGCGCCACGAAGCCGCCCTCCCCGTGGAAGAGCAGCGAACCGGGCACCCAGTCCTGGCGGTGGAGCAGCTCGCCGAGGACCTCCAGGGAGTAGGGGGCCACGAGCAGCGCCCACCGGGTGGGGGTGGCGACCACGGGCCCGAGGCGGATGCCCGCGCGGTCGAACGCGGCGAGGGCGCGGGCGCCGGCCACCGCGGGCAGGCTCACGGCGCACGGCGCGCGGCCGCCCGTGGCGAGCACCACCGGTGCGTCGGGCCGGTTGGTCCACCACCAGCGGACCATCCTGGCGTCCGTGGTGGCCGCCAGCAGCCCCGGGTCGAAGGGGTGGGCGCCGGGGGCCGCGCAGTCGGGCTGCGGGCAGCTGCACCGGCGCACGCGCCCGCCGTCGGCCCGCAGGCCCGCGCCGGGCAGCACGGGCCACTGCCATTCGGTCGCATAGGCCAGGGCCGCGGAGAGGACCGCTGACCGGTCGCCTCGCCTGAGCGAGAGCTTGCGTCGCCTTCCGAGGATCTCGCGCATGAGCGCTCGTTCCTTTCCGTGAACGCCGAAGTCGGGGACCCCTGCCGGTGAGCAAGAGCCGTATCGCGCTGATGGTGATCCGAGCTGCGTACGGAGCGAGCCGTACGGGTAGTGCGATGGAGCGGGGCCGTACCGGGCTCCCGCACAGCCCCGCGTGTTCGTGCACGGCACTGCGGGACTGCCTGCTGGAACTGCACCTGAACTGCTTCCGGGCCGCGTCCGGACTCCATGGCACTACGGCCCGACATGGCGCGCCGCTCAACACGCCGTGGCTCTCACCAAGCCGGCACACCACGTGGTGGATCACAAGTCACTGCTTGTACAACGCAGCGCATCACGCCACGGGCCGAGCGTGAAACATGGCGGGGGGTGGCGCGCGCATGGCGCTTCGTGCTGAGCCTGTCGCCCCTCGCCGACGGCGTCTCCCCATCGCCCTCGGGTGCGGGCGCGGCCGTCGCCGGTTAAGACGCTCGGGCCCGCCGCCGGGTTCCGGGGCGGCCCCAACTGCCCCTGCCCTTCTCCGTGTACGTACCCACCGGGGTGGACATGACGCGCTGTCGAGCAACGTCAGTCGACCGCAAATCCATGGCCTCGGGACCATTTTCCGGCCAAGTTTGAAACCCCATAGACACCACCAATCCCACCGGTTCAATGCTGGACATCTCCTTGCCCGGGCGTGTACATGTGGAGCACCGATAGCGCGCAACGCGACAGGGGGTTTGCGATGCTATTCATGAGAAAACACAGGTCAAGACGGTGGTCAAGAGGGAGCGGCGAAGTGCCGCGGGCCCTGGTGCGCACGGCCGCCCCGAGCACCGCGCCGCAGACCGGTCCGGGCAGCCGGCCATGACCACGCCCCACCTGCCGAAAGTGGCCGGAATCAATCCTCCGGTCACGCCCCCCGCGCAGACTCCGGCCCCCACATCCGCAGCCTCCTCCGCAGATCCCCTCTCCCCCGCCGCGCCCGGTACGTCCGGAACGGAAGGCTCGGAGGGAGCAGAGGGATCAGGGGGCCCGGACGGAGCAGGCGCACCGGCCGGCACCGGTGCCCCCGCCGGCCCTTCCGGGACGGTCTCCGCCGCCGGCTCCGCCGCCCTGTGCGGGCCGCTCCTCCCCGCCCCCAACGCCCTCGTCCAGGACCGCCTCGCGGGCTGGATCTCCGACCTCACCACGCTCCAGGACCTCACCGAGCAGCTCACCCGCACCGCCGGCCTCGACGCCGCCCTGCACGAGGCGCTGCGGGCGGGCGCGGCGCTCGTCGGCGCCCGCCGCGGCCTGGTCACCCTGCACCCGGCCACGGGCCCCGGCCACGACCGCCCCGTCACCGTCGGCTTCGGCCTGGACCACGCGGACCTCGGCCACATCGAGACCATTCCGGAGGCCGGCCGCGCGGGCGGCGCCCGGTCCGCCGACCCGGGCCCGCCGGAGACCGGCCGCCGCACCCGCCGCACCGTGGCGCCGCACCCGGAGGCTTCCCCTCCGCAGCCCGCCTACGGCCGGCTGTTCGACGACCTCCCGCCGGCCGGCTCCCGCAGCGGCACCGCCCACCCCGACATCGCCGCCGACGAGGCCCTCGACCCCCGCCACCGCGAGGTCGCCGCCCGCCTCGGCTACGGCGCGAGCTACGCCGTACCGCTGGAGACCGAGCACGCGGGCCGGATCGGGGCGGCCGTCTGGCTCTACGACGAACCGGCCGAGCCCAGCGAGCGGCAGCGCCACCTCGTCGGCCTCTACCGCGACCACGCCACCGAACACCTCGCCCGCCAGCTCGAACTGGCCGAGGCCCGGCGGACCGTGGCGACCCTCCGCGAGGAGCTGCTGCCGAGCCGGCTGCCGCGGACGCCCGGCATCCGGCTGGCCGTCCGGCACCGCACCGGGCCGCTCGGCGGCGGCGACTGGTACGACGCGCTGCCGCTGCCCGAGGGCGCGCTCGGCCTCACCGTGGGCGGAGTGAGCGGTTCCGGCCCGGGTGCCGTGGCCGCCATGGGGCGGATGCGGGCCTCCCTCCGCGCGTACGCCGTCATGGAGGGGGAGGACCCGGTCGCGGTCCTCTCCGACCTCGAACTCCTGCTGCGGCTCACCGAGCCCTCCCGCGCCGCGACGGCGATCTTCGCGTACTGCGAGCCGCCCGACCGCAAGGTCGTCCTGGCGGGCGCGGGCCACTGCCCCCCGCTGATCATCGGCGACCACCGCGCCGAGTTCGTCGAGACCTCGCTGTCCGCGCCGCTCGGGATGCTGGCCTGCTGGGAGGCGCCCAGCGTGGAGATCGAACCGGCGCCCGGAGAAACGCTCCTCTTCTACAGCGACGGACTGCTGCACCGCACCGGTCAGCCGATGGACCGCGCCTTCGCCCGGCTGCGCACGGCCGCCGCCGGCGTCCCGAAGGCGGCGCGCAGGGACCCGGACGCCGTCGTGGACCACGTGCTGCGTACCGTGCTGCCGCAGGAGGACCACGGAGAGTGGGAGGGAAGCGAGGACGTCGTCCTGCTCGCGGCCCACTTCGACTGATTGCCGTGCCACCTTCGACTGATGCCGTGACCCTTCGGCTTCGACTGATGCCGTGCCCCTTCGTCCGCCGCCCTCTCTACCCCCTCCCTCTCTTTACTCGGCCCCTCTCCCCTTCCTCTGATTTTCCCCACAGTTTCCTCGTATTTCGGTCGCACATACGATGGAAAGCGCCCCGTCCGAGGAGGAAAAGCAGTGACCGAGCAGCAGCCCGCGCCCGAGAACCCCGAAGGCGACGAGCCGATCAAGCAGCGGAAGAACGGCCTCTACCCGGCCGTCTCCGACGAGCTGGCCGCCAACATGAAGACCGGCTGGGCCGACACCGAGCTGCACGACCTGCAGCCCGTGGAGCAGGCCCCGCACACGGCCCGCCGCCGCGCCGCGCTCTCCGCGCGCTTCCCCGGGGAGCGCCTGGTGATCCCCGCCGGAAACCTGAAGACCCGCTCGAACGACACCGAGTACGCCTTCCGCGCCTCCACGGAGTACGTGTACCTCACCGGCGACCAGAGCCAGGACGGCGTCCTCGTCCTGGAGCCCACCGGCGCCGAGGGCCACCGGGCGACGATCCACCTCCTGCCCCGCTCCAACCGCGAGAACGGCGAGTTCTGGCTCGACGGCCAGGGCGAGCTGTGGGTCGGCCGCCGCCACAGCCTCTCCGAGGCCGAGCAGCTGCTGGGCCTGCCCGCCGCGGACGTCCGCGAGCTCCCCGCCGCGCTGCGCGAGGCCACCGGCCCGGTGCGCGTGGTCCGCGGCCACGACGCCGGCGTCGAGGAGGCCCTGACCGACAAGGTCACCGCCGAGCGCGACGAGGAGCTGCG
Organism: Streptosporangium nondiastaticum; assembly: GCF_003011965.1. Classification (GTDB taxonomy): domain Bacteria; phylum Actinomycetota; class Actinomycetes; order Streptomycetales; family Streptomycetaceae; genus Streptomyces; species Streptomyces nondiastaticus. Next base: position 9,044 of record NZ_PXWG01000009.1, read on the forward strand.
CGTCTTCGTCAGCGAGCAGCGGCTCGTGAAGGACGCCTTCGAGATCGGCGAGCTGCAGAAGGCCGTCGACTCCACGGCGCGCGGCTTCGAGGACGTCGTGAAGGTCCTCGACAAGGCCGAGGCGACCTCCGAGCGCTACATCGAGGGCACGTTCTTCCTGCGCGCCCGCGTCGAGGGCAACGACGTCGGCTACGGCTCGATCTGCGCCGCCGGCCCGCACGCCACGACCCTGCACTGGGTGCGCAACGACGGTGCCGTCCGCTCCGGCGACCTGCTCCTGCTGGACGCGGGCGTGGAGACGAACAGCCTCTACACGGCCGACATCACCCGCACGCTGCCGATCAACGGCACGTACACCGAGCTCCAGCGCAAGATCTACGACGCGGTGTTCGAGGCCCAGGAGGCCGGCATCGCGGCGGTGAAGCCGGGCGCCAAGTACCGCGACTTCCACGACGCCGCCCAGCGGGTCCTCGCCGAGAAGCTCGTCGAGTGGGGCCTGGTGGAGGGCCCGGCGGAGCGCGTCCTGGAGCTGGGCCTGCAGCGCCGCTGGACCCTGCACGGCACCGGCCACATGCTCGGCCTGGACGTCCACGACTGCGCGGTCGCCCGCACCGAGTCGTACGTGGACGGCGTCCTGGAGCCGGGCATGGTGCTCACCGTGGAGCCCGGGCTGTACTTCCAGGCGGACGACACGACCGTCCCCGAGGAGTACCGCGGCATCGGCGTCCGCATCGAGGACGACATCCTGGTGACCGAGGACGGCAACCGGAACCTCTCCGCGGCGCTGCCGCGGGCGGCGTCGGACGTCGAGGCGTGGATGGCGTCCCTGAAGGGCTGACGCCCCGGCGTGTGCCGTGGTCCCGCTCGGCGCGGGGCCACGGCACGCTCCGCTTCGCCTCCTGCGGTGGTACGCCGGAGGCCTGTGAGCGCATCATGGCCAGAAGAGGCGCACCCAGGGAGGTGTGAGGGCCATGGGCAAGTTCATGGACGTCCATCACGGCATGCAGGGCATCACCGCAGATCAGCTCAAGGAAGCGCACCGCAGGGACCTGGCCATCGAGGCGGAGGAAGGCGTGCACTTCGAGCAGGCGTGGGCGGACCCGAAATCGGGCACGGTCTACTGCCTGTCCGACGCGCCGTCGGCGGACGCGGTCAAGCGGGTACACGCCCAGGCGGGCCATCCGGTCACGGAGGTCCACGAGGTGTCGCTGACGGTCTCCTGACCGGAGCCGGGGCTCCGGGCGCTCACGCCGCGCGGGTCACGCCGCGCAAGTCACAACGTGCGGGTCACGACGCGCGGAGCAGCGCCGCGTCCTCTCTCCACTTGAGGATCTTGTCGAAGGTGACGACGGCTCCCTGCCGGCCCGGGCGGTTGCGGACGCGGACGTGGTCGGTGAGCGACTCGATGAGGAAGAGGCCTCTGCCGTGCTCGTCCTCGGCGGGGGCGAGGGGCCTGGGAGGCTGCGGGAGCCGGCTGCGGCGCTCGTGCGAGCGGGGCTGCTCCGGGAAGCCGGGGCCCGAGTCGGTGACCTCGATGCGGCAGGTGTCGCCGTCGATGAACGCCGTGACGAGGTAGCCGGTCGAGGAATCGCCGCCGTGTTCGACGGCGTTCGCACACGCCTCGCTCAGCGCGAGCGAGAGATCATACGAGATGTCCGGGTCGACGCCGGCCGTCTCCATGGCGCCCACGAGCAACCGCCGCGCGAGCGGAACGCTCGCGGCCTCGCGCCGCAGATGGAGTGACCACCAAATGCTCATGCTCAGCCTCCTGGCCGCGGCTCGACATACCGATACGTATAGCCAGCACTGACGCCCCGTAAGCCTCCCGAGTGTGTGAGACCGCTCATTCGGACGACGCGCCCGGCGGATGCATCGGTGTATGGCGGCGTACGGGAGTGCGCCGGTGCGCCCCCTCCGGGTGGAGATCGAGCGCCCCCTGCCGTAGGGGAGGAGTAAGCCCGGTGGGATGATGGCGCAGCCATGTCTCACCCCGTCGGGCGTGTCGGCGCCGATCTGCGACTGATCCGGGCCGCGGTGTTCACCGCGGTCTGCGTTCTGCTGTCCGCGGGCGGGCATGTGCTGGCTTCCTGTGCGCGGGTGCCGCTGTGGACCCTCGCGGCCGGTTTCCTGGCCGTGTTCGCCCTGGCCGTGCCGCTGGCGGGGCGGGAGCGCTCGCTGCCGTCGATCGCGGCCGGCCTGGCAGCCGGTCAGCTCGCGCTGCACACGCTCTTCGCCGTCGGCCAGCAGACGGCCGGCGCGGCGCCGCGGCAGACCTCCGGCGAAGGCCGGATGATCGACTTCGCCGCGAAGCTGGTCTGCAACCAGCCGCAGCTGATGTCCGCCTCCGCGGCTCGCCGGGTCATCACCGACGCCGGCCTCGACCCGGCCGTCCACCCCCTGCAGCCGGGCGCCGCGGCCGCGGCCGCCGGCCCGGCCACGGGAATGCACGGCGGCATGGCCTCCGGCTCACTGCTCGACGCGCTCCCCCTCTCGCTGCCGATGCTCCTCGGCCACCTCCTCGCGGCCCTGGCCGCGGGCTGGCTGCTGCGCCGCGGCGAAGTGGCGCTGTGGCGGGTGGTCGCGCTCTCGGAGCAGTCGGCGCGCGAGGTCGCGGAGACCGCGATCGTCCAGGCCCTGCGCACCGCCTTCGCGCTCGCCGGTGCCCTGCACGAGCTGTCCGCCGGGAAGCCGGCGGCCGCCCTTGCTCGTACGGACACGGCCGAGGAGCGCCCCGCGGCGGAGCCCGCGCTCCAGCACTCCGTGATCAGGCGGGGTCCGCCGGTCCTCGCCCTCGCGGCCTGACGACGCACCACCGCCGTATCTCCGGCGTCCCCGACGTTCCCTTCCTCCAGCCGATGAGCGCCCCGGTTCCTCCGAGCGCGCTCGCGTACGGCTGCGCCTGCCCGCGTTCCGGCGGGCCGGGCAGGGAGACGTCCCGGGCAGGAGGGCGGTCGCACCGTTGTCGTCACCACCGCACGCGTGCCACCCCTCCCCTTGTGATCCCTTTGATCCCTCCTGCCCCTGGAGTGTCCCCATGAACGCCTCCGCTCGCCTGCGCCGCCTCCCCGTCATCGGCGCCGTCGCCGCCGGCGCCGTCCTGCTGCTCGCCGTCCCCGCCTCCGCGCACGTCAGCGTGCAGCCCGGCACCGCCGAGAAGGGCGGCTACAGCACCATCGCCTTCAAGGTGCCGAACGAGAAGGACAACGCCTCGACCGTGAAGCTGGAGGTCACCCTCGACCCCAAGCACCCGCTCGCCTCGGTGATGCCCCAGCCGGTCCCCGGCTGGGAGGTGAAGGTCGAGAAGGCCAAGCTGGACAAGCCGCTGCAGATGCACGGCAAGACCATCGAAGAGGCCGTCAGCAAGATCACCTGGACCGGCGGCAAGATCGAGCCGGGCCAGTTCCAGCAGTTCCCGCTGTCCGTCGGCAAGCTGCCCGACGACGCCGACGAGCTGGTCTTCAAGGCGCTCCAGACGTACTCCGACGACGACGTCGTCCGCTGGATCGACCCGTCCAAGCCGGGCGGCGGCGAGGCCGAGCACCCGGCTCCCACGCTGAAGCTCGTCGCCAAGGGCGCCGCCGCCGGCAAGGGCGACGACGACCACCACGACGACGACAAGACCAGCGGCAAGAAGGACGCGGACGGCAAGACCGAGAGCGCCTCCGCCGCGTCGGACAAGGGTGACGGCGGCAGCGACACCACCGCGCGCGTCCTCGGCGTCGTCGGCATCGTCGTCGGCGCGGCGGGCGTCGCCTTCGGCCTGATCGCCGGACGCCGCCGCTCGGCCTGACGCACGGCCACCCGGCGCACGGCCGTGTGACGCACGGCCACCCGGCACACAGCCGCCTGTCCTACGGGCGCCCCGCACACAGCCGCCTGCCGGACGGCCGCCCCACGTACGGAACGGCCGGGTGCGGGCCCGCCTCCGAGCGAGCCCGCACCCCGCCCCGCACCACCGACCCACCCCTGGAGAAGAGCTCCATGCGCACCAGAATCCTGGGCGCGGCGCTGGCCACGGCCGCCGCGCTCACGCTGACCGCCTGCGGCGGCGGCTCGGACGACGGCGGCGACAAGCCCGTCGCCGACGTCTCCGCCACGCCCAAGAAGGCCGCGATCACGCTGGACAGTCCGAAGGCCAAGCCGGACCTGGTCCTCACGGACACGAACGACAAGAAGTACGAGCTGGTCAACGAGACCAAGGGGCGGCCGCTCCTGCTCTACTTCGGCTACACCTACTGCCCCGACGTCTGCTCCACCGTCGTCGCCGATGTCGCCGCGGCCGAGAAGACCCTGCCGAAGGAGGACCGGGAGAAGCTCCGGGTCGTCTTCGTCACCACCGACCCGGAGCGCGACACGCCCAAGCGGATCCGCGAGTGGCTGGACGCCCAGGGCGGCCAGGACATAGTCGGGCTCACCGGCGACTTCGACACCATCCAGGCGGCGGCGAAGGGCATCGGCATCTTCGTCGAGAAGCCGAAGAAGGAGAAGGACGGCTCCATCACCGTCAGCCACGGGGCCGAGGTCGTCGGCTTCTCGCCGAAGGACGACGGCGGCCACTGGATCTACACGACCGAAACCACCAAGGACCAGTACTCCAAGGATCTCCCGAAGATCATCAAGGGGGAGAACCCGTAATGCGCAAGATCACCGCCGCCACCGCCGCCGCCCTGCCGCTCGTCCTCGCCGGAGGGCTCCTGCTGCTCACCGGCTGCCAGTCCGAGAAGGACGCCCTGGCCTCGGACAAGCCCGGGCTGTCCGTCAGCGGCGCCTACCTGCCGCAGCCCGCGATGACCGACATGGCCGCGGCCTACCTCACCGTCACCAACGACGGCGCCAAGGCCGACCGGCTCACCAAGGTCACCAGCCCGCTCTCCGGCGACATCACCATGCACACCACCGAGGGCTCGCAGATGAAGCACGCGACCTCGCTCGACGTGCCGGCCAAGGGCGAGCTCAAGCTCACCCGCGGCGGCACGCACCTGATGCTCGGCAAGCTCGACCACAAGCCGAACGTCGGCGAGAAGGTCGAGTTCACGCTGCACTTCGCCACCGCCGGGCCGGTCAAGGTCCAGGTGCCCGTGGAGTCCACGACGTTCCGTCCCAAGGACTGACGAAGGACTGACGTGCGATGAAGACCCTGACCGCCGGGCGGCTGCTGCCTGTCCTCGGCACACTGCTCGCCGCGCTGCTGTGCGCGCTCGGGCCCGGCGCGGGCAGCGCCTCGGCACACGCCGCGCTGACCTCGACCGACCCGGCCTCGGGCTCCGTGGTGCCGGCCGCGCCCCGGCAGGTGAAGCTCACCTTCTCCGAAGGCGTCCTGCTGAGCGCGGACTCGGTGCGGGTCCTGGACCCGCAGGGCAGGCGCGTCGACGAGAGCAAGCCCGCCCACGCCGACGGCAAGTCGAACACGGCCGTTGTCGGGCTCGCCGGCGGGATCGCCGACGGCACCTACACGGTGGCCTGGCAGGCCGTCTCCGCGGACAGCCACCCGGTGGCCGGGGCCTTCACCTTCTCGATAGGCGCGCCGTCGAAGACGGTGGCCGAAGTGACGACCGCCGAGGCCGGCCCGGTCGTCGACGCGCTCTACACGACCGGCAGGTACGCGGCCTACGCCGGCTACCTCCTGCTCGTGGGCGGCTGCGTCTTCGCGGGCGTGTGCCGCTCCTCCCGGCCCGTGCAGCGGATCGCGGTCGGCGGCTGGATCACCCTCTTCGCCGCGACGTCGGCGCTCCTGCTGCTGCGCGGCCCCTACGCCGGCGGCAAGGGGCTCGGCTCGGCCTTCGACCTCACCCTCCTCGGCGACGTGCTGGCCACCAAACCGGGCGCGGCACTGCTGTCGCGCCTGCTGCTGCTGAGCGCCGCGGCTGTGTTCCTGGCCGTGCTGTTCGGTTCGTACGCCCGTGAGGACGGCGACCGCACCCGCATGGAGCGCCGCGACGTCGCCTACGGGCTCGCGATCGGCGGCACCGTCGTCGCCGTCGGGCTCGCGGCGACCTGGGCGATGGCCGAGCACGCTTCGGCAGGCCTCCAATCGTGGCTCGCCATGCCGGTCGACGTCCTGCACCTGCTGGGCGTCGCGGTGTGGCTCGGCGGCCTCGCCGCGCTGCTCGCCGCACTGTGGTCGGGAGAGCCGGTGCGCCGCGCGGAGGTGCAGCGCTTCTCCCGGCTCGCCTTCGCCTCGGTGTGCGTCCTGGTGGCGACCGGGCTCTACCAGTCCTGGCGCCAGGTCGGCTCGTGGGGCGCGCTCACCGGTACGGAGTACGGCCGCTGGCTCCTCCTCAAGGTCGCGCTCGTGGCGGGCATGGTCGTCCTCGCCTCCTTCTCGCGGCGCTGGACGGGCCGTCTCACCGACGGCCGCCCGGCTCCGAAGAAGCAGGCCCCGGCGGTCAGGGCGGTCCAGGCGGCCACGGGTGCGGCCAAGGCGGCGAGGCCGTCCCGGAAGGACAAGGACGCCTCTCCCGAACGGGCCGCCCAGCTCGCGCGCCAGCGCGAGGCCCTGGAGAAGGCCGCCGGGCGGCGGCAGCGCGACGCCGACGAGGGCCGCAGCGGACTGCGCCGCGCCGTCCTGGCCGAGGCCGGGGTCGCCGTCGTCCTGCTCGCCGTCACCACCCTGCTCACCGGCACCCAGCCGGGCCGGGCCGAGACCGAACAGCGCCAATCGGCGGCATCCGGCGGAGCCCGCACCACGGCCCCGGCCGCTTCGGGCCCGGCCGAGACCCGGATCCCGTACGACACGGGTGGCACGAACGGGCGAGGCACGGCCCTCATACGTATCGACCCGGCCCGCTCGGGCAACAACTCCATCGACGTCTCCGTGACCGACCCGGCCGGCAAGGCCGTGGACGTACCGGAGCTGGAGGTGTCCTTCACCGAGAAGCAGAAGAACATCGGCCCGCTGCGCACGGCCCTCAAACGCACGTCCGCCGGGCGCTGGCAGGCCACCGGCTTCCAGCTGCCCATGGCCGGCACGTGGCAGCTCACCCTGACCGTACGGACCTCCGACATCGACCAGATCACGGAGATCAGGAACGTGAAGATCAACTGATGGCTGAACGATCCCAGGATTCCCAGGACACACAGCAGGGCGCGCAGCGGCCCCCGAAGGCGGAGCCGTCTTCGAAGGGTGAGCCCTCGAAGGCAGGCGGCGTCAGCCGCCGCCGGCTGCTCTGCACGGCCGGCGCCGCGGGCGCGGCCGGGCTCGTCGCGGGCGGCGCGGCCGGGGCATTCGCCGCGGAGACCGTCCGCAAGGACCCGGCACCGCTCGACGGCGTCGGCTCCGCGAGCAGACCCTTCCACGGCGAGCACCAGGCCGGCATCGCCGACCCCGCACAGGCGTGCGGTCACCTCATCGCGTTCGACCTCGCGCCCGGGGCGGACCGCAAGGCCGCCGCCGCGCTGCTGCGCCGGTGGTCGGACACCGCGGCCGACCTCATGGCCGGAAAGACGCCCAAGGGGGACGACTCCGGGGTGGCGCTCGACGCGGGCCCCTCCTCGCTGACCGTCACCTTCGGCTTCGGCCGGACGTTCTTCGACCGGACCGACCTCACCGCCAAGAGGCCCGAGGCGCTGGAGCCGCTGCCCGACTTCACCGCCGACGCGCTCGACTCCAAGCGCAGCAACGGCGACCTGTGGGTGCAGATCGGCGCCGACGACGCGCTCGTCGCCTTCCACGCGCTGCGGCTGCTCCAGCAGCAGGCCGGGAGCACCGCGCGGCTGCGCTGGCAGATGAACGGCTTCAACCGGACGCCGGGTGCCACCGCCCAGCCGATGACCGGCCGGAACCTGATGGGCCAGATCGACGGCACGAACAACCCCAAGCCGTCGGAGGCGGGCTTCGCGGCCAAGATCTACGTGCCGCAGGACCGCAGCGGCGCGGACGAGTGGATGGCGGGCGGCTCGTACGCGGTGGTCCGGCGCATCCGCATGCTGCTCGACAGCTGGGACCACCTCTCCCTGGAGCGCCAGGAGAAGGTGGTCGGGCGCCGGAAGTCGGACGGCGCTCCGCTGTCCGGCGGCACGGAGACGACCCGGCCGGATCTCAACAAGGTCCAGCCGGACGGGTCGCTGGCGATCGCCGGCGACGCGCACATCCGCGTCGCGTCGCCGGCGTCGAACCGTGGCGCGACGATGCTGCGGCGGGCGTTCTCCTACCATGACGGCTTCCTCGACGACGGGGCTCCGGACGCGGGTCTGCTGTTCGTGGCCTGGCAGGCGGACCCGATGAAGGGGTTCGTGCCGGTGCAGCGGAAGCTGGACCGCGGAGACGGCCTGTCCCGCTTCCTGCGGCACGAGGCGAGCGGCCTCTTCGCGGTGCCGGGCGGCTGCGAGCCGGGCGAGTACGTGGGACAGCGGCTGCTGGAGGGCTGACGGCCCGGCCTCGGACGCTCGGTATCGTGGCGAGACACCGGACGATCGAGGAGCCAGCGTGATGTCGGCCAGCCGCTACACCTATCTCGGCCCCGAGGGCACGTTCACCGAGGCCGCCCTGCGGACGCTGCCGGAGGCGGCGACGCGGGAGCTGGTGCCGATGGTGTCCGTGCCCGCGGCGCTGGACGCCGTGCGCAGCGGCGAGGCGGCGGCCGCCCTCGTGCCGATCGAGAACTCGGTGGAGGGCGGCGTCACCGCCACGCTCGACCAGCTCACGACGGGCTCCCCGCTGATGATCTATCGCGAGGTGCTGCTGCAGATCACGTTCGCGCTGCTCGTCCGGCCGGGGACGCGGCTGTCGGACATCAAGACCGTGACCGGCCATCCCGTGGCGCAGCCGCAGGTGCGCAAGTGGCTCGCCGCGCACCTGCCGGACGCGCTGTGGGAGTCGGCGGCCTCCAACGCGGACGGCGCGCGCCTGGTGCAGGAGGGGCGCTTCGACGCGGCCTTCGCCGGGGAGTTCGCGGCGGCGACGTACGGGCTGGAGCCGCTGGTCACCGACATCCACGACGCGCAGAACGCGCAGACCCGGTTCGTGCTGGTGGGCCGTCCGGCCCGGCCGGCGGCGCGGACGGGCGCGGACAAGACGTCGGTCGTGGTGTGGCTGCGCGAGGACCACCCGGGCGCCCTGCTGGAGTTGCTGCAGGAGTTCGCGACGCGGGGGGTGAACCTGATGCTCATCCAGTCGCGGCCGACGGGCGAGGGCATCGGCAACTACTGCTTCGCGATCGACGCGGAGGGGCACATCGCCGACCGGCGCGTCGGCGAGGCGCTGATGGGCCTGCACCGGATCTGCCCGCAGGTGCGGTTCCTCGGCTCCTATCCCCGCGCGGACGCGACTCCGGCGGAGGTCGGTCCCACGCGCTACGGCACGTCCGACGAGGAGTTCGTCACGGCGGCGGACTGGCTGGCGCGCTGCCAGGACGGCCGCGCCTAAGGAGTCGACGGCCGTGCCTGAGGAGATCGGGGCTTCGTTGTCCACGCTTCGACGGTAGCCGTCGGCGCCGACATCCCCAGAGTTATCCACAGGCGGTTCTCGACCTGGGGATAAGTCGACAGATTGAGGCGGGGCAACGGTCCCGCGAATCGGTCAAGGTCGACAAATCGCTCTAGCCACAGGGCCGTCATCCACAGCACCTAGGTCCACCCGATCGAGCTGCGCCCTCGCCATTCGTCAGCGGAATGTCTGCGAATAACCCTTTGGGGCGAGGCAATACCACCCGAATGAGTGGCCGAGCGAGGTTTGACCAAGGAATACACGGCGCGGGACAGAAGCGGACGGAACGTTCGATTCCGGCGTCCACAGATTTCACGCACAGCCTGTGGACAAAGAAAGCGGAGGGATCTCCTCCTGTGGACAAGAACCGGGCCAACTCCGGCCGCCCACAAGCCGATCAGCGGCTCGCGGCACCGCTATGCCCGCTTTTCAGCAAAAGCGCACCCATTCTCGTCACCACTCCCCCGGAACCCTTTCCGGCACTTCACGATCACCCGGGCTGCTGATTATGCACAGCCTTTTCTGATCGCCCAAAATAGGGCAAACCGCCACCAAAAGGAATATGCCGTCGAGTGATCGCGTGCGCAACGGTAGCCTGGAGGGGTGATTGACCTTCGCCTGCTTCGTGAGGACCCCGACCGTGTGCGCGCCTCCCAGCGCGCCCGTGGAGAGGATGTCGACGTCGTCGACGCTCTTCTCTCCGCCGACGAACGGCGCAGGTCGTCCAGCGTCCGCTTCGACGAACTCCGCTCCGAGCAGAAGGCGCTCGGCAAGCTCATCCCCAAGGCCTCCGGCGACGAGAAGGCCGCGCTGCTGAAGAAGGCCGGCGAGCTGTCCGCCGCCGTGAAGGCCGCCGACGCCGAGCAGGACGAGGCCGCCGCCGAGGCGCAGCGCCTGCTGCTGCAGATCGGCAATCTGGTCCACCCCGACGTGCCGCTCGGCGGCGAGGACGACTTCGTCGTCCTGGACACCGTGGGCACCCCGCGCGACTTCGCCGCCGAGGGCTTCGAGCCCAAGGACCACCTGGAGCTCGGCCAGCTGCTCGGCGCGATCGACGTCGAGCGCGGCGCCAAGGTCTCCGGCTCGCGCTTCTACTACCTGACGGGTGTCGGCGCGCTGCTGGAGCTCGCGCTCGTCAACGCCGCCATCGCCCAGGCCACGGCCGCCGGCTTCACCCCGATGCTCACGCCCGCGCTGGTCAAGCCGCGCGCCATGGAGGGCACGGGCTTCCTCGGCCAGGCCGCCCAGGACGTCTACCACTTGGAGAAGGACGACTTCTACCTGGTGGGCACGTCCGAGGTGCCGCTCGCGGCGTACCACATGGACGAGATCCTCGACGCCGACCAGCTGCCGCTGCGCTACGCCGGCTTCTCGCCGTGCTTCCGCCGCGAGGCCGGCACGTACGGCAAGGACACCCGCGGCATCTTCCGCGTCCACCAGTTCGACAAGGTCGAGATGTTCTCCTACATCGCGCCGGAGGACGCCGAGGCGGAGCACGACCGCCTGCTGGAATGGGAGAAGCAGTGGCTGACGAGCCTGGAGCTGCCCTTCCAGGTCATCGACACCGCCACGGGTGACCTCGGCGCCTCGGCCTCGCGCAAGTTCGACTGCGAGGCGTGGATCCCCACCCAGGGCAAGTACCGCGAGCTGACGTCGACGTCCAACTGCGACGAGTTCCAGGCCCGCCGCCTGTCCGTCCGGATGCGCGACGGCAAGACCGTCAAGCCGCTGGCAACGCTCAACGGCACCCTGTGCGCGGTGCCGCGCACGATCGTGGCGCTGCTGGAGAACCACCAGCAGGCCGACGGCTCGGTGCGCGTCCCCGAGGTGCTCCGTCCGTACCTGGGCGGGCGCGAGGTGCTGGAGCCGGTCGCCAAGTGAACCCCGCCGCGGCCGAGCTGCCGTACCGCCTCGTCGCGACCGACCTCGACGGCACCCTGCTGCGCTCCGACGAGAGCGTCTCGGAGCGCACCCGGGCCGCCCTGAAGCTGGCCACGGAGGCGGGCGCCGCGCACATCGTCGTGACCGGGCGGGCCGTCCCGTGGACGCGGCACATCCTCCAGGAGCTGGACTACCAGGGCCTGGCGGTGTGCGGACAGGGCGCGCAGGTCTACCACGCGGGCGAGCACCGGCTGCTGACGTCGGTGACGCTGGACCGGCGGATCGCCGGGCTGGCCGTCGCCAAGATCGAGGCCGAGACCGGTCCGCTGCACCTCGCCGCGGGCCGCGACGGCCTCGACGGCGAGGTGCTGGTCACCCCGGGCTACCGCGTCCAGGAGGGCCCGCTCCCGGCCGTCCTGACGCACGACCGGGACGAGCTCCTGGCCGAGCCGCTCAACAAGCTCTATCTGCAGCACCCCGAGCTCGGCGACGACGACCTGGCCGCCGCCGCCCGTGCGGCCGCGGGTGACCTGGTCGGGGTGACGATGGCGGGCGAGGGCGTCGTGGAGCTGCTGCCGCTGGGCCTGAGCAAGGCCACCGGGCTGTCCCTGGCCGCGCGCCGGCTCGGGATGAAGGCCGCCGAGACGATCGCCTTCGGCGACATGCCCAACGACATACCGATGTTCGGCTGGGCGGCGCACGGCGTGGCCATGGCCAACGCCCACCCGGAGCTGCGGGCCGTCGCCGACGAGGTCACCGCTTCGAACGAGGACGACGGGATCGCCGTGGTCCTGGAGCGCCTGTACGGCTGAGGCCGCTCCGGCCCGCCCGGCCGGAGCCGCGTCCGACGACGACCGCCGCCCGCCGCAGGGCTCCGGGAACGCACCGGAAGTCCCACGGCGGGCGGCCGTGCGTGAACTGCCGGCAGCCCAGCCCGATCGCGGCGGCGACCGCGTGCCCCACGTCCGTGAAGGTGCCTCCCGTGACCAGCGGGACGGCGAAGAACAGCACCACGCCGGCGAGGTAGACCCACCGCCACGGCCGCGGCATCCGGTACGTGAGGATCCCGGCGGCCGCCGCGAGCCCGTACGAGACGCCTATGTCGACCACTCTCTTCATCGACCGCGGCAGTGAGTGGTCCTCTATCGACAGCAGCACGATCTCCTGGCTGATGAGAGTGGCCGCGATGTGCGCGAAGCCCACGGTGAACAGCCAGCGGGCGGTGCCGGTCCAGCGCTCGACGTTCGCGTGCAGCACCTCGAAGAGCGCCGCGTAGAGCAGGAACGACGAGGGGTTCTCGATCCAGAACCCGCTGATCAGGAGCGACTGCAGCGGGTGCTTGGTGAGCTGGTGGATGTTGCTGCTGTTGCGGTGCAGCAGGAACGTCTCCAGGTCCTGGCCGGCCGCGGCGATCACGAGGCTGGTGATGCCGATGACGAGCAGCCAGATGTGCGTCCCTGGCGAGGAGGCGATCCAGGAGCGCAGCCCGGACCACGCCGGCGAAGCGGCCCGGACGGCGGCGGCCGGCCACCGGCCGGACGCGCCGGAGCCGCGGCGCTCGTCCCGTCCACGCACCCTTCGACCGTAGCCGCTCGGTCCCGGGGCCGCCCCGGGGAAGGAGTTGTAGGATGACTGGGCAATCGGGTGAATCGTGTGCGGCCGAGGCCGGGACCGGAGGACGAATGGCACTGCGGGCAGCGGGACGGCAGTCCCTCGTGGACACCGTCGTGGAACAGTTGCGCGCCCAGGTCGCGGCCGGCGAGTGGAAGATCGGCAGCCGCATCCCGACCGAGCACGCGCTCGCCGAACAGCTCCAGGTGGGCCGCAACACCGTCCGCGAAGCCGTCCGCGTCCTCGTGCACGCCGGAATGCTGCGCTCGCGGCAGGGCGAGGGCACCTTCGTGGTCTCCATGGCCGACCCGGCCGAGATCATGCGCGGCGTGCAGCGCGCGGGCGTGCGCGACGTGCTGGAGCTGCGCATCGCCCTGGAGGCCGAGGCCGCGCGGCTCGCCGCCCTGCGCCACGAACCCGCCGACCTCGCCCGGATGAAGGCCGCCCTGGACGCCCAGACCGCCTTCGAGGACCCCGAGGGCCAGCCCGACTCCGGAAACCTGGAGCTCTACGCCGACCACGACGTCGAGTTCCACCGCGCGGTCGTGGAGGCCGCGCACAACACCGCGCTGACCGCGACCTACGCCTGGTTCAGCAGCTCCGTCCGCGAGGCGCTGGTCACCGCGCTCGGCGACCGCGACATGCCGCGCATCATCCACGGCGACCACCACGCCCTCATGGACGCCATCGCCTCCGGCGACCCCGAGGCCGCCGCGCGGGCCGCCAGGGAGCTCCTGGAGCGCCCGAAGCAGGCCGTGGAGAGCCTCCTCGCCGAGAGCTGACCCCAGCTCGCCCCAGCCCCATCGCACGACCCTGGAAAGGCACCCCATGTCGGAAACGAGGCCGGACACACTCGACCCCCTGATAGACGCGGAAGCGGACCTCGCTCCCGCGCCGGCCGTGGCCGCCGCCCGCCGCACCCTGCGCGCCCACCCGGCGCTCCTCATGGCGGGCATCGTCCTCGCCTCGCTCAACATGCGGGCCGCCCTCGCAGGGGTCTCGCCCCTGATGGGCGAGATCGGCGACCACTTCCACCTGGCGGCGGCAGCGAGCAGCCTGGTCACCACCATTCCCCTGATCTTCATGGGCCTGGGCTCGATCGCCGCGCCGAAGCTCGCCCGCCGCTGGGGCACGGAGGCCGTCCTGTGCGGCGCCCTCCTGCTGCTGTGCGGCGGCATCCTGCTGCGCGTCGCGCCCCCGGTCGTGGCCCTGTTCGCCGGCTGCGCGCTCGTCGGCACGGCCATCGCCCTGCTCAACGTCCTGATGCCCGGCCTCGTGAAGCGCGACTTCCCGGACCGCGCCGCGAGCATGACCGCGCTGTACTCGACCACGCTGATCCTCGGCGCCACCGGTTCGGCCGCCCTGTCCGTGCCGCTGGAGGACGCCCTGGGCGGCTGGCGGGGCTCCCTGGCCTCCTGGGCGCTGCTCGCCGCCGTGGCGGCCGTCGTCTGGATCCCGCAGGCCGTCATCGCGCGCCGCGGCACCCGGCACGGCCGGGCGGCCGCAACCCCCGTGCCGGCGGCGCAGAGCGGGCCGAAGCTGACCCGGTCGCCCATCGCCTGGCAGGTCACGCTGATGATGGGCACCCAGTCGCTGGTCGCGTACGTGTGCATCGCCTGGATGCCGACGGTGTTCACCGACCACGGCATGAGCAAGAGCGAGGCCGGCATGGTCTACGCCTTCTACACGCTGGTGCAGATGGCCGGTTCGTTCGTGGTGCCCATGGTGGCCGGGCGGCTGCGCGACCAGCGGGCGCTCGGCGCGGGTGTAGTCGTCCTCATGGCCGCCGGAGTGACCGGTCTGCTCACCGCCCCCGTGGAGGGCGCCTGGGTCTGGGCGACGCTGATGGGCGTGGCGCAGGGCGGTCTGCTGGGCCTCGCCCTGACACTGATGGTGCTGCGCACGCGGGACGCCCACACGGCGTCCCGGCTGTCGGGCATGGCGCAGACGTGGGGCTATCTGCTCGCCTCCGTCGGCCCGTTCGCGATCGGTGCGGTCCACCAGGCGACGGACAGCTGGACGCTTCCGATCGCCCTGCTGCTCGTCGCCTGTGCGGCGCTGCTGCTTCTCGCGATGGGCGCCGGGCGCGATCGGAAGATCTGAGACGTTGGGTGGGCAGGAGGCCCTCCGGGGCCTCCCCACCCGTCGTGAGGAGACCGCTGCCCATGCACGCCGCTCACCGCATCACCGTCCCGGCCGAACTCGTCGGCTTCCACGAGAACTACGACGGGGAGGAGGGCCGCTCCTGGATCGCCGCGCTGCCGGAGCTGGCCGGCCGGTTCCTCGACCACTGGGGCCTGCGGCTCGACGGGCCCGCCTCGCACGGCATGGTCGCGCTCGTCCTGCCCGTGCTGCGCGAGGACGGCACCCGGGCGGCGCTCAAGCTCCAGCCCGTCACCGACGAGAGCGTCGGCGAGCCGGCGGCGCTGCGGGCCTGGGACGGCGACGGGGCGGTCGCGCTCCTCGACCACGACGAGGCGACCGGCACGATGCTGCTGGAGCGGTTGGACGCAAACCGTTCACTCTTGTCCATACGCGATGCCGAGGCGTCGCTGCAGACGCTCTCCGAACTGCTGGCCCGGCTGCTGACGGCTCCCGTGCCCGCGGGGCTGCGGTCCCTCGCGGACGTCGCCGGGGCCATGCTCAAGGAGGTGCCCGCGGCCCTGCCGGAGCTGCGGGACGCCTCGGAGCGGCGGCTGGTGGAGTCGTGTGCCGCGGCCGTGCGGGAGGTCATCGGCGAGCCCGGTCACCAGCTGCTGCACTGGGACCTCCACTACGACAACGTCCTCGCACCCGTGCCGGGCTCCGCCCGCGAGCCGTGGCTCGCCATCGACCCCAAGCCGCTGACGGGCGACGCCGGTTTCGAACTGCTGCCCGCGCTGCACGACCGGTGGGACGACATCACCGCGACCGGGAACGTGGAACGGGCCGTGCTGCGCCGCTTCGACCTGATGACCGAGGTGCTGGGCCTGGACCGGCAGCGCGCGGCCCGCTGGACGCTGGGCAGGGTGCTGCAGAACGCCCTGTGGGACGTCGAGGACGGCGAGGACGCGCTCGCGCCCGAGCAGGTGGAGATCGCCCGGGCGCTGCAGCGGTGCGTCATACGGGGCTGAGCCCCGCGGAGTGAACCTCGGTCCGCGAGCCTCGCGGGTCGAGCCTCGCGGATCGAGGTTTCACGGAATGAGGTTCACTCCTCCCCGGCGAGAGTGAGGGAGCGCAGCTTCCGGCCCGCGAACCACGTCGCCGCCACCGTCACGCCGGCGAGCAGGACGAGAGCCAGCGGCAGTCCCACGTCCGAGGAGACAGCGCCCTCCGCGCCGATGCGCTGGGCGAGGGCGAGGGACCACTGCTGGACGCTCAGGGTGCGCGCGCCGGGGACGAGGCTGCCGAAGAGCGACTCCCACACCAGGGCGTAGACCAGGCCCGCCACGACGGCGTGCCGGGTGACCGTGCCCAGCAGCAGGAACACCGCGCTGTAGGCGACGGAGGCGACGGCCGCCGCGGCGGCGTAGGCGACCGCGATCTGCTGGCTGTTGCCGTTGAGGATGAAGCCCGCGACGAGCGTCGGGACGGCCGAGAAGGCGACGGTGACGGCGATCGCGACGATCAGCTTGGTGAAGATGATCGTGGGCCGTTTGACCGGCTTGGAGAGGAGGTAGACGACCGAGCCGTCGTCGATCTCCGGGCCGATCGCGCCGGTGCCGGCAACGACGCCGATCAGCGGGACCATGGTGGCCAGGGCGAGGCCGCCCAGGACGCTGCTCGCGGTGCCGTCGTCCGCGCCGACGAGCACGCGGACGACGACGGAGACGCCGAGCAGCAGGGCGGGCAGCCCGAAGAGGATGAAGGCGCGGCGGCGACCCAGGAGGCCCCGGTAGGTGAGCCGTGCGACGGTGGCGTTGTACATGGCGCTGGGCTCCTTTCAGGCCGCGACGAGGTAGGAGAAGACCGATTCCAGGGACTCGTCCGAGGGCGAGACCGTGAGGAGCCGGATGCCGTGCTCCCGGGCCACCTGGGGCAGCAGGGCGGTGAAGCGGCCGAAGTCGACGGCCTGGATGCGCAGGGCGCCTTCCTGGACGTCCACTTCGATGCCCGCCGTCGACGGGTCGGCGATGAGGGCGGCGGCCAGGGCGCGGTCGTCGCTGGAGCGGACCAGGTAGCGGTGCGGGCGGTCCGTCATCAGCCGGCGGATCTTGCGGAAGTCGCCGGAGGCGGCGTGCCGGCCCGCGACGACGACCTCGATGTGGGTGGCGAGCTGCTCGACCTCCTCCAGGATGTGCGAGGAGAAGAGCACGGTGCGGCCCTCGGCGCCCATCCTGCGGAGCAGGTCCATCAGCTGCATGCGCTGGCGCGGGTCCATGCCGTTGAAGGGCTCGTCGAGGAGGAGCACGGAGGGCTCGTGGACGAGCGCGGAGGCCATCTTCACGCGCTGCCGCATGCCCTTGCTGTACGTGCTGATCGCGCGGTCCTGGGCGTACTCCATCTCGACGGTGGCGAGCGCCTTCTGCGCCTCGGCCGCGCCCAGCCCGTGCAGTTCGGCGTTGGCGCGGACGAACTCCAGTCCGGTGAGGAAGTCGTACATCGCCTCCCGCTCGGGGACGATGCCGATGTGGCGGTAGATCTGCTCGTTGCGCCAGATGGCGGCGCCGTCGAGGGTGACGGTGCCGGTGGAGGGGGCGAGGAAGCCGCCCATCATGTTGATGAGCGTGGACTTGCCCGCGCCGTTGGGGCCGAGGAGGCCGGTGACACCCGGGCCGACGGTCATGGAGACGTCGTTCACGGCGACGACGTTGCCGAACCAGCGCGAGACGCTGTCAATACGAATGCTGCTCATGGGCGCAGCCCGTTCCTTGAGGGGTGGTGGTCGGGTGACGGGAGGGCCGGGGTCACAGGCCGACCTTCCGGTAGCGGCGCATCAGCAGCCCGTACGAGCCTGCGATCACGGCGAGGAGCACGAGCAGGTAGACGAAGCCCGCCGCGGTGCTGGGGCCGTGGCCTTCGGGGAAGGCGGAGCTCGCGGAGAGGAACGCCGTCTGCACGCCGTCGACGAGGGTGATGGGGGAGAAGAGGCCCATCCAGCCGATCGCGTCGACGCTGTCGCGCTGCAGGGCGATGCCCTGGACGGTGCTCACCACGCCGTAGGAGATGGTCAGCACGGCGATGACCGCGGCGACGCCGAAGCCGCGGCGCGGGGTGAGCGCGGCGACCACCAGGCCGATGCCGGCGAAGAGCAGGGACAGCAGTGCCACGGAGACCAGTCCTTGTGCGAACCCCTTCGTCTGGTCGGCGAAGTCGAGCTTCGCGAGCAGGGCGCCGACGTACAGGATCAGCAGGGGCGTTGCGGTGAGGATGAACAGGGCGGAGAACATCGCGGCGAACTTCGCCGTCACGTAGTCGACTCGCTCGATGGGGCGCGAGAAGTACAGGGGCACGGTCCGGAAGCGCAGGTCGCGCGAGACGGACTGCGGGGCCTGCGCCGCGAGGAAGAGGGCGATGACGACCTGCATGATGATCGCGTAACGCGTGTACTCCACCGGCAGCTTGCTGAGCTTGGCGGAGACCGCGACGGCCACCATGATGGCGGCGGGCAGGCACATCACGCCGAACAGGATCATCGGCAGCACCTTGGACTTCGCCGACCGGCCGAGGCCGTACGCGCCGCGCAGGCTCTGCGAGAAGAGCGAGCGGCGGGCGTAGGAGCGGCCGAGGCGGGCGCCGGAGTAGTTGCGGTAGCCGATGTTGTGGATGACGTCCTGCGCGGGCGCGGAGGCGGTCTCAGGCGGCATGGGCGCTGTCCCTTTCTGCGCTCTGGAAGACCTCCGCGATGCGGTGGCGGCGCTGCTCCATGCGGACGAGGCCGAGGCCGAGGCCGGCGACCGCGTCGCGCACGGTGTCGTAGGTGTCGTCGCCGGTGACGTCGACGAGGAGGACGTGGCCGGAGCCGGCCGCGGCGAACTCGGCGGCACGGCCGGCGGGCTGGACGGTGAGGCCGGCCGCGGTGAGCGCGGCGGCGAGGGCCGCCGTGCCGTCCGGGTGGGCGTCGGAGTCGGTGACCTCGACCGCGAGGGAGGCCGTGGCCTGGGTGAAGTCGCTGGTGGAGGAGGAGCGCAGCAGCTTGCCGCCGTCGATGACGACGACGTGGTCGCAGGTGCGCTCCAGCTCGCCGAGCAGGTGTGACGTGACCAGCACCGAGATGCCGAAGTCGGTGTGGATGCGGCGGATCAGTCCGAGCATCTCGTCGCGGCCGACGGGGTCGAGTCCGTTGGTCGGCTCGTCCAGCAGGACGAGCTTCGGGTCGTGGACGAGGGCCTGGGCCAGCTTGACCCGCTGCTTCATGCCCGTCGAATAGCCGCCCATGGGGCGGTACCGCTCCTCGTAGAGGCCGACGTGCCGCAGCGTGTCGGCGGTGCGCTCACGGGCGGCGGTGACGGGCAGGCCGGACATCCGCGCCATGTGGACGACGAACTCGGTGGCCGACACGTCGGGCGGCAGGCAGTCGTGCTCGGGCATGTAGCCGACGCGCTCGCGGATGGCGGCGCCCTCGGTCGCGACGTCGAGGCCGAGCACGGTGGCGCGGCCCTCGGTGGCGGGGGACAGCCCGAGCAGGATCTTGATCAGCGTGGACTTGCCGGCCCCGTTGGCGCCCACCAGGCCGGTCACGCCCGGCGTGATGTCGACGGACAGCCGGTCAAGAGCGGTCACCCGGGGGAACCGCTTGCTGAGGCTTTCGGTAGCGATCACAGTCACACCTTCGACGGTAGTGGCGCGTGCCACAGCAGGCGTCAGACCGGATGACTGCTTCCGTGTACTCCTCAGGTCTGACGTTCCCGTAGGGGAACCGGCCCGGAAGGAGGGCCCGGGCCGGGACGGCCGGGGCAGGGTGGGTGAGGAGAGAAGGTTTTCCACAGGCGGTGCACGGCTCTTGACGCAGCCGCCGGGCATTGTCACATTCATCAGTGTCAAGTTACGGACGCGTACCGGAGCGGGCACACGGGACGGACGAATGGCCATGACCTCAGCAGTGCCCCGGGGCTCCACGCCCCGGGAGGCGGACGGCGAGTTGCAGGGCTTCAGGCGGGTCCAGCGCCTGGCGTACGACTGCGCGGAGGCCGTCGCCGCCCAGCTCAGACCTGGTGTCACCGAGCGCGAGGCGGCCCGGATGCAGCGGGAGTGGCTGCGCGCCCGCGGCGTGCGGGACTGGTTCCACCTGCCGTTCGCCTGGTTCGGGGACCGCACGGCCTTCGCGGGCTTCCGGGTGCCCCTGCAGTTCTTCCCCACCGACCGGCGGCTGGAGCCGGGGATGCCCTTCATCCTCGACATGGCGCCGGTCCACCGCGGCTTCACGGCCGACATCGGCTATTCCGGCTGCCTCGGCCCGAACCCGCTGCACGACCGCCTGCTCGCCGACCTCGGCGAGCACCGGGAGCTGGTCCTGCGCGAGGTCCGCGAGCGCCGCTCGCTGCGCGAGATATACGAGGACGTGGACCGGCTGATGGCCCGCCAGGGCTACGCGAACCGGCACCGCGCCTATCCGTTCGGCGTGATCGCGCACAAGGTGGGCCGGGTCCGCGAGCGCCGCTGGTCACCCCATGTCTTCGGGTTCGGCACCAGGGCGCTCCGGGGGCTCGCCTCCGACGCCCTCCACGGGCACCGCGAGGGCTGGTCGCCCCTCTGGAGCCCGTACCACTTCTCCGACCACCCGCCCCGGCCGGGCCTGTGGGCGGTCGAGCCCCACCTCGGATTCCGGGGCACGGGCGCGAAGTTCGAGGAGCTCCTCGTGGTCACCGACTCCCGGGACCCGGAGGAGAGCGCGTTCTGGCTGGACGACGATCTGCCGCATGTGCGGCGCAGGCAGGAGGAGAGGGCCGCATGAGCGAGCACGCCGGGAACGGCGCCGGGCCGGAGGGCGCGCGCGAGCGCCGGATCCGCACGGGCGGGATCGAATTGTGCGTGGCCGAGCTGGGCGACGCCTCCCTGCCCACCGTGGTGCTGGTGCACGGCTATCCGGACAGCAAGGAGGTCTGGTCGGAGGTCGCGGAGCGGCTGAGCGACCGCTTCCACGTGGTGCTGTACGACGTGCGCGGCTGCGGCCGGTCCACGGCGCCGAAGCCGCTGCGCGGCGGCTTCACCCTGGAGAAGCTCACCGACGACTTCCTGGCCGTCGCCGATGCGGTGAGCCCGGACGCCCCGGTGCACCTGGTCGGGCACGACTGGGGGTCGGTGCAGGCGTGGGAGTTCGCCACCGTCGCGCGCACCGAGGGGCGCATCGCCTCCTTCACGTCGATCTCCGGCCCGTCCCTCGACCACCTCGCGCTGTGGTTCCGCAAGCGGGCCGCCCGGCCCACGCCGCGGCGGATGGCCCAGCTGCTGGGCCAGGGCGCCCGGTCCTGGTACGTGTACCTGCTGCACACCCCAGGGCTGCCGGAGGCGGCCTGGCGCGGCCCGCTGGGCAGGCAGTGGCCCAAGATGCTCGCGCGGGCGGAGAAGCTGCCGGTCTCCGGCTATCCGACGGCGTCCCTGCCGGCCGACGCCGCGCACGGCGCCTGGCTCTACCGCGACAACATCCTCGCCCGGCTGCGCCGGCCGCGCACCGATGCCTACGCCCACGTGCCCGTCCAGCTCATCACCCCGACCGGGGACGCCTATCTCTCCGAGCGGCTCTACGACGACCTGGAGCAGTGGGCCCCCGGCCTGGTGCGGCGCAACCTCGCCGCCAAGCACTGGGTGCCGCGCACCCGGCCCGATCAGGTCGCGGCGTGGATCGCCGAGTTCGCGACGGCCCGGCAGGAGGGGGCGAGGCCGCACGAGAGCGCACCCGCCAACCCGTACGCGCGCTGGTTCGCCGGCCGGCTGGTGCTGGTGACGGGCGCGGCCAGCGGCATCGGCCGGGCCACCGCGTTCGCCTTCGCGGAGGCGGGCGCCCGAGTCGTCGCCGTGGACCGCGACCCGGAGGGCGCGGCCCGCACGGCCGACATGGCCCGGCTGATCGGCGCCCCCGAGGCCTGGGGCGAGTGCACGGACGTCTCGGACGAGCAGGCGATGGAGAAGCTGGCCGCCAAGGTCGCCGCCGAGTACGGCGTGGTGGACGTGCTGGTCAACAACGCCGGCATCGGAGTCGCCGGATCCTTCATGGACACCACCGCGGAGGACTGGCGCAAGACCCTCGACGTCAATCTGTGGGGCGTGATCCACGGCTGCCGCCTCTTCGGCAAGCAGATGGCCGAGCGCGGCCAGGGCGGCCACATCGTCAACACCGCCTCCGCCGCCGCCTTCCAGCCCTCCAGGGCCCTCCCGGCCTACAGCACCTCCAAGGCGGCGGTGCTGATGCTCAGCGAGTGCCTGCGCGCGGAGCTGGCCGGACAGGGGATCGGCGTCTCCGCGATCTGCCCCGGCATCGTCAACACCCCCATCACCAGGGCCACGCGCTTCGCCGGCGTCTCCGAGGAGGAGCAGCGGCGGCGGCGCACCCAGGCCGGCCGGGCCTACGGCCGGCGGAACTACCCGCCGGAGAAGGTCGCCGAGGCCGTCCTGCGGGCCGTGGCGCGCAACCAGGCGGTCGTGCCCGTCACCCCCGAGGCCCACGGCCTCCGCTTCATGTCCCGCTTCACCCCATGGGCGCGGCGCGCCCTCGCCAGGATCGAGCCGCCGCTCCAGCGGACGGCGGAGGAGAAGCAGAAATGACCGACGGCCACCGGGGCGCGCACGCGATAGCCCCCCGCCGCGTCTCCTTCGACTGGGACGCGACGCCCCTGCACTGGATACCGGACGAGCCCACCGCCACCCACGTCATCAACGTCCTGCACCTGCTGCTGCCGGCCGGGGAGCGGTGGTTCGTCAAGGTGTTCAAGGAGGCCCTGCCGCTGGTGCGGGACCCCGTGCTGCTCAAGGACGTCAAGGGGTTCATGGGCCAGGAGGCCACGCACAGCGTGCAGCACGCCTACGTGCTCGGCCACCTCGCCGCACAGGACCTGGACACCACCACGTACACCCGCCACGTCGACTACCTCTTCGACGTCCTGCTGGGCGAGAAGCCGCCGTTCGGCGCGCCGGTGACGGCGCGGGAGTGGCTCCGCTTCCGCCTCTCGCTGATCGCCGCGATCGAGCAGTTCACAGCCGTCCTGGGCAACTGGGTGCTGGAGGCGGACGGCCTGGACCGGGCCGCTCCCGACCCGGTGATGCTGGACCTGCTGCGCTGGCACGGCGCCGAGGAGGTCGAACACCGCTCCGTAGCCTTCGACATGTACGAGCACTGCGGCGGCGAGGACCCCGGGCGCTACGCCCGCCGCGTCCTCGGCATGGCCGTCACGGCGCCCGTGCTGTTCCACCTCTGGGACCGGGGCGCCCGCTTCCTCATACGCAACGACCCGCGGCTCGCGAGACGGATGCGCTACTCGCTGCGCGAGCACAACCGGGCCGTGGCCAAAGGTCTGCTGCCGAGCTGGGGCGAGCTGGGCGCAGCCGTCCCGCGCTACCTCCGGCGGTCGTACCATCCCTCGAAGGAGGGATCGCTGCGCAGGGCCGTCGACTATCTGGCGACCTCACCCGCGGCACGGACCGCGGCGGGCGCGATAGGCCGCGCGGCCCTTTCGTAAGGAGCGACACACTTGTCCGAGCAGCCCGGTCATCCCGGTCACCCCCGTCGGCACGGCGAGGCCGGCCGGCCCGGCCGCGAGCGCGAATACCGCATCGAGGCCCTCGCCCACCACAGCGGCGCCACGGTCCGCACGATCCGCGCCTACCAGGACCGCGGGCTGCTCCCCAAGCCTGAGCGGCGCGGGCGGGCCAACGTCTACCGGGACACCCATCTGGAGCGCCTGCACCAGATCGCCGGGCTCCTCGACCGCGGCTACACCCTCGCGAGCATCAAGGAGCTCCTGGACGCCTGGGACACCGGCCGCGGCTTGGGCGGCGTCCTCGGGCTGGTCGCCGAGGTGACCGCGCCGTGGTCGGACGAGGAGGCGGGCCGGATCACCCGCGCGGAGCTCGGCGACCGCTTCGGCGGCGCCCAGGACGACGACGCAATCGAGGAGGCGGTGAAGCTCGGCGTCCTCGTGCGCGTGCCGGACGCGCCCGAGGAGTTCCTCGTGCCGAGCCCGCAGGAACTGGCCGTCGCCGCGGAGCTCCACGCCGCCGGGGTGCCCCTGCTCGCCATCACCGGCCACCTGCGCGAACTGCGCACGAAGGTCGAGCACATAGCGGGCCGGTTCCTGGACTTCACCACCGAACACGTCTTCCAGCAGTACCTCGACCACCCGCCCACCGAGGAAGAGGCCACCGAGGCCGCCTCGCTGGTGCGCCGGCTGCGGCCGCTGGCCCAGCAGGCCATCGACGTCGAACTCGCCCGCGCCATGCGCACGATGGCCACCCGCCACCTCCGCCGGCACCTGGACGCCGAGGTCGTTGATGCCGGAGCCGCTGATGCCGGAGCCGTCGAGGCTTCCGGTGCTGTCGGCGCCATGGCCGCGGAGGAGGCCGTCCCGGCGGACGCGCCTGACCACTCCCTCCCCCGCCCCGGATCCGTCCGGCTCCCCGACCGGACCTTCCGGGCCGTGGAAGCGCTCGTCGGGCCGGAGAGCGTCGCCGCCTTCGTCGCCGCCGCGGTGGAGCGCGAGGTGCAGGCCCGCACCATGGACGCGCTGGTCATCGGGCCCGAGGCCGGGCAGACGGCCGGATAGGCCCGTCCGCTCAGCGGTCCGCGAGCCAGTTGCCGTGGAAGCCGTAGGGCACCCGCTGCGGCAGGTGGATGGTGGCGACCGGCTCCGCGGCGAGGTCGTCGGCGTCGAGTATGACGAGGTCGCTGCGGTCGGTGGCGGCGTCGTGGACGTAGGTCAGCAGCCATCCGGGGCCGCCGGGCCGGTCGTCGGCGGGGGCGAACGCCGCCTCGGCCGGGGTCCTCCCCGGCCCGAAGTCGTGGCGGGCGACGGACCCCGTCCTCAGGTCGTAGCGGAGCAGGGCGCCGCGGTCGAGGGGCCTGCCGGGCAGTGGGGTGGTGGTGACGTGGCCGTACCGGGCCGCGAGCCCGGCGAGCCGGTCGTCCACTCGGGGGAACTCGCAGGGCTGGTCGTCCAATTGCTCCTCGGCCACCGTCCCGGCCGCCAGGTCGAGGGTCCAGCGCCAGAGGGTGGCGTGGGCGCGGCTCCGGCCGTCCTCGCTGCCGTAGTGCGGATAGCGGGTCACGTACAGGACGATGCGCGTGCCGTCGGCATGCTGCTCGTCGTGGGCGTTGAGGGAGTGGAAGACGTAGCAGGGGTCGATGGTGAACCAGCGCACCTCGCCGTGGGGGTCATCGCGCCGCAGCACGCCCAGCCGGGCGCCGTAGCCGGGGTCCCACGCGTACGGCATGCCGCCGCCGGCCGCTCGGGCGCGGTCGAGGTCGAAGACGACGGGCAGGTCCATGAAGACGACGTGGGAGCGGGTGAGGTGGAAGTCGTGCATCATCGTGTGCCCGGGCACCTCGACGGGCCGGCTGACCGCCAACTCGCCGCTCGCATCGGCCCGGTGGTAGGTCAGGAAGGGCGCGGAGAGCCCTCCGTAGCCGAAGAAGTGCAGCTCTCCGGTTTCCGGGCAGGTCTTGGGGTGGGCGGTCATCGGCGTGGTGAGCCGGCCGCCGAAGTCGTACGGGCCGACGGTCTCCAGCTCGTGGCCCGGCCGTGCGTCCAGCTCGTACGGGAAGGAGGACTCGACCAGGGCCAGGGTGCGGCCCGCGTGCCGCACGACGTGGGTGTTGGCGGCTCCGGCGGTCAGGTCACGTCTGCCGCGCTCGTCGTAGATGCGGGCGCCGTCGGCGAAGGTGGAGGTGCGCACCCAGCGGTTGCGGTAGGAGGTGGCCCGGCCGCTTTCGAGGCGCACGCCGTGGACCATGCCGTCCCCGAAGAACCAGTGGCTGGAGGCGGCGTCCTGCGGGTTGGGGCCGTTGCGCAGATACCAGCCCGTGAGCTCCGGCGGGATCGCTCCGGTGACCGGGAGGTCGTGCGCAGTGAGCTCTTCCTTCACGGGGGCGAAGTTGCCGGCGAGGTGGGCGGGCTGGGCCGTCGTCATGGCGCGGGGGCTCCTCTGCGGTGGCTGCGGTGACTGCGATGGGTGGTGGCGCGGAGGCCTGGTGGCCGGGGGGCCGGGGGCCGGGGGCGGTGGAGGCGGTGGCGGGCCCTACCGCGCTGCCTGCATGTGGCGGGCGCGGACGCGGTCGGGGTAGCGGGCGGTGAAGAGGGCGGGCAGGGCGAAGGTCACGACCTGGACCGGAATGGACACCCCGTTGCCCAGGCCCTCGACGCTCACCGCCGCCATCAGGACTGCGGTCAGGGTGAAGGAGGCGGCCCAGACGGAAGTGATCACGACGTTGACGCGGCGGAAGATCGCGGTGTGCCACACCTCGGGCGGCGTCTGCCGCTTGGCGATGCCGATCGTGAAGGGGCGGCCGATGGCCAGCGTGGCCCAGGCGGTGATCGCCAGCCAGCCGAAGGACATGGCCCCGCCGTAGTGCCGCAGCTCGCTGTGCGGAAGGGCGAAGGCGAGGGCCGTGAGAGCGGCGAAGTAGCAGACCGTGCTGGCCTCCAGGATCAGCGACTCCCCCGCGACGCCGGACTTGTAGTCCTTGATCAGCAGGGCGATGCCGGTGACGAGCCCGGCCACGGCGGTCCACTGCCAGCCGGCGGGGGAGGCGACCGCGAAGACGATCCAGGGAATGAAGCCGCGCACGTAGTTCATCGAAAGGTCTCCTCGGACGGGTGCCGGCCGTCCCGCCGACATTCCAACTCTGACATGTCAAAAGTAGAAGGTCACCGCCCGACATGTCAACAGTGGAATGTAGGCTGGGGCGCATGAGCCTGAGACACGCGATGCTGGGCCTGCTGGCCGACCGGCCGGCCAGCGGGTACGACCTGATGAAGCGGTTCGAGACCTCGCTCAGCAATGTCTGGCCGGCGACACAGAGCCAGGTCTACGGCGAGCTGGGCAAGCTCACGAAGGCCGGCCTGCTGGAGGTCGCGGCGGAGGGCCCGCGCGGCCGCAAGGAGTACGCGATCACCGACGAGGGCCGCGCCGAGCTGCGCCGCTGGCTCACCGAAGCCAAGCCCGACCCGGTGCGCCGCAGCGAGGTCCTGTTGCGGGTCTTCTTCCTCAACCACCTCACGCCCGTGGAGGCGACGGCCTACCTCATGGGCGAGGCCGAGCGCGCCGCGGGACAGCACAGGGTGCTGGAGGAAGTGGAGCGGAACGTGGACTGGGGCGACGACCCGCTGTCCGTGAACGGCCGGCTGGCCCTCGAGTACGGGCTGCGCTTCATGGCCATGCGCGAGGAATGGGCCCGCTGGGCCGTCGAGGAGCTCGGGAAGACCCGCAAGTAATGGACGTCCAGCGCGCGACCCGCATCTCGAAGCACCTGGCCAGGCACCTGCGGCACGATCCCGGCCGGATCGGCATCACCCTGGACGCCCGGGGCTGGACGTCCGTCGACGCCCTGCTGGAGGCGAGCGCCGCCCACGGCCTGCCCTTCAGCCGGGCCGAGCTGGAGGAGGTCGTCGCCTCGAACGACAAGCAGCGCTACACCCTCGACGGCGAGCGCATCCGGGCCGACCAGGGCCACTCCGTGCCGGTCGACCTCGGCCTGCCGGTCGCCGAGCCGCCCGCGGTGCTCTTCCACGGCACGGTGTCGCGCTCGGTCGCGGCCATCCGGGCCGAGGGCCTGCGCCCCATGACCCGGCACGCCGTCCACCTGTCCCCCGACCGCGAGACGGCGATGCGCGTGGGCGCCCGCCGCGGCAAGCCGGTGGTGCTGACCGTGGACGCGCACGGGATGCACCGGGCGGGCCACGTCTTCCGCATGAGCGAGAACGGGGTGTGGCTGGTGGAGCGCGTCCCGGCCGAGTTCCTGCGGTTCCCCGGCTGAGCCCCGGCGCCGATCCGCTCCCGTGCCGGGCCCGCCGTGGCGGCGGGCCCGGCACCCCCGGGGTCGGCGTGCCCCGCGCCGCTCACAGGCCGGGCGCGCCCCACACCGGAAACCACCGGGCCAGGTCCTCCTCGATCCGCAGGTCGTTCGCCAGCAGCGCCCGCACCTGCAGTTCCAGGCCGTTGTCCCGCTTGTCCCCCGCGCCCGCCACGGGCGCGAAGGGGTAGAAAGTGCCGCGCTTGTAGAGGTAGACCAGCGCCAGGGAGCGCCCGTCCGCACCGCGGAAGCCCATCAGGGAACAGAGCAGCTGGGGCCCGAACCCGCCCTCCTGGAGGAGGGTGTTGACCGCGTGCAGGTCGTTGACCAGTGCGGCCGTGTCCTCGGGCGGCTGCCTCGCGAGCAGCCACGTGTAGCCGTACGCGTCCCGGCTGAACTCGACGGGCTGCCCGCCGCGCTCCGTGTCCGCGTCCAGCAAGGCCCGTACGTCCTGCTGGAGCTGACCGAAGGCCCCGCCCTCCACGCTCGCGAAGCAGACCGAGCCCAGCCCGGTGGGGGTGAGGCCGGCGCCCGCCTGGAGGGTGATGGCGGCGGACGGCAGGGCGAAGAGCTGGTCGAGGTCCGGGCGGACCGGCTTGCTGCGGCCGAGGATGACGTCCAGGAAGCCCACGGGCACGCGCTCCTTCCGGGCGGGTGAAGGCGGTCGGCGGAGGCCGGCGGAGGGCGGTCAGGGGCGGCCGAGCTGAGCCGAGATCCGGCCGAGCTGCTCCAGCCGCTGTTCCAGCGTCGGGTGGGAGGACAGCAGGCGGCTGAAGCTCTCCTTGGAGAACGCCGGCGCGAAGTAGAAGGCGTTGAACGGCTCGGCCTGCCGGAGGTCGCGTGTGGGGATCCGCGCCATCTCACCGGTGACCTTGGTCAGGGCGGCGGCCAGCGCGGACGGCCGGCCGGTCAGCAGGGCTCCCGCGCGGTCGGCGGACAGTTCCCGGTAGCGCGACAGCAGGCGGGTGAGCAGGAAGCTGATCGCGTAGACGACGGCGCTGATCAGCGGGATCAGCACGACCAGGACGGCCGTGTTGCTGTCGCGCCCGCCCACGCGGCGGAAGCCGCCCCACAGGCCGACGCGCGTGATGATCCCGGCCAGCACGCCCAGGAAGGAGGCGATGGTCATGACAGCGACGTCGCGGTGGGCGACGTGGGAGAGCTCGTGGGCGAGCACGCCCTCCAGTTCCTCGGGCTCCAGCCTGCGCAGCAGGCCCGTGGTCGCGCACACCAGGGAGTTCTTCCGGTTGCGGCCGGTGGCGAAGGCGTTCGGCACGTCGCTGTCGGCGATCGCCACGCGCGGCTTGGGCATGTCCGCGAGCGCGCACAGGCGGTCGACGGCACCGTGCAGCTCGGGCGCCTCCTCGGGGGTGACTTCGCGCGCCCCCATGCTGAAGGCGGCGATCCGGTCGCTGAACCAGAACTGCGCGACGAACAGGCCTCCCGCGAGGAGCAGGATGAGCGGCCAGGCGCCGCGCAGCAGCGCCAGGAGCACTCCCACGAAGACCACGTAGAGCAGCCCGATGAAGAACATCGTGCTCACCATGCGGGTGGTCAGCCCGCGGTCCGGAGCGAATCGGGTGCTCTTCGAAGAGTGCATGGGAAACCTCCCGGGCCGGCTCTCCGGGGAACGCGTCCCCGGTGGTTGCCTATGCCCCGATTCTCCCTCTTCACCGATCGTGCGGGGAATCCCCGGGCGCGCGGAGGGCACCGGCTACGGAGGGGAGCACCGCCTACGGAGGGTGCACCGGTTGCGGGGGAGGGATCCCGCTGCGGAGGGTTCCCGGCCGCGGAGGGATGCCCGCAGCCCGGAGACCCCTGCGCGATCACCGCACCGCTCAGCCGGCGAGCTGGGCGAGCCCGTCCGTGGCGATCTTCTCGAAGACCGCGACGTCCGCCGCGAAGACCGAGTCGGCGATGGGCCAGTGCACCACGATCTCGTCGATGCCGAGCTCCGCGTGCGAACCGGCGAAGTCGACGAAGGCGTCGACGGAGTCCAGCGGGCGGTCCGGGCTGAAGCCCGTCAGCATCGTCTTCCCCAGCTCCGAGACGTCCCTGCCCAGCTCCTCACAGGCCGCTCCCAGGCGCTCGATCTGGCCCGCCACGGCCGCCCGGGACTGCTCCGGCGTGCCGGTCTCGAAGAGCTTCGGGTCGCCCGTGGTCACCCACGCCTGCCCGTACCGGGCGGCCAGCTTCATGCCGCGCGGGCCCGTGGCCGCCACGGCGAAGGGCAGCCGGGGGCGCTGCGCGCAGCCGGGGATGTTGCGCACCTCGAAGGCGGAGTAGTGCTCGCCCTCGTGCGTGACGACGTCCTGGGTGAGCAGGCGGTCCAGCAGCGGGACGAACTCGCCGAAGCGGTCGGCCCGCTCCCGCGGCGTCCACGGCTCCTGCCCGTCCTTCAGCAGCGCGGTGGCGTCGAAGCCGGAGCCGCCGGCCCCGATGCCGAGCGTGATGCGGCCGTCCGAGATGTCGTCCAGGGAGATGAGCTCCTTGGCCAGAGTGACCGGGTGCCGGAAGTTGGGCGAGGTGACGAGCGTGCCCAGGCGCATCCGGGAGGTGGCGGTCGCGGCCGCCGTCAGCGTGGGGATCGCGCCGAACCACGGGCCGTCCCGGAAGGTCCGCCAGGACAGGTGGTCGTAGGTGTAGGCGGTGTGGAAGCCCAGTTCCTCCGCACGCTGCCAGGCGGCCCGGCCGCCCTCGGACCAGCGGCGGTCGGGAAGGATCACGGTGCTCAGTCGCATGACACCGAGCCTAGGCCGTGGGACCGGCACACCCCCCGTGACAACGGACACACCCCCGGCTTGAACGCATGCGCGACTTTGCGCACACCCGTGCACCGCATATGCCGGTGGCTCACAATGGAATCCGTGACTTCAGCTACCGAGCAGCCCGAGACCTCCGCCGCACGGCGGCCCGCCGCCGTGCCCCGCCTGATCGCCACCGACCTGGACGGCACCCTGCTGCGGGACGACAAGACGGTCTCCGAGCGCACGGTGGCGGCCCTCGCCGCCGCCGAGGCGGCGGGCATCGAGGTCTTCTTCGTCACCGGCCGCCCGGCCCGCTGGATGGACGTGGTCAGCGACCACGTCCACGGTCACGGCCTGGCGATATGCGCCAACGGCGCCGCGGTCGTCGACCTGCGCGACGGCGCCCGCTTCGTCGACGTCCGCCCTCTGGAGCGCGCCGACGCCCTCGCCGTCGTGCACGCCGTGCGCGCCGCCGCACCGGGCTCCTCGTTCGCCGTGGAGCGCACCACGGGCATCCACTACGAGCCCGAGTACCCGCCGTTCTTCCTCGACCCGGGCGCCGTCGTCGCCCCGGCGGAGAAGCTGCTGGCCGAGGACAGCGGCTACACCGAGCCGATCCTCAAGCTGCTGGCCAGCCACCCCGACCTCGGCCCGGACGAGTTCCTCACGATCGCCCGCGCCGCGGCGGGGGAGCACGGCTCCTTCACCCGGTCCAGCCCGACCGCGCTGCTGGAGATCAGCGGCCCGGGGGTCAGCAAGGCCAGCACCCTGGCGCAGTGCTGCGCGGAGCGCGGCATCTCCCCGGAGGAGGTCGTGGCGTTCGGCGACATGCCCAACGACCTGGAGATGCTCGGCTGGGCCGGCACGGCGTACGCCATGGCGAACGCACACCCCGACGTGCTGGCGGTCACCACGCACCACACCGCGGCCAACACCGAGGACGGCGTCGCCGCCGTCATCGAGCGGATCCTGGAGGCCCGGGCCGCAGAAGAGCTCCGCTAGGGCTCTCCCGGCCGGTGCCCGGGGGCGGCCTACAGCCGCACCCCGCGCGCGTTCAGCCACGGCACCGGATCGACCGCCGATCCGAACTCGGGCGAGGTGCGGATCTCGAAGTGCAGGTGCGGCCCCGTGGAGTTGCCGGTCGTCCCCGACATCCCGATCCACTGGCCGGCGCGCACCTGCTGCCCGGGCGTCACGAACATCGCCGCCAGGTGCGCGTACTGCGAGTACCAGCCGTCGTCGTGCTGCACGACCAGGCTGATGCCGAACGCCCCTCCGCAGCCGGTCGCGACCACCGTCCCCGCGCCGATCGACCGGACAGGGGTCCCGGAGGGCACGGCGAAGTCCTGGCCGCTGTGCGTGCTCGCCCAGTTGGCGCCCACGCCGCCGAAGCCCGCGGTCAGCTGGTACGAGGTCACCGGGCGGGTCCAGCGCCCGTTCGCCTGCGCCACGGCCTGGTCCTTGGCCGTCCCGCCGCCGGCGGCCGCGCGGTCGAGCGGGAGCGGGGTGCAGCGGCCGCTCTCGACCGCTCCCTGCGCCATGGTGTCGAGGTCCGCCCGGGCCGCCGTGAGGCGGGCCTCGACGGCCCGCACGTGCGCCTGCAGCTGGGCCCTGTCCTTGTCGGCACTGACCTGTTCGGCGATCAGTTCCTGCTCCTCCGCGACCAGGCTCCGGCTCTTGCGGTCGTCCTCGTCCAGCATCCAGGCCAGCCGGGCGCGGCGGCGCGCGTCCGGCAGCTGCAGGGCCATCAGCTCGAACGGATCGTCGGCCTCTGCATCGTCGGCAGGGACGGTCGTGAAGCCCCCGGTGCGGTACTGCGCCCGGGCGGCCGACCCCAGATCCTCGCGCAACGTGTCCGAGACGGCCCTCCGGCCCTGCAGCCGGCGGTCTATCTCCTGGGCCCGCACCTTGTGCGCCCGGGCCACATGCTGCGCCTCCTCGTACCGGTGCCGCGCCTCCTCGGCCTCCACGGTCAGCCGGAGCACCTCGGAGGTGACCCGGCTCGCGCGGTCCGGCACGCGCACCGCTTCCGGCGGTCCGGAGCGGAGTGACGGAAATCCGAGCGCGCACACGCTGCACAGCACGCACAGGACGGCGAGGGCCGCAGCACCGGCCTTCGGCAGCAGGCGCGGCCCGCGTATCGGTAGGCACAGGCGTCGCATGGACGCGATCTTGTCGCGGGTCCAGGGCGCGCGCGCCCGCTGAGGTCCGTTCGGTGGACCCGCTGCGGCCGGACGGGCGACCGGGCCTCTACAGAGGCGCTTCCCACACCACCCGGGTGCCGCCCCCGTCCTCCCCGAGCCCGGGCCCGTACGAGCTGGAGCCGCCCAGCGACTCGGCGCGCTTGGCGAGGTTCCTCAGCCCGCTGCGCCGGCCGCCCTCCGGGATGCCGACCCCGTCGTCCGCAACGGTCAGCCGCACCGCCGGCCTGCCGTCCGGAAGAGTGACCGTGGCATCGACGACCACCTCCATCCGGGACGCGCGGGCGTGCCGGAACGCGTTGGAGAGGGCCTCGCGCAGCGCCGCGATGAGGTTCTTGCCGGTGAGCTCCCCGACCTTCGCGTCGACGGGGCCGACGAAGTTCGCGGACGGCTGGAAGCCCAGCGGCACCGCTGCCGTTCCCAGCTCGCGCAGGACGCGCGTACGGAGCCCCGCGGGCGCCTCGGCGGGCCCCTGCTGCAGCGCGAAGATGGCCGTACGGATCTCCTGGATGGTCACGTCCAGCTCGTCGACGGCCTGCCCGACCTTCACCTTCACGTCGGGGACGACGGCGTTGCGCTGGGCGCTCTCCAGCATCAGCCCGGTGGCGAACAGCCGCTGGATGACCAGGTCGTGCAGGTCGCGGGCGATCCGGTCGCGGTCCTCGTAGACGGCCAGCCGCTCGCGGTCGCGCTGCGCCTCGGCCATGACGAGCGCGAGGGCGGCCTGGGCGGCGAACTGGGCGGCGAGCGTGCGCTCGGCCGGCGTGAACCTGCGGGCCCCGCGCGCCCGCGGCGTCGCGAGCGTCCCCAGCACCCGGTCGCCGCTCTTGAGCGGCAGCAGCATGCTCGGGCCGAAGCGGGGCGCCACCTCCGTGATCATGCGGGGGTCGGTGGCCGAGTCGTCGATGAAGACGGGTTCGCCGGCGAGCAGGTGCGAGACCACCGGGCTGTGCGGCGGTATCACCGTCCCCAGCAGGCCGGACGGGTCGTCGGCGGAGACGGCCACCATCTCCAGCCCGCCGTCGCCGTCCGGCAGCAGCACGATGCCCGCGGCCGAGTCCGCGAGGCGGCGCGCCTGCTCGGCGACGACCGACAGGGCGTCCTCGGCGTCACCGCGCGACAGCAGGGCCGTCGTGACGGCCACCGAACCGTCGATCCAGCGCATGCGCTGGCGCTCCTCGTCGTGCACGCGCGCGTTGCCGATCGCGATGCCGGCCTCCGTCGCCAGGATCTTCACCATGTTCAGGTCGGCGAGGCTGAACTCGCGGCCGTCCCGCTTCTCGGTGAGGTAGAGGTTGCCGAAGATCTCGGCGCCCACACGGATGGGCACGCCCAGGAAGGTGCGCATGGGCGGGTGTTCCGGCGGGAAGCCGGCCGAGCGCGGGTCCGACGAGAGGTCGGTGAGCATCACGGGCGCGGGCTGGTGGATGAGCGCCCCGAGCAGCCCGTGGTGGCCGTCGGGGAGCGCGCCGATGCGCTCGTGCTGCTCCTTCGTCACGCCGTACGTGATGAAGTCGGCCAGGCCCTTACCGGTGGAGTCGATGATGCCGATGGCCGCGTAGCGGGCGTCGGTGAGCTCGGCCGCGATCCGTGTGATCCGGTCGAGGGTGCTGTGCAGCTCCAGGCCCGTGCCGACCGAGCGCATGGCCTCCAGCAGCTGCGGGATGCGCGCGGTGAGCTCCGTGGACATGCCCTGGAGGCTGCGGGTGGCCTCCGTGGCGATGGCCAGGGGGTCCATCGGGCCCGGCCCGCGTCCGGGCGCGCCGGCCCGTCCGGGGCCGGCGGCGTCCCGCGGGCGGGGGGCGTCTGCCGTGGCTGCCATACCCAAGAGCCTAGTAAGCCCCATTTGTCAGGGAAAGCGCTTGCGGGCGGGTGTCCGCCCCGGTCTCCGCCTCGGCCTCGCGCTCCAGCATCCGGCGGAACGGCCCCTCCGCGCCCGCCAGCGCCCCGTACGGGCCTCGCTGGACCGTCCGGCCCCGCTCCAGCACGATCACCTCGTCGACGGCCTCCAGACCCGTCAGCCGGTGCGTGATGAGCACGGTCGTGCGGCCCTCCGTGGCCGCCAGCAGGTCCGCGGTCAGCGCGTCCGCGGTCGGCAGGTCGAGGTGCTCGGCCGGCTCGTCGAGCACCAGCACGGGGAAGTCCGCGAGCAGCGCGCGGGCGAGCGCGAGCCGCTGCCGCTGCCCGCCGGACAGACGCGCCCCGTGCTCCCCCACGAGCGTGTCGAGCCCCTGCGGAAGGCCGTCGACCCACTCCAGGAGACGCGCCGACCGCAGGGCTTCGCGCAGATCGGCCTCACTCGCGTCCAGGCGGGCAAGGCGCAGGTTCTCGCGCAGGGAGCTGTCGAAGATGTGCGCGTCCTGGGCGCACAGCCCCACCAGCCCGCGCACCGCTTCGCCCGCCATGGGCGCCGTGTCCTTGCCGGCCAGGGTGTACGCGCCGGACTCCGCGTCCAGGAAGCGCAGCAGCACCTGCGCGAGCGTCGTCTTACCGGCTCCGGACCGGCCCACCACGGCCACCCTGCGGCCCGCTCCGAGCTCCAGGCCGAACTCCTCCAGGGCGGGTGCGGGCTGCCCCGGGTAGCGCGCCGTCAGGCCGGTCAGCCGCAGCGGGAAGGGTGTTCCGGGCGCGTCGGCCGTCCCCTCCCGTACGGGCGGAGGCGCGTCCAGCACCTCGTACACGCGCTCCGCGGAGCGCCGTACGCGCTGCCGGTACTGCACCGCGAGCGGGAGACCGGCCACCGCCTCGAACGCAGCCAGCGGGGTCAGCACCACCACGGCCAGCCACAGGCCGTCCAGGCGGCCTGTGGACACAGCCGTCACTCCCGTCCAGGCGGCAGCAGCCACCGTCAGACCGCACGCGAGGACGGAGAGGCCCGAGCCGAGCGCCGTGGCCGCCGCGGCGCGCCGGGCGATACGGGTGAGCCGGCCGTCGGCCGCACGCAGTCCGGCCAGCCGCTCCGGCAGGGCGCCGGCCACGGTCAACTCGTCCGTGCCGGCGAGGACATCGACCACCTGGACGGACAACTCGCCGCGGGCGGGCGCGGACTGCCGCTCAGCTCGCCGGGCGACCGCCCCGGACAGCAGCGGCACGGCCACGCCCGCGACCAGCAGCCCGAGGGCGAGCACGAGGCCGGCCTCCGGGAGCAGCCAGGCCGTGAAGCCGACGGCCGCGCCGCTCACGAGGACGGCCGAACCGACCGGCAGCAGCCAGCGCAGGAAGTAGTCCTGCAGGGCGTCCACGTCCGCCACGAGCCGGGACAGCAGGTCGCCCCGGTGGGTGTCGCGCAGCCCGGCGGGCGCCAGGCGCTCCAGCCGTCGGTACACCCCGACGCGCAGGCCGGCCAGGGCCCGCAGGACGGCGTCGTGGGAGACCAGGCGCTCGGCGTAGCGGAAGACGGCGCGCCCGATGCCGAACGTGCGGGTCGCGGTGACGGCGACCATCAGATAGAGCACGGGCGGCTGCTGCGAGGCGCGCGAGATGAGCCAGCCGGACACGGCCATCAGCCCCACGGCGCTGCCGAGGGCGAGAGCGCCCAGCAGCAGTGCCAGGGCGAACCGCGCCCGCAGGGGGCGCCCGGCGGCGCGCACGCGCCGCAGGACGCCGGGAGTCCGCCGACCGCTCAGGACTCCGGCCCGCTCGCCGGCGGCCGTCTCCGAGGCCCCCGGTGCCGGGCGCGGCCCGCCCGGGCCCTGGCTCTCCGGCTCCTGCCCGCCCGGGCCCTTCGGCTCCGGGGCGCCGCCTCGGGCATCGGCAGCCTGCTGCGGAGCCGCATGCGGTTCCGGCTCGCCGGCCCGCTGCGCCGGCACCGCGTCCGGGCCGGGGGCGGGGCCGGAGGCCGGACCCGGGATCGGCCCGGCCACCCGTACCGTCCGGTCGGCCACGGCGAGCAGCGCCGGCCGGTGCACGACCATGATCACGGTGCGGCCGGCGGCGAGCCTCCGGATCGCTTCGACGACCGAGGCCTCGGTCTCGCCGTCCAGGTTCGCCGTCGGCTCGTCGAGCAGCAGGACCGGCCGGTCGGCAAGGAACGCCCTTGCCAGCGCGAGGCGTTGGCGCTGCCCGGCGGAGAGCCCGGCTCCGTTCTCGCCGAGCCGGGTGTCAGTGCCGTGGTGCAGCATGGACACGAAGTCGAGCGCACCGGCAGCGCGCAGTGCGTCGCGCACCTGTGCGTCCGTGGCGCCGGGCCGCGCCAGCCGTACGTTCTCGGCGACCGTCCCGGCGAAGAGACGGGGTCGTTGCGGGACCCAGGCCACCTGGTCCCGCCAGCTTTCGGGGGAGAGCGATGCCAGGTCCGTACCGCCCACGAGCACCCGGCCGGCGGCCGGGCGGGCGAAGCCGAGGAGCACGTTCAGCAGGGTGGTCTTGCCGCAGCCGCTGGGGCCCACGAGCGCGACCGTCTCCCCGGCCCGGACCTCGAACGACGTCTCGGGCAGGGCGGGTTCGGAGCGGCCCGCGTGGCGCACCACCAGCCGGTCGACGGTCACACCGGCGCGCCGGGCGTCGGGGGCCGGAGCGGTCCCCGCCGGGGCCGGCTCGGTCTCCAGGACGGCGAAGACCTCGTCGGCGGCCGCCAGGCCCTCGGCCGCCGCGTGGTACTGCGCGCCCACCTGCCTCAGCGGCAGATACGCCTCGGGCGCGAGCACCAGCACCATCAGCCCGGTGTACAGGTCGAGTTCACCGTGCACGAGCCGCATGCCGATGCCGACGGCGACGAGGGCCACCGACACGGTCGCGAGGAGTTCGAGGGCGAAGGAGGAGAGGAAGGCGATGCGCAGGGTCCGCAGCGTGGCCCGCCGGTAGTCGGCGGTGATCGCCCGGATCGACTCGGCCTGCGCCTTGGCCCGGCCGAAGACCTTGAGCGTGGGCAGCCCGGCGACGACGTCGAGGAAGTGCCCGGACAGCCGTGACAGCAGCCGCCATTGGCGGTCCATCCGCGACTGGGTGGCCCAGCCGATGAGGACCATGAAGAGGGGGATGAGCGGCAGCGTGAGGACGATGATCAGCGCGGAGACCCAGTCCGCGGAGACGATACGGGCGAGGACGGCGACGGGGACGACGACCGCGAGGCCCAGCTGGGGCAGGTAACGGGCGAAGTAGTCGTCGAGCGCGTCGACGCCGCGGGTGGCGAGCGTGGTGAGCTCGCCGGTCCGGCGCGCGTCCAGCCAGGCGGGGCCGAGCCGGGTGGCGCGGGTCAGCAGGCGGTCGCGCAGCTCGGACTTGACCGCCGCGCTCGCGCGGTGCGCGGCGAGTTCGGTGAGCCAGGACACGGCGGCGCGGCCGGCGGCCACGGCGGCCAGCAGCGCGAGGGCCGTGCCCAGGTCCCCGGCGGACCGCCCGTGCCGGAAGGCGCCGGTGACGATCTCCGCGACGAGCATCGCCTGGGCGATGACGAGGCCGGCGCCCGCCAGCCCCAGCGCGACGGAGGCGGCCAGGAAGAGGCGGGTCGCCGTGGCGTACCTGAGCAGTCGGGGGTCGACGGGCTTCATGGCTGCCTGTCCTCCGTCCGTCGTCGCTGGGGGTCCGTGCGCCCTAGTGGGCGGCGGGTGCCGGAATGTGCTGCGTGCCGATCCGCTTGCGGAAGACCCAGTACGTCCACGCCTGGTAGCCGATGATCAGGGGCGTCATGGGCACCGCGACCCAGGTCATGATCTTCAGCGTGTACGGGCTGGAGGCCGCGCTTGCGGCGGTCAGGCTCCAGGCCGGGTTGGCCGAGGAGGGCATGACGTCCGGGAAGAGCGCGAGGAAGACCAGCGCGAAGGCCGCGGCGACCGCCACGCCGGAGCACGCGAAGGCCCAGCCCTCGCGCCCGTAGTGGTTCATGACCAGCGCGGCTGCCAGCGCCGCCAGGGAGACGATCAGGGCGGGCAGGCTGCGTCCGTTGCCGGACTCGATCTGCGTCCAGCCGAGGAAGGCCACGGCGAGGACGCCCGAGGTCATCCCCAGCACGGTGGCCCTGGAGCGGGCCCGGTCGCGGATGTCGCCCACCGTCTTCAGCGCGGCGAAGACCGCGCCGTGGAAGGTGAACAGCACGAGGGTCAGGAGGCCGCCCAGGAGCGCGTACGGGCCGAAGAGGTCGGCGAGGGTCCCGGTGAAGTTCTTGTCCGGCCCGATCGGCACCCCGCGCACGATGTTCGCGAAGACGACGCCCCACAGGAAGGCCGGCAGGAGCGAGCACCAGAAGATCGCGTGCTCCCAGTTGCGCTGCCAGCGCTCACCGCTGCGCTTGTGGCGGTACTCGAAGGCGACGCCGCGCACGATCAGGCAGACCAGGATGGCCAGGAGGGGCAGGTAGAAGCCGCTGAACAGGGTCGCGTACCAGTCGGGGAACGCCGCGAAGGTCGCGCCGGCCGCCGTGATCAGCCAGACCTCGTTGCCGTCCCAGACGGGGCCGATCGTGTTGATCAGCACCCGGCGCTCGGTGCGGTCGCGGGCCAGCAGCTTGGTCAGCACGCCTATGCCGAAGTCGAACCCTTCGAGGAAGAAGTAGCCGGTCCACAGGACGGCGATCAGCAGGAACCAGAAGTCGTGGAGGTGCATGGTCGGTTCTCCGTTCCGTTCCGCCGCGTCGGCAGACGAGGGCGTCGGACGAAATCGTCGGTCGGCGCGTCAGTAGGCGAAGGTCATCGGCTTGTCGGCGTCCTCGGGGTGCTCGGCCGCGCCGCCGGAGGGCAGCCGCAGCCGGGGGTCCTTCGCGGGCGGCTTCTCGTCGGTGTCCGGTCCGGCCTTGCCGTACTTCACGAGCAGCTTGACCTCGACCACGGCCAGCACCCCGTACAGCAGGGTGAAGACACCCATGGAGGTGAGCACCTCGGCCTGGCTGACGCCGGGCGACACCGCGTCGGCGGTCTTCATCAGGCCGTAGACACCCCAGGGCTGGCGGCCCATCTCGGTGAAGATCCATCCGAAGGAGTTGGCGATCAGCGGGAAGCCCATGGTGAGGATGCCGATCCGCCACGACCAGGTGGTGAAGAACGGGCTCATCTCGCGGTTCTTGGTCAGCATCAGCCGCGGGACCTCGTTCTCGCCCGTGCGGTACTCGGGCGCGAGCCAGAACTTCTTGCGCGTGGTCCACAGCCCGATCAGCGCGGCGACGAAGGAGGTCATCCCGAAGCCGATCATGAGCCGGAAGCCCCAGAAGGTCATGAAGATGCTGGGGATGTAGTCCTCCGGCTTGCCGCCGTACTGGGCGGCCTCGCGGGCGGCGATGTCGTTGATGCCGGGGACGGCCTCGGAGAAGTTGTTGTGGGCGAGGAAGGAGAGCAGGCCCGGGATCTCTATCTCGACGCTGTTGTGGCCCTTGGAGACGTCGCCGACCGCGAAGACCGAGAACGGCGCCGGTGCCTTGGTCTCCCACAGGGCCTCGGCAGCGGCCATCTTCATCGGCTGCTGCTCGAACATCACCTTGCCGAGCTCGTCGCCGCTGACCGCGGTGCCCAGACCGGCGATCACCGCGACGACGAGGCCGGTGCGCAGCGAGGCCCGCATCGCGCCGACCTGGTTGCGCTGCTTCTCGCCGAGCTCCTCGCCGCGCAGCTGCTTGCGCTTGGCGCGCCACAGGTGGAAGGAGGCGATGCCGACGATGAAGGCGCCGCCGGTGAGGAAGGCCGCGGTGAGGGTGTGGAAGACGACGACGAGGGTGGTGTTCTGGGTGAGCACGGCCCAGATGTCCGTCAGGTGCGCCTTGCCGGTCGCCTTGTCGACGGCGTAGCCGATGGGGTGCTGCATCCAGGAGTTCGCGGCCAGGATGAAGTACGAGGACAGCAGCGTGCCGACGGCGACGATCCAGATGCACGCACAGTGGATCTTCTTCGGCAGCTTGTCCCAGCCGAAGATCCACAGGCCGATGAAGGTCGACTCGAAGAAGAAGGCCAGCAGGGCCTCCATCGCGAGCGGGGCGCCGAAGACGTCACCGACGAAGCGTGAGTAGTCCGACCAGTTCATGCCGAACTGGAACTCCTGCACGATGCCGGTGACCACACCCATCGCGATGTTGATCAGGAAGAGCTTTCCCCAGAACTTCGTCGCGTGGAAGTACTTGTCCTTGCCCGTGCGGACCCAGGCGGTCTCCAGCCCGGCGGTGATCGCGGCGAGGCTGATCGTGAGCGGGACGAAGAGAAAGTGGTAGACGGTCGTGATGCCGAACTGCCAGCGGGCCAGCGTCTCAGGAGCCAAAGCCAGATTCACTCGGTCTCTCCTTGCCTCTCGCATCGCCGGCAACACAGGTCCCCGGCGTTATGCACCTGTATGCCCCAGGTAAAGCAGGGCAATAGGGCGCGCTTGTGAACGCGTTCACATTCACAAGCATTATGGCGCACCAGCTTTTCGGACAACTCAGGGGGGTACCCCCTTCGGCCCTAGTGCGGCCCGGCCCCCGGTCCCCCGGCCGCGCCTGCACCCCGCCCCGCCCCGCCCTGACGCACGAACGCCGCACGTCCCCGTCAGGGACATG
This sequence comes from Streptosporangium nondiastaticum, assembly GCF_003011965.1. Taxonomy (GTDB): domain Bacteria; phylum Actinomycetota; class Actinomycetes; order Streptomycetales; family Streptomycetaceae; genus Streptomyces; species Streptomyces nondiastaticus. Next base: position 50,280 of record NZ_PXWG01000009.1, read on the forward strand.
CGGCGTTCGACGCGCAATTGCCTGCCGGCCGCCGGGCCGGCCGCCGGTCAGAGCTCCTTGCGGAACTCCTCCGCCACCCGCAGGAAGATGTCGTTCGCCTCGGTCTCACCGATGGTCACCCGTACGCCTTCGCCCGCGAACGGCCGCACGATCACACCGGCCCGCTCGCACGCCCCCGCGAAGTCGAGCGTCCGCTCGCCCAGCCGCAGCCACACGAAGTTCGCCTGGGTCACCGCCGGCGTCCAGCCCTGGCCCGTCAGCCCCTCGACGACCCGCGCCCGCTCCGCCACCAGCGCGTCGACCCGCTCGCGCAGGGCGTCCTCGCTGCGCAGCGAGGCGACCGCCGCCTCCTGCGCGATCTGGCTCACGCCGAACGGCACGGCCGTCTTGCGGAGCGCCGCGGCCACCGGCTCGTGCGCCACGGCGAAGCCCACCCGGAGCCCCGCGAGGCCGTACGCCTTGGAGAAGGTGCGCAGCACGCAGACGTTGGGCCGGTCGCGGTAGAGCTCCAGGCCGTTGGGGAACTCCGGGTCGCGCACGAACTCGATGTACGCCTCGTCGAGCACCACCAGGATGCCGGAGGGCACCCGGTCCAGGAAGGACTCCAGCTCGGCCCGGTGCACCACGGTGCCCGTGGGGTTGTTGGGGTTGCAGACGAAGATCAGCCGGGTCCGGTCGGTGATCGCCGCCAGCATCGCCTCCAGGTCGTGGACCTCGTCACCGGTCAGCGGGACCTGCACCGGCGTGGCCCCGGAGACCTGGGTGATGATCGGGTACGCCTCGAAGGACCGCCAGGCGTAGATCACCTCGTCGCCGGGGCCGGCCGTGGCCTGCACCAGCTGCTGGGCCACGCCCACCGAGCCGGTGCCGGTGGCGAGGTGCGTCAGGGGCACGGAGAAGCGCTCGGCCAGCTCGGCCATCAGCCCGGCGCACGCCATGTCGGGGTAGCGGTTGAGCGAGCCGGCCGCGGCGACGGCCTGCTCCAGCACGCCCGGCAGCGGCGGATACGGGTTCTCGTTGGAGGACAGCTTGAACGCGACCGGGCCGTCGGCGGCGGCGGGCTTGCCCGGCTTGTAGGTGGGCACGTCGTCCAGCGCGGCACGCAGCTTCGGGGTCTTCTCGGTCACCGCAGGTCCTCCACGAATAGCGGACATGAATACTGCACACCTTAAGAGGATTAACCCGGGCCGCGTCCAGAGACGGGAGTGAGCCCGCCCACCCGGCTTCCCGCCGCCCGCTCACCGAAGCCGTGGATCACACCCGCGCCGGAAGCTCCCCCGGGGAACCAGCCGGAAGCCTCCCGCGGAAGCAGTCGGAAGTCTCCCGCGGAAGCAGGGGGGGCGCTTCCGGAAAAGCCGCACGCCGGTGGCGGGCGCCGTGGCGCGCATCCCCCATGAAGGTGAGTTGAGACCTCTTCGAGACCTGGACCATTCACCAGGTGCGGATATGCCACAGGCCAACGGCCTACCGCCGGCACCCACAACTGGCTGCGTTTCCATGGTCATTGAAGGTAATTCCTCTTGCAGAAACGTCTCTGTCAACAGTCAAATATGCCGCCCTGCCAACGGACCACCCGAGCCCTACTATCGGCTCGCCATGACAGCAGCAGGGAAGCATCAGGTGAGCCGGGCGGAACCATCCCGCAGGGGCAGCCGGCATGGACGCGCGGGCATCCGCGACGTGGCCGCCGCCGCCGGGGTTTCGATCACGACCGTCTCCGACGCGCTCAACGGCAAGGGCCGGCTACCGGACGCGACCCGCCGCCATGTCCGCGAGGTCGCCGACCGGCTGGGCTATCGCCCGTCCGCCGCGGCCCGCACCCTCCGTACGGGCAAGTCGGGGCTCATCGGCCTGACCGTGACCACGTACGGGGATGAACCTTTCACCTTCACCGAGTTCGCCTACTTCGCCGAGATGGCGCGAGCCGCCACCTCCGCCGCGCTGGCCCGCGGCTACGCCCTGGTCATCCTCCCGGCCACCTCACGCCACGACGTCTGGTCCAACGTGGCGCTCGACGGCACCGTCGTCATCGACCCCTCCGACCACGACCCCGTGGTCTCCGACCTCGTCCGCCAGGGCATCCCCGTCGTCTCGGACGGGCGCCCCGCCGGCACGCTGCCCGTCACCGCCTGGGTGGACAACGACCACGAGGCCGCCGTCCTGGGCATCCTCGACCACCTCGCCGCCGCCGGCGCCCGCCGGATCGGCCTGCTGACCGGCACCAGCACCGACACGTACACCCGTCTGTCCACCCACGCCTACCTGCACTGGTGCGAGCGGGTCGGCCAGGATCCGGTCTACGAGAAGTACCCCGCCCACGACCCCTGCGCCGGCGCCGTCGCCGCCGACCGGCTGCTCGCCCGCCCCGACCGCCCCGACGCCGTCTACGGCCTCTTCGACCCCAACGGCACCGACCTGCTGGCCGCCGCCCGCCGCTACGGGCTGCGCGTCCCGGACGACCTGCTGCTCGTCTGCTGCAGCGAGTCCACGGTCTACGCCACCACCGAGCCGCCCATCACCACGCTCTCCCTCAAGCCGCGGCGCATCGGCACCGCGGTCGTCCAGCTCCTCATCGACGCCATCGAGGGGCTGGACAGCGGCCGGCCGGTCGAGCAGGTGATACCGACCGAGCTGATCGTCCGGACCTCCTCGCAGCGCCGCCCGCCACGCACCACGGTCAGCGCGCCGCGCGGCCCCTCCGGCTGATCCCCGGCGCGTCGCGGCACCGGAGATCCCGGTGCCGCGGCGGCCGGCACGACACGACGGGGTCCGCCGGGCGGGCGTGCGGTGCCCGCTCCCGGGCGGTCAACGCGCCGTTCGCCGCCTCCACCGCCTTCAACCGGCCGCCGGGAGGGCGCTCGGGGGGCGCACAGCCCCCGGGCGAATGGCTCAATTGGGGAGAAAAACCCGTCGTGCGCACTCTCCTGCCCCGATTCGCGGCCCCTGGTGCGTCACAAGCCGCGACGGTCATTCCTATGATGGGCGCACGACACCACGGACCGCCGTCGACCAGGCAAGGTCCACAAGGTGCACGGCGGCGCAATGGTGGAGGGGTCGATGACTCAGGGGGCCGGTCAAGGACCCGCGGCACGGCACACGGCGGGCATCCCGCCCTTCCCCGGCTACGCGGCGCCTCCCGCGGCCTCCGGCCCCGTGTCGCCGTACGCCCAGTCCGCGCCCCCCGTGCAGCCGCCCATGGACGCTCCCGACGGCTACACCCCGACCGCGCGCGACCTGCCGGTGATCGGCCATAGCGCCCGCCGGACGCTCCCCCAGGACGTCCCGACGGTCGAGCTGACCCCGCTCGCCGACCCGCACCCGCCGGCCCCGCAGCACCCCGCCCTGGGCCCGCTCTACGTCGTGGGCGACGTCCACGGCTATCTGGACGAGCTCTACGAGGCCCTCCAGGCCGAGGGGCTGATCGACGAGACCGGGCACTGGGCGGCCGGCAACGCCCGCCTGTGGTTCCTCGGCGACTTCACCGACCGCGGCCCCGACGGCGTCGGCGTGATCGACCTCGTCATGCGCCTGTCGGCCGAGGCCGCGGCCGCCGGCGGCTACTGCAAGGCCCTCATGGGCAACCACGAGCTGCTGATCATCGGCGCGAAGCGGTTCGCCGACACGCCGGTCAACTCCGGCGCCGGTACGGCCTCCTTCCAGGCCGCCTGGCTGCTCAACGGCGGCCAGCGCTCCGACATGGAGCGCCTGGAGGACCACCACCTGCAGTGGATGTCGCGGCTCGACGCCATGGCGAAGGAGGACGGGCACCTGCTGGTGCACTCCGACACCACCGCCTACCTGGAGTTCGGCGACTCCATCGAGGACGTCAACGACGCGATCACCGAGGCCCTGCAGCGCAACGACCCGGACGAGGTCTGGGACCTCTTCCGGAAGTTCACCAAGCGCTTCGCCTTCCGTGACGAGGCGGCCGGCCCGATGGCCGTGCGCGAGCTGCTGGACACCTACGGCGGTGGCCGGATCGTGCACGGCCACAGCCCCATCCCCTACCTCCTGGGAGAGGTCGGCACGGAGGACGCGGACGCCGAGGACGACGGAGCGCCGCTGGTGAGCGGCCCGCACCTGTACGCGGACGGGCTCGCCCTCGCCATGGACGGCGGCGTCACGATGGCCGGAAAACTGCTGGTCGTGCAACTTCCGCTGGCTGACTGAGGGTTCAGCGGGCAGGCGGAGGGGCAGGTAGGGAGTTCCACCGCCGCGGGGGTAATTCGGGAAACACGCTGTCACCCCGCGCCGGTACGGCTCTACCATCGGCTTATCCGTAGCAGGCTCTCCTCCGTTTCCGCCCACTGCCCGGTGTAAGCCGGCTACACGGCCCTACGGAGCATCGGGGGATGCACATGAACAGCGCTCCGCATCTGCTGGCCGAGGACCGCCCGGAATTCGAGCGGGTTCTCGACCAGGCGCTGCGTACCGCGAACCATGACCCGGAACTTGCCGCTGCGATAGGACAGCGGCTCAATACAGAACAGCTGCGCGAGATGGCGCTCGGCTCCATGTCCGCCATCACGGCTTGCGCGGCGGTCGAATACCAGAACTACGTAAGGGCGCGCGACGCACTGCGCGCGCTCTCCGCCACGGCACGCCCCCAAACCGTAGGCGCCGGGGGCGCTCCGGATGATGAAAGCGCTCCCTCCGGTGCGGCCGCCCCCGCCGCACCGGACGACGATCCGGAGGAGTCCTCGGGCGCGGGCGCCGGAGCGGTGCTCGCCGTGCTGGCGCCGGTCCTCGCCGGGATCGCCGCACTGATCTTCCTGGCCATCGGCTACGTCCTGCGGTCCATCGGATCGGACACCGCCGTCGCGGACCCGATGATCAGTGTGGGCTGGTGGTTCGCCGGGCTCACGGCCGCCGGCGTGTTCATCGCCATGGTCGGCATCGTCCTCACGGCGGTGCGCAACGGTTCCTCCGAGGGGAGTGATGCGCGAGGGGTGCACGTCCAGGAGGATGCCGACCGTGCCAGAGAGGCGTGGCGGCAGGCCCTGATCCACCGCGGGCTGCTGCCCTTTGTCCGCGATGCCCTGGCCCATGCTCCTGAGGGCCCGGGCCCCCGCCCGGGTGCCGGCCACGATCCGTCCGCCTCGTTCGTCCCCGGACGCCGGGAGGGCAACGGCCGTACGCCGCAGCTGGGGTACTCCCGGCCCGGCTTCACCAGCCCCGACGGCGATTCGTCCGCCGGCCGCCGGGCCGGCTACACGAGCCCCGACTTCACCAGCCCCGACTACGGCGGCCCGGACCACCACCCGGAGTGAGGGTCCGGGCGGTGGTCCGGGGGTTCCGGGTGCCTGCGGTCAGTCCGCGATCGGCAGGTAGACGCGGTTGCCCGCCGCCGCGAACTCCTTCGACTTCTCCGCCATGCCCGCCTCGGCGTCGACGGCCAGGTCACCGCCGTGCTCGCGCCGGATGTCCTGCGAGATCTTCATGCTGCAGAACTTCGGCCCGCACATCGAGCAGAAGTGCGCGGTCTTCGCCGGCTCGGCGGGCAGCGTCTCGTCGTGGAAGGCCCGCGCCGTCTCCGGGTCGAGGGCCAGGTTGAACTGGTCCTCCCAGCGGAACTCGAAGCGGGCGTCCGACAGCGCGTCGTCCCACTCCTGCGCCCCCGGGTGCCCCTTGGCGAGGTCCGCGGCATGCGCGGCGATCTTGTAGGTGATCACACCGGTCTTGACGTCGTCCCGGTCCGGCAGGCCCAGGTGCTCCTTGGGCGTGACGTAGCAGAGCATCGCCGTGCCCCACCACGCGATCATCGCGGCACCGATGCCGGAGGTGATGTGGTCGTACGCGGGTGCGACGTCCGTCGTCAGCGGGCCGAGGGTGTAGAACGGCGCCTCCTCGCAGATCTCCTGCTGGAGGTCGATGTTCTCCTTGATCTTGTGCATCGGGACGTGGCCCGGGCCCTCGATCATCGTCTGGACGTTGTGCCGCTTGGCGATGGTGTTGAGCTCGCCGAGCGTCTTCAGCTCGGCGAACTGCGCCTCGTCGTTGGCGTCCGCGATGGAGCCGGGGCGCAGGCCGTCGCCGAGCGAGTACGTCACGTCGTAGGCCGCGAGGATCTCGCAGAGCTCCTCGAAGTTCTCGTAGAGGAACGATTCCTTGTGGTGGGCCAGGCACCACGCGGCCATGATCGAACCGCCGCGGGAGACGATGCCGGTCTTGCGGCGGGCCGTGAGCGGGACGTAGCGCAGCAGGACGCCCGCGTGCACGGTCATGTAGTCGACGCCCTGTTCGGCCTGCTCGATGACCGTGTCCTTGTAGATCTCCCAGGTGAGCTCCTCGGCCTTGCCGTCCACCTTCTCCAGGGCCTGGTAGAGCGGCACGGTGCCGATCGGCACGGGGGAGTTGCGCAGCACCCACTCGCGCGTGGTGTGGATGTTGCGGCCGGTGGAGAGGTCCATGACGGTGTCGGCGCCCCAGCGGGTGGCCCACGTCATCTTCTCCACCTCCTCCTCGATGGAGGAGGTGACGGCGGAGTTGCCGATGTTGGCGTTCACCTTCACCAGGAACTTCTTGCCGATGATCATCGGCTCGATCTCCGGGTGGTTCACATTGGCCGGGAGGACCGCCCGGCCGGCCGCGATCTCCTCGCGGACGGTCTCGGGAGAAACGTTCTCCCGGAGGGCCACGTACTCCATCTCCTCGGTGATCTCACCGCGGCGGGCGTACGCGAGCTGGGTGACGGCCCGTCCGCCGCGGCCCCGGCGGGGCTGGCGCGGACGGCCCGGGAAGACCGCGTCGAGATTCTTCAGACCCCCGCGCGGCGACGTGTGCTTGATGCCGTCGTCCTCCGGGCGCATCGGGCGCCCGGCGTACTCCTCGGTGTCACCACGGCCGATGATCCAGTTCTCCCGGAGCGGCTGGAGGCCGCGCCGGACATCCGTCTCGATCGCCGGGTCGGTGTACGGGCCGGAGGTGTCGTACAGCTGTACGTCCTGCCCGTTGGTGAGGTGGACCCGCCGAACCGGCACCCGAAGGTCCGGACGCGAGCCGGTCACGTAGTCCTTGTGCCAGCCGATCTCCCGGCCGGATTCGGACGTGCGTGCATCCTGCGAGGTCATGAGACCAGAACTCCCTACGCCGGCATTACCCGGTAACAGGTTCGGCGGTCGACGCAGCGGTCTTCCGTACGAATCTCCGTACGGAGGTCAGCGCCCTCTCAGCCCGGTGCTCCGAGCTCCCGCGATTGCAAAGGTGACACCACGCTAGCGCCTCTCCCGTACGGAGAGCCAGGGGGGCTTGCGATGATGCGGGGCGTGACCCCCACGGACCAGCACTCCCCCGCCCACCCCCACGAGCCCGGCCCTCCGGCCGCTCACCCGCATCCGCCCTCCGCGGAGCACGGCCGCTCCCCCGGCCACAGCCATGCCCACAGTCATGGCCACAGTCATGGCCACAGCCACGGTCATGGCCCCGCCTCCCCCGGCTCCGCCCACCTGCGCAAGGTGATCGGCGCGATCCTCATCCCCTTCGCCGCCGCGGTGCTCACCGGGCTGGTCGTGCTGTGGCCCGGCGGCGCGCCCCCGCACGAGCACTCCGGGCTCGGCCTCGACCAGAAGACGGAGTCGGGCCGCGTCGTGAAGATCGAGGAGCTCGACTGCGCGAAGGCGGGCGCCCAGCCGCAGCAGCCGCCGCCGGAGGCGCAGGGAGGGCCCGGGGGACCGGGCGGGCCCCCGCAGGCGAAGGGCCCCTGCGAGAAGTCGGAGATCGAGGTCACCTCGGGCCCCGACAAGGGCCGGACCTTCACCGAGCTCGTCCAGCCCAGCGCCTCCCGGCACTACACGGTCGGCCAGGAGGTAGTCCTCGCGTACGCCCCCAAGGCGCCGAAGAACCTGCAGTACTCGGTCACCGACGTGGACCGGACACTGCCGATGGCGATACTCGCGGCGGTGTTCGCCCTGGCGGTCGTGGTCGTCGGCCGGCTGCGCGGGGTCTTCGCGCTGATCGCGCTGGTGATCAGCTTCGGGGTGCTCACGCTGTTCATCCTCCCGGCCATCCTGCAGGGCTCCGATCCCCTGGTGGTCGCCGTCATCGGCGGCAGCGCGATCATGCTGATCGCGCTCTACATGTGCCACGGCCTGACCGCCCGGACGTCCGTGGCCGTGCTCGGGACGCTCACCTCGCTGATGCTGATCGGCCTGCTCGGCTCGCTGTTCACCGGCTGGGCCCACCTGACGGGCAACACCGACGACCAGACGGGGCTCGTGCACAGCCTCTACCCGGAGATCGAGATCCGCGGCCTGCTGCTCGCGGGGATCATCATCGGTTCGCTCGGCGTGCTCGACGACGTGACGGTGACCCAGACCTCCGCGGTGTGGGAGCTGAAGGACGCCGACCCGAGCGCGAGTTGGCGCAAGCTCTACGGAGCGGCCATGCGCATCGGCCGGGACCACATCGCGTCGGTCGTGAACACGCTCGTGCTGGCGTACGCGGGTGCCTCGCTGCCGCTCCTGCTGCTGTTCTCGATCGCCGACAGCGGGGTGGGAACGGTCGCGACCAGCGAGATCGTGGCCGAGGAGATCGTGCGGACCCTCGTCGGCAGCATCGGGTTGGTGGCCTCGGTGCCGGTGACGACCTTGCTGGCAGCCCTCGTTGTCAGTGCCGACCGGCACAATGCGAGTACGGGGAAGGGCACGCGCCCGGGCACCGGCCGGGGTGCCGGCGCGCGGGCGGGCGGGCGCGGCAGGTCGAAGGGGGGCAGGCGCCGGCGCGCCAAGTGACCGCGCGGTGCCGGACCGGGCGATCGCACAGGGGGGAGCCGCAGGTGGTCGGGGAGCAGGGCAGGGTGACGGGCACGGTCGGGCCGGGGCTGGTCGGGGAGGTCATGGTGCGGGTTCGCGGCGGGGCCGAGGCCTTCCTGGCCTACGCGGCGGAGCCGGGGGAGCGGATAGAACGCGGAACGGTGGTGGTGATCATGGAGTATCAGCCGCCGCGCACGGTCTATGTGACCTCCGCCTACGGGTGATGGCGGCGATACGGGCGATACAGGGGCGCCCGGCGCCTGCTTACGGGTGGGGCGGCCGGGGCAGAAGGGACAAGAGGGGCGCTGCGCCGGCCTCATAACCCTGCTGTGTCACGCCCGTGCACACCTCTCGTATCAGGACCGTGCCAAGCCGCGTCCGGGTCTTCACCGCCGGCTCGCGCTGGAGCACACTTTCGAGCTCGGGCCCCGTCGCGGGGCCCATAAGGGGGGCTGGACGCATGCTCATCGGCGTCGTGGCGGGGGTCGTCCTCGTCGCTGTGGCCATCGTGGTCGGGCTGTTCAAATTGATGTGGCGCGTTGCCGAGCCCAATGAGGCGCTCGTCATCTCCGGTTCCAAGCACCGCACCGAGGGGCTGGAGGAGGGGATGGGGTTCCGGATCGTCACGGGGCGGGGGACCCTCGTGCTGCCCGGGGTCCAGGTGGTCCGGAAGCTGTCGCTCGACCTCAACGAGGCCGATCTCCATGTGGATTGTGTGACCAAGCAGGGCATCCCCCTCAAGGTCCACGGTGTGGTCATATTCAAGGTGGGCGACGACTTCGTGTCGATCGCCAACGCCGCCCGGCGCTTCCTGGACCAGCAGAAGTTCATGGGCGAGCGGGTGCACAACGTCTTCGCGGGCCATCTGCGCTCGATCGTCGGCGGTCTCACGGTGGAGGACATGATCCGCGACCGGGAGCGGCTGACGGGCGAGACCCGCGCCGCCTCGGGCACCGAGATGGAGAAGCTCGGCCTGATCATCGACTCGCTGCAGATCCATGAGATCCAGGACCCCACCGGCTACATCAAGAACCTTTCCGCGCCGCACGCCGCGGCGGTGCAGCGGGATGCCCGGATCGCCCAGGCCGAGGCCGACCGGCTGGCCACTGAGGCCGAGCAGCAGGCCGCGGCCCGGATGGCGCAGGCCCAGCGCGACTCGGAGATCCTGCAGGCCGGCTATCAGGCCGAGCGGGACAGCGCGGCGGCGAAGGCGCGGCAGGCGGGTCCGCTGGCGGACGCCGCGGCCCAGCAGGAGGTCGTGGTCCAGGAGACGAGGGTGGCCGAGCTGGCGGCGCACCGGCGGGAGCAGCAGCTCCAGGCGGACGTGCGCAAGCCCGCGGACGCGGCGGCCTACGAGAAGCGCACCCTGGCGGAGGCGGAGCGCGACGCCCGTATCTCCGCCGCCCAGGCGAAGGCCCGGGAGACGGAGCTTGCCGCGGCCGCCGAGGCGACGCGCGTGAAGGCGGCCGCCGGCGCCGAGGCCGAGGCCACGAAGGCGCGCGGTGCCGCGGCGGCGGACGCGACCCGGGCGACGGGTGAGGCCGAGGCGGCGGCCGCGCGGGCGAAGGGTCTGGCGACGGCCGAGGCCGCCAAGGCGCGGGGTCTGGCGGAGGCGGAGGCGATCAAGGCACGGGCGGCGGCCCTGGCGGAGAACCAGGAGGCGGTGGTCGCGCAGCAACTGGCCGAAAAGTGGCCCGAGATCGTACGTGCGGGGGCTGAAGCCTTCGGAAACGTTGACCACATGGTGTTGCTCAACGGGGCGGACGGGATGTCCGAGATGTTTGCGAAGGCGCTGACGATGGGGGGTACGGGGCTGGGCCTGGCGCGGCAGCTGCTCACGGCCATGGGCACGGCCGGAGCGGCGGGCGCGGCGGACGGATCGGGCGGGCCCGGTGGGAACGGTCTCGGTGTCCCCGGTGCCGGACGGACCGGCGGGCACGGGGGCCCGGAAAACGGCAGCTCAGGGGCGCTGGGGGCCGGGACGACGCCGAAGGGCGCACCCCCGCGCGCCGAGCGGGTGCCGGTCCGGGACGAGGGCGGTGCCGGCGGAGGCATGCCGGGCCGCTAACCGGCGTTCTGCCCCTCGGTGTTGCCGGCGAGGATGTTGTCGAGCGCCGCGGCGAGGTCGTAGTCGAAGTCGGCGACCGACCGCTCCTCGCCGAGCGGGGCGATGCGGTCGGTCCGGTCGAGGAACGCCACGAGGGGCGCCGCGCCGGCCCGGAACAGGGCCCCTTCGGAGCCCACTTGCAGCCGGATGAAGACGTCCGAGAGGTGCTCGGCGGAGGCGGGGGCGATGTGCACGTCGCCCTCGCCGGACGGCTGACTGAGCCCGTCGAGCAGCAGCTCCCGCGCGAACGCCCAGGTCACGGGCGCGTCGCCGGGAAGGTGGAAGGTGAACTTCACCGCGTAGGGATCACTGCTGTCGTAGTCCAGTCCCACCGGGATCCGGAAGGACAGCTCCTCGGAGACGAGGAAGGTCATGATCACTTCTGCCTGGACCGTTTCACGCATCGCCCAATGCCCCGTATTCGTCGTTTTGGCCGGGATTGGCTCCTCGCGTCCCGGACGCCATCGCTCGACGGCATCCACGGATCACGAGGAGTGATTCTTCAGCTACCGATAGAGACCGAGACTGAGCTTACGAGCTCTATGACTCTGGAGCGTAGCGACTCGACTACGGGGCGGAGTCGTTCCGGGGGATTCAGGGCAGAGAAATTGCCAGAGCCGTCAACACCGGTCCGGGCGGCGACCGGAAGGACGAGCTCTCAGAGGGGCCGCGGGCCCGCGTCGGCCTCTCGGCTTGCGCTCGGCTTGCGCTCGGCCTGCGCTCGGCCTGCGCTCGGCGGCCGAGGGCTACCAGTCGCTCTTCGACGAGGACGACGACGTGAACTTCTTGACGATGAAGATCAGCCCGCCGATGAGCGCGACCAGCAGCAGGGCCTTGAAGACCAGTGCGATGACGAAGCCCAGCACGGTCATGATCAGGCTGCCGAACACCACGAGGACGAGCGCCGGCACGGCGATCCACTTCACCCACCAGGGCAGTCCTGCGAAAATCCCCTTCTCGGCCATGTCGTTCGTCCCCTGCTTTCCGCTTCGTGGTTCCGGAGCCCTGCTGCTCCGGCCTTGCTTCGATGCTAGGACGGGCGGGGGGCCGGACGGGGCCCCCGCAGCCCCCGTCGACCCCTGAGCGTCCCCCTACGGGTTTCCGGGGCGAACCCTCAGCTCTCAGGCGGAGAGAAGACCACCAGAACCCTCAGCGGCTCGCTGACGTGGTGGAAGCGGTGAGTCACCCCGGCCGGCACGTACACCACGCTCCCGCGCCCCACCTGCGTCGTCTCCTCCCCCACGGTGATCGACGCCCGGCCGCTCATCACCACGTACACCTCGTCCTGGGCGTGCGGGGTCTGCGGGTCCATCTGCCCCGCGTCGAGCGCGTACAGCCCGACCGACATGTTCCGCTCGCGCAGGAACTGGAGGTACGCGCCGTCGTTCGCGAGGCGCTCACCCTCCAGTTCATCCAGCCGGAAGGCCTTCATCTACCGTCCACCTCTTGCCGCTCCTCGTCCGTGACCGGCCCGCTCGCCGGCCGCCGACCGTGCTGATCCGCGCCGGGCGGGCGCGTCTGCAACGATCTCACCATGAAGAATTTCGTAGTCAAGACGATCGCCAACGCGGCGGCCCTGGCGGTCGCCATCTGGCTGCTCAAGGGCATCACGCTCTCCGGTGAGAACACCGCGCGCAAGGTGCTCACGCTGATCCTCGTCGCGCTCGTCTTCGGCGTGGTCAACTTCATCGTCAAGCCTGTGGTGAAGCTGCTGTCCTTCCCGCTGTTCATCCTCACCCTCGGCCTCATCACGCTGGTGATCAACGCGTTGATGCTGCTGCTGACCTCGTGGATCACCAAGGAGCTGGGGCTCGCCTTCCATGTCGACGGGTTCTGGAACGCCTTGGTCGGCGGCGTGATCATCTCGGTGGTGGCGTGGGCGATGCACGTGATCCTGCCGGACGAGAAGGACTGAACCGGCACCGTGCGAAGGGCCGAACCGAAGCCGTACGACCTGACGGACGGCAACGACCGGACGGACGGCAACGACCAGCCGACGAGGACGAAGGAGCAGCCGATGACAGGCGACGGCACCCGGGCCGTACGAGCGGGCCTGCCGGAACCGCGGGCGAACGAGCCCGCGCTCCCCGGCCCGGCCTTCGCCGCCCACTACCACCTCCCGGGCGAGGTCTCCGGCCCGTACACGTACGGCCGCGAGGCCAACCCCACCTGGGCCGCCCTGGAGAGCGCCATCGCCGCGCTGGAGACCCCCGACGGCCCCGGCCCGGCGGCGGAGGCGGTCACCTTCCCCTCCGGGATGGCCGCGATCTCCGCTGTTCTCTTCTCCCAGCTGCGGCCCGGTGACACGGCGGTCCTGCCCTCGGACGGCTACCAGCTGCTGCCCGCGCTGCGCGACCGCCTGGAGGCGTTCGGCGTCGCCGTGCGCACCGCCCCGACCGCCGGGGACGCACAGCTCGCCGCGCTGGACGGGGCACGGCTGCTGTGGCTCGAATCGCCCTCCAACCCCGGCCTCGACGTGTGCGACATCCGCCGCCTCGCCGACGCCGCCCACCGCCACGGCGCACTCGTCGCCGTCGACAACACCCTCCCCACCCCGCTCGGCCAGCGCCCCCTCGAACTGGGCGCCGACTTCTCCGTCGCCAGCGGCACCAAGGCCCTCACCGGCCACGGGGATCTCCTCCTGGGGTACGTGGCCGCACGCGACCCACGGCTCACCGCGGCCGTACGGGACTGGCGCAAGGTCGCCGGCGCGATCCCCGGCCCCATGGAGGCCTGGCTGGCCCATCGCTCCCTGGCGACGCTGCAGCTGCGCGTGGACCGGCAGGCGGCCACCGCGCTCGCACTCGCCGAAGCCCTGCGCGACCGGCCCGAAGTGACCGGCCTGCGCCACCCCGGACTGCCCACCGACCCCGCCCACGCGCTCGCCCTGCGGCAGATGCGCGGCGGCCGCTTCGGATGCGTGGTCTCGTTCGTCCTGCCGGGCCGGGCGCACGCCGAACGCTTCCTGACCGCCCTGCGACTCGTCGACGAAGCGACCAGCTTCGGCGGCGTGCGGTCGACGGCCGAGCGGCGCGGGCGGTGGGGCGGCGACGCCGTGCCGGAGGGGTTCATCCGCTTCTCGGTGGGCGTCGAGGACACCGAGGACCTCGTCGCGGACGTGCTCGCGGCACTGGACGAAGCAGTGCAGGACAAGGCGGCGCTGGACGAGGCGGCCCGCCCACAAGGACGGCTCGAGTCTCCCCCCTCAAGAACCTAGCTCCCCCTGACTGACCTGGGGGGATGCGACTATAAGGCCCTCTGACCTGCATCTTTCGCGTTTCAGAGCGTTTCCCGCGTCGCTGCGTTTTGGGGGCTCGCGCTCCCCAAACGCTCCCCCGTTCTCCCCAGATTCTCCCCACGGGGAGGACCCGCTTCGCCCCCCGCTCCGCACGTCCGAGCCGGGGGGCGTCCTGCTATCTGGCCTCAACGCGCGACGGTCGATCGCCGACGGACGGACCAGGACGACAGCCGTTACGGCGGCGCCCCTCGGGCTCAGCGCCCCCGGATCGCGGGCGAACAAGACAGAGCCCCGCCCGGCACGGCGGCCGGACGGGGCGGGTTCCTGCCCTGCGATCAGATCAGCGCGGGCCCGTGGCGCCCATAGGCGCGACCTTCGGGGCGCAGTCGGGACATGCAACTCGGGCGTACCCGGGTCCACTTGTGCCCTGGACGTAGGCGATGGTCACCGGTGCCACAGTCTCTCTACCGCAGTTGCAGCAGTGGGCAGGGCGGTTCGCCGGGACCTCGGGAAACAATTCGTCGTAGGCCATCATGCGGTCACCACCGCCGGGTGCGCATGGGCTCCGTCGTAGGTGTACTCGTAGTCGTAGCCCATGGCGCCGGCCACGAGGGCCACGCATCGTTGCCGCTGCCGCTCCCGCTTTTCCAGTTCCTTTTGCCAGTGCTGCATGTAGAGGGGGACGAGCGGGCGCGTACTCGGGGGGATGGGCATGGTCCTGACGAGCACATGAACGGGGATGGGGGTCCGAGGAGCGCATATGACGGGGCGGCTCGGGGACGGGTTGTCCTTGGAGAGGTCCGTCGGAGGCGTGACGTGGGGGGCGCTGCGGTAGACGGCCCGGTGTTTCCCGGGGGTGGGCAGTAGCAGGCGGAGCACCCATTCGAGGGCGCGGGCGATACGATCGCGCATGAGTCGGTTCAGCTCCATGTAGCTGGTCGGCTAAGCCCCGGCGGACCGGTCGCAACGGTCCTTCGGGGCGCTTTTCGTTTCGGGGAGACGCTATTCCGACCTGTCTAACCTGTCCACTGTTTCGCCCTGTCCACCTGTCTAAGTGTCCGATCAATGGCCGGTTTGTCTACGCTCTGCGTATGCCTGAGCGTCCAAGTGACCCCCATAGCCCGCGCGCCCCTTACATGCGGGTGCTTGATGCGCTCGTCGCAGAGATCGAAGAGGGCAAGTACGAGCCGGGTGCGAAGCTTCCGTCCGAACCGGAACTGGCCGAACGCTTTGGCGTGGCGCGGATGACTGCGCGCCGGGCTCTGCGCGAGCTTCGGGAACAAGGGATTGTCGAGACCGAATGGGGGAAGGGCACCTTCGTGAAGCGCAGCGACTGAGACGTCCTCTCGATGAGCCCGCTCCGGCCCCGGAACCCGTCACCCGCCGGCGGCAAAGACATCCGACGCGAGTAGGAGCACTGCGGCCAAGCCGATGGCGACAGACGCGACCTGAAGGAACCGGTACTTGATCTTGGCCAACCGAGCCAAGATTCCAACCTGCTGTGGACGCACGTCCTCGCGGACGGCCTCTTGGATCTCCTCCAGACTGAGCGATGCCCAGTGGAGGAACGAGGTGCCGTTGTCCTGAAGCCGGGGCAAGACGGCGAGCGTGATGAACACGATCCCCAGCGCCAGACACCCGGCGGCCACGCCTGCCGTGATACGGGAGGCTATGGGGCCATTGGAGAGGGCCCCTCGGACGAGCGCGGCTAGGGCGTGTCTGATGAGTGTGTGACGAGCCGGGCTGCCAATCATTCAAGACCGTGTGGGGCGGGGTGATCTGACCGACTCTGAATGGGCTCAGCTGGAGCCGCACCTGCCGAAGAATGCCGGTCGGGGCGGGCGGTGGAAGGACCACCGGGAAGTCATCAACGGGATCTTGTTCCGTATACGGACTGGCATCCCATGGCGAGACCTTCCAGGGAGGTTCGGGAGCTGGCAGACCTGCTACGACCGGCACCGGCGCTGGTCCGCGGACGGGACATGGGAGAGGATCTTCCGGGTTGTCCAGGCTGATGCCGATACAAAAGGCCGTATCGACTGGTCCATGGTGAGTGTGGACTCCACCGTGTGCCGTGCTCATCAGCACGCAGCCGGCGCACGCAGGAAGGCGCCGTGGAAACCCGGCAAGCGCGCCCGGCCCATGCAGCACCGTGCGGATGAGGCCCTCGGTCGTTCCCGCGGTGGCCTGACGACAAAGATTCACCTGGCAGGTGAGGGCGGACTGCGGCCGTTGGCCATGCTGATCACGCCTGGACAGTGGGGCGATGCCCCGCAGATGATCCCGGTTCTGGAACGTATTCGCGTGCCCCGCCCTAACGGTGGTCATCCGCGCACCAGACCGGACCACCTGAGCGGCGACAAAGCCTACTCGTCACGCCACAACCGCCGCTATCTGCGACGTAGGCAGATCAAGCACACCATCCCCGAACGCCGCGACCAGCAGGCCCACCGCAGGCGCCGTGGCCGCAACGGTGGCAGGCCCACTGCCTTCGATGCGGCACGCTACGTCCGTAGGAACGAAGTCGAACGCCTGATCAACCGGTTGAAGCTCAACCGGGCCGTGGCCACGCGCTTCGACAAAAGGGCATACGTTTTTCACGGCACCGTGACCGTCGCAGCCCTTCGCCTGTGGCTTTGAGCTGACTTGCCGGCAGAAGCAGCGCCCCTTGGCACGCAGACCTCAGCGAACGGTTTCGAGTGCGGCTCGCCGCGCCGACGGGCCGCACTCGAACCCGGGATTACGGCGCGAGGGTCACCACCTCAGCACGATGCAGCCGTTGCCCCCACGGTGACCCTTCGCCTGCTCTCTTTTCTTCGCGCTGGGGCCCCCCTTCCCTCCGGCTCCACTGCCCTTCGGGCATCCGGCAGGCAGGGCCCCGGTCTGGCCCCCCGCACCTCCATACACATCGCGGCCTTCTTGACCGTCACCTCCGGCGGCGAAGGAAGCCGGAGCGACTCTCTGTCCCCTCACGTTGCACGCGGCAGTGGCGCCACCCTTGCCGTTATAACCGTCCTCGCGCTCGTATCCGGAGTGGCCAGGACCGCCCGCAGCGGCACCCACTGAGAAGGCAGCAGGATTGCCTCGGCCTCCACCACTGGTGGGAATCACGTCCGAAGAGCTGGCCAAACCGCCTGGGGCAAGGGCACTGCCGGGAGCGAAACCGCCGCCGACGCCGCCACGGCCTGGCGTGATGTACATCCGTGTCTTCGGCGGCACAGGAACTGTGCAGCGGACGATAGCCCCAGCTCCGCCGCCTTGCCCACCGGCATACGACGTCTCCGACCCGGCTCCACCCCCAGCTCCGCCCCCGACCACGTCAATGGTCACGGTGGTGACCCCGTTCGGCACCGTGAAGATGTGTCCACGGTCCGAAGGCAGGAAGACCTTCGATCTTGCCGCTGCCAGCTGCGAGGGACTGGCCGTCGCGGTGGCACCCGGTGATGCGCCCAGCGCCAGCCCTGCCACAACCGTCCCGGTCAGCACCCTGCGGAGCACGGTGTACACGCTGTACCTCCTCGGCCGGTCAGCTGTCGCACACGGGGGGAACGAGCTGGTCGCTGACGTCGCCGATCGCCCCGCAGACAATGGTCTGGACTGGGCCGTCGGCTTGGGCTGGTGTGGCCACGGCCACACCAGCGAGAGCGAGCACGATGCCCGCCGTACAGGCGCCGAGGGCGCGACGGATGCTGTTGATGACTGGCCTCCCTGGAACGCGGCGGCCGGTTGGCCGCTCTGCACACAGGGAAGCTGCCCTTCCGGTCATCTGTTGATACGCCAGTCCATGGATGCGCAAGAGCCAGTCAAGGGCGCGCGAGGACATACGCACGCCGTGTGCCTCAAGAAACCAGCGCGCTCAAAAGTCCGGAGTTGCCCGAGCCGAATGACTCCGACCCATCAGACACGCCCTAAGGCGGTGTCCGCCCCGAAGAGCAACGCGATCTTCACGTCAGTCTTGCCGAGCGATTCGGCAACGGTCTTCAGGGCCTGGTCGAGCCCGGTCTCACCTTGCGGTGCGGGCGGTGTGCTGCTCATAGTTCTTCTCCTCTTGGACGTGCAAAAGAGCCCGAGCAGCACGCGCTGCTCGGGCTCTCGGGGGTGGTCGCTCGGCGCCGTCCGGCTTGGCCCCGACCACTGGCCGGGGCCACAACGCAGAGGTCAGTTCCCCGGAAGGGTCTCCCTCAGGTACTGACGGGCGGCATCGACGTAGTCCTCGCGCGCCTTCTTGTACTCGACCCAGGCTTGGCCTTCCTCGTCCTTCGCCTTTCGAAGCTTGGCGACTTCGGTGACGAGGGCCATGGCTTCCTTGCGGGGGCCCGTGTCCTCGACGTCGATCACGTTGAACATCTCGCGAGTCTTGGCGAACGCCTCGTCCAGGACCGCGCGCAGGGTGTCAGCGTCGGGGTAGTGCCCTGTCGCCTTGTTCCATGCCACGTCGGCTTCCGCGTCGATGGCGGTCAGGAAGGCTGCGTAGGAGTCGCGCCGGGCCACGTACAGCGTGTGGGGTGAGCTGGTCATATGAACTCCGTGCGTCGTCACGTGCGTGCCGGGATGCCCCAGGCGGCCTCACGCTACTCCCGTGGGGTCGCTGATCACGGGGATACCGGCGGTGTCACCTCTTACGAGCGACCATCGAATGGGAGAGCGTTGAGGGGCTGCTGGCGCATGGCCGGCAGCCCCTCAACCTCTCTGTGGCGCCCTAGCAATCGGTGTTCGAGACGCCCGGGTCGTAGTAGCGAACCGAGCGATGGGGGGAGAGAACGACGCTCTTCTTCTGTCCGGTCGGACCGCACTCGGCGTCCGGCGCGCACACCAGTTGAGGGGAGCACGTGTTGAAACTGGGCTGGCAGTCCGGGGTGCATACGACGTCGGGCTTCTTGTCTTTGCCCATGGAGTGCTTCTCCGGGAAGACCTCCGCCAGGCTGGCGACCGCCGCACGCATCTGCTCACCGCGGTAGATGTCGGTGAGGGAGTTGTGGTGGACGTTGCCTACCGGCATCCATCGGGAGAACACGCACGGCCAGACGTCCCCCCATGGCGAGATAGCGAACTTTCGCACCCCGCACTGGCCGCACAGGTTCTTGATGTCCGGGGCACGGCCATCTGCGCCTCGACCGAACTGCCGGAGGCGATCAACCCTGACGTCGTAGAACCCGACCTGTAGCAGCTCCTCCCGGGCCTGATCGTGCCTCTGCCCATCGAGGACCTTGATCACGGACGCCCGAAGGGGAATGCCCCGCGCCTTGGCCTCTTCGATGGTGGCCCGTGTGCGGGCATGAGACCCGACGGTGTCCGTGACGTCTTCGTGGTCCTCCGGGTCATCGGAGTAGTAGCTGAAGGCCAGGCGTACGCCCGGGAGCTGGAGGGCCTGCCACACGTTCTCGGAGATGTGTGTGAGGTTGCTGAAGACCTCGACCTTCAGGCCGGCGGCCAGGGCGTGGCGGATGAGGGTCGGCAGGTCGGGGTGCAACGTCGGTTCGCCGCCGATGAACTGCGTGTGCCTGACGCCCAGTTGGCGCAGTTGATCAATGACGCGCAGCCAGTCAGCCGTGGCCATGTCGCCGTGGGTGCCCTTCGGTGACGAACTTGCATAGCAGTGACGGCAGCGCAGGTTGCAGAACTCTGTGATCTCCAACCAGGCGAACAGTGGGGACAGGGGCGGTAACGCGCTCACGTGCGCTCCTCTCTGGAACGGACACACGAACTGCATAGGGGCCTGCCTCCCCACCGGGGGGTATCGGGGGTGAGGCCCGTCATCCGGTGGAGAGGCAGGCGGCTCAGGTGCGGTGGGCCGCGCCGTGGAGGGAGAGCCACACGACGGTGCAGCAGAGGGCGACGACAAGGCTGGCCATGACCAATCCCCCGATCACCCCCGCCACGTTGGTCCACGAGGTGCTCCGGTGTGCCGCGTGGCGCCTCATCGGGCGTTCACCGGGTGTGCCGGGTGTGCGGTACGAAAATGGGAACGAAGCGCCTCGTCCAACCGAGCCACGGCCAGCCGGAAGCATTCGGCGCAGACGCGGGCCGGCGCGGAACTGGACGGCCCGCTGCCGTGCGCCACGGGGACGGGGTGAGTCGTCAGGGGCTGCCGCATGTCATGCCCTCTTCCGTAAGGAACCGCGGCGACGGCGGCCGCGGGAGGTCTGGGTGTCCGGCGTTCTTTTAGGGGCGTCTCTGTCCTTCGGGAGCACGTAGGCGAGGCCCTCCGTGACCGTGCGGAACAGCTCGTGCATGTCCCGGCCGGTGTGCGCCATGCAGGCGTCCTGCACGCGTTCGGGCGCCTCTTCTCTTTCGGCCTTCCACGTACAGCTCAGGCAGTCCGCGCCATACATCACGGTCTGCTGATGTACGACGATCTCGTGGGTGGGTTCGTCTACGGCGGCATCCGTCGCCAGGGGGTCCCGGAAAGTGGTGCCGAGGCCGTCCCGGTCGCTGTCGGCCAGGGGAACCTGAATCTTCGGCGGCCTCGGCCACTCGCGGGTGCCCGGAGCCTGACGGAGTACGTAGGAAATCCCCTGGGCCCGGGTGCAGAACTGCACGTGCCCGTTCCTGGACGCGAGGCCATGCTCCACGCAAGCGTCGTGCACGACCTCAGCCGACCTTTTCCCCTTGATCCTCCACGTACAGCCCAGGCAGGCCGCGCCGTATGTAACGGTCGCCGGGTGGACGGTGATCTTGTGGGGAACGTGCCCGATGACGGCGCGCATCACCGCGGCCCTCTTTCGCGCGGAGACAGCGCGCGTACCGGCAGCGCCTCCGCGTCGGCCGGGTGCGTCGGCTGACGCGGCGAGGCCGCCCCATTCGCCGACGCATGGCGGTGACTGTGACGGTCAATGGCGCCGACCAGTAGCGCGACAGCCTTCCTCCTACCCTCGCCGGCGGCCTTGTCCCTAGCGCTTAAGAGCTTGCCGAGCGCCTCGCAGCAGGGCAGTTCGGCCACATCACCGGGCGGGGAGGACTCGGGGTTGTCCACGTTTCCCTTGAGCGCATGACGCACCAGGAGGACTCCACCGGGCCCGCGCTGGGCAGCGCGGATCAAAGCGGCCCGTGCGCTGCTTCGCCGCGCGGCAGCGTTGACGCCGACGGCTTCAAGCCTCCCGCCCGTCTTCCGGGACGGCGCCCCACCGCTCTTATGCGATCCCGACTCGTTCATGAGTAACCCGCTTACAGAATTGAGTAGTTGATCTTTCGTGAGATGGTGATCAGTCCCGTAACGATCTGCGGGGGACGGTTTTTGAAGATCAACACCCGGCCCCCCGGCGCTGCCACCATGTTGATCACGGGATGCCACGCTCCATCGATGTCGACAAAGTCGTGGAGCTTGATCATCGCGGGCTGGACCCGGAGCAGTTCCATGCCCAACGGCGGGGGCAGCCGACTCTCCGCCTCCTCCTGGCCGCCGCCGATCACCGGGTGGCCTTGTCACCGCGGGGTTCGAGGTCGCGAATCATCGCTCGCCACTCATAACCGCCACGGGGAGGCAGGAGCCACACGAAGGACGGCGGTGGGTCATCGCGCAGGCGGATGGGCCCACCAATGCCACGGACCACCCCGACTCGATCCACGGTCGTGTCGAGAACGAGCTTCCCGACGGCCA
Source organism: Streptosporangium nondiastaticum (assembly GCF_003011965.1). Taxonomy (GTDB): domain Bacteria; phylum Actinomycetota; class Actinomycetes; order Streptomycetales; family Streptomycetaceae; genus Streptomyces; species Streptomyces nondiastaticus. Next base: position 71,972 of record NZ_PXWG01000009.1, read on the forward strand.
CCCAGTCGGGTACCGGCGCGACCTCAGGTTGGGTCCTGGTCACAACATGCCCCCTATGCAGCACATACGTACCTGTAGGAGGTATGTCGCCCCTTCCCGGAGATGACTCATTTGGTCCGCCGATCCGTCATCGCCATTGCGCTGCACGCGAGCGTGGCCTTTGGCGCGGAGATTCGTTGGCAGGCGTCGGCCCAGGACTGGACGCGCAGCATCTCCTCTGACGGCACGATGCATCCTCGGCGCCCGGCTGACCCCTGGGCCGACACTCCGACGATCCCCCAGCCGCCGAGTGGCCGGAAGGTTTCACATGGGTTTCAAGGCCCATCCGGCGCCCTGGACAGGTGAGTTGGTCACGTTAAGTTGTCTCATCATCAGCAGAGGAGTTGCTGTGATCGACACCAGGTCAGCCGTTCTATTGCACCCCCTCGCCTTCGTCCGGGAGCAACTGGGCATGGGCAAGATGCAGTTCGCCACCGCCGTTCGCCGCCATGGCGAACGGCTCGGTCATCACTTGGGCACCACTCGCTCCACCATCTACAAGTGGGAGCGAGGCGACCATGCGCCCGACGCGGTCACTCAACTGGTGATTGCCGACTACCTCCACTCCTCTGGGCTGCGCGTCTCCGTGGAGGCCCTCGGACAAAAGCCCTGGCCCCTGTGGCTCCCCGCTTGGGAGGATCAAGTCATTGCGGCCCCGTGGACCCAGAGGTCTACGCTGGAGGCTCTGACGGCACTAGGGAGTGAACCAGTGGACCGAAGGGGTTTTATCGGGATCAGCGGCGCTGCGCTCGCCGGCATTGGTACGCAGTGGGCAACCGCTGACCCCGCCTTGGCAGCAGCCACGAAGGGCGACCAGATCACCAGCCGCACGGTAGATCGAATGGCCGTGCGTATCGAGTCCATCCGGGCCATGGAGCAGGACACCGGCGGCGTGGACTTCCTCGACTCGGCACGCGCCGATCTGGAACTGCTCACACGCATGATCAGCAACAGCCGCTACACCGACGACATCGGCAAGAGGCTGTACACCCTCGCCGCCGAGGTGTGCTGCCTGCTGGGGTGGATGAGCTACGACGCAGGTCTCCAAGCGGCGGCGCAGAAGAACTACACGACGTCGCTGCGGGCCGCCAAGACGGCCAACGACGACATGTTGGGCGCTCACACGCTGTGCTTCATGGCGACGCAGGCGTCCAATCACCAAGAGCAGCGAGCGGCAGTGGGCCTCATGGAGTCGGCGAGCAGCGTCAGCGGTCGCGTCCCGCCGGCCATGCAATCCTCGCTGGCGGCTCACGAAACGACCGTTCTTTGCAAGGCTGGTGAACATAAGCGGGCTGCTCAAGCGCTCAACAGGGCGTTCTCCGCTCTGGAACGGGCGAGCGACGACCGTCCTGCCTACCTGCGGTGGTTCGGTGAATCGCAGCTCAGGTCAACGGAAGGACGGTTTCTGCTCGCCACCGGCCAGGCCGGCCGAGCGACAGACGCACTCGAAAAGTCCGTGACGCACGCTGCCCCACGAGACCAGGCCGTTCGTTGTGGAACGCTCGCCCTCGCCTACCAGCGGGCCGGTGATCTGGATGGAGCTCTCGACGCAACCGAACGGGCCATCAAGGCACTCAGTACAGGGATTCACACTCAGAGGGGCGTGCAGCGCCTTCAGGAGGTCAGCAAGGCCCTGGCCGGACACCGCTCCGAACCTCGCGTGAAGGAAGCTCGCGCCCACATTGCATCCCTGGCCGCGGCCTAACTCGCTGCGAGAACAGGCAGGAAATGCAAATAGCGCCCCCCGCCCCGGTCTGTGACCGGGGCGGGGGGCGCTATTCAGTGGGTGGTGGTCGCCTGCCAGACGGACACGATCACCGCGGCGATGCTGACTAGGGCGGCGAGGGACGGCAGGGGCCACCGGCCGCGCTCGACGGCAGCCACGCGGGAGTCGAGGTCGGTTAGGCGCTGGTCAGTCTGGTCATCCCTCTGGACCAAAAGGGCGAGTGCACCGTCGGCGCGCGCGAATCCGACCTCCACGACGCCGCGGAGCTTCTCTAGCTCCAGGGCGACATCCGAGGGGGTCGGGTCGGTCACACGGCCCCCTTGTCCGTGGAGGCTGAGGGGATGGCCGGTTCGGTGCGCAGCCATCGGGGCAGGAGTGCCTGCACCCCGGGGATGGCCATGATCCGGGTAAGGCCGGCGGCGACGGCGAGGGCGCCGGCCGCCCATGGGAGGGTCGCGGGGATGCCGGACGCGTCCACGATGACGGGCAGGAGCGCGGCGAGGGTGATCGCGGTCTGAACGGTGGTGCGGATGGTGCGACGGGTGGCGTCGGTCATACGTCGTGGGGCTTTCTCTGGGCGCAGGGGTTAGGTGTCGATGTCGATCAGCGCGGGGATGGGTGCGCCGCGGGTGAGGGCGCGTTGGGCAAGGTGTTCGATGGCCGTCGCGGCCTGAAGTGGCACAACGCCGTTGCCAAGGGCCTTGAGCTGGGCGGCTCGGGACAGTCCGGGAACGGCAGTGACGTGGCCTGGGGGAAGACCCATCATCCACTCCACCAGCAAGGGGCTCAGGCGTCCCATAGCGTCGGTTGGGCGGGGAGCGGTACGGCCGATGACAGGGGCCCATCGGGCCACGGCCCCGGCATATGGTCCCCAGATTTCTTCCGGCGCGAGCACGGAGGCGGGGTCTGGCGCATCTGCGACGCGTGCCGCCTGCCGATCCGCGTGCCCGACGAGATGGTGGTGCGATTCCTCGCGTGGGGCGGTGTGGCAGGACCGGCCACGGTGCAGACCTCCGCGGCCAGGGATCGGCCGTGTGTCCCGGCTTCCTGTGACGGGGTGCGGCGCGTCTGCCGGTCCTCGTTCGGCGACGCTCTGGGCGTGGGGAGCAGGTCGATGGCGGTGCGCAGGTTCATGCCCCCGGCCCGGCCCTGGTGTCCCGCCCCGGCCGCTTCGGAGGCTGAGGGGGTGGGCAGGAGAAGGGCGGCAGCGGTCGGACAGCGCGGCTGACGTCCGCCCGGCCGGATCGGAGCAGCCGGACCGGTCAGCGTGCCGCCGGCGACGGGCAGCCAACCCGGCAGGGTCTGACCTGCGGCCGGGCCGTGGCGAGTGGCCTGGGTCGGTCGGCCAGGTGAGGAGGAAGAGGCGGTTTCTCCGGTGGGGGGCACCCACGGCGGACGCACGTAGACAAGTCCACTCCGCATCGAACCCGATGTGGGCAAGATCGGCGAGGACGTTGCCGTAGCCCATGCCAATGTGAGCTGCGACGTTTTCAAACACCCCGAGGCGGGGTCGTAGAACGCCAAGGGCGGCGGCGATGTGAGGCCAGATGTGCCGGGGATCGTTCACTCCTTTCCGCTGGCCGGCGGTGCTGAAAGGCTGGCAGGGGTAGCCGCCCACGATCACGTCGACCGGTTCGACACCGGTCCAGTCAGTAGCCGTGATGTCGCCGAGGTTGGGCACTTCGGGGTGGTGGTGAGCGAGGATGCGGGCGGGGCCAGGGTCGGGGTCTGCAACCCACGTGACCGTGCCGCCGAATACGGCCTGCACGGCCATGTCCAGGCCGCCGTATCCGGAGCACAGGGAGCCGATCCGCAGCGCCTGCCCGTCAGCCGTCCCATCCGCGGGACCCCCGCTCCGGTGCGGGGAGCCCGGAAGGGACCGGGTCAGAACGCCGGTGGTCACGCGGTAGTGCGCGGGACCTTCAGCGCGGCCCACTGGAGCGGGCCGGGCCACCCGTCGCACTCGTGCGGCGCGTCGCCGAGCTTGCGCTGCCACTTCCGGAAGCTTGCGCGGTCGGAGGACGTCCACTGCGGCCCGGGGCCCTCGCGGTAGGCGGAGCAGCCCTCCTCGACCAGGCGTCGGCCCATGGCGGTGATGATCGGTGAGTCGGGCGCGTCGCGGAACCACTGCTCACCGGGGAACGGCTCGAACCCATTGGCCCCGCGGTCCCGCCCGTGCTCGGCCCCGTCCTCGCTGGCCGGGATGTCATCCGTACTGGCCTCGTGGCCGAAGAACGTGATGCCGGACCGACCTCGCCAATCCGGGTCGGCCAGGACGACGCCCTCGGGGTAGTCGGGAATCCCGTAGCCGTGAATGTAGGAGCTGCGGCGGAGGCGGGTCTTCAGGTAGACACCATCGCCCTCGGCGGACCCGTTCGAGTTCGTGTTGCCTTCCACGGTGGTGATTTCGTCGTCCGTGTACGCGACGACAATGCCCGTGTGGGAGCCGCCGCCTGCGCCGAAGTAGACGATGCCGCCGATGACGGGGTAGTCGGTGTAGCGGTCGCGGTCCTGGAACCACTGGACGCCCTCCCAGCACGAGGCCGTGACGGGGGCCAGGTCTGCCGCACCGGCCTCCTGGAAGCACCAGCTCACGAACGTGTGGCACCAAGCTTCACCCTGGGCCCACTCAAGGCCGGGTACGGCCGGCGCGTACTTCTGGATGTTGTTCCAGTCACCGTCCTCGCGGCCTTCGTGGTACCCGATCTCATCACGGGCTGTATTGATCACATCAAGTGCAAGGGACATGCAAATGGCTCCTGTTGGGACATAAAAAGGCCCCGGCCGGATGCTGGCGCGGGGCGGGGGGAGGTAGGTGATGAGGGCAGCTCACGCTGGCCGGGTGCTGATCAGGCGTCGATGGCGAACCTGATGCTGTCCAAATAGATCCACTTCACCGGTGACTGCACCTGGGCTTGTAGCTGGCCCGGGTAGGGGTCAGTGCCGGACGTGACGTCGATGCGGATGCTGGAATTCTTGACCGCGTTGAAGCTGGTGGCGCAGATGAAAGAACGCATGTACTTCGGCCGTGCCTCCGGCGGCAGGACGGCCAGCAGCCAGCTGTCAGCGACGTTGAAGTCCTTGCCATCCTTGCGCTCTACGGAGCCGCTCAACTCGATCGTGCCGTTCACCAGGCGCCAGCGCGGGTTGCCGCCGTGCGCGGCGACGTCGGCGGGGAGGGGCAGGGGCTGCCAGGGGCCGGGCGACAAGGGCGTCCAGGTGCCGTTGGTGTAGATCTCCATGCGGTCTTCGGCCTGGAGGTAGGCCAGCTTTCCGGGGACGGCCCGTTCCGGGGACGCCGCGCGGGCGGCGGCGGTGGCGTAGACCGTCTGTGTCAGGGCGTACACCCGCTCGTCCACGATGTCCCGGGGGGCGATGGCGCCGGCCTGCGGGGCCACGGCTACCCGGCACAGGGGGACGTCGAAGACGCCGTCCTGCCCCTGGCTGAGTGCGGGGGGCTGGGGCTGGGCTGCCGGGGTGCCCTGGAGGTAGGCGATGGAGATGCGCTGGCCGGTGCGGGACAGGCGGACGGTGATTCGGTCGATGCGCGGCTGGGTGCCGACGTTGGCGGCGATCACCACGTGGCGCTCGGCGTCGGAGTAGTAGTGGAAGCCCTGGACTGTGGCGTGACCAGGTGCGATGTTGACGGTCATGTCCTGGCCGGTGGCCGTGGTGGCGAGGGGGTCGGCGGGATCGCTGGTGCGCGGGGCGCGGATGCCGTCGGTCTGCCACATGGACGTCATCTGCGACCACTGTTCGCTCGTGACGGTGGTGCCGGCGCCGCTGTCGAAGGGGAAGTAGTACTCGGCCAAGCGCGGGTTCCTTGATCAGTAGCGGGTGTTGAGGGCGTGTACGGCCTGCCACAGTCGCCGCACCTGGGTATAGAGGGCGGGGGTTTGGGTGGCGGCCTCGGTGCCGACGGTGGCCTGTACGGAGCTGGCGTCCGCGGTGTCCGTCAGGTGCACCTCGCGGACGGGGTGGACGAGGTCTGTGCCGGCGGTGGTGGTGACGGTGACCGTGTCACCCGTGCGGTAGTCGCGGCCGTACTGGCACTGCTCGGTGTCGACCGGCGCCAGGGACAGTTCGGCCTGCGCTCCACCCTGCTGAAGGGCGTTGGTGGCCGAGGTGCGCAGGGACCGGAACTGCTCGTCGGAGTCGTCCAGTCGCCCCGGAATGGCGGTGTCGCGCTGGTCTACGAACGTCTCCCCCACCCGGGCCCACTCGGCTTCGGCATCGGGGGCGGCCCATTGCCAGAAGAACCTGTCCTTGCCCTGCCCCTGAGCGGCGACGACGGCGCGCGTCGTGCGGGGCGCGGTGAGCTGGTAGGAGTACGAGCCGAGGTTGCCCAGGTCGGTTGAGAAGCGGACCGCTCCGCGTAGGTCGCGGGTGGTGCCGATCTGGAGGGCGAGGCGGGGCGTGGTGGGGTCGGGCTGGGTGATCCGCACGGCCAGGCCGGCTGTGGTGGCGAGGGTCTGTGTCGCGGACAGGAGGGTGTCGAAGCGCAGTGAGACCTTCGTGGCGTCGCCGAGGCCGGTGGTCAGACCGGGGTCCAGGCCCAGGACGCGCCGACCGGGCAGGGCGGCCGGTCCGGCGTTGGCGGCAACGAGGCGGTTGATGATGTCGCCGGCCGGGCCCGCGGCCGTCCAGTAGTCGACGCTGTAGCGGCCATTGCCGGTGTCGGGGGCGCGGGCGGGGTCGGGGAAGGCAAGGCGGGCCGCGAGTGCGGTGTTGTCGCAGACGCCGGAGAAGGTCAGTGTCCCGCCGCTGGTGGCTGACCAGTCGTCACGGATGCTGGTCAAGGGGCCGGTGAACAGGGGTTCGGGGGCGTCGTCGGACCAGATCATCACCCCGTGGCCGCTGGCAAAGAGCCCGGCATGGGGGTGGTCGGCGGGTAGGACGAGGGTCCAGGCGCCGACGTCGAGGTGGCGGACGATGACGTCCAGGGAAGTGTAGGAGTCGATCTGTCCGACACGGCGGAGGGCCGCGTCGCGGACGTCGACGCGGTAGCGCCGCAGGGTCAGGCTCCGAGGTGTCGTGGCTGATAGGTCAGGGTGACCGCGGACTCTTCCGACGCGCCGGTGGCGGTGAGGGAGATGACGTTCTCCCCGGGGACGAGCTGCCACAGGGAGGCCGGACCGGTGAGGTGGGGCCACAGGTTCTCGCCGCGGGTGCCGTCGGGGGTCTCCAGGTAGACGGCCTTGATGCCGGGGCGGGTGTCGATCAGGACCGTCCGTCCGGCGGGGATGCCGTAGGACAAGGTGAGCTGCTGGCCGGTGGTGCGGTTGGCCAGGCGGAGGGGGATGACGGGCTGGCCGGCGTCCTGCTGGCCGAGGGGTCCGGTGATCCGCCATACCGGCCACGCGTCCACGTCGGTGGTGGCCTGGACCGGCAGACCCTCGTCACCGATCACGCTCGGGGCGATCCGCAGGGGGAAGAAGGGGGTGGTGTGCGGTTCGCCGGTGGTGGTGGGGTCGAGGCGGGCGAGGGTGAGGTGGTCGACGTCCAGCGGGGTGGCGTCGGATTGGATCACCGGCCGCACCGTGGCCGTGCCGACGGGCATCGTGCCGGGGCCGGACTCCACCGGGTAGGCCACGCTGCTGTCGGCCGGGGAGGCGTTCTCGAGCGCCCGCCCTCGGGCGTAGCCGATGACGTCCACCCACCCGTCGGCGTCCAAGAGCGCGCGGCCGGCGGCGGTGATGAACCGAGTCCCACCATGCACCGGTGCACCGGCGGCAGTGAGGCCGGCCAGGCCGACCGATACGGACGTCTGCGCGTCGGCGGCGGCCTTGTTGCTGCGGCGGACCCGGGCGGTCAGCCGGTACAGGCTCGTCCCGTCGTAGGGGACCGCGGTCGTCGCCTCCGTCCGGACACCGGCGGCAAGGCGGGTGTACTGGCCGTCCGTGCCCCGGGGGTCGGTGAGGACCGTTCCGGCCGCGCCGGAGGAGGTCCAGGCGGAGGGGTTGTTCATGGTGTCGGACAGCAGCACTGTCCAGGACCCGGCGGGGTGGGAGAGGAACCCGGGCGCGCCGTAAACGCGGAAGGTCTCGGCTCGCTCGTCGCCGTACCAATAGGGGTCGGGGGCGGTGAGCTGGAGCCCGTACCGGGTGAAGGTCAGGCCGACGCCGTCGCTGCCCTCGTCGCCTTCCATGCCGGCGGTGTAGTGGACACGGATGCTGCGGGCGGTGCCGTCGGCCTCCGCCACCCGCAGCACGCACGGGCCCCGGTCGGCGACGAGGGCGGCGACGAAGCGCCGCTTCAGCGCCAGGAGTTCCGGGCGGGTGGGCGCCCACAGCAGCAGCGGGAGTTGGATGCGGCGGGAGGCGGCGCGGGTCTTGACCAGACGGCCGCCGTCCATCCCCGCGTACTCCGTGACCGTGGCCTGTACTGGCGGGGCGTCCATGCCGGTGGGGCCGGGGAGGATCGCGATGCAGGCCCCTTGGTGGGACAGGTCCGCGGTCAGAAGGAACTCTTGGCCACTGCCGGTGGTGAGCGTGACGCGGGGCGGGGCGTCGGCTGCGGCGTGCTCTGGTTCGGGGAGGATGCCGGCGGAGACGACGGCGGACGGTGAGTTCAGCGTGGCCAGTAAGCTCACGCGCCAACCCCCTTTCTTTCATGGGTGGTTGGCGCGTGGGCCGTACTGGTCAGGCGTACAGGGCGTCCGCGAATTTCAGCGCGGACACGATCTGCTGTTCCGTGGGGATGCCGGGTACGGCGTGCAGGTGAATGACCGGCGCCGCACCGGCAGTTGTGCCGTTCCCACCCGGGGAGTTGAGGCCCTTTGAGTCGGCGATCATGTCCCACTGGGTGGGCGTGAAAACGGGCTCTGGGCGGCCCAACCCGTTGTAGACGAGGGACAGGCCCGGGGGCAGGTAGCCGCCGGAGTCGTAGCCGCCCGGTCGATCCAGAGCGGACAGTGACCCATATCTATGCAAGGCGTAATTCAGGCCGGAATAGATATTGGCAAGTGGGTTGACGGAAGTCCCGTACAGGAACGGGCCCGTATTCCGAAAAGGCCCCGCATATGCATCGAAAGTCGGCCCAATTACCTGCATCAAACCGACGGACGGCGTACCGTCCTGCCAGTTGATATCCCAGGTATTGACGATGTTCGGATTTCCGCCCGATTCATCATTCATGCGGCGGAGGACAGTATCGAGCCAGGACGCCGGCTGCCCGAGCATGCTCAGGGCCTGGAGCACTTGCGGCGTCCAGCGGGTGACCCCGCTACCGCCGGTGTCACCCCCCATCTGCGGGCTTCCACCTGCGGAGAAGAAGCCCTTCACGAAGTCGGTGACGGTGTCCTTCAGGCCCATGACCGGCGTCCGGAACACCTCGCCGATCATCTGCGCCCACTTCGCCGCGTCCAGGCCGTCCAGGTCTCCGAGGACGGGTTTCAGCAGCGCATCCATGGCTTGGCCGGGGTTGGCCAGCATGTCCGCGGCACCCTTGACGCCGCGCCACGTCTTGGTGGCCTTGTCGCTCGTCCAGTCCCACGCCTTACCGGCGGATTCCTTGCCCCAGTCGAGGGCCGAGCCGAGAATTCCGCCCCTGGCGAGCATCTGCGTGCCGGCGGCTTGGAGGAGTCCGAGGGCGCGTGCCCGGTATCGGGGATCGGTCGGGATGACGTATTCCGGGTAGCGGGGATTTCCCTCGCCGACGATGGCCGTCGGGCGGTTGAAGACCCCGGGGCGGACCGGTAGAGGTCCGCCGGCGGCAAGCAGGGGAAGCTTTTCCATTTTCAGCTTGTCGCCGATGCCTGGGATCCAGCCGGTCAGGGTGTTCCAGATGTCAAGGACGCCCGAGTTCCATACGGTCCCGATCACGAAGTTGACCGGGTCCTTCGTGGCGCCCTCGATTTTCTTCCACGCAGTCGCGATCCCGTCCTTCGCGTGCGCGAAGGCGGAGGAGACTGCGCCGATTCCGTCCTTCAGGGCGTCGAATGCGGGCCGTATGCCGTTCTGCCACCCCCACGTGATGGCGTCGGATATCCAGCGCCACACCGGCTTGACGATGCTGTAGTACAGCCACGAGATCGCGGGGCCGAGGATGTCCTTCAGGAAGGAGGAGAACGCGCCGACCGCGGGCCGGATGACGTAGGTCCAGGCGGCGACGATCGCCGCACCGATCAGCGCGAAGGTGGGCTTCACGACGGCGTCGTAAAGAAGGACGATGACCGGCCACAGGATGTTCTTAATGAACGACCAGAAAAGCTGGAGGGTCGGCCAAATCACGTCCAGCCAGACCGTTTTGATGACCTGGCCGATGAGCTGGAACATGGGCCAGACAACGGCCTGGGCGAAGTCGCGGACGACCGGGAAGAGGCTGTTCGCGATGATCGACCACAGGGCCGACAGGACCGGCTGAAGCACTCCGGTCCACACTGCGAAGACGATCTGCCCGATCATCTGGAACGCGGGGACGACCGCGCCTTGCCACAGCCACAGGACGGCCGGAACGACCCGCGTCATGATGAAGTCGGCGAGCCAGGAGAACGCCGGCTGAACGTACGTCCCCCAGATAGTTGAAAACTGGACCGATATCCAGGCAAAAAAAGGGGAGAGCGTGGAGTTCCACAGCCACATGAAGGCCGGGACCACCCGGTCCATGACGATGCCCGCGATCCACGCGAACACCGGCTGAATAACCGTGGTCCAGGCGAGGAGGCAGGCCGCCTTGATGACGTCCCAGCACGCCGTCACCCCGTCGCGGAACCAGCCGAAGCGCTGCCAGAGGTAGACGACGGCCAGGCCCAGGGCGACGAGGGCACCGATCACCAGCAGGATCACGTCCATCGTCCAGCCGACAGGCGTGGCCTGGACGAGAAGCGCCATCGCCGTCGTGGCGGCGTTGACCAGCCATTCCGCGGCAGCGACGGCGCGCAGACCGAGGCTGATGGTGATCAGCGCAACGCCGATGGCCTCCAGGACGCCCGGCGGGACGAGGGAGACGAGGCGGGCGAGGTCGCCGACGAAGAGCAGCGTGACCCCGGACATCGGCTGAACGGCCGTCCAAACGTTGCCTAAAGTCGTGCCGATATCGCGGAGAATCCCGCCAACTACCGGGCCGTTCTGGCGAATTCGCGCAAGGAAGGCGGCGAAGCCGGGCGAGTCGCGGAGCCGGTCTCCCCACTCAGAGAAGCGTTTCGCCTGATCGACCAGGCGCTGAGTGAAGCTCTCCGTGTGCGGCAGGGCGGCGCCCAGCGCGCCCGCAAAGCCCTTGAAGAAGTACCCGAGTGCGATCCCGGTATTCCGGATGGCAGGCCGGATGGCCTGCGTCAGGTCATCACGGAAGCGATCCCAAAAAGGGGTCTTGAAGTCCGCCGCCGTGGCATCCATCAACTCCCGGGCACCGGCCGCCGCTTCGCGCACCAAGGGCGTGAAAGCGGGCAGGGATGCCCGCACGCCGTTGAGGCCGCGGGTGAAAAGCGGCATCACCTCCGGCTGAAGCGACGCCGACCAGTCCTTGAATCCCTCCTTCAGCGCCACGACGGCGTCGAAGGTGGCGCGGGCGGCCGGCGACAGCTCGTCGAGGGCGCGGCGGTACTTCTGCGCGGCAGTGTCCGCCGTCGACGTGGCGTCGGCCGTTTGCATGTGGGCCGCGGCCACCTGCCGCTCGGCGTTGGCGATCGTGTCGGCCGCCGCGGCCTGGGCCCGCGCCACACCGCGGACGGCGTCGGCTACCCGGGCCTGCGCGTCGGCAACGGCGCGGGCCTGGTCAGCGACGCGCTCGTGGGCCTGCGCGGCGGCGTCCTGCGCGCGCCGCACCCCCTCCGCGCCATCAACACCGGCCGCGTTCGCCCGGCGGGCGTCGGCCTCCAGACGCTTATGCGCGAGGGACTGTTCCTTCAGGCCCTGGACGGCCTGGTCGTAGGTGAGCTGGGCTTGATCCCGCTCCAACTGGCTTGCGGCGGGGTCGGCCCGGACCTTCTCCAGGTCCTGTTTGGCCTGCGTCAGGCGCAGCGTCGCCGCCCGCTCCGACAGGGCGGAGTCGGTGACCTGGTTGTTCAGGTCCTCCAGCTGCCGGACGGCGTCGGCACGGGCCCGGGTCAGCTCCTGCTGCGCGCGCCGCTCGTCGTCCTGGGCGCGGGTGAGCTGCTGCTCGGCGCGACGGACGCCGTCTTCGGCCTGGGTTACCTGCCGCTGTGCGGCGGCGATCTGCTCGGCAGCGTTGCGCTGCGCGGTGGCCAGGGCGCGAACGGCGCCTTCCTGCTGAAAAGCGCGCTGCGTCGCCTGGGCGGCGGCGCGGGCCCCGGTGTCGGTGGCCGCGGCGGCGGCGTCCTCAGCCGCCTTCTTGGCCTGGAGTGCCTGCGCGATCCCGATGATTGCCGGTGCGGCGACGGCGCCGAGGACGGCGAAGCCGGATGCGGCAACGACCGTGGCCGCGGCGAGGCCGGCGACCTGCCCGGCGAGGATTTCCGCGCCGGGGGCGGCGGCGAGTCCGGCGAGGGCGAGGGTGAGGCCCAGGGTCCCCAGCAGGGCTGGGGAGAAGTCGAAATCGATCCGCTTGCCGTCGAGGGCGTCGGCCTGCGCGCGGACCGCGGCCAGGGCGGCGGATGCTTGCGCGGCATCCACCCTCACGTCGATGTCCGCGTCCGAGGCGGCCAGGGCGGCCAGGCGGGCCTGGACGGCGTCGATCTGCGCCATGGCCGCGCCGGCGTCGACATCGATGCCGATCCGGGCCGTGGCAAGGGTGGTGAGCTGGGCGCGCAGCGTGGCGAGCTGAGCGCGGGCGGGTTCAGTGTCCGCCGTGATGTTGATCTCCGGCAGGGCGGCCTGCGCGGCCTGAACCTGGGCCCGCAGACGGCCGCCGAAACTGCCGTCGGTCTCCAGACGGACGACACCGGGACGGGCCGTAATCCGGTCGATCTCCTCGCGGACCGCGGCGAGGTGGGCGCGGGCAGCGGCGGTGTCCGCGCGGATCGTCACGTCCGGGTGCGCGGCGCCCAGGCGCAGAAGCTCGGCCTCCAGGGCCTCGGCTTCCGCACGGGCGGCCTCCGCGTCGATGTCGACCCCGACCGTCTTGCCGGCCAGGGCCTCCATGCGCACGCGCAGCGCCTGAAGGTCCGCGTCAGCCTCGGCCGTGTCCGCACCGATAGTGATCTTCGGCAGCGTCCGGAACGCTGCCTCCAACCGGGTCTTCAGCGACCGGGCGAACGCGCCGCCGGTCTGCTCGCCCTCGCGGGTGGCCTGCTGACGGGCCCGGGTGCCACCGGCGCGAACGGCGTCGGGGATGGCACGGCGAATCGCGGGGGCGAGGGCGGCGGCAATATCGCGGCCGAGGGTGGTGCCGATCTGCGCGCCGCCGCCCACACCGGCGGTCATGGCCTGCGTGAACGCCTGCCCGGCCAGGCGCCCGGCCTCCTGCCCTGCACTCGTGGCCGGTTCGGCAAGCGCCGTCCGCAAACGCTGGCCGATTCCCCGGGTGTTGGGGATGACCTGAACCTCGACAGAGCCGACAACGATTGCCACGGCGGCCCTCCTTACGTGCGGGAGTGACCGCCGACCCGGCGGACGTTGGTTCTATGACGACGACCCTTGACCGGTTGTCATAAAGGTTGATCAGGCAACGTCTGGCCGTGTGCTCGTCGCTGCACCGCCCATTTGTTCGCGTTCAGAGGGCGTCTGGCTCGTTCGGGGCACAAATCCGGGGTTACGCATGGTGCACGGGCGGGGAGGGGAAGCTCCTGCGGCTGGAGACGAGAGGCGCCTCGTGACCGGTCCCCGGGTGACGGACTGTGACGTAGGGCGCGAGATCGAATGGAGTTCACATGGGCGTCGGCGACGCGATCAGTACGGATGTTTTTGCCGTGGACCTGGGGAAGCTCCGGGTGGCCACCTACCAGGGCCTCAGCGGCCTAAGCTTTGGATCCGATGCCATTGAGGTGAAGAGTGTTACGCCAGATGGGCACCTGCTCACCCGGAAGAATCCCGTTGCCGAAGTGCTCCCGCACATCACCTTGACCCGGCCCATGGACCAGAACCCGGCGTGGATCGACTGGGTCAAGCAGACGGCAGCTGGCCAAGGGGGCGATTCGGCGCCGACGAACATCTCGATCTCGCTCCTTGACGGAAACAAGGCCCCGGTCAGGCGTGTCAACCTGATCAACGCCTGGGCCTCATCGTGGTCAGGGCCGACTCTGCAAGCCGGCAACACTGACCCGGCGATCGAGAAGGTAACGATCACCTACGAAGACATGACCATCGAGTGATGGCAGCTCTCCCGCCCCGAGTCCCCCACCGAGGCCAGCATTCGGCGAAGGTGCACTGTCACAGGACAGGCGTTACGCGGGCGGGCCGGGGTGGCCGTTGATGATCTGCAACAGCGTCTGCGCCGCCGCGTCGCTCATGCGCGGGCGGTGGGCGCGGGTGCGGGGGACACCGGGGCGCGGGACCGGCGAGGGCGGGTCCGGCTGTTTGCCGCCGCTGGTGTTGACCAGGGCGTAGTAGTGCGTGAGGCGGTTGACGGCGTCGATGGTCTGCGCGAGGAGCAGGTCAGTCTGCGACCAGCGGCCCCGGGACGGGTCGGCGCCCTCGGCCTGCGCGTCGAGGTCGGCGGGCGGCGCGTTGTTACGCAGGGCGGTCATGGTCGCTGCCTCGGGCGGGAGGTGCTCGATCATCACGCGTACCTGCCGCCAGGTGAGGCGGCCCCGGTGCAGATCCAGCAGGTCCGTACCGGGGTAGTAGCGGCGAAGGTCTGCCTCTACCGCTTCCGCGTGCTCTTCGAGGACCTGGTGCGTCCACTGGACTTTCCCAGCGCCTCGCCGCCGGCCTCGGCGACCTGCGCGACCCACTTGCCGATCTCGTCCTGCGTCGGGTCGCCCTCGTACCAGGCATCGACATCGTCGGGGTGAAGCACGCTCTCGGCGAAGCTGTCGAGGTCACCGGCGTTCAGGGCGCGCAGGTGGGAGGCGCGCCAGCGCTGGGAGGGCAGGGCGCGGACGGGGCGGCCGGCCAGTTCTGCCGGTACGTAGTCGCCGATGGCGTCGGTATCCTGGCCCTTGGTGGCGAGGTCGGTGTCGGGCAGGTCGTGCGTGGTCATGGAGGTGGGGCGTCCTTACTGGTTCAGTCGGCCGGGCCGGGGTGACACGAGGTGGCGGAGGAGGGGGCGTGGGGGCCGGGGTCGATCACGTCTTCGGGGCCGGCGGGTTCTCCTTGGGTGCCGTCGGGGCCTTCATGGAAAACACGTGGTAGACGGTGTTGTTGCTGGCGTCCGGATAGGCGGTGATCTTGATGTCGTATCCCGCCATCTCCTCGGATTTGTACTGGACGTCCGAGCGATCGGTGACCTCTCCGGCCGGCACGTAAAAGCCGCTCATGGTGTCGCCGTCGGCTACGAGGAAGTACCAGCTCCGGCGGTCTGGCGAAGGGCTCGCAGTCTCCGCGAACCGTGCCGTCCCGTCCTGGCCGGCGACGAGGTCGCCGACGGGGATACGGAACATGATCGACTTCACGATCAGGGAGTTGGTCTCCCACAGCGTCAGGCCGAAAGTTCGGACCGACTTCGTGATCTGAGTGCGAAAGGCGCTGGTCACGCCCCACGGCTGGAAGGACTTGATGTCCTCGTCCACGCCGTACTTCAGGCCGTCATCACTGATGGCGCCAAGTCCGGACCACGGGGCGGGGGGTGTGCCAAGAGTGGTGGGGCCGGGGGTGCCGAGCGGGGCGACCCACCCGCCCCCGTTGGCGCCGACCATGGCCAGGTCGGCGGCGCGGGTGATCTGTACCAAGGGGAACGTTCCTTCAGGTGAGCAAACCCCCGTAGCAGCCACGGGGATTGGGAGTAGGGGCGCCGTCAGGGGCGGGTGTGGAGGCGGACGGCGTAGGTCGCGCCGATCCGGGTCACGGCCTGGCTCGCCCATGGGCGCCAGGCGGGGGCGGCCACCGTTGCCGCGGAGGTGAACACGACGTCCGGGAGAGCCGAGCCGGGCAGGTCCGCTAGCAGCGCGGTACGGGCGCGGGTAGCCAGGTCGGCGGCGCCGGCCCGGGTGACCGCGAACGCATCGAGGTCGACCACTGCCAGGTCGAGGCGGAACCCGTCATCGCCGCCCCCGATGCGCTGGAGGCGCAGGAGGGGGACGGCGTGGTCCAGGTCGGCGGGGGTATCGGTGCACACCCGCACGCCCAGGTGGGGGGTGAGCCAGGCGATCAGGGCCGCTTCAGCGTCCGGCCACATCACGTGCCCCGGCCGTTGGTTGCGGCACGCAGGAGGGTGTGATGGGCAGGGGCACCGTCACCGCCGTACTCCACGAACCGGGCATGCCGCGCGGAGTTGATCACGGCGGCGCCCGTGCGGTCTTTGCGCACGCCCATCCGGCGCCGGGCCCACACCTCGAACGACCCCTTGTAGGTGCCGGAGTCCACCGGGGCGGTAGCTTCGGCCACCGCCTTGATCTCCTCCGCGTGCGACATCAAGGCCGCTGTGATCATGGAGGAGTCGAGGAGCTGACGGAGCCCCGTTCGGTTGATCTTCACCTTCGGTGGCACGACGAGGACCCCCTTCCTCTACAGCCTGTGGACAAGGGGCTAGCCCGTTACGCGGCGGGCGATGATCTGCACACCGGCGGTCGTTCCGGTCAGTGGGGAGTGGTACGCCTCCACCGGCCCGTGGACCGTGTAGGTCAGGCCGCGAATCCGTAGCCGGTCAGTGGGACGGACGTCGACGGTCGCGGGGGCGTAGATCGTCAGATGCTCGGTGACGGTGTCCTGGCCGCCCACGATTTCGCCGCCGGGGCCCGGGGCGATCGCGCATCCGGGCAACGGGTGCTCCGCGTCGGGGCCGCCAGCGTCGTTGCCGTAGATGTCCCGGACGGGCGGGCCGGGGCGCAGGACGGTGACCGTCTCCCCGAACCGGGGAGGGGGCAGGCTGATCACTGGTCGTACCACCACGGCAGATCCCATGACGCCGGGCGGCCGGGCGGTGCCCCCGCCCCGGGTGGAGTCGGGTTGATGCTGAAGGCGCCGCCGCGGCCGGCCATGAGCTTGAGGGACCGGCGTTCGTCCCGGGTCATGTACAGACCGGCCTGGGCGTGGGGTCGCTGGACACTGTACGGACCCACCGTCTCGGCCACGATGCCTTGGGGGTTGGCGTACGCGCGGGCGGCCACGGACAGCACGACGGCGCCGGCGCCCTCGGGCAAGGGGCTCACCACGGCCCGGCACAGGGCCTCGGCCTGGACGATGATCATCCGCGCACGGTCTTCCTGCACGTCCTGGCCGAGGAGGTCGGCGAGGTCTTGCGGCGTGACGACGGGCACCGATGATCACCGCCCTTGCCATCTGCGTAGGAGTTAGGCGGCCAGGGCGAAGTCGCCCTGCTTCGGTGCCTTCGGCGCGATGGCGGGCGCGGTGTAGGTGACGAACGCGCTCTTGTCGCCGATCGTGAACCCATAGTGGGCCTCGCACAGCATCAAGATCAGGTTCTCCTGGAAGGCGCTGTGGACGTGGCCGTCGGCGTCGACGTAGGTGCCGACGTCGGTTGTCTTGATCGTGATGTCCATGCCCACGCCGTAGACGGCCTGGTCCCAGTCGCCGGCGACCGCGCGAAGGCCCGTGTCGGCGGTGCTGCTCTGCCTGTTGAGCTTGCCGCCCACGCCCCGGTTGTAAGCAACGGGATAGCCGATGAGGGAACCGCGGGAAACGGTGCCCTGCCCGGCCGGATCCGGTACGAACATCGGGCGGCCGGTCGCGTCGGTGGCGAGCAGCAGCTCGGGCTTCAGGAGCGGGTCAGCCACGAAACCGGTGGTGTCGTAGCCAGCCGCGGCAACGCTCTTCAGGCCGGTGACCACATCGGCGTAAATACCGCCCTTGGACTGAGCAGTCGCGCCAAGAGCCACGGTGTTGGGCGTGGCGGTCAGATGGTCCTCAAACGGACCCTTCGCGCCGGCCATGGTCTTGCCGTGGATGGCCGCGTAGTCGAAGGCGCGGCCGAGTGCGGTGGGCAGGTCGCGCTGAAGCTGCGCGTACACGCCCGCCGCATTGGTCATGGCCACTTCGGCGCTGACGGGGACGAGGACGGCGACCTTCTTGCCGCGCATGGTCCGCACGGTCATGGAGGTGGAGCCGAGAGGCTTGGTGCCCGCCTCGTCGACCCAGTCCGCCAGGGGGACGTCGCCGGACACGGGGATCGCGGTCTCGGCGGTGAGGGAGAGCGGCACGCGCCGGGCAAGCTGCATGACGGCCGAGGACTCTACGGCGCGGTCGAAGATTGGGGCGGTGATCTCCGGCGGGAGGAGCTGGGAGGGGACACCGCGGGTCTGGATCGGGGTGGTGCTGGCGATGGCGCGACTTCCTTAGCGGTGGAGGGAGTTGTGGAGGAGCCCGGCGAACAGCGCGGCGGGGTCGGCGGCGGTGTGCTGGCCGGAGGAGCCTTGCGAGGGGTCAGGCGGCATGAGGCGGTGGCCGGCCGGTGTGGGGGTGAGGTCGGCCAGCAGTTCGTCCGCGTCGGCCTCCAGCTCCTCCTGGGTGGTGCCGACGAGGCGTGCGGCCTGTCGGGCGGTGAGGCCCTTGGAGTGCGCGACCTGCGCGCGGATCAACTCGGCGCGGGTCTGTTCGGCCAGGCGCTCCGCGGCCTCCGCGCGCTCCGTAAGTCGCTGGGCCTCGGTCTTACCGGCCTCCTGAAGCTGATGCAGTTGGGCGGCGGCGGGCTCCAGCTCGGCGACGCGCGCGACGTGGCCGGCTAGCTCGGCGGTAAGGCGCTCGATCTCCGCGCGGGCGGCAGTGGGGTCCTCCCACGAGCGCGGTGCATCGTCCTGGACAGCGGTCCCGTCCGGCGCGGTGGTGGGGTCAGGGTGGGGCATGAGTGACGACCTCCGGGCGTGCAAAAGGCCACGTCACAGGGGTGGGTGACAGGGCCGGGGGAAGGACAGGGCGGGCAGCGGAAGGCGGCCTTGCGGAACGGGGCAGGGGGTGTCAGGCGGTCGGGGCGGGGGCGCGGCCCCTGCCGTACTTCGTATCGAAAGCACGCCGGAAGGCTCGGAGCTTCTCCGTGCCGTACACGCCGTGGGAGGCGTCGTAGTACAGCTCTTCCCACTCGGCGACCTGCGGTTCGCCCTCGGACGCCCGGCCGCGGAAGACCGGCTCGGGGGTGCAGGCACAGCGGTCGTGGTACGGGTCGCCGGAACTGGTGCGCACCGCTCGGGTGCGGTCGCCGTAGATGAGTCCGCGGATGGCGAGGAGGGCACAGAAGGCGCAGCAGTTGCCGCCGGTCACGCGCACCCATCCGACCGCCTCGGGGTCCGCGCGGGTGGCTTGCTCGATCGTGCGGCGGCCGGCCTGCGCGGCGAGGCGCTGCACGGCGGCAAGGTCGCGTTCCTGCTGCGTGCGGCGCCACGCCTCCACGGCTTCCGCGCCGTCCTCAACTTGGGGCTGGGATGCGGCGGTCCGGCGCACAGCGTTGCGGGCGGCGGTGATCTGAGCCGCAGGCGGCGGGTCGGCCACCGTGGCAGTGAAGGAGCCCTTTACGTCTGCGGCCCGGCGGGCTTCGTCGTAGTAGTCGGCGGCGAGGGACGCGGAGGCCAGGCCGTATTTGTGGACCATGCGCGTGACGGTCGCCGACCACGCCCGTTCGGCCTCCGGGCCCGGGGGTGCGGCTCGGTGGCGCGCCCATGCCGTCATGTACTCCGTCCGCAGGACCCGTGACAGGGCTTCCTGCCTGCGGCGGTGTCCGTCGGCAAGCGCCCGAAGAATCTTCATGCGGCGGCCTGGTAGTCGGCCTTGCTGGCGCGGCTGTCGCTGGTGAGGGTGCGGGCGATCTGGTCCAGGGCGTCCCGGCCGGCGCTGCGGGCCCGGTCGGCGGCGATACGTTGCCGCTGGGCGCGGTCGATACCGGCCCGTTCCAGGGTGACCTCCGAGTCCGCCGGCAGGACCCCGGCGGCCACCAGTTTGGTGGTGGCGTCGGCCTGGGCGGCCACCGTCGGGGTGGAGGGGTCGCGCCACTGGACGTTGACGGTCGGCACGGGTGCGGTGGCGCCGGTGAGCTGGAGGGCGAGGCGCATCGCGCGCGACCACGGGCCGGAGAAACTCCGCTGGCGCCGCTCTGCCTTCTTGATCAGCCGGGCCTCCGCGCTGCGGATGGCCTCGGCGGAGGCGGGGTTGTCGGTGGTGTAGCCGAGCATGTGCGCGGGCAGGGCGGTGACGCCGGCGACGAGGCGGGCGTAGGTGTCGACAATGCGGCCGTAGACGCCCGGGTCGTAGGCCGGGAACTGCCCGACCTCGGGAACCGCGCCGTCTTCGTCGCGCTCCAGTGCGAGGTAGCGGCCGATGTAGGTCTCCCACGCGCTCCGCTGCGTGCCGTCCGGCCCCTGGAACGAGCCTTCCGAGGCACCGAGGACGTAGCGCTGCGGAGCGGCGAAGAACTCGCGGGCGATCTCCTGGCCCAGGAGGGTCCGGCACGCGGCGTCGGTCAGGGCGCGCACCTCTTCGGTGATCTCGGAGGAGCCGCGCCGGTCGGCGATCCGCTGCCGGTTGGCGAGGCGGATCACGGGGACCACGCCGAGGCTGTGTGGCTGCCGGTCGGCCACCGTCCACCCGGTCCCGGAGCCTTCCAGGTAGACCGTCTGATCGGGCAGGTAGAGGGTGGCGGATCTCTGGGAACCCGCGGTGATCAGGCGCAGGGCCGCGCGCACGGTGCGGGTCCGGACGTCGTAGTCCACGCTCATGTGCTGCGGCGACTCCACCGACACGAGCGGATCGCCCCACTCGTCAACGCCGACCGCGAGGTAGCTGCGGCCGTAGACCAGGGCGTCTTGGTGCGCGAGCTGCGATTCCACGGCGAGGTCGTTGGCGTCCCAGATGGCGCCCACCGCGGCCTCGGCCCCGGCATCGTCCGGGCATTTCAGGCTGTCAATGTCGAGGCGCTCGTCCAACGCGTCCACGATGATCCGCGGCCACCCCGTGACGGTACGGACTGCCTGGAGCGCCGGCGGCACGGCGATCCCGAGGTTCGCCATGCGGGACAGGCCGGTGAAGTAGTCGTCCAGCGTCCGCAGGCGCCATGTGTCCTCGGCCGCCGTGGCTACCATCCGGGACAGCGTGGCGGCCTCGGCGTCGGCGAGGGCGAGGGTGGGCAGGGCAGGGGTGGACAAGGTGCGTGGTCTCCTCGCTGCTATCCGAGGACGATGACCCGTCCCTTACCGCGCGCCCGGGGGCGCTTGCCGTACTTGCTGCTGTTGATGACGAGGCGGCGGAGCATGCGGGCGCCGATCATGCAGACGGCGAGGTCGATCTTCCGGGGGGAGGCCCGGTGTTCCTTGCCGATCGTGATGCCGAAGGCGTTCGTGCGTCTCCGCGCGTTGCGGACGTGGGTGCGCATGATCTTGTGGCCGTCGTGCGTCAACTGCCGTTCCAGGATGTCCACTTCAGCGCGTTCCACGGCGTGGGTGAATTCCTCCTGGCGGCGGCGGTCGCCGCCCATGTCCCACTCGACGGCATGCCGGCGGGTGCCGGTCGTCGTCGCGTGGACCAGGAGCCGGGCGCCGTACCGCTCTGCCCAGGCGTCGATGAAGCGGTCCCAGTAGCGGCTGCCGTCCACCTGGTCCTCGCCCGTGCCGGGGTCGGCGAAGAACGCCAGCACCCGGAACCTGTTGAAGGCGTTGTCCACTACCCCGTCGACGTCTTCGCGGGGGACGTTCCACACGTCGACCTGTGGCGGTCGCTGCCATACCCCGAGGGTGCTGACGTGGCCATCGGCCATGCGGCAGGCCACCAGGCCGGTGGCGTCGTCGCTCTTGGAGCAGTCGAGGAACAACACGACTTCGTCGCCGTCGGACAGGGTCAAGTCGGGCCGGGCGCAGGCATCCCACTCATAGGGCGCGCACCACGCGTCCTCTGCGGCAACGATCTGGTTGTACCAAAACCGCCGTGAACGGCTGGGCGGATTACGGACGTCGAGGATCGAGGCCACGATACGGTCGATGTCCAGCCAGGTGGCATCCCCGCGAACGGCCTCGATCACCTTCGGCGCCCATGCGGCTGTCAGCTTGGCACCGGGCGGGGCCTCCAGAGAGTCATAGAGAAGACCGGTGTCCACGGCGCGGCCGGCCTGCGCGTCCTCCCAAGCCTCCCGCGTCCGCTCCGCGACGCTGTTCTCCCCCGGCTCGTAAGCGTTCGTGATCGCGAGGGTTCGCGCGGAGCCGTCAGCCGATTTGGTGGCATTCCGTTCGATAACGGCTGCCATCTCGTGGCCCCCGTTGGTAGCCAGCCAGTGATGCGGCTCGTTGATCAAGCTCCAGGATGCCCTGGAGCCTTCCAAGGCACGGGGCGACGAGGTGACGGCCTCGATCCGGGCCCGGCCCTTGTGGGCATAGATGACCTCTTTGCCGAGGTCGATGGAGTACTCCTCGATGGCCCGCGGGCTGAAGAGCCCCGGGAAGACCATCATGGTGTTGCGGGTCTGCGACTGCGTGACCGCCGCGAGCATCACCCAAGGCTCTGGATGGGGCTGCCCGAGGGGCTGCCCCTCCGGAACCCCGGAGGGATCGTTGGGACCGGCGACACGGCCCGACGGCCGACACGGGCCCACGAACTCCACCGCGGCGTAGGTCGCGGCGAGCGGGTCTTTCCCGTGGCCCTTCAACCGCTGGAACACCGCGTCCCGGTAGAGGAATCGATTCGTCTCCGGGGAGACGGCGTAGTACCAGAGAGTGAAACGTGCCTGTTCCGGGGTGTACCTCCAGGGCGTTCCAGCGGAGTGCTGGAGATACTCAGCGGTCCACGACAGGACGTGCCAGCCCAGCGAGAACTCCGGTAGGACGAACCGCCCGTCGGGCCCGCGGCGCCACGTCGGGCCGATGACCACCGGCTCGATGACGTCCGGGGGAAGATCCTCTTCGGAGGGGGCGGTCGCGGCGACCACCCCCTCCGGGAGTCAGGCGTCAGGCGCCGAGGGCGGCCCGGTAGTCCGCGATGGCGGTCACGCCGGCCGGGTTCTCCTCCTCGGCGGGCGCCCGCTCCAGCTCAACGCGCACGCGGCGTCGGGCACCTTCGGTGGTCAGGAGTTCCGTCATGGCAGAGGAGACTGCGGCGAAGAGCTGGGCAGAGAACCGGCCGGCGGCAAGGTTCCGGGACATGGCCTCGGCGACGTACCGGGCGGTGGCCACGTCGGACGGCTCGTAGAACTGGGACTGCCCGGAGGCGCCCAGGGAGAGGTACCAGTCACAGGCAATGGCGTGCCAACTCGCGTCAGGGTCGGGCCACTCGACCACACCGGAAGCGGACGCAGTGCGCACCGGTTCGGCGCCGTCCTTGTTGCGGCGGCGCCGCTCTGTTGAACGCTTCGGCACGGGTCCGCGGGTGCCCACGCGATCACCTCCGACTGCTTGTGTTCAGAGAAAGAGGGAGCGGGAGACCGCCCGCCTTACGCCCCTGTCGGCCGCACCAGAGGTGCGAGCTACTCGTGGGGACGGGCGGTTCCCGCGCGTTGCCTCACGACCTCGGCAGGCCACCCCGAGTAGCGGCGGGATGCGTGATGCACGGGCAACGTGGTCAAGGCCCCGGTTCACGGGCTCGGAAACCCGTACAGAAAGACAGGTGCATTGCCCATCGCCCTGGGTCGGAACCGGGGAGGGGGGTCACCCCCCAGGGGGTAGTCACACAGAGTTACCCCAGTCGGCCGGGGTGGGGGTCGTCGGGGCGGCGCCGGCCGGGGCGGCGGGCGCGGCCGGCGGCGCCCTCGGCCGCGCTCTTCTGGGCGTGGCAGGGGCCGCATACGCCCTGTAGAGCCCGGTCGCGGTGGTCGTCGGTCATGGCCTGGACGTGGTCGACCTGAGTCGAACGACGGATGCCACAGATGCGGCATACCGGGTCGCGCGCCAGGACCCGGGCCCGGATCACCGACCAGTTCCCGGGTAGGCGAGCGGCGCGGTTGCTGGTGTGCCAGGGCAGGGGCCGTCACCTCCGGGTGTCGGTGACGGTGGGAATTGGGCCCGGGTCTTTCCTGTGGAGCCTTCGAGAGCCGGTCCGGTGCGCCGAGAGGCAGAAGGGCTTTTCACCCAACAGACGCAGTCCGGGCTGCGAGTCGTCCGTAGCCGGGTCAGAATCCGACGGGGTGGGGAACGAACAGGACCACCTGGGACAGGCGCTGGTGTGCGTCATGCGCGCCCGCACGGAAGGGAACCACTATGCCCGGATTGACGGGATGGTCGGGATGGAAGGCCAACGATCCCGACAGCACCATTCAGGCGGTCGCGGACAGTTCCGGGGGCCACTGGACGGCTGGACAGCTGAAGAACGACCCTTACGGGTTCCATCGCATGATGTTCGAGAACTGGTCGGACGAGCGGCTGACCGACCTGTATCACAAGATGCAGGACTCGCCGGGCACCAATGCTCTGCCCGGCGGCTCGCTGCCGCTGTTCATCCGGGAGGTCCGCAAGATGAGCCTCGGCGACATCATCTGGCGGCCTCGCCCGGGCGAGATGGAGAAGTCGCCGAACAACCCCTGACGGCCACGACGAGTACACCATCCGGAAGCTCTACTAGTGCCCGCCCCCGGGTTCGAACCGGGATCTCTGCGGCATAACCGAGCCGATTGGCTGCGCATTGGCCGCGCACCTCTCCCTTGGGTCAGGCGGGCGTGTAAGGAGTCCGCACGGGCTTGCGACCCCGTTCGGCTCGCCCTCGATGTCGAGGACCGGTTACTAGTGGGCGGTGCGGACTCCCTGGTGATCCCGGCCGGAGTCGAACCGGCTCACCCGTGCGGTGCGGGTGCCTCCCCGGAGGCAGGGACCGGCTACCCCGGTGGGCGCAGTGGTGGGTCAGGGAGTCGACAGTGAGGCGGTGGCCTTGCGGGGGTCGCCCTTGATGAAGGTCAGTACGTACTGGTGGTGTCTGCCCATCTTGCGGGACGCGCGCCATTGGGCACCGAGTCGCATGGGGACGGTGCCGAGGGTGTTGACCAAGATCGCGTCGTTGTAGAGGCGGGCGCCGGCCGCTTCGTGTGCGGCAATGGTGAGCGGCACAAGGCCGCGGGCGGTGCCCGTGCTGTTGCGAACCTCGCCCACAACCCAGGTGGCGAACCGGTCGCGCGCGAGACAGCGGACGGTTTCGGCGATGATCGCGCTGTACGCCTCAGCGAACGTCGCCCACCTCATGGTGGACAGGTCGGCTGGATGATCGCTGTATCGCTCAAGGTCGTGGTACGGCGGACAGGTGAAGACGTAGTCCGCGTGGGCCGTGGGCAGTTCGGGGAGTTCTTCGAGTGCGTCGCCGTGAATCCATCGGGGTTCGGAGGCGAGTAGGTCGCGGGCGCGCCAGTCTGCGGCGGCTTCCTCGTTGGCGTCGATTTGGACGGGCGACAGGTCAATACCGGTGTACCGGAAGCCGCCGTT
Source organism: Streptosporangium nondiastaticum (assembly GCF_003011965.1). Lineage (GTDB taxonomy): Bacteria > Actinomycetota > Actinomycetes > Streptomycetales > Streptomycetaceae > Streptomyces > Streptomyces nondiastaticus. The sequence continues at coordinate 97,060 of NZ_PXWG01000009.1, forward strand.
GGCGGCGACGAGGCCGCGCACGGAGCCGCCGGCGAAGGGGTCGAGGATTTGCCCGCCGTCCGGGCAGTACCAGGTGTAGGACGCCTCTGCGAGGACGGGATCGAAGGTGGAGAGTCCGCCGTTGACGTCGGCGAGCTTCCGGCCGAAGGAACCGCCGGTGTTGAACGTGGTGACGTCGCGTCCTCGTCGGCTGTGCAGCCCGAGGTCTTCCCAGGCGCGGCGGCGGTCTCGCCATGGGCCCAGGTCTGTCCGGAGGACGGAGAACGGCTGTATGCCCGGCAGGGCGCGCCCGGTGGTCACGGGGGCGGCGTCGATCAGGGCGAGTTGAGACACGGGGCGCGGCCTTTCGTGCAGGCGCTCACGCTGCCGTGGTGCCCCGCTGGGTCACGTAGTCGCGGACTTCGCGCAGGTCGACCAGGGCCCGGCCGGCTTGGTCGTAGCCGGACCGTCGGACGTGGCCGCGGTGGATCCACTGGCGGACCGTGGCGGGTGTGACGTGGAAGTGGTGGGCGGCGGCGACGGTGTCGCAGATAAGGGGAGTGGTTGGGGACACGTGCGTCTGCCTCCGCCTGGGTACGAGAAAGCCCCTCCGGCCGGGGGGGGAGGGGCCGGAGGGGCTTTCTGGCTTTCGCACCGGTATGCGGACATACGGGGGGTGCTGCGATTGAGTGTGACACGGCCGGAGGGGATCCCCAAATACCCCTGCTGGTCAGACGGCTAGGGCGAGCGCTGCGCCCAGGTCGATGGCGTCCCAGGTGGTTCGGCACCACCGGCACGTGACGGTGGCCGCTCCGGGGACGTAGCGCAGGACGGCGCCGCACGCCTGCGCGGGGTCGTCGGGTGCGGGGGCGGGGCAGTGCCCGATGCGCCGGGCGCGCTTGCCGGGGTCCAGGAGCCCGGTTGCGTCGCTGTGAAGGTCGGCGATCTCCTGGGCGAAATCGTCTATCGCCAAGTGCTGTTCGACGGCCCAGGGCAGGTTGGTCCGCAGGGCGGCGGCGGCCTCGGCAAGTGGATCGGTGCGGTACGTGGGGGACGGCCATTGGAGGTGGTCGTGCCAGTCGGCGAGCCAGGTGTCCAGCACAGCCGCGGCGGCGGTGATGCGGTCGAGGATGTCGAGGCGGATCGGGGCCGGCGGTTCGGCGCTGGAGCGGGCGATGGGTCCGTCCAGCGCGCGACGGGATCCGGGGGTCAGGAGTCCATGAAGATCGTGGATCAGGTCCGGGAGGTGGTCGAGGTGGTCGGCGATCCGCCGTTCGCACTGACGGCACGCAAATCGGTGCCACTCGTCGGCCCACAGGGGGCGGTGGCAGATGGTGCAGGTGGGGCGGTTGGGGTCGGTCATGGTGTGCGTCCTCCTTGCTGCCGACGGGGTCAGGCTGCGATCTGGGCTATGGCGTGGCCTGGGGCGATGTCGCCGGCGCACAAGTCCCGCAGCGTGATGACGATCTCCGTGCGCCGGTGGGTGGTGCACAGGAGGGTGTCGGCGATGTGGGCGGCGGTGGCGAGGCGCTCGTAAAGGTCGTCCAGGCCGTCGTCGGTGATGGTGGTGGCGGTGGATCTGGTCATGCGGCGGCGGCTTCCGTGCGTGCGACGTGACGTCGGGAGGTGGGGCGGTAGGCGTGCTCCGCTTCGGTGCGACCGCCCCAGATGCCCCACTCCCTGTGCTCGCGGGCCCAGGCACCGCAGGTAGAGCGGATGGCACAGCCGGAGCAGACCTCCTTGGCCGCGGCGACTCGCTCGGCGTACTCCTTCGGCAGCTCTTGCCGGTCGGGTGGGAAGAAGAGGGCGGGGGCGGTCGCGCAGGGGACGCGGTACTCATTGCTGCGGGGGACGTAGGGCGGTGGGGTGATTTTGATCGGCGGCACGCGGTTCCTGTGGGTGCTTGTTGGCGGGGCGGGGCGGGGTAGAACCGGCCCCGCGGGTTCGAATGGCTGTACGGCTCCGTGTGGGGCGTTTACGGACGCCTGCCGGTCATAGGTCGCGATTGCGGGTGCGGGGCCGCGGGAGGGGCCGTTGTGGCCGTTGTTGACCTTGGTGGGGTAGAAGCGGCGGGAGAGGCTGGAGAGGTAGACGTGGAATCCGATGTGGCGGGCGCCGTCTTTCTCGCACTCCCCCGGCTGGTCAAGGGCGGAGTTCCTTCGGGACGTGGCGGCCGGTGGCGGCGAGTAGTTCGGCGAGGGGACGGCGGCGGGTGGTGGGGTCGGCGGCGCGGATGCGCTGGGCGCGGACGGCGGCGAGGTAGGCGGGGATGTCGTCAGGGTCTGCGTCGGGTATCTCCGGGTGCTGGCCGGGGCCGTGGATGTGGCGGGAGCGGCCGGCGCGCAGTTCGCGCACCTTCGCCGTGATCTCGCCTACGGCCACGAAGGCTTTGCCGCTGTCCACGAGGGCGATGACGGCGGCGCGGGCGTCGGCGAGGTTGTAGGGGGCGAGGACGTCGTGCCAGGCGTCGGGGGTGTACTCGTCGAAGCGCTGGCCGGGGCAGATGGCGCGGACATAGCGAGTCAGGGCCACGGTTTCTTCGGGGGTCACGAGATCAGGGCTTTCTGTGCGTCGGTCTCGGCAGCGTCTTCGGCGGCCATGCGGGCGCGGGCGCGGTCCAGGGCGCGGGCGAACTGGTCGTCGCTGGCGGCTTGGTGCCGGTCCACGAAGGGGCCGGGGAGGGGTGCGGCGGGTGCGTCGGCGGGGGTGTCGGGGAGGGCATCCCAGACCTTCAGCAGGTAACGAATGGTGCGTGGCGGGTTGGCGGGGTTCCATGCACGGCGTGCGGCGTCCACGAGCCGGTCGGCGGGGATGCGGTCGAGGTGTCTGCGGAGTGCCTCGCGGTCGCTGCTGTCGGTTCGCCATCCCACGTGGCATCCGGCCGCGGTGAGTTGATCGGCGAGGGGTTGTGCGAAGGCGGGGACGCCGGCCGCCTCCGGCCCGGCCGGTGTGCGCTGTGGGGGGTGAAGGGGGGACTGTTCTATCCCGGTAGGGATAGAACTTGGGTCGGGACGGGTCGGGTCTACGTGCGCGCCCGCGAGGCGTCCGGCGTGACGCACCTCTTTGACCTGCGGCGCTGCCGGAAAACGGGGGGTCGAATCGGCGTCGTTTCGCGTGCGCTTCGGACGTGAAGCGGGTGTGGTTCGTGCGCGGTTCGCGTCCGGAGCAGCGGCGGTTTTTGCCGCTCGTACCTGCCGCTGGCGCTCGGCTGCTCGCTCGCGGTCGGCTTCGACGCGGGATCTGGAGGGGTTGGAGGCGAGGAAGTCGTGGACGAGGTAGTCGCCGGGGTCCGGCTGCGGGCAGCGCACGCACTCGTGCCCGGCGGTGTGCAGCAGCCCGACGGCGGACAGCTTGCGGATCTGCGGCGCGGTCCCGTACTCACGCACGACCGCCCCCGGGATGACGCCGTCCGTCAGGTGCTGACCTGCATACGAAATGACCCTCACCAGCAGCCCGGCGGCGGCGTTGCCTGCCCGGATGATCTTCGGGTGTGAGTGGAAGCCATCGTCCAGCCGCGCCCACATGTTCTGTTCCCCTCCCCTGGTCCTGACTGATTGCACGCGGCCCGCCCGGTCACCGGGCGGGCGTGTTCACGCCGCGGGTGCTGTCTCCTCCGGCGCCGCGGTGATGCGGTAGACGGTGATGCGGTGGCCGTGCGTCGCCGGCGCCGTGCTCGGCACCGTCCGGCCGGTGGCGGTGATCGCGCCGGAGGCGGCCAGGCCGCGCACCGCGGCGCCGAGGAGGCCGTGGGGCAGGTCGTCCGGAAGCTGACGGCGGAAGTCGTTGGCGGAGAACTCCCCTTCCGTCAGGCCGTGGTCGAGGATGAGTTCCTGCACCAGGGCGAGTTGGTCGCGACCGGCCGCCGCGCGGATGCGGGCGAGGAGGCGGTTGGCGCGCCGCTGGGCGCGGAACTGGTCGAGGTGCACCGCGCCCGGCGGGGCGGCTTCCTCGGGCGTGGTCGCGGCGTCGTCCCGAACGGTGTGGACGGCGGCGGCCGGCGTGGAGCTGGTCATGCTGTTGCCTTCATGTAGGTGCGGTTGGGGATGAGGGACCGGGTACTGCCGTCGGGACGCACGGACCGGGTGGCGATCTTCTGTCCGGCCGCGCGGCAGTGGCGGGCATCGCCCATGACGGCCAGGACGGCGGTGGCGAGGTCTGTTTTCCGGGCGTCGGCACGCTGGGCGTCGAGGACCGCGGACCGGTACGCCTCGGCGAGGTCCGGAGCTATGTCGACGTCACCCACCGGTTCCGGCACGCGCCCGGAATTTGGGGGCGGGGCCGGGCGCTCGTCCGCCGGCGGCGGCTCGCCCGCGGCCACGCTCCGCAGGAACTCGGCTGCCGACTCCCGCAGCACTTCAGCCTCGGCAGCGTCGTAAGGGACGGTGTATTCGCGGTAGTCCTGTCCTGCCACCAGGACCGCCACGTGTGCGACGTCGAGGCCGAGGGTGTCGAGCTGCCACAGGACTTGGCAGCGGTAGTAGAGGGGAACGCCGCCGGCCCAGTCCTCTTCGTAGCGGCTGGTCTTGATCTCCAGCAGGGACGCCGGCCCGCCGTCGGCGGGGGTGAGGATGCGGTCCGGGGTGGCGCGCTGCCAGCCCCGGGCCCGGTTGGCCCACGTGCCCGTGGTGTGGACGGCGAGGTCCGGGTGGGTTTCCGCGAAGACGTCGGCGATCACGGGCTCCAGGCGGGTGCCCCACTTCATGGCGACCGTTGATGCGACCGTCTTTGCCGGGACGGTCCCGGCCTTCCGGTGCCACAGGGACGCGCGGGTCCGCCAGGGCGAAAGTCCCATGACGGCCGCAACTTCTGTGGCGGTGATGACGAGACCCGAGCGGGCGCGGTCCCACTCGGCCGTGCCCGGGGCGAAGGTGCCCAGGAGACGGGCGGCGGGTATCTGCGGTGTAGTCATCGGATGTCACCCCCGCGGTGCCGGCCGCGTCGGCGGCCGGGCATGCCCTCGGTACGGATGAGCCACGCCGAGGTCGCCCCGCCGACGAGCAGGGACCCGACGATGACCCAGGCGGTCATGCCGCCCACCGCTCACTCACGCGACGGCCGGACCGGTCGCGCTTCGGCCGCGCCTGGTTGAGCGGGTTCAACTCCGGGTTCGACCGGGAGTCGGCCGCCTCACACGCGTCCAAGTAGGCATCGAGTTCAACGAGCCGGTAGACAACGTGGCCTTCCATGCGGAAGGACTTGGGCCCGCGGCGGCGGTGACGCCAGGTACGCAGGGTCGGGATGGCCACGCCGAGGTAGGCGGCGGCCTGCGCGGTGCGCAGGACAGCGGGCCGGATGACGTCTGCATGGGCCGCGGATGAGGCGATGACGGCGCCAGTGATCACAAAACCCCCCTGGGTTCAGCGGGGGCCTTGTTGCCCCCCGCGCCATCAACTTAGACAACGAAAGACAACGAAACAAGCGTTAAAAGCCATTCGATTGACATCGATGGCCCCATGGCGTTCCATGGCGTTGCGGCGCGTTTCGACGCGTTGCAGATCAAGAGAAGGGGGACGTACTTTGACCACGACCGGGGAAACCACGGCTAGCCAACGACGGGGCAAGGATCGTGACCGACATGCCACAAGAGCGCTGGCCGATACTCAGCGCCGCCCTGCGCCAGGAGCGGGAACGCCAGGGCCTGAGCCAGCAGGAACTCGCCGAACGCGCCGGCGTGTCCGTGGGCAGCGTGAAGAACGCCGAGCGAGGTACCGCCCCGAAAGGTCGGCGGCCGTACACCCTGACACTCATCGCGACCGCGCTGGGCTGGGCGCCCAGTTGCGTCGACGACGTTCTATCCGGCATGCCTGCCCCGACCTCGGCCCCCGAGGTATCTGTGGTTGCACCCGTGGTGGAGGCGGAGCTGAAGCCCGCCATGAGCGGAATCGATGAGGTCGCCCGAGCCATGTACGGCGCACTCAAGTTCCAGATGGCATGTCAGCAGCACGGAGCCCCGCCGGAGGCGATCGCAGATTTTGAGGCAGCCACCCAAAGGCTCCTCGCCTTCACCATGCGCGCGCAGTCGGAGCGCCCACGGCTGACCCAGGAGCATTTCGAGGCGGTTGCACATTCCGCCAAGGGCGACGGAGGTCCCGAGAGCGACCGCAGCGCGGTGGACGAGGCCGTTCGCCGGTTTGACGGCGAAAACCTGTAAACCTGTAACAGGTTCGTCCCAAGCACAACCCCATTTCAAGCAAATACCACTGTAAATGCCACTTGCACGCATCTGTGTAGCCGATTCATGATCGGACGGCCGCTTAACAGCTTGAAATGGGGGGGCGAATGATGACCCATGCCTACAACCGGAAGGCCGCAACGGCACGGCTTTCCCCTGACCCCGTGTGCGCCCGCGTGCCCGAATCTGCCGGGGAGCCCTACTCCCCCTTGGAGCGGGCTGAGCAGCTTGGCCTGCACGTCCGGTACGCGGAGCTGTCCGACTCATGGGCGTGGTGGGTCCCGTCCCGTCGTCTGATCCTCCTTGCCAACCGGCTTACGGCCGTCCAAGAGCGGTGCGCGCTCGCCCACGAGGTTGAGCACGCACACCGCGGTGACGTCGACTGCCGCGCGGTTGAACACCCCGCCGCCCACATCTGGGGCCGCCGACAGGAAAGCCGCGCCGATGAGGCTGCGGCCCGTCGGCTGATCTCCACCGCTGCCCTTGAGGCCGCGATGCGCTGGGCGGATTCCTACGAAGAAGCAGCGCAGGAGCTGCAAGTCACGGAGCACATGCTTCGGGTGCGGCTCCGCCTTCACAGAAGAGACCTTGAGTGCCTGGATACATTGAGGATCGCTGGCTGACCAAGAAGAAAGACCCGGTCACCGGCAAGCGCAAGCGGACTGCCCGTTACGGGAAAGGCATGCGATACCGGGTGGCTGGCATACCCGGTATCGCGGACCGGTCGTTCGAGCTGGAGAGCGACGCTAAGACGTGGCTCTCCACCTCTCAGACGGATGTAAGCCGCGGCACCTTCGCCGACCCGCGCGACGGCCTCATCACCCTCTCCGAGTACATCACCACCGTGTGGTTGGAGGGCAAAGGTGGCACGGAAAAGAGCTCGCGGAACGTCCGCCACCAGCTCAACCACATCCACAACTTCGTCGGCCACCTGTCCCTGATTCACATCGATGCCGCGGTGGTGCGTAAGTTCATCGTCCAGTTGGACAAGGTGGCCAAGCTTGCCAACACCTATGCACACAGCATCTGTTCGACGCTGCGAAACATCCTCGATGTCGCGGTGGACGATAAGCGCATTGCGCAGAACCCGGCTCGATCCAAGTCGGTAGTCTTCCCGTCGAAGAAGATCAAGGAGAAGCGGGAAGCGTGGGCCGCGGCGGTCGTCCGGCGGGTCCTGGCGGCGATCTCCCCCCGCCATCGCCTGTCAGTCGTGCTCGGCACCGGGTGCGGCCTGCGGCAGGGCGAGGTCTTCGGTCTCGCGGAAGAGGACTTCGACTTCGAGCAGCATGTGATCCATGTGCGCCGGCAGGTGCAGATGATCAACAACAAGATCTTCTACAAGCTCCCCAAGGGCGAGAAGACCCGCGTCGTCCCCATGGCCCCCTCCGTCGAGGCGGAGGCGCGTGATCACATGGCGAAGTTTCCGCCCGTCGCGGTAGAGCTGCCGTGGGGCGAATCGACCGCCCCGGAGACGCAGACCCACCGCCTGGTGATGACCACGGTCAACGGGGCGGCGAACAACTTCAACACCTGGAACCTGCGCACCTGGAAACCGGCCCTCGTCAAAGCCGGCGTGATCCCCGCTCCGCCCTCGGGAGCCCGGCGCGGGACGTTCAAGATGCCCCGCAAGTTCGGCTTCCACGTCACGCGCCACACGTACGCCTCCACCGTGCTCCAGGGCGGCGAGGACATCGTCACGCTGTCTCACTGGCTCGGCCACGAGACGCCTACGATCACGTTCGAGCACTACGCGCACTTCATGCCGCAGTCCGGCAAGAAGGGGGCCGACGCCGTCGACCGCATGATGGGCTACGTCCCGCCCGCGGCGCCCGCTGCTCCCCCGGCGCTGAAACTCCCCAGATTCTCCCCAGAGCACATCTGGAAGCCCTACCCGCACCACAAACCCGCAGGTCAGGCAGTGCGAGTAGGGGGGACGGCTCGAGTCTCCCCCCTCTTGACTCGAGCCGTCGTGGCCGGACGCGCGACCCCCGCACGAATGACCACTCGGTCAAGGCTAGTTGACTCAGCGTCAGTGTCCAATCACACCGGCGACACCGCCCTATCGACTTATTTATAGTTCCCCTACGACCGGCAAGCACCGAGTCAGGGGAGACGGCATGGATCTGGCCCTGCTGCGCACGTTCGTCACGGTGCACCGGGCCGGGTCCTTCACCCGCGCCGCGGCCCTCCTCGGCCTCTCCCAGCCCGCCGTCACCGGCCAGATCCGCACGCTGGAGACGCAGTTGGGCCGCCCCCTCTTCCTCCGCCTGGCCCGCGGCGTGCGCCCCACCACCACCGGCGAGGAACTGGCCCACAAGATCGCACCGCACGTCGACGCGCTGCTGGAGATCACCGAGGCGGGCATCGACGAGGAGGGAACGCCGCACCGCACCCTCCACCTCGCCGGCCCTCCCGAGTTCACCGGCCTGCGTGCCCTTCCCGCGCTCACTCCCCTCATCGCGCAAGGCCTGACCGTACGCGTCGCCCACGGCACCTCCGACGAGCTCTTCGAGAGCCTGTCCGCCGGCCACCACGACCTCGCGATCACCACCGCGCGCCCGCGCGGCCGGCTGCTGACCGCCACCCCGCTCTGCGACGAGGAGCACGTCCTCGTGGCGGCGCCGCGCTGGGCGGCGCGGTTGGGCGGACCGGCCGTCGTGCGCGACAAGGGCGTACGGGCCCTTGCGCACCTGCCCGTGGTCGAGGTCCACGAGACCCTCCCGCTCGTCACCCGCTACTGGGCCGCCGTCTTCGACACCGAGCCCGTCGCCTCCGGCAGCGTCGTCGTGCCCGACCTCCGGACCGTCCTCTCCTGCGTCATCGCGGGCGCCGGCATCGGCGTGCTGCCCCGCTACCTGTGCGAGGACGCCCTCGACACGGGCGAACTCGTCGCCCTCCTGGACCCGCCCGTCCCCCCGCTGCGCACCTACTTCCTCGTCGTGCGGACCGGCACGCTGGCCCACCCGCACCTCGCACGGGCACACGAGTGGCTGCTGCGCGCTGCCGTTTCCTGGTGAGAAAGGGCTGCCGCCAGGGGTTTCGCCGACCGCCCTGCGCGGCAGATGTCCCCTATGACCGAACGTCCAGTGGTCAAGCGCACCGCTCGCGCCATCCTCCTCGACAGCGGCGGCGATCCCGGGCCCCACGCCGCCCTGGAAATGATCCTGATCAAGCGCACCAAACCCGGTCAGGCGCCGTACTGGATCACCCCCGGCGGCGGCATGGAGCCGGAGGACACCACGGTGGTCGCCGCGCTCCACCGCGAGGTCGACGAGGAGCTCGGCGCCAAGGTCGTCGATGTCGTCCCCGCCTTCGTCGACACCGTCACCCACTCCCTCCACCACGCCGCCCACGGCGTCAAGGTGCAGCACTTCTTCGTCTGCCGGCTCGCCTCCATGGACCTTTCGCAGCGCCACGGCCCCGAGGTCGACGAGCCGCGCGGGACGTACGAGGTGGTGCGGATCCCCTTCACGCGGGCCGGGATCGCCTCGGTGGAGCTGGTGCCCCCGTCGCTGCGCGCCTACCTCGACGCGAACATCGAGGGCGTACGGGCTCTGCTGGCCGACGACCTGGGGTAGCAGCGGTTCCCGCGGGTCAGCCCGGTGACGCCGCCATGAGGCCGCCGATCTCGTCGTGACGTATGCGGTGGGACGGAATGCCGATGCCCACCAGCGTGTCCACACCGCTGCGGATCATCCCGGGCGGGCCGGACAGGTAGGCGTCGTAGGCGGGCCAGGGCCCGTACTGGCGGACGATGGCGGGGAGTTCGCCGCTCAGGCCGCGGGTGGGGCCGTCGGAGACGACCGGCCGCACCGAGAGCCAGTTGTGCGCCCGCTGCAACTGCAGCATGGTGTCGATGTCGTAGAGGTCGCCGGCGTGGCGCGCCCCGTAGAAGACCTCGACGGGGCGGCAGCGACCGTGTTCGGCGACGTCCTCCACGAGCGCCTTGATCGGGGCGATGCCGGTGCCGCCGCCCAGGCACAGCAGGCCGTTGTCAGTGCTGTGGTCCACAATCATGGAACCGGCGGGGGGACCGAGCCGCAGGACATCGCCCGGGCGGGCGCGGTGGACGAGGGCGCCGGACACCCAGCCCGCGGGGACGGCCTTCACGTGGAAGGAGAGCAGCCCGTCCGGGCGGGGCGCGGCGGAGAAGGAGTAGTGCCGCCACACGCGCGGCCACCAGGGGGTTTCCAGGGTCGTGTACTGGCCCGCGAGGAAGGGGTACGGCTGATCGGGCCGTACGGTCACGACGGCGATGTCCGGCGTGCGCAGCTCGTGGCGGACGATCTCGGCCTGCCACCAGGCGGGGGACTGCTCCTCGTCCTCGGCGGCAGCGTCGATCATGATCTGGGAGATCGCCGTGTACGTGCGCACCCAGGCGGCTTCGGTGGCCTCGTTCCAGGTGGCGGGGGCGTAGCGGGCGAGGGCGGCGAGCAGGCACTCGCCGACGGCGGGATAGTGCTCGGGCCGCGTGCCGTACTTCCTGTGCCCGCGGCCGAGCCGGGAGAGGTAGGTGGTGAGGGTGACGGCGTCGTCCGCGTGCCGGGCGGCGGTCAGCAGCGCCTTGAAGAGGCGGTCGCGCTGGGTGTCCATGGCCACGGGGAAGAGGGCGCGGAGATCGGGATTCCGTATGAACAGGAGCGCGTAGAAGTACGAAGTGGCCTTGTCGGCCACGGGTTCCAGCTCCGCCAGGGTGCTGCGGACGGCGTGGGTGTCGGGTGACTCCGCTGCTCCGGCCGCGGGGGCGGGGGCCGGAGCGGGGCGGAACCGCTGGTCGGGCGGCGGCTCGGCCGGGCGCTGATGTTCAGCCGGTCGCTGGTGCTCGGCCGGTCGCTGGTGCTCAAGCGGCCACTGGTGCTCGGGCGGGGGAGAAGGGGGAGCGGCGGGGGGC